>NZ_SSWO01000003.1:0-613799 GCF_004803625.1 Burkholderia sp. LS-044
TTGCCTGATGACCATAGCGAGTCGGTCCCACCCCTTCCCATCCCGAACAGGACCGTGAAACGACTCTACGCCGATGATAGTGCGGATTCCCGTGTGAAAGTAGGTAATCGTCAGGCTCCCTAAGCCAGAAACCCCCGCCCGAAAGGCGGGGGTTTTTGCATTTCGGCGACGAAAATATATCTGCGTTTGGAGAAAGGGCACGTTATTCATCCCCTCTACCTGGCGCGCCGGCCCGATCACTCAGCTGCAATCCTGCAGTCAAACCCTGCCCCGAAACGAAACCACGCGATTTGATACGATCGAAGCGGCGCCGGCGATTGCACTCGTCGACGTTCATGTTCGAAACCAGGGCTTGATGGAGAGGGCGGGAATGAATATCGGCGACGCGTCGCGCGAATCCGGAGTCAGCGCAAAAATGATCCGGTACTACGAACAGGTTGGCCTGCTTGCGCCGAGCAAACGTACCGACGCCGGCTACCGGATCTACGGCGCGGACGAAATTCATATCCTGCGCTTCATCCGTCAGGCGCGACGCCTAGGCTTTCTCGTCGAGGACATCCGCAAGCTGCTAACGCTCTGGCAAGATCGTTCCCGCGCGAGCTCAGAAGTGAAGTCGATCGCGCTCGAGCACGTGGCCGAACTCGACAAGCGCATCGCGGAACTGAGCGACATGCGCGACACGCTGGCCGATCTTGCTGCGCACTGTCATGGTGATGGGCGTCCAGAATGCCCGATTTTGGCGCGTCTATCCGACCCCGTCAGTGAACCAAATTAGTGCACGTACTCGAGGCTCAAGACGGGCCTCGAATCGATTTCCATAAAAATCAATATGTTACGTGAAATTGACGTTCGGCCATTCCAAATGGGAATGGCTTCCATGCAAGTATTTCACTAGCATCTTGGTGCGGCATCGCTATAATTCGGGATAACCCTATACGGGAAATCCCTGAATCTCGATTCACCAGGGGTCCCCCTTCCTTGGAGAACGTCATGATCGCCTACATCGTTGAAAAGCTGAGCAACTGGTTCGAATCCGCAGAACGTGAACGCCGTGAGGCTTACCTCGCCACGTCGTCGGACATCGTCCAGCTCGAAAGCCGTATCCGCTCGCTCGAAACCAACGGCTACTCGCTGTAATCGGAGTCACCGTCAGGTGCCACGTGGCACCGAACGATAAGCAAGCCCCGTATTGACGGGGCTTTGTTTTTTTGTGCGCCGGATCTGGCGCAATCATCAGTGCAGCGCTATGGTATGGGCCTGCTTTTCATCCCGAAGGACACGATCATGCGTTTGCGTCTCGATGTGCGTCGCAGTACCCGCGCGCGTCTCGTTCTCGGCGCGGTGGCGCTTGTCCATGGACTCGCGGCCGCTGCCGCGACATCGTCCAAACCGCTGATTCTCGATACGCAACGCGGCATCCAGGACGGCAAGGGCGGGTTGGTGCTGCAGACGGCGCCGTTGTCTCCTGAGCCGATCGTCGAGCCGGCAGGCATGCGAGTTCCGGCCGGGCAGGCGCCGAACACGTCGGTTCCGCTGTTCGTCGCGCCGTATATCAATGTACCCGCGTGGGGTGGGCAGCCGGCCAACCAGCCAAGGCTTGCACCCAGACCGCAGCCGTAACGCGCAGTCGCGCGATCAGTTTCCGCGGTGCTCGATCTGGCAGCGGGCGCCGCTATCCTGTCCCAGCATCTCGACCAGATAGGGCAGTGCCTCGTTCATGCTCTGGGCGAGGGTATACGGCGGATTCAGGATGAACATCCCGCTGCCGTAGAGACCGAGCCCGTCAGTGGGCGGATTCGACACCGTCAGTGTCAGGTGCAGCCAGTTGTTCGGTTGCAGGCGCTTCAACTGCTCGGGAAAGCGCTGCGATTCCGTTCGCGTCACCTGCGGGTACCAGACGGCATAGCAGCCCGTCGCGAAACGCTTCAGACACTCCGTCACGCAAGTCACCGTGCGCGCGTAATCCTTCTTGTCCTCGTAGGACGGGTCGATCAGCACGAGAGCGCGTCGCGGCGGCGGCGGCAGCAGCGCCTTGATGCCTTCGAAGCCGTCTCCGGCAAAGATCATCGCGCGTCGCCCCGCATCGCGGAAATTGTGGCGCAGCACGTCGATTTCCGTCGTGTGCATTTCGAACAGCCGCATCCGGTCCTGCTCGCGCATCGATCGCCATGCGATGTACGGGGACCCCGGGTAGAAGCGCAGTTCACCGTCGTCGTTCAGCGCGCGGACTTCATCCACATAGTCGCCCAGCGCTTCCGGCAGGTTCTTTTCGTTCCACAGCCGGCCGATGCCGGTGTCGAATTCCGACGTCTTTGCCGCGTAACCGTCGCGCAGCGAGTACACGCCGGCACCTGCATGTGTGTCGATGTACCAGTACGACTTGTCTTTCTTGTTCAGGTAGCGCAGCAGCTGGACGACGACGGCGTGCTTGAGCACGTCCGCGTGGTTGCCTGCGTGAAAACCGTGACGATAACTGAGCATGGCGGGCTGCCTGAAACGAAAGGTGAATCGATGAAAGCGGTCGATCGTGCGTGGCCGTCAGGCCGGGCGCTGATACGGGCCGCGTATTGTACGCGAGTGGCCGTGCATCGCCTCATTCGTACGCATCGCCGACCACCTCTTCGATGCGTTGTTTCACATCCGGTGTCAGCTTCGAGGCAACGTCGAGCGCGCGCATGTTGTCGCCGATCTGCTCGATCCGCGACGCGCCCGTGATGACCGAGCTCACGTGAGGATTCGCGAGCACCCACGCGATCGCGAGCTGGCCGGTGCTGCAGCCGAGCTCCGTCGCAATTTCGCCGAGCCGTTCGACGATGTCGTTGGCGGCCTGGTCGGTCAGGCGGTCGCGCATCCAGTCGTACCCCTGTAACTGCGCGCGGCTGCCGGGCGGTACGCCGTTACGGTACTTGCCGGTGAGCAGGCCCGATGCCAGCGGGCTCCAGGTCGTGAGGCCGAGACCGTAGTCGTCGTAGAGCCGTGCATATTCCTTTTCGACCCGCGTGCGATGGAACAGGTTGTACTGCGGCTGCTCGACAACCGGCTTGTGCAGGTGGTGCCGTTCGGCGATCTCGCAGGCAGCACGGATCTCGTCGGCGCTCCATTCCGACGTGCCCCAGTACAGCGCCTTGCCGCGCACGATCATGTCGCTCATTGCCCAGACGGTTTCCTCGATCGGCGTGTTCGGATCGGGGCGATGGCAATAGACGAGATCGACGTAGTCGAGCTGAAGCCGGCGCAGTGAGCCGTCGATGGCGTTCAGCAGGTATTTCCGGTTCAGCGTGTGATACTGGTTCGGCGCTTCGGCGAGTCCCCAGAAGAACTTGGTGGACACGATATAGCTGACACGCGGCCAATCGAGGGACTTGAGCGCATGACCCATGATTTCCTCGGATTTGCCGCCGGCGTACACCTCGGCGTTGTCGAAGAAATTGACGCCCGCGTCGCGTGCCGCGGCGAGGCATTCGCGCGCAACTCGCTGGTCGACCTGGTTGCCGTACGTCACCCACGAGCCGAGCGAAAGCTCGCTGATCTGCAGGCCGGAGCGGCCTAGCCGTCGATAGTGCATGCGAATCTCCTGCGTGACAGAACCGACCTTAAGCTTAGACGTTTTGCGCGCGAACGGCGGGGCCGATCGTGCACAATGGCGGCTGGCCCGTCGCGTCGATCATGCGATGAACGCCGAGGTGACGGGCACGTACTTTTTCGATCCGACAACGGGAGGAGACGGACATGGCAGCAGATCTGAATGGCAAGACCGCAGTCGTCACGGGCGCCGCGAGCGGCATCGGCAAGGAAATCGCACTCGAGCTCGCGAAAGCGGGCGCGGCCGTCGCGATCGCCGACCTGAACCAGGACGGCGCGAACGCCGTTGCCGACGAGATCGTCAAGGCGGGCGGCAAGGCGATCGGCGTCGCGATGGACGTGACGAACGAGGAAGCCGTGAACAGCGGTATCGACAAGGTGGCCGAAACGTTCGGCTCGGTCGACATCCTCGTGTCGAACGCGGGCATCCAGATCGTCAACCCGATCGAGAACTACTCGTTCTCCGACTGGAAGAAGATGCAGGCGATCCACGTCGACGGGGCATTCCTGACGACCAAGGCCGCGCTCAAGCACATGTACAAGGACGATCGCGGCGGTGTCGTGATCTACATGGGTTCGGTGCACTCGCACGAAGCGTCGCCGCTGAAGTCGGCGTACGTGACGGCCAAGCACGGTCTGCTCGGCCTGGCCCGCGTGCTGGCGAAGGAAGGCGCGAAGCACAACGTGCGCTCGCACGTCGTGTGTCCGGGCTTCGTGCGCACGCCGCTGGTCGACAAGCAGATTCCGGAGCAGGCGAAGGAGCTCGGGATCAGCGAAGAGGAAGTGGTGAAGAAGGTGATGCTCGGCAATACGGTCGACGGCGTGTTCACGACGGTGCAGGACGTCGCGCAGACGGTGCTGTTCCTGTCGGCGTTCCCGAGCGCCGCGCTCACGGGCCAGTCGGTCGTCGTCAGCCACGGCTGGTTCATGCAGTAAAGGCTTCCGGCACGGGCGGTCGCGACACGTGCTGCCCGGGCGACGATTCCCCGGCAAGTCCGGAGAATCGCACAAAAAAAACGCGCTCCGAGGAGCGCGTTTTTTGTTTCAGCAGGACGGGGCCGGTGATGGCTGCCGTCCGTTGGCGCCGACTTACTTCAGGACAGCTGCAACGGCATTGGCAACCGCGTCGAGGTTGCGCGTGTTCAGCGCGGCGACGCAGATCCGGCCCGTGCCGACCGCGTAGATGCCGAACTCGTCGCGCAGGCGATCGACTTGCGCCGAGGTCAGGCCCGAATACGAGAACATCCCGCGCTGCGCGTTGATGAAGCTGAAGTCGCGATCGACGCCGCTTGCCTTCAGGCGCTCGACGAGACCGTTGCGCATCGCGCGGATGCGGTCGCGCATTTCACCGAGTTCCTGCACCCACGAAGCGTACAGTTCTGGCGATGCGAGCACCGCTGCGACCACGGCGCCGCCATGGGTCGGCGGGTTCGAGTAGTTCGTGCGGATCACGCGCTTCAGTTGCGACAGCACGCGCGTCGCTTCTTCCTTGCTCGACGTGATGATCGACAGGGCGCCGACGCGTTCGCCGTACAGCGAGAACGACTTCGAGAACGACGACGACACGAATGCGTTCAGGTCGGCCGCGGCAAACAGGCGCACGGCGGCAGCGTCGGCCTCGATGTTTTCGCCGAAGCCCTGATAGGCCATGTCGAGGAACGGCACGAGGTTGCGTGCCTTCACGACGTCGACGACCTGTTGCCATTGCGCTTCGGTCAGGTCCACGCCGGTCGGGTTGTGGCAGCACGCGTGCAGCACGACGACCGTGCCGGCTTCGTAGCCGTTCAGCGCCGACAGCATGCCTTCGAAGTTCACGCCGTTGGTGGCCGCGTCGTAATACGGGTACGCAACGACTTCGAAGCCGGCCGCTTCGAACAGCGCGCGGTGGTTTTCCCAGCTCGGATCGCTGATCGCGACCTTCACGTTCGGGTTCACGGTGCGCAGGAAATCGGCGCCGATCTTCAGCGCGCCCGTGCCGCCCAGTGCCTGGGCCGTGACCACGCGGCCCGCTGCGATCAGCGGCGAATCGTTGCCGAGCAGCAGCTTCTGCACGGCCGCATCGTAGGCGGCGATGCCGTCGATCGGCAGGTAGCCGCGCGGCAGGCCCGCTTCAACGCGCACCTTCTCTGCTTCGCGAACCGCGCGCAGCAGCGGGATCTTGCCTTCTTCGTTCGTGTACACACCGACGCCGAGGTTGACCTTGGTCGGACGCGCATCGGCGTTGAAGGCTTCGTTCAGGCCCAGGATCGGGTCGCGGGGAGCAAGCTGGACAGCGGAGAAGAGCGACATGATGATTCGGCAGTAGTGAAAAGAGGGTCAGGCTTTCAACGGGCGGGGCGGGCGCGGGGGACCGCGCGCAGGCAGGCACGACGCCGGAAAGCGCAGCAGCCTGACATTGTAGCGAATTCGCGCTGGCGGGGGCGGCGTTTCGGCGGCGAAATTCGGCCGGGAACCGCGATTTCCGACGGCCGTCGCGCGTCAGGAGCCGACAGCAGTTCGCCCGGCCGCGAAGCGCTAGAATGACTCTTTTGCCCTCGCTCCGGCCGCATTCCATGTCCGAACATCATGCCGAAACCGGCGACGCGCTCGACGAATCGAAATTCGTGACCTTCGAAGGGTCGCCGTTCCAGCTGTACCAACCGTATCCGCCCGCAGGCGACCAGCCGACCGCGATCGACACGCTCGTCGAAGGGGTCGAGGACGGCCTGTCGTTCCAGACGCTGCTCGGCGTGACGGGCTCGGGCAAGACCTTCACGATGGCGAACACGATCGCGCGGCTCGGCCGCCCGGCGATCGTGTTCGCGCCGAACAAGACGCTTGCCGCGCAACTCTACTCGGAATTCCGGGAGTTCTTCCCGCGCAACGCGGTCGAGTATTTCGTCTCTTACTACGACTATTACCAGCCTGAAGCCTACGTGCCGCAGCGCGACCTGTTCATCGAGAAGGACTCGTCGATCAACGAGCACATCGAGCAGATGCGGCTGTCGGCGACGAAGAGCCTGATGGAGCGCCGCGACGTCGTGATCGTCGCGACGGTGTCGGCGATCTACGGTATCGGCAATCCGTCCGAATACCACCAGATGATCCTGACGCTGCGCGCCGGCGACAAGCTCGGCCAGCGCGACGTGATCGCGCGGCTGATCGCGATGCAGTACACGCGCAACGAGCAGGATTTCCAGCGCGGCACGTTCCGCGTGCGCGGCGACACGATCGACATCTTCCCGGCCGAGCACGCCGAGCTGGCCGTGCGCGTCGAGCTGTTCGACGACGAGGTCGAGACGCTGCAGCTGTTCGACCCGCTGACCGGCCGTGTGCGGCAGAAGATTCCGCGCTTCACCGTGTATCCGTCGTCGCACTACGTGACGCCGCGCGATACCGTGATGCGCGCGGTCGAGACGATCAAGGACGAACTGCGCGAGCGGCTCGAGTTCTTTCACAGCGACGGCAAGCTCGTCGAGGCGCAGCGCCTCGAACAGCGCACGCGTTTCGATCTCGAGATGTTGCAGGAGCTCGGCTTCTGCAAGGGCATCGAGAACTACTCGCGGCATTTCTCGGGGGCGGAGCCCGGCGATCCCCCGCCGACGCTCGTCGACTACCTGCCCCCCGACGCGCTGATGCTGCTCGACGAATCGCACGTGCTGATCGGCCAGCTGAACGGCATGTACAACGGCGACCGCGCGCGCAAGGAAAACCTCGTCAACTATGGGTTCCGGCTGCCGTCGGCGCTGGACAACCGGCCGCTCAAGTTCCCCGAGTTCGAGCGCAAGATGCGCCAGGTCGTGTTCGTGTCGGCCACGCCGGCCGACTACGAGAAGCGCGTGACCGGGCAGATCGCCGAACAGGTCGTGCGGCCGACGGGGCTCGTCGATCCGGAAATCGAAGTGCGGCCGGCGAGCTCGCAGGTCGACGACGTGCTCGCCGAGATCAACGCGCGCGTGAAAGCCGAGGAGCGCGTGCTGATCACCGTGCTGACGAAGCGCATGGCCGAACAGCTCACCGAGTTCCTGGCCGACCACGGGGTCAAGGTGCGTTACCTGCACAGCGATATCGACACGGTCGAGCGTGTCGAAATCATCCGTGACCTGCGGCTCGGCACGTTCGACGTGCTGGTCGGGATCAACCTGCTGCGCGAAGGGCTCGACATTCCCGAGGTGTCGCTGGTCGCGATCCTCGACGCGGACAAGGAAGGCTTCCTGCGCGCGGAACGCTCGCTGATCCAGACGATCGGCCGGGCCGCGCGGAACGTGAACGGCAAGGCGATCCTCTACGCGGACAACATGACCGAGTCGATGAAGCGCGCGATCGGCGAGACCGAGCGGCGCCGCGCGAAGCAGATTGCCTACAACGAGCAGATGGGCATCACGCCGCGCGGTGTCGTGAAGCGCATCAAGGACATCATCGACGGCGTCTACAACGCGGACGAGGCACGCGCCGAGCTGAAGGAAGCCCAGCAGCGTGCGAAATTCGAGGACATGTCGGAAAAGCAGCTCGCCAAGGAAATCAAGCGCCTCGAGAAGCAGATGGCCGACTACGCGAAGAACCTCGAGTTCGAGAAGGCTGCCGCGACCCGCGACCAGCTTGCGCTGCTGCGTGAGCGCGTGTTCGGCGCGAACGTCGGCGATCACGTCAACGGCGGCCGGTAAATCTTTCCAAGCGTCACAGAAACCTTGCGGTAACGAGCCTGTAAGCCTTGTCGGATCAGGGGTTTACATGGCTCGTCGTTTGTTCCGGAACAGGTTCGGTGCTAAACTTCGCAATTATTGAGAATTGTTCGCATTAACGTTATTCGTCGCGTTAGTGTTTTCGGCGGGCAGGCCTGACGGTCGGTTCGCATGGTTCCAGATCAAATAACAAGGAGTGTCCATGTTGGGTTCTTCGTTCATCCGCACGACGGTTGCGGTAGCGGCGGCGCTTGCCGCGATGTCGGCCTCGGCTGCCGAATATCCGATCGGCAAGCAGCAGATCCAGGGCGGCATGGAAATCGGCGCGGTGTACCTGCAGCCGATCACGATGGACCCGGAAGGGATGATGCGCAAGGCGTCGGATTCCGACATCCACCTCGAGGCCGACATTCATGCGGTCAAGAACAACCCGACGGGTTTCGCGGAAGGCGACTGGATGCCGTACCTGCAGGTCACGTACAAGCTGACGAAGCAGGGTGACACGAAGTGGAAGGCCGAAGGCGACCTGATGGGCATGGTCGCGAGCGATGGTCCGCACTACGGCGACAACGTGAAGCTGAACGGCCCGGGCAAGTATCACCTGACGATGATCGTCAAGCCGCCGATGCAGACGGGCCACATGGCGTTCGGTCGTCACATCGACAAGGAAACGGGCGTGGGTGCATGGTTCAAGCCCATTACCCTCGAGTACGACTTCCCGTTCGCCGGTATTGGCAAGAAGGGCGGTTACTGATTGGTGGCATCACGGACGGCGCGCTTCGGCGCGCCGTCGGCGTAGAGAACCCAGAATGAAAATTCCCCAGAAAATCGTTGCCGCAGCCGCTGCGTTGTGGCTTGCCGGCGCAGCGTACGCTGCCGACCTGCCGACGTTCAAGCTCGAAATGACGGACGGCAAGCTGAATCCCGCCCGCATCGAAGTGCCGGCCGGCCAGCGTTTCAAGATCGAGATCAAGAACACCGGCAAAGGCGCAGCCGAATTCGAGAGCGTCCAGCTGCGCAAGGAGAAGGTGCTTGCGCCGGGTGCCGATTCGTTCGTGGTCGTCGCGCCGCTGTCGCCGGGCGAATACAAGTTTTTCGACGATTTCCACCAGCAGGCGCAGGGCGTGATCGTCGCGAAGTAACACGTTTTATCTGCGCGCAGGCTCACCAGCCCGGTGTTCTGCGCGTCAGGAGGTATCGATGGGTCAGATCTTGTTCATCGTCTGGCGGGAGAGCGTCGAAGCGCTGCTCGTCGTCGGCATTCTCTATGCATGGCTGAAAAACGGCGACGACGACGCGCGCCGCGGCCTGCCTTTCCTGTGGGCCGGCGTCGGTGTCGGCTTGCTGATGGCCGTGGGCCTCGGCGCCGCGCTGGTCGGTTTCACCGAAGTGCTGTCCGGTGACGCGCAGGACTACTTCCAGACTGCGATGGTGCTGATCGCATGCGTGCTGATCGTGCAGATGGTGCTGTGGATGCGCCGGCACGGCCGCACGCTGAAGCGCGACATGGAGCAATCGCTTCAGCAGAGCACGCGCGATTCGAACTGGTGGGGCGTCGCGGTGCTGGTCGCGCTCGCGATCGCGCGCGAGGGCAGCGAGACGGTGATCTTCCTGTACGGTCTCGGTTTCGGCCAGTCGGGCCACGTCGACGGCAGCCAGATGCTCGCGGTCGTGATCGGCCTCGGCCTTGCGTTCTTCACGTTCTATCTGCTGCAGCTCGGCGGCAAGTACTTCTCGTGGCGGCATTTCTTCCGCGTCACCGAAGTGATGCTGCTGTTCCTCGGCGCAGGCCTGTTCCAGACCGGCGTCGACAAGCTGATCGACAAGGAAATCCTGCCGCTCGGCATTTCGCAGGTGTGGGACACGTCCGCGATCCTCGATGATTCGGGCACGTTCGGCTCGCTCGTCGCGACGCTGACCGGTTATCGCGCGCACCCGGCACTGACCAACCTGGTTGCGTACGCGGTGTACTGGGCGGTGGTCTGGTTGCTGATGAAGCGTGCGAGCCGTCGCCCGGCCGTCGCTGCGGGTCGCGCGGCATGAGCGTTGCCGCCGCAGCCAAGCCGGGCTGGCTCGCGCAGGCGGGCCAGTGGATGCAGCGCCACGGCGCGCTGATCCGCGGCATCCAGTGGGCCGTCGTCGCCATCTATGCGTTCCTGATTATCGTGCCGGCGGTGTTGCCGCTGCCGGACGACTCCGCGCACCTGTGGAGCAACCTCACGCTGATCGCGCAATTCACCTTCTGGGGCATCTGGTGGCCGTTCGTGCTGCTGTCGATGGTGATGCTCGGCCGTGTCTGGTGCGGCGTGCTGTGTCCGGAGGGCGCGCTCACCGAATTCGCGAGCAAGTTCGGCCGGGGCGGCCCGATTCCGCGCTGGATACGGTGGGGTGGCTGGCCGTTCGTCGCGTTCGGACTCACGACAATCTACGGGCAGATGGTGAGCGTGTACCAGTACCCGCTCGCGGTGCTGTTCGTGCTCGGCGGCTCGACCGTCGGCGCGATCGTGATCGGCGTGCTGTACGGCCGCGAGAAGCGCGTGTGGTGCAAGTACCTGTGCCCGGTCAACGGCGTGTTCGGGCTGCTCGCGCGGCTTGCGCCGATGCGCTACAAGGTCGACGAGGAGGCATGGCGTCGTTCGTACAAGAACGGCGAGCATGGCCATCGCGTGATTCCGATCAACTGCGCACCGCTCGTGCCGTTGCGCAACATGCAGGGCGCGGCGGACTGCCATATGTGCGGCCGCTGCAGCGGGCACCGGGATGCAATCTCGTTGTCGTCGCGCTCGCCGTCCGACGAAGTCGTGAACCTCGGCGCGCAAAAGGCGAACCCGTGGGACACCGCGCTGATCCTGTACGGCCTGCTCGGCGTCGCGATCGGTGCGTTCCACTGGACCGTCAGCCCATGGTTCGTGCAGATCAAGCAATGGCTCGCGGGCTGGCTGATCGACCATGACATCACGTGGCCGCTCGAAACCAATGCACCGTGGTTCCTGCTCACGCATTATCCGGATCGCAACGACGTCTTCTCCTGGCTCGACGGCGGGTTGGTCGTCAGCTACATCGTCGGCACGGGGCTCGTGTACGGCACGGCGCTGCTGGTGCTGTTGGCCGGCGCCACGCTGATGCTCGGCCGCTTCGAGCGCGTGCGGCTGCATCATCTCGCGCAGGCTTTGATCCCGATCGCGGGTGCGGGCGTGTTTCTTGGCCTGTCGGCCACGACGCTGTCGCTGCTTCGTGCCGAGCATGTGCCGCTCGGTTGGGCAACCGATGTACGCATCGCGATCCTGGTCGGCGCCAACGCATGGAGTGCGTGGCTCGCGTGGAAAGTGACGGGGCGTTATGCGGCCTTACCGCGCCGGCTTGCGGCCTTCGCGTGGTTTGCTGTCGCGCTTGCCGTCATCGACAGCGCATGGTGGCTGATGTTCTGGGGTTTCTGAAGCGGCTCGCGCGCCGCTTCGGCGGTCATGCACTTACGCGGTAACGAATCTCGGGGACCTGCTTCGCGCATTGGCCGCCCAAATAAAAAAGCGACACGTCGAAGGACGTGTCGCTTTTTTCTTCCTTGTGCGAGAACCAAAAAAGTGGCTTGGCTTGCTGCAACGGCTGCTTGAGTGTGTTTGCACGAAGGGGTCTAGATCTCGCGTGCAAGCCGTTACGCTGGCTAATGCCCAACACCTCTCAGGGAGGTGGTCCCCACAATACTCTGTCGTTACTTCGTCAGGATCAGTTTGCCGAGCCGTGTGGCGCGCAACTGATAGGTCTCTCCGTTATGCGCGATGCTGACGTGGCTTTGGCCTTGCAGCAGCGCATCGCTGCTGACGACCCGCGTGCCTGCATCGCGGTTGCCGGCGGGCTTCGCCGGCGTGGTGACCGCTGCCGTCTTCTGGCGGCTGCTGCCTGCGGTGCCGGTCGGGCGGCGCAAGGTCAGCGTGGTCGGGCGCATGGTGTCGGTCATTCGGTTGATCGGTGACTGTCGATACGATGGAATGAATTCTAAATGATAACTATTCCCATTTACAAAAACTCTTTATCGATCGGAATGGTGAATCTGATAGCTTGAATCAAAGGGGCGGCCCGTAGGCCGCCGCCGGTTTCAGTGCAGCGGATCGGGATCCTTGCGGCCCTGCGCGTACTCGCGGATCAGGCGAACCGTGTCGATATCCGACGTGCGGTACGCCTCCTTGACGATCCCGTGCGTCTGGCGCGCGTCTTCGCTGTCGTCGGTGACGACCAGCGTCGTGCGGTATTCGAAACGCAGGAACAGCTCGTGGTCGTCACGTTCCTCGATCGTCATCGTCAGCGAGCCGCCGATCTCGCCGTCGGCGGCGCGGATGTCGTAGCGGACCTGCTGATTCGGCGTGAACGTGACGTGATCGCGCACGGTCGCGTGACCGTAGTGCAGTTCGCGTTCGAGCGTCGTCTCCGTCCGTTCGTGGACGACGCAGCTGTCGAGACCGAGCACGAACAGTTGCGGCTGTTCGGCGCGCAGCACGAGACCCTCCCAGAGCTGGTCGCGGGTGAGGGTGGGCACGGCCGGATCGTCGGAGTTGATCTGGATCAGATGTTCGAAGTTCAAGGGGACGGGTTCCTTCTGGTGGCGGGCGGCCACATGGCTCAAGAAGTCATTGTGACGCAAAACGGGCGGTTTCGCGGCACCTGCCCGGGCGTCCATGCCTCATGCCTCGATACGGCCCATGCGCCCCGTCTGGTAGTCGACGACCGCCTGCCGGATCTCTTCTTCGGTATTCATCACGAACGGGCCGTAGCGGACGATCGGCTCGTTGAGCGGTACGCCGCCGATCAGCAGCAGGTCGAGCGGCGTGTCGCCGGCAGCGAACGTGACCGTGTCGCCGTCGTCGCCATACACGACCATGTGCCGTGCGTCGACTGTCTGCCTGTCGGGCCCGTAGAGGCCCGTTCCGTCGATCGGATAGGCGAATACACGATAGCCTGCCGGGACGGGCTGCGTGACCGTTGCACCGGGTTGCAGCGTGAAATGCTGGTAGAGGATCGGCGTACGCGTCTCGATCGCCGCCCGGACGCCGAACGCTTCGCCGGCGATGACGCGCACGCGCGCGAGACCGTCCGGCGACGTGGCGCTCGGGATGCGATCGGCCGGGATTTCCTGGTAGCGCGGCGCGATCAGCTTGTCGCGCCGCGGCAGGTTGACCCACAGCTGGAAGCCGTGGGAGCGGCCGCCTGCCCTCGCGAATTCAGGATCCGGCATCTCGCTGTGCACGACCCCGGCGCCCGCCGTCATCCATTGCACGTCGCCCGGGCCGAGCGTGCCGGCATGGCCGGACGAGTCGCGATGACGGAAGCGCCCGTCGAGGGCATAGGTCACGGTCTCGAAGCCGCGATGCGGATGGTCGGGGGCGCCCTTGGCTTCGCCGGGCGCGTAGTCGACGGGGCCCATTTCGTCGAGCAGCAGGAACGGATCGAAATCCATCAGCAGCCGGGTCGGGAACGGGCGGTGAACCACGAAGCCGCCGCCTTCGGTCGTGCGAAGTGCGGGGTACGTGCGGTCAAGCGAGCGAGCGGTCGTCATGCGGATACCCTCGAAATCATTGGAATAGCGTTATTTTTGAAACATAGCGCTATTATATTGGGCGTTTTACCGCGCGATTCGCGACGGTTCGCAATGGATTGTTCTGAAATTGGAACGATGAGATGAATATCGATGCACACAACCTGAACGACCTCATGTACTTTTCGCAGGTCGTCGAACATGGCGGTTTCTCGGCCGCGGAGCGCGTGCTGGGCATCTCGAAATCGCGCCTGTCGCGGCGCCTGACCGAACTCGAGGCGGCGCTCGGCGTGCGCCTGCTGCAGCGCTCCACACGCAAGCTCGCGCTGACCGAGGCGGGGGAGCTGTTCTACCAGCACTGCCAGGCGATGCTGGCCGAAGCGCAGGCTGCAATGAACGCGGTCCAGCAGTTGCGCGCATCGCCGCGCGGCTCGGTGCGTGTCAGTGTGCCCGTGACGCTGTCGCAGACGATGCTGTCGCGCATCCTGCCCGAATTCCTGCGCCGCTATCCCGAGGTGAAGGTGCACGTCCGCGTGACGAATCGCGTGATCGACCTGTTCGAGGATTCGATCGACGTCGCGCTGCGTGTGCGCTCGGAGCCGCCGCAGAACGCGAATATCGTCGTGCGGCCGCTATGGCGCACCGAGCAGATGCTGGTCGGTGCGCCGAGCCTGCTGAGCCAGAATGCGCCGCCGCTGGTACCGGACGACCTGAGCGGATTCGAAACACTCGATACGCCGAGCGTCGACGGGCGGCACGTGTTCAACCTGATCGCGCCGGACGGTACGCGTCACGTGCACGAACACGACCCGCGGCTGGTGACGGCCGACCTGATGACGATTCGCGAAGCCGTGCTCGATGGCCTCGGCATCGCGGCGCTGCCCGAGATGATGTACGGCAACGCGCTGCGCGCGGGGCAACTGTCGCCGGTGATGCCAGGCTGGACGCTGCCCGTGCCGCAGCTGTACGCGGTGTTCGTGTCGCGGCAGGGGATGCCGCCTGCGGTGCGTGCGTTTGTCGACTATCTGGTCGAGAAGCTCGATCACGGCGCCTACAAGGAACCGGGGTGTCCGGAGCGAGCGAAGAAGGAAGCGGCGGCCGATGTTTCGGCGACCTGAACACGACGTGCACGGCGAGGCAAATTTGTTTTGTCATTGAAGCGTCGCCTGCAATCGCAAGTTTCAATCGCCGGAACCTTGAATGCGCGTGCGTGCGAGCCTATATTGAAATCCCATTTCGTGAAGGAAGTTCTGAGCGAAATCAGGTGGCCGCATATATTGTGAGCCAGATAGGGCAGAACGCGCAGTCCGTGCAGACCACGGCAGAGTCGCATTTGCGTTGCTCGAGGCGTAACCGATACCGCCAAAGAGCCCGCCGCCCGAAGGCGCCCGCGTGCGCATGAAAAAAGGCCTTCATCTGGCGATGAAGGCCTTTTACTTTGTGTGCGGCCGGCGAGGTGCGGCCGGCCAGGTGCAGCCGGCGAGCGCCCGATTGCGCGTGCGTTACTTCGCTTTTGCGGTCGGCTCGGTCACGAAGCCGAGCTTCGTCAAACCGCCGGCCTGCGCATCCGACATCACTTCGGCGACGTGTTCGTAGGCAACCTTGCGGTCCGCACGCAGGTGCAACTCCGGCTGAGGCGTGCGTTTTGCCGCTTCTGCGATGCGTTCCTGCAATTGTTCGCGCGTGACCGTATGGTCGTCCCACAGGATCGTGCCGTCGCCCTGGATCGCGACGTCGACCGTCTGCGGTTTCTCGTCGACAGGCTGGCTGCTGGCATGCGGCAGGTCGATCTTCACCGCGTGCTGCATCGCCGGGATCGTCACGAGGAAAATGATCAGGAGTACGAGCATGACGTCGACGAGCGGCGTCATGTTGATCTCGCTCATCACTGCATCGTCGTCATCGTCGCTGAAACCGGTGTTCATTGCCATGGTTCACCCCGTCTCAGCTGGCGCGCGTCGCGAGACGCAGGCCGTCGCGCGTCGACGACGATGCGAGGCTCGCGCCCGTCACGAAATACGCGTGCAGGCCGTGCGCGAAGCGGCGCAGCTTGCTGACGACGCCCTTGTTCGCACGGGTGAGTGCGTTGTAGCCGAGCACGGCCGGGATCGCGACGAACAGGCCGAATGCGGTCATGATCAGCGATTCGCCGACCGGGCCCGCGACCTGGTCGATCGACGTCTGGCCGGACGCGCCGATCGCGAGCAGTGCGTGGTAGATCCCCCAGACCGTACCGAACAGGCCGACGAACGGCGCCGTGCTGCCGACCGACGCGAGGATCGCGAGGCCGCTTTGCATGCGCGAGATGCCTTCGTCCATCGTGTCCTTCAGGCAGCGCGTGACCCAGTCCGACACGTCCATGCGGTCGTGCAGGTGCGGTTGCGTCTGGTGGTGGTGATCGGCGGCTTCCTTGCCCGACAGCGCGAGCGCGAGGAACGGGTTGTCGTTCGGCGTCGAGGCGGCGAGCCCGAGCTTCTTGATGCCGTCGTCGAAGTTGTCCGAATGCCAGAACGCCTGCTCGGCGTTCTTCGTCAGGCGGTTCAGGCGGATCACGTTCCAGCCCTTGATGACGATCACAATCCACGACAGGACCGACATCACGAGCAGCGTGATCGCGATGGCGCGCGTGACGAAATCACCTTGCGCCCAGACGTGCGCGATACCGTAGCTTTGCATTTTCTTGTTTCCTTTGAATCTACCGAATATGACGGGTTAGTCGTCGAGCGTGAAGTTGAAGGGCAGCGTATGGGCGGCGCGGATCGCCTGGCCGTTCTCGATATACGGCGGACAGGTGCTGGCGCGCGTCGCCTCGAGCGCGGCTTCGTCGAGACGCGGGTAGCCGCTGCTCTTCTGCAGCTGGACGCTTTCGATCTTGCCCGTCACGCCGATGATGAAGTGAACATAAGCCGTGCCCGTTTCGCCGCGACGCTTCGACATCGTCGGATAGGCGGGCTTCACGAAATTGCAGCTGAGCGCCGTGACGTTCTTCGGTGCGCTGACCTGCATCGTCTCGCGCGCCGGGCCGGGTGCTGCAGCCGGTGCGGCAGGCGCCGGCGCGGCGGGAGCCGGCGTCGGATCGACCACTGCCGGCGCGGGCGTCGGCGACGGTGCCTGCGCGACCGGCTGAGGCGTCGGGACGGCTTTCTGTACCGGCTTCGGCTCGACCTTCGGCTTCACGCGCGGCGTGGGCTTGGGGGGCGTGGGCTGCTGCGCGGCCGACTGGACCGCGACCGGCTGGGCAGGGGGCGCGGGCGGAATGAGCTGTGCGGTGATCGACTGAACCTCGATCTCCTTCGCCGGCGGCGGCGCGTTGCGATGGAGCCAGGCGGCCGTCAGCATGATCGCATGTGCGGCAAGCACACCGACCGCGGCGACGATCACTCGGGGATTCATACGTGGTGCAGCCGGCAAGATGCTGGCGGGAGTGGAATGCGAAGCCTGCATGTTAGCTTGAAAGAACGATGTCGCACCCGGGGCGCGGCGGGTGAATCGGCATCACTTGCGGAAGATCAGCAGCGAGATGCAAACGGTGGTCACAAATCCGATCAGCAATTCCATGACAGGCTCCTTGGCAGGTAAGCCGCTGGCTCGCGCATACGGTGGCTTGCTGACGGTCAAAACAAAAATGCGGCCTGGGCCGCATGTACACACCCGGCGCCGGTCAGGCAGCCTTGCGTTCGTAGAACGTGACCGGGATCGGATGAGCGTGGTGCTCGACACCGCACTGGCTCGCGCAGACGCCTTGTTCGGCCATGAGGTCGCGTACGGACTCCTCGCACTTGCCGCAGCACGTGGCCACGCCGAGCTCGAACTGGAGTTCATCGAAAGAGTTCACGCCCTCTGCGAGGGACGCGCGAATCTTGCGATCGGAAACAGACTTGCACACGCAGACGATCATGGTGAGTTGCGATAGCTAACGTTAATGCGAATTATTATCATTAATTTTGCGGACGTTGACAAGCGCGGGTCGGGCTTTTTTTAAGGTCATCGGACCCTTGAAACGATGGGGGCGGTGGAGCGGCACGCGGCAGCGGGCGTGCCGGCTCGTGTCAGGCGGTCGCGCAGGCGCGCGCGTTCGGCGAGGAAATGGTGACGGATTCGACCGGTGCGGCGAGGCCGAGCAGTGTCGATGCGAGTACCTGCAACTGGCGGCCGTCGCTGGTCGAGCAGAAGCGGGGCGGCGCCGCGCGCGTGCCGGCCGGCGCACGCAGGCTGCGCTCGTCGAGAATCCGGGCGAGCTGGCGCGCGATTGCGTCGCTCGTGTCGACGATCGTCAGGCGGTCGCCCACAAGGTCACGAATCGTTTCCGTGAAGAACGGGTAATGCGTGCAGCCGAGTACCAGCGTATCGGCACCGTCGTCGAGCATCGGCTGCAGGTAGCTGTCGAGCAACGCGCGCAATGCGGGCGAATTCGTGTCGCCGCGCTCGATGGCCTCGACGAGCCCGTGGCCGGGCTGGCAGATGAAGCGGCGGCCGGCGCCGTAGCGGTCGAGCAGCGCCTGGAAGCGCGGGCTGTTCAGCGTCGACTGCGTGGCGAGGACGCCCGCGACGCCGCTCGCGGACACGGCGGCGGCCGGCTTGATGCCCGGCTCGACGCCGACGAGCGGCATCGGCAGGTGTTCGCGGATCGCGGCGATCGCGCGTGCGGTTGCGGTGTTGCAGGCGATGACGAGCGCCTTCGCCCCTTCGCGGGCCAGCCACTCGCCGATTGCCAGCGTACGTTCCGTAATGAACGCCTCATCGCGCGGACCATAAGGTGCGTGGTGCGAATCGGCGACGTAGATGAACGATTCGTCGGGCAGCTGCGCGCGCGCGGCGCGCAGTACCGACAGGCCACCCAGCCCTGAATCGAAGATGCCGATGGGGGCAGCGGTCGTGGACGTCGCGGCGATAACGGAAGGTGTCGACATGAAAGGACGGGTGGCGATGGCGGGAAGGGCGGAGCGCGCTTACTCCGGCGAACCCATCATCGTTTGCTGGTAGTTCTGCAGGCCGACCTTGCCGATCAGGTCGATCTGCGTTTCCAGCCAGTCGATGTGCTCTTCGGTGTCGTCGAGAATCTTTTCGAAGATCTCGCGCGACACGTAGTCACGAACCGATTCGCAATAGGCGATCGCTTCCTTGCAGGTGGACTGCGAGATCTGCTCGAGCTTCAGGTCGCACTTCAGGATCTCTTCGGTTTCTTCGCCGATGAGCAGCTTGTGCAGATCCTGCAGGTTCGGCAGGCCGTCGAGCATGAAGACGCGCTCGATCAGCCAGTCGGCGTGCTTCATTTCGCCGATCGACTCGTCGTACTCGTGCTTGCCGAGTTTCTCGAGGCCCCAGTGCTTGTACATGCGCGCATGCAGGAAGTACTGGTTGATCGCCGTGAGTTCATTCTTCAACTGGGCGTTCAGATATTCGATGACTTTCTTGTCGCCTTGCATGGCTTGTTCCTTGTTCAGTGGGGCTTCAGAAACCGAAAGATAATCGCTCGTACGAGAAAAGCCAAGCCTCGAAGCCTTGCCGGGCCTGCCTTTTGCATGTAATGAGAATCAGCCTCGAATAATCGGCCGCATGCAGGAATGAGAACGAGAAGCAAAAAGGCCGGACTTGCGTCCGGCCTTGCATTCGATCGCGCTCAAGCGGTTGCGACCGGGATCTTGCCGATCTTCGCCTGCCACTCCTTCGGGCCGGTCTGGTGCACCGACGTGCCCGACGAATCGACGGCGACCGTCACCGGCATGTCCTGCACGTCGAACTCGTAGATCGCTTCCATGCCGAGGTCCTCGAATGCGAGCACCTTCGCGCCGCGGATCGCCTTCGACACGAGGTACGCGGCGCCGCCGACGGCCATCAGGTAGGCCGCCTTGTGCTTCTTGATCGCGTCGATCGCGACCGGGCCGCGCTCGGCCTTGCCGACCATCGAGATCAGGCCGGTCTGCGCGAGCATCGTCTCGGTGAACTTGTCCATGCGCGTGGCCGTCGTCGGGCCTGCCGGGCCGACCACTTCGTCGCGCACCGGATCGACCGGGCCGACGTAGTAGATCACGCGGTTGGTGAAGTCGACCGGCAGCTTCTCGCCCTTCGCGAGCATGTCGGCGATGCGCTTGTGCGCAGCGTCGCGGCCGGTGAGCATCTTGCCCGACAGCAGCAGCGTCTGGCCCGGCGTCCAGCTGGCGACTTCTTCCGGCGTCAGCGTGTTCAGGTCGACGCGCTTGCTGGTTTCCGTGTTGGGTTCCCACTGGACCTTCGGCCATGCGTCGAGCGACGGTGCTTCAAGCTTGGCCGGGCCCGAGCCGTCGAGCACGAAGTGCGCGTGGCGCGTGGCCGCGCAGTTCGGGATCAGCGCGACCGGCTTCGATGCTGCGTGCGTCGGTGCCGCCATGATCTTCACGTCGAGCACCGTTGCGAGGCCGCCGAGGCCCTGGGCGCCGATGCCGAGAGCGTTGACCTTCTCGTGCAGTTCGACACGCAGTTCCTCGACCCAGTCCTTCGGGCCGCGCGCGATGATTTCCTGGATGTCGATCGGCTCCATCAGCGATTCCTTCGCCATCAGCATCGCCTTCTCGGCGGTGCCGCCGATGCCGATCCCGAGCATGCCCGGCGGGCACCAGCCCGCGCCCATCGTCGGGACCGTCTTCAGCACCCAGTCGACGATCGAGTCGGACGGGTTCAGCATCACGAACTTCGACTTGTTCTCCGAGCCGCCGCCCTTCGCCGCGACCTGCACGTCGACCTTGTCGCCCGGCACGATCTCGTAGTGGATCACGGCCGGCGTGTTGTCCTTCGTGTTCTTGCGGGCGCCTTCCGGCGGATTGACGATCGACGCGCGCAGCACGTTGTCCGGGTGCGTGTAACCGCGGCGCACGCCTTCGTTGATCATGTCGGTGAGGCCCATCGTCGCGCCGTCCCAGCGCACGTCCATGCCGACCTTCACGAAGATCGTGACGATGCCGGTGTCCTGGCAGATCGGACGCTTGCCTTCCGCGCACATGCGGCTGTTCGTGAGGATCTGCGCGATCGCATCCTTCGCGGCCGGGCTTTCTTCCAGCTCGTATGCGCGGCCGAGGGCCTGGATGTAGTCGAGCGGGTGGTAGTAGCTGATGTACTGCAGCGAATCCGCGATGCTCTGGATCAGGTCTTCCTGTTTGATGACGGTCATGGCTGAGACTCTGTGGGGACAGTGGGGAATGCGTTTATGCGTTGGCGGCTGTTTCGGCCGGCTTGCGGGACGCGGGCACGGCGCTCGCGTGCGGCGCGTGCGTCTCGTGGAAATGGGCCGGGTGCGTGTGCGTCGTCAGGCGGTCGACCCACGCCATCACGAGCGCCGACACCAGGAACGACACGTGGATGATCACCTGCCACATGATCGCGTGCATCGTGTGCTGGTCGGGGTTGATGAACGTCTTCAGCAGGTGGATCGACGAAATGCTGATCAGCGCCATCGACAGCTTGACCTTCAGCACGCCGGCGTTCACGTGGTCGAGCCATTCGGGCTCGTCGGGGTGGCCCTCGATGCCGAGGCGCGACACGAACGTTTCGTAACCGCCGACGATCACCATGATCAGCAGGTTCGAGATCATCACCACGTCGATCAGGCCGAGCACCGCGAGCATCACGCTGATTTCGTCGAGGCTGGTCGCATGCGACAGCAGGTGCCAGACTTCCTTCAGGAACAGGAACACGTAGACGGCCTGCGCGACGATCAGGCCGAGGTAAAGCGGAACCTGGAGCCAGCGGCTCATGAAAATCAGCGCGGGAAGCGGGCGAAGCGGGCGACGGGCGGGACGGCCGGGCGAATGCGGGGCGGACATGGTGGAGAGTCGGGCGCGGTGCGCAGGTATCGGGGGTAATCTTGAAAAGGCGCGCTATTGTAACGCGTCGGCCGGCGCGACTGCAGTGACGCGCCGGCACAGCCAGGGACGGATCAGGACGCGGCGGCGGGCACGCGTTTCACGCGCAGGCTCGCGAGCACGATGCCGGTGACGACGCACGCGAGCGCAATGCCGTGGGCGAGGGTCGGCCGCTCGCCGAGGAACGCGATGCCATACGCGGCCGCGGCGACCGGCAGCACCGCGCTGAACACGCCGGCAAGGCTGCCCGGCACGTGCCGGATGCCTTTCATCCACAGCCAGAACGAGAAGATGCTGGCCGACAGGCCGTACCAGACGACGAGCGCCCAGGTGCCGGCCGGCACGCTCGCGTAATCGAAATGCCACATGGCCGTCGCGCCGAGCGGCAGCATCAGGCACAGGCCGAACAGGTGCGTGTACGCGCAGATGTCGATCGGCGCGAGCGTCTGCGTGAGGCGGCGCGACAGGATCACGTAGATCGATTCGCAGCACACCGCGCCGAGGATCAGCAGGTTGCCGGTCAGCGACGACGATGCGCCGTGCCCGGCGGCGCTGCCGTTCGCGAGGTTGATCGTCACGACGCCGGCGATCGCGAGCGCGATCGACACGAGCGCACGGCCGTTCGGTTTTTCACGCAGGATCAGCCACGCGAACAGCGCGACGATCGCCGGAATCGTGCTGGTGATCACGCCGGCCGCGACCGCGCTCGTGCGCTGCACGCCGTTCAGCATCAGCAGCGTGAACATGAAGGTGCCGAAGAACGCCTGCAGGAACAGGTTCAGCCATTCGCCGCGCTTGACGGTGCGCATCTTCACCGGGCTGAACAGCGGCCACAGCACGGCGATCGCAATCACGAAGCGCAGCGTGGCGAGGATGGCGACGGGAACGAAGACGACGATCGATTTGCCGATACCGACATTGCTGCCGACGAACAGCATCGACAGAACGAGAAAGAAAGCATAGCGATTCAAGCTGGAATCCGGAAGGCGAGTTCAGTTAGGATTGTAGGGTCGCGCTCGTTACAGCGTAAAGCTGCAAGCGGCGCCGCCCGGCGGGCGAAACGGCCGTGCCGCGTAAGTGACGGGTAAGTTGGAGCGCTTATTGTGGACACTGTCGGGTCGCCCGGTCGCCATCGTGCGACGTGGTGCGGCGCAGCATCGCGCAGCGGCCTTCGGGCCGTGCGCGGATGGTGGGTAGGAGACAGCGGCGCGCATGCGCCGGCCAAGACGCGCGGCGTGCACGATCGCGCCGCCATGCAGAGGATTCATGTTCACCAAGGGGTTGTCGATGTCTGCGATTGAATCGGTTCTTCACGAAACCCGCCAGTTTGCGCCGCCTACGGCGCTCGAGCAGGCGGCGACCATTTCCGGCATGCCGGCCTATCGGGCGCTCGTCGCCGAGGCCGAGCGCGATTACGAAGGCTTCTGGGCGCGCCTCGCGCGCGAGGGCCTCGCGTGGCACAAGCCGTTCACGAAAGTGCTCGACGAGTCCAACGCGCCGTTCTACAAGTGGTTCGACGACGGCGAGCTCAACGCGTCGTACAACTGCCTCGACCGTCACGTCGAAGCCGGCAACGGCGAGCGCGTCGCGGTGATCTTCGAAGCCGACGACGGCACCGTCACGCGCGTCACCTATGCGGATCTCCTCGCGCGCGTGTCGCGTTTCGCGAATGCGCTGAAGAAGCGCGGGATCGGCAAGGGCGACCGCGTCGTCATCTATATCCCGATGTCGATCGAAGGCATCGTCGCGATGCAGGCCTGCGCGCGCATCGGCGCGACGCACTCGGTCGTGTTCGGCGGCTTCTCCGCGAAGTCGCTGAACGAGCGGCTCGTCGACGTCGGCGCGACGGCGCTGATCACGGCCGACGAGCAGGCACGCGGCGGCAAGACGCTGCCGCTCAAGAGCATCGCCGACGAGGCGCTCGCGCTGGGCGGCTGCGAAGCGGTGAAGAGCGTGATCGTCTATCGCCGCACCGGCGGCAAGATCGACTGGCATGCCGGCCGCGACCTGTGGATGCACGAACTGACGGCCGCCGAATCCGACACCTGCGAGCCGGAATGGGTGAGCGCCGAGCATCCGCTGTTCATCCTGTATACGTCGGGCTCGACCGGCAAGCCGAAGGGCGTGCAGCACAGCACCGGCGGCTACCTGCTGTGGGCCGCGCAGACGATGAAGTGGACCTTCGACTGGAAGCCCACCGACGTGTTCTGGTGCACGGCCGACATCGGCTGGGTCACCGGCCACACGTACATCACGTACGGCCCGCTCGCCTGCGGCGGCACGCAGGTCGTGTTCGAGGGCGTGCCGACCTACCCGGACGCCGGCCGCTTCTGGAAGATGATCGGCGACCACAAGGTCAGCGTGTTCTACACCGCGCCGACCGCGATCCGTTCGCTGATCAAGGCCGCCGAGGCCGACGACAAGGTGCATCCGAAGAGCTACGACCTGTCGAGCCTGCGCATCATCGGCACGGTCGGCGAGCCGATCAATCCGGAAGCGTGGATGTGGTATCACAAGCACGTCGGCCAGGAGCGCTGCCCGATCGTCGATACGTGGTGGCAGACCGAGACGGGCGGCCACATGATCACGCCGCTGCCGGGCGCGACGCCGACCGTGCCCGGTTCGTGCACGCTGCCGCTGCCGGGCATCATGGCCGCGGTAGTCGACGAAACCGGCCAGGACGTGCCGAACGGGCAAGGCGGCATTCTCGTCGTCAAGCGCCCGTGGCCCGCGATGATCCGCACGATCTGGGGCGACCCGGAGCGCTTCAAGAAGAGCTATTACCCCGAGGAACTCGGCGGCACGCTCTATCTCGCCGGCGACGGCACCGTGCGCGACAAGGACACCGGTTACTTCACGATCATGGGCCGGATCGACGACGTGCTGAACGTGTCGGGCCACCGGCTCGGCACGATGGAGATCGAATCGGCGCTGGTCTCGCACGAGCTGGTGGCCGAGGCGGCCGTGGTCGGCCGTCCTGACGACACGACGGGCGAGGCGGTGGTCGCGTTCGTGGTGCTCAAGCGTGCGCGTCCGGAAGGCGAGGAGGCCGTGGCGCTCGCGAAGACGCTGCGTGACTGGGTCGGCAAGCAGATCGGGCCGATCGCGAAGCCGAAGGACATCCGCTTCGGCGACAACCTGCCGAAGACGCGCTCGGGCAAGATCATGCGGCGCCTGCTGCGCTCGCTCGCCAAGGGCGAAGCGATCACGCAGGACACGTCCACGCTCGAGAACCCGGCCATCCTCGAGCAGCTCGCCGAAGTGCGCTGACCGTACCGGTTGCGCATCACGCGCACGAGCCCCTGCGCGGCAATCCCGATTGCCCGCGCAGGGGCTTTTTGTTACATAACGGCATGACCGTTCCGACCCGATCCGCGCCCGCCGCGCCACCGCCCGTTCCCGAGCCGCTCGCGCGTGCCCACGCACGCTACTGGCGCTTCAATGTCGCGCTGATCGCGGTGCTGATGGCGATCGGTTTCGCCGTGTCGTTCATCGTGCCGTTCTTCGGGCCCGCGCTCGCGAGCGTGCGCTTCGCCGGGTTCAGCCTGCCGTTCTACGTCGGTGCGCAGGGCGCGATTCTCGTGTATCTCGTGCTGATCGTCGCGTATATCGGGCTGATGCAGCGCGCCGACCGCACGCTGCGCCGCGCGTACGACGATCATGCGGCGCGTACCGGCCATCCGAACGGCGGGCGCTGATTCATGCTGACGCATCGACTGATCCGCGCGTATGCGCTCTACACGCTGGGGTTTCTCGGATTCGTGCTGCTGATGTGGCGGATCGAGCGCGCCACCGGCTCCGGCGTCTGGATCGGCTACGTGTTCCTGTTCGTGCCGATCGCGGTGTACGCGGTGATCGGGTTGCTGTCGCGCACGTCCGATCTCGTCGAATACTACGTGGCCGGGCGGCGCGTGCCGTCCGCGTTCAACGGGATGGCGACGGCGGCCGACTGGCTGTCGGCCGCGTCGTTCATCGGCCTGGCCGGCTCGCTCTATACGACCGGCTACGATGCGCTCGCGTACGTGATGGGCTGGACGGGCGGGTTCTGCCTCGTCGCGTTCCTGCTTGCGCCGTATGTGCGCAAGCTCGCGCGCTACACGATTCCCGATTTTCTCGGTACGCGCTTTTCGAGCACGGCCGTGCGTGCGCTCGCGGCCGGCGCGGCGATCCTGTGTTCGTTCGTGTACCTGGTCGCGCAGATCCAGGGGATCGGCCTGATCGCGACGCGCTTCATCGGCGTCGATTTCGCGATCGGGATCTTCTGCGGGCTCGCGGGCATTCTCGTGTGCTCGTTTCTCGGCGGGATGCGCGCGGTCACCTGGACGCAGGTCGCGCAGTACATCATCCTGATCAGCGCAATCCTGATTCCGGTGTCGCTGATCGCGATGAAGAACGGACTCGGCCCGGTGCCGCAGTTCAGCTACGGCAAGCTGATGGAGCGCGTCGCGGCGCGCGAGGCGCAGGTGCGCGATGCGTCCGACGAACAGCAGGTGCGCGACGCGTATCGACGACAAGCCGCGGACATCCAGGCGCGGCTCGACCGGCTGCCTTCGTCGTATGCGGATGCACGCCGGCATCTCGCCGACCAGCTGGCCGACCTGCGGCGCCACAACGGACCGCTGCGCGAGATCAGCCAGCGCGAGCGCGAGCTGGCGGACTTTCCGCGCGATCCGGCGGCGGCGCGGGTCGCGTGGACGCAGGCGCGTGACGACCTGCTGGCCCGTGCCGAGCCGCCCGTGCCGATGCACGAACCGTTTCCCGCCGCGAGCGATGACGAGCGCAAGCCGCGCGAGCGGAATTTCCTCGCGCTGCTGCTGTGCCTGTCGCTCGGCACCGCGAGCCTGCCGCACATCCTGACGCGTTACAACACGACCACGTCGGTCGCGTCGGCGCGGCGCTCGGTCGGGTGGACCCTGTTCTTCATCGCGCTGTTCTACCTCAGCGTGCCGGTGCTCGCGGTGCTGATCAAGTACGAGATCCTCGCGAACCTCGTCGGGCGGCCGTTCGCCGAATTGCCGGCGTGGGTCACGCAATGGCATCACTTCGAGCCCGACCTGATCAGCGTCGTCGAGGTGATTCGCGATGGCATCGTGCACTGGTCGGAAATCCAGATGCAGCCGGACATGGTCGTACTGGCCGCGCCGGAGATTGCCGGGCTGCCGTACGTCGTGTCGGGACTGATCGCGGCCGGTGCGCTTGCCGCAGCGCTGTCGACCGCGGACGGGCTGCTGCTGACGATCGCGAACGCGCTGTCGCACGACGTCTACTACTGCATGGTCGCGCCCGATGCATCGAGCCAGCGGCGCGTGACGATCTCGAAGGTGCTGCTGCTCGGCGTCGCCCTGTTCGCGTCGTATGTCGCGTCGCTCAATACGGGGAAGATCCTGTTTCTCGTCGGCGCCGCGTTCTCGCTGGCGGCCTCGAGCTTCTTTCCGGTGCTGGTGCTCGGCGTGTTCTGGAAGCGCACGACGACGCGCGGTGCGATCGCCGGGATGGTGACCGGGCTCGCGGTGTGCGTGTACTACATCGTGTCGACTTATCCGTACTTCACGCAGCTGACGGGATTCGCGGGGCGCACGTGGTTCGGGATCGAGCCGATCAGTTCGGGCGTGTTCGGGGTGCCGGCGGGGTTCGCGGTGGCGATCGTCGTGAGTCTGTTCGATCGAAAGCCGGATGACTATACGCGGGCGCTGGTGGATTACATCCGGCATCCGTGACGCGGGTGTCGTTCGGCATGCTCGCGTGCCTGGGCAGCCAGTGCCGGCGCCGTGACGGGCGGGTCAGAGCGCGGAAATGCCGAGCTCGGCGCCCTTGGTCGTCTGTACCCGGCTGAAGTCGCAGCTTCCGTCCGTCATGCCCTTGGCGTTCGGTATTGCGACGCACACATACGCACGGATGCCATGCGGCAGCGCGACGTGGCGAAACTCGCCGACCTTGATCGTCGCGACCCGGTCAACGGCAAAGCGATCGTTGATCGGTGTCGCGCTCGACGGGATCGACATCGTCACTTCCGACGCGGCGTTTCCGGTTTGCGATTTCAGCGTCTGGCTGCTGCCGATCTCTCCGCTGACCGAGAAGCGTATCTCCGCCTGTCCTTCGGACACGCGTTGAACCGTGACCGCGAGCGTTGGCATGGCGATTCCCGCCGCGCATTTGCCGGCAGCGCACTCGCGAACGGAAAGCAGCGTGCGAAACGGGGATGCAGGCTGACCGATGACCGACAGGTCGGTAGACGATCCGCCGTCGCGCAGCGCCTTGTCGACCGGCGGGGGAGAGGTCACCGCGACGGTGGTGGTGATCGACGGCGGCGAAAATGCCGTTGCGCAAGCTGACAGCATCGTCGAAGCGACAATCGTCATGGCGAACCCTGGACTGAATCGCATGGATCTGACTCGCGGAGCTGAAACCTCGGATATCGTCAGAAGAATACACATCTTTAGCGAGCGGGGTTCGGGGTTCGATGTGCGGTGGGTGCCGGCGAAACCGCCGTGTCGATGACCTGATTCGCAAAGCCCATGGCCATCATCATTCCCGGGCCGGCGAATGCATTTCCGTTCATGGCGGGCGAATGCGCCATGTTCGCTTGCATCATGGTCATGAACTGCGCACGCAGGTTTTCGCGCAGTGTCAGACAGTCGACATGGGATGAAAAACGAGTCGGCATCCTTGTCGGCGATGCCGAAACGCGATCGTTATCGAGTTCGGAACGATGGATTGAATGGCGCTGTCGTCGCGTCGAGAAAAACGATGAAGCGATGAGTCGCAGTATTGAACTGCATGGCTGACCCGCTTGCCCGATGCCTGAAGGCGGAAGTCGATGCGAAGTGCATGATGGCGGGCATCTCAGCGCAGCGACGATTGTCGGGCGCTTGGGCGTGCAGAAACGAAAAACGGGCCGAGCGGCCCGTTTTTGCTGACATCCTGGCGGAGAGAGGGGGACAGACTTTCCGCCCCAAACTTTCCTATAAAAATCAAGTGCTTAGTAGTATTTTTAGGGTGGTTTTTGCTACCAATCTCGTTACCAATGGCACTGATTAAGTGTCTCACATCGGGACCACGCTTGAAATCACGCGTTTCGCCCCTACGTTGTGACCGCGACGGGACGGGCTCGTTGCATAGACCAAAGGGGGTTAATATGGCGAAGTACTGCATCACGGGAGCCAATCATAATGGTGCCGAAGATCATCGGGCGTCAGAATTTAATGTTTGGGAGCGAAAATTAAACAATGATAAAACGAAATGGGTGTGGGGTCATGTCGGGAAGAAGTCACTCGATTATGTAGCGAGCCTGCTGGCGAAAGGGCATGAGGTCGTTTCAGGTGAGGAGGGTAAGGATACGATTACGCCTGGCGCTCCAATTGAGATCGTGCTCCGCATTGCAAAGAATGATGAAAATTTCAAGATAACCGATTTGCCAGAATTTTAATGAATGCAATTAATAAAAAAGCACCCAACTGGGTGCTTTTTGTTATTTGTAATATCAATAAGTATGTTTGGCTTTAATTTGATGGACCTTGATGATGTAGTTGAGAGATGGCAGGCTACCCAGCAAGAAAATAAATCCAAAAAAGAGCATTTCCTTGGCATTGAAAGGTGCAAACATCCACATGACAATAAAGAAACCCCACAAGCACAAAAGCTGACCGTAGATTTTGTTCAAATTTTGACGGAATGTCTGCCCGTTAGCCTGAGTGATTCCAACAATGATATTGCGAAACATATAGCGTACCACCCAGAGTTTTACGCTACCTTTGTCAATTTGTGATTGCAACACACTATCGAGACTCAGGCTGACGCGAATATTGTTCAGTTGTTCAGTCCCAATCTTCAGGTAGCTGTACCGCTTCCACATAGCGTCAGGACTACCAACGCCACCCTCAATCAACTCACCTTCGTAGACCTTCATTCATGACCTCTCATAGGATGAAAAATAGTCTAGAATCGACTATTCTGAACCGGACTATAGCATCGTTCGATGATCTATGGTCAACGGTACGAGGCTGTCCGCAGAGCGTTGAAGCAGGTGCGCAAAGAGGCTGGTCTCACACAGGTAGAGCTTGCTGAGCGGCTCGGCAGGGGGCAGAGCTACGTCTCCAAGATGGAGCGTGGTGAGCAGTACGTAGACGTGCTGGAGTTCGTGGAGTGGTGCGAGGCATGTGGGATACCACCATCCAGGGCCATCAATAAAATTTAAAAATCGGGGAAGAATATGTCCAGAAGGAAGAAGCTAAAAATTAACGGGAGCAAGATAGTCGATTTTGATGTTTCGATTAAATCTGAAAAAAGTGACTCCGATAATTCCCTTGTTGATTTTGTTTTCCTTAGGGTGGAAACGGATGATGATATTTTTAAATATCAAATAGGACGTGATGCCACGAATCCAGATTTGAATTTTACTAAAAATCACATCGAGACTTCGTTGGCGGCAGCAAGAAATGAGTATTCGAATGTGGAAATCACTGAAGATTCGGAGAGGAATCGTCTGTTCTATGAAGTTCAAGGTCTCCGTATAAATACTTATCCCGGGCGCAGACTTTGAATAAAGGTAGTAAAAAACCACCTCAAGCGGTGGTTTTTATTTGCCTCTTGACAACCGGTTAAATTATCTTAAGGTATTGGAGCTTACTTCTCACGGTTAGCAATTTAAATGTAATGAGATTTAGAATAAAGTCAAGACCAAATTTAAATTGCCCAGCAAAGTAAGCAGGGCAATTTTTTATGCGTCGGTTAATTCTCGCGGTTCGAAAATTGCTAACACTCGATATATAGCGCAGGTAAAAATAGTCAGTGGGTGACTGAAAAGACTGAATAGCCCCTGATAACTGGAAAAGGCGAAAGAGCAACACCATATCATTATGGTGACAGTGGCTAGAATGGGAATTTGAGCAAAGCCACACAGAGAGGCGTAATTGCGGAACCTGGCTCAAAGGTGTGTTAAGACGCCGAATCCGTAAAACAGGAATACTTAACTAATTCCGTCCGGTTGTGTAGTCACTACTAATATCGGTAATGCCGTCGTTACTTGCTTTCAGCGGGTAGGGATAGGCTTTGCCGATATTAGTAGTACCGTAGGAACTACTACATGAGGCAAAGCTAGAAGTACAAGTCTAGTACAGAGGGTGTACTAGAGATCTAGCGAAGCATATTAACCCGCAGGGTTAAGAATTCACGGTAGTGAATTAAAAATGGACGGCGGCGGTTAAATCGCATTTTTAGAGGTTTTTTTGGTGTTTTGGCTGCTTGGGGTAGGCTTTGGGGTTACCAAAGCCTGCAGGGCATCATTTTGAGCCTTTAAATGCTCATTTTCATCCAGAAGGTCAGATACCTTCTTATCGTAGGCTTGGATCAGGTTCAAATCCACCCCTTTTGAATTGATTGCTTCGGCGTAGGCTTCACGACGAGCATTCAATTCTTTTTCCTGCCTCTCAAGGTCAAGTTGTTTTTCTTCTTGTGCCTTCTTTTGCTTATACAACCTTTTACCCAGAAGCTTGAGATCATGCGAGAACATTTTTTTAAGTGCCTCGTTCGATTTAAGCAATGTGTTCATCATCGGTTTAAATTTTTTCCTGATCTCACTGAAAGGCACTTTTCCAGAAAACCAACCAGATTCCAGATCATTGATGATTCTTTCAATGGTCTGCTCATAGTTCGTGTTCATGGCTTTATCGACCATATTGTAGAATTCTTTAAGTTCGCTGTGCGCTTTCTGCGAACCACGAACGCCACGCACCAATCCAAATTTTTTGTTCCAAATCGCATGACGGTCATGCAAGGCCTTGAGAAATTCTCTATCGTAACGCTTGGCGTTCAATGACCATGTTTCTTTATGAAAATCGCCTTTCTGGTTTCTGTATTTTTTGACCGACTTTATTTCAGTGCTAATCATGAAATGAAAATGCGGGGTCTTTTCATCTAAATGTAAAATGGCGAACTTGACTTGATCGCCAAATTCGTGTTTCATGAATTCGACCTGCTGGTTAGCCCACTCATCGATCTGTTTTTTTGATTTTCCTTCGAAGAAGGCAGGCGAAGCCGAGATGACAAATTCCATCATGGGGACGTTGTTGACTTTTTCCTTCACGCCCAAATTTTTATAGTAGTCAGTTAACTGCTCTTGAAGTGAACTTGCGTTTTTGATATCCACATCTAACGCGTTGACATATACGCGGTTTAGATGTGATCTGTTTGTGTCTATGTTTTTCTGCCAACGCAAGCGTAAATTGTGCCTAGCGGCTTGCGTTATATTTGATCGGGATTTTATCCTCTTGGTTCTTAAAATGTTGTAGGTTGCCATGCGCTGTTTTTGTAATTTTCGCGATCTCCTACTAATTAGCGTAGCGGTATATTGACGGAAGTCAATGCAACTTGTTTTCAACAAGTTTCACTCACTAAACCAACCCACTTCGGGGTTGGTGTTCGCAAGGGAGTATCCCTTGACCCTAACAGCAAAATCAAATTCAAAAACAAAACATGGGGCCGGCCCCTTTCCCCCTTCCGAATGCCCAAAAAAATCCTGCCCGTTGGCAGGATTAATTTTGACACTCGGCGCTTATTTTTATGTGCTATTAGGCAAGTGTATTTTTTATTTTGTTTGATTTTGATTGATTGATTTTCTCGTCTATCCCATCAATGATGTGGCCGTACTCGCTGATAAGTCTTGCCCAGTCTTCAATCAATATTTCTGAATAGCATTCCTCAAGCGCTGCGGAAAGTTCGCTATCTAATGCGGCATCATAGGCAATTGAATACCATTTCCCATCAATTTTTAGAGCAATTGCCACCTTTGTTCCGTCGGATGCTTTTATTACATAGGCTTGAGTTAGCCTTCTCGTGTCAATGGCTTTGGTTTCCTCGTCTCGAGGGATGAATCCAGAATCAGACATTCCGAAAATCCTTTTAAAAATTGATATTACCCATTTCATACCTATCTCCTTTTTATTTCAAGGTATGAAATTCAGATGACATGTCAAGCTTTCAGTGTCTCTTACCCTAAGGGCGCGCACGTGTACGCGTACACGTGCGCGCCCTTAGGGTAAACGAATTTTTGTCCTTGGTGCCTGTAAAAATTTACAGGTATCTTAAAACTTGTTTCGATAGACGCCAGTCAAGACCATCAACTTTTGAACCGCAGGCTCGATAATTTTTGCGATTTTCTCAATCGAAAATTTATTGGAGTAGGTTGCAACATTCACATTTTCAATCTCATGTCCAAAGAATTGGCATCGAGGTTCGAACGGTACACCTTCTTTCATAAACAAATCATTTGAGAATTTCCGAAGAGAATGAAAGACCAATTTCGGGCGTGTAATCTTTAGTTCATCAAGCAAGCGTTTAAATTTTTTACCAACAGCGTTGCCTGATCCCTTGCCAAGACGTGTTTGATATTTAAAAATCTGGTCTTTATTTTTAATGAAATCTGCAAGCCCAAGGTCCAACAATTTCTTGCTAATTGGAATATCTCGAACGCCTGCTAGAGTTTTGGATTCTCGAATTCGGATAAAATTAATTCCCTCTTCGCTCGCGTAAAACTGATCGCTTTTTAATGATGTGATTTCGCCAATTCGGCATCCTGTGAAGAGCCCAAGCATGAGGGTCCAGTAAAAATCTGGGTCATCCAATTTCTCTTTTTGGAAAATTCCAGATTGGAATATTGCTGAAATTTCCTTGTTCTCAAAAATTGAGTACCCAGATTTTGCCTTATCTGTTTTACTCAAAATCATGCGGCCAACGGCAGGATTGTCGCCAAAGTAATATCCCTGCTTGATGGCGAAATAAAACAAAGTGCGCAAGGTGGCAATCTTATTATCAATGGTCCTTGGGCTGTTTGTTTTTGCGATGTGCTCTTGATAGCGGGTGATGTCTGAAATTCCGATTTTTGAAATAACAGGATTTCGCAAAAATGTTGCTGCCTCACTGGCAACGTTTTTATACGCAAGTACGGTTGAGGGTTTGAGTTGTTTCTTCAGTTGGAAGAATTTATCAGCAATATCCCCGAGCTTCAAACCCTTATCCGCATTGGGTTGCGTAGCAGAGGCCGTAGGCACACTTTCCAAGGAAGCCCCCAAGCTTGGGGGTTTGGGGGATGATTGAAGTATTTTTAATGCTTCAAGCATGCGTTGATGGTCCTCAGCACCATCAGCTTTCAAAATACCTTTCTCAAGGTCAATTTCGTATTTTCGTACTTTTGACAGATCGATCGCCATAGCGATACCTTCGAGCAACTTGGATGCTCGAATGATAGCTGTACGTTCGTCTTTAGTGAAAAGGGAGCGTTTGAACTGCTTCCCATGTACGCGGGTATGAAGATAGTACGAAGAACCGCGTAGGTAGATGGGCAAAGTCAGCATACTTTGTTACCAAAGTTGCTACCAAGCCTTGATGCCAGAAGTTGATTTTCCTTATAAAAATCAACAGCTTATGGATTCTGGCGGAGAGAGGGGGATTCGAACCCCCGATAGGCGATTAACCTATACACGCTTTCCAGGCGTGCGACTTAAACCACTCATCCATCTCTCCGGAAGACCGAGAGTATAGCAAACTCTGGCGGCAGCCCGCCACTCCCTTCGGCAATCGTCAGAAATCCGTCGTCATCGACAGCCATACCGACCGCGGCTCGCCTTGTGTCAGGTACCCGCCGGTCGTCGACGACCAGTACGACTTGTTCGTGACGTTGCGCACGGCCGCTCGGAACGTCGTCTTCCTGCCGAACAGCGCCGTCGCATAACACGCACCGAGATCGTAGCGGTCCCCCGCCGGGATCGACGCCACGCAACCGCCGAGCGGATCCCGGGGCGAACATGCGATCATCGGTCGTTCGAATGCGTCGTCATGATTCGCGCGCGCCGGCAGCGGCCCGCGCGGCCGAAGACGGCGACGCCATCCCGTTCGCAAGCTCCCTTCAGAAGGAACGCCACGCCATGTCGCTGTCCGCCTTGCTCGCTTTTGCCCTGATCCTCTCCGTCGGCGTCGCGACGCCCGGCCCGACGGTGTTGCTCGCGATGAGCAACGGCTCACGGTCCGGTTTGCGTCACGCACTGGTCGGCATGCTCGGCGCCGTCACCGCCGATGTCGTGCTGGTCGCGCTGGTCGGGTTCGGTCTCGGGATGCTGCTCGAAGCATCAGAAACGGCGTTCGTCACGCTGAAGCTGGCCGGTGCCGCGTGGCTTGCCTATATCGGTGTGCGGATGCTGCTCTCGTCCGGCGGTCGTGCTGCCGCGCGGGCAGTCGATCAGGCGATGCCCGATCGCCGGACCGCGTTCCTGAAGAGCTTTTTCGTCGCAATGAGCAACCCGAAGTATTACCTGTTCATGTCCGCGCTGCTGCCGCAGTTCGTCGACCGGTCGCACGCGATCGCGCCGCAGTACGTGATCCTCGCGGCGACGATCGTCGCGATCGACGTCGTCGGGATGACCGGCTACGCGCTGCTCGGCGTGCACTCGGTGCGCGTGTGGAAAGCGGCCGGCGAGAAGTGGCTGAACCGCGTCAGCGGGTCGCTGCTGCTGATTCTCGCGGGATATGTCGCGTTGTACCGCAAGGCCGCGAACTGACGCGCCGATGCTTCCGGCACACGATCTCGGCCAACCGGCCCGGCGATGAAGCCGATCGAGCGTTTCGCGCTCGAAACGCACGACGGTCCGTACGAAACGTGGCCGTCGCGTACCGCCGTGCTCGTGAACGGCGAGCGCTCCGGCCTCACGGTTTCCGGTTACGTACTGCTTCGCCAGTTCGAGACGCCGGCCGCTTATCTGCTCGTCACCGACTACGACTGCCTGTTCGAGGAGGCCGTCACGTTCACGCTCGTGTCGAAGGATCCATTGAAGGAAATCGCGCGGCGCACGGTCGGCGCGATGTATGCGTCGTGCCATCTGGACGACCTCGCGTGGGCCGACGACCGGCATTTCAGCGCGACGTTCGTGGACATCGACGGACGATGGGATTTTACGATTCGTGACCGATCGGTGCCGTTCATCCTGCCCAGGCTCGGGATGAATCGCGTGCGGGATCGGTAATGCGCGATCGGTGCCCAAGAGGGGTTTGGCCGCGTGTGTGCGCCGTTTGAAACCCGCTCAAACAGGCGGTTTCATTTCTCTTTCGCATTGATCCGACATGTAAGTTTCGGCGCGTCCGAATCTCGCGTGGCCAGCCCGCATCGCGGCAGGAGTGGCGGCGCTCCTGCATGACGTCCGTCCGCCACCTTACAAAATGAATGGAAATTGAAAGAATTCCTTCCCTTGACGCAAGGCGCTCGGGCCATTTATTGTCCGTCTGCCGCCCGTGAGAGAGCACGGCGGCAATCGCGGATGCGCGCCACGCGCGCACGACAACACGCAGCAGAAAGCAGAAAAGGAAACGTGGTAGCCACATGAAGCCGCTATTCGATGACAAGAACTCCGATGCGGTCAGCGATCGTCCTTCCACCCCGTCTTCGTCACCCGTCGCCGTGCCTGCCGCCGCCGTCACCGTGCCGGCCGCGCGCCCGGCGGAGAATGTCCGCCTGATCACCGTCGACGAGATCGACCAGCTCGGCGCGACGCAGGGCACGCGGATCGCCGCTTTTTCCCAGCAGATTCTCGCGAGCGTCCGTGCGTCGGATGCCGACCAGTTCGGTGACAAGCTCAACGAACTGATCGCGACCGCGAAGGGGCTCGATCCGCGCGGCGCCGACAAGGGCGGGCTGCTCACGCAGGTCACGCGGCTGTTTCGCTCGACCAAGGAGAAGCTGCTGTCGCAATACGAATCGGTGAGCAAGCGGATGGACACGCTCGTCGTCGAGCTCGAGAGCCATGCGCGGCGCCAGAAGGCCGGCATCGACGAGCTCGAGCGGATGTACAACGACAACTACGCGCTGCACCAGGAGCTCGCGCAGTCGAAGGCGCACGGCGAAACGGCGCTCGCGACGCTGCGTGCGCATCTCGCGGCCGGCCAGCAGCCGGCGGACGACGCGTTCGCCGCACAGCGCCTGCTCGACGTGAAGCGCAAGGTCGACGCGCTCGAAAGCAAGCTCGACGACCTCGACCGCGCGATGCTGATGTCGAAGCAGCTCGCGCCGCAGATCCGCATGGAGCAGGACCAGAAACGCACGCTGACGTCGAAGTTCATGACGATCAAGACCGTGCTGATCCCCGCGTGGACCAATGCGTTCGCGCTCTACCTCGAGCAGCTCAGCACGAAGCGCGCGGCGGCACTCGCGAACGCGACGTACGACGCGGCCGACGAGGCGATCCGCGCGCAGGCCGACCTGAACCGCCAGAACGCACAGGAAGTCGCGAAGCTCGGCCAGCGCCCGGTGATCTCGACCGACACGTTCGAATACGCGCAGCAGCAGCTGTTCGGCGCATTCGACGACATCACGCAGATCATCGCCGACGGCAAGCGCCAGCGCGAGCAGGACGCGCCGCGCCTGCGCCAGCTCGAACAGGACCTGATCACCCGATTCGCTCCGAAGCACAACTGAGAGAACTGAGAGAACACCGCATGATTACGCTTGAGAAACGCGCGGCGAAGGTCGCGATCGTCCTCGAAAAACGCCAGATCCTGAAGCCGCCCGTCGTGCGCGTCGGCGCGGCGCTCGACATCTCCGGCTCCGCGAAGCCGCTCTACCAGTCGGGCGTGATCCAGGAGACGCACGACCGGATCCTCGGCATCGCACTGAAGTTCGACGACAACGGCGAAGTCGACACGTGGACCTTCACCGAAGGCTACAACCGGCTGCCGACCGCGACGCCGGACAACTACGGCTCGTACATTTCCGACCACGTGCTCGAAGCGCGGATCGACAAATGGGGCGGCACGCAGTACGCGCCGGTGATGAACGACATCGTCGACTTCTTCTTCCGCGCGCCGCAGCCGTCGCCGCAACGCGAAGAGAAGCGCGGCTTCCTGAGCCGGCTGTTCGGCGGCGCGGGCGAGACGCCGGCACCGGCGGCTTCCGCGCCGGTGAACGGCCATCTGCCCGCATGGGTGCTGTTCGTCACCGACGGGCAGAACCCGAAGAACGATCGCAAGCGCGTGCGCCAGCTGCTGGCCGAGTCGCAGCACTACCCGCTGTACTGGTCGCTCGTCGGCGTCGGCGACCCGAGCGAATTCGGCTTCCTCGCGGAAATCGCGGAAGAGATGCCGAACGTCGGCTTCCTGCATCTCGAATCGCTCGACATCAGCGACGAACAGATCTACGAACAGTTGATCACGCAGGAATTCTGCGACTGGGTGCGCGCGAAGTAAGCGCGGCCCGCACGTCATTTTTCACGAAACTCGAAACTCCACATCATGTTGAAAGACTTCAAGATCCCGCTGTCGCTCACGGCGCTCGCACTGGTCGCCGCGTATTTCCTCGGCGGCGTGAAAGACATGCTGATCGTCGCGGTCCTGTGCGTGCTCGAAATCTCGTTGTCGCTCGACAACGCGGTCGTCAACGCCTCCGTGCTCAAGAACTGGTCGGAGAAGTGGCGCAACCGCTTCATGGTGTTCGGCCTGCCGGTCGCCGTGTTCGGCATGCGGCTCGTGTTCCCGCTGCTGATCGTCGCGGTGATCGGCCACATCGGCATGTGGGATGCGCTGACGCTCGCGATCGAATCGCCGGAGAAGTACGCGGCGATCCTGACTTCCGCGCATCACCAGGTGTCGGCGTTCGGCGGCGCGTTCCTGCTGATGGTGTTCTTCAAGTTCATGCTCGACACCGAGAAGGACGAGCACTGGATCGGCTTCCTCGAAGGCCCGATGCGCCATCTCGGCCGCATCACCGCGCTGGAAGTGGCGCTGACGCTCGCGATCGTGATCGTCGCGTCGTTCTACGTGCCGTCGGCGGAACAGGTCGCCTTCCTGCTGGCGGGCGCGTTCGGCGTGATCAGCTTCGTGATCGCGCACGGCATCGGCGACCTGATCGGCGGCGAGGAAACGGGCACGCGCGTGGTGCGCGAAGGCGTCGCGGGTTTCATGTATCTCGAGGTGCTCGATTCGTCGTTCAGCTTCGACGGCGTGATCGGCGCATTCGCGCTGTCGAACAACATCTTCCTGATCGCGCTCGGCCTCGGCGTCGGCGCGGCCTATATCCGGGAGATGACGCTCGTGCTGCTGAAGAAGGGCACGCTCGCGCAGTACCGCTATCTCGAGCACGGCGCGTTCTGGGCGATCGGTGCGCTCGCAACGATCATGTTCCTCGGCGTGAAGTTCGAGGTGCCGGAGGTCATCACGGGCCTGGTCGGCGCGGCGATGATCGCCGCGGCCGTGTGGTCGTCGATCGTCGTGCAGCGCAAGGAAGACCGCACCGCGGTGGCCGGCGAATAAGCACGCGCCGCGCGCGGCACGCAAACCATCAACGAGGGGGCCGCGCAGGGCGGCCCGGCATTGCCGCCGGCGCAACGGCGGTTCCAGCAGAAGAGGTTCAGATGATCAATTTGTCGAAAGGCGGTCGCGTCAACCTGTCGAAGGAAGCGCCCGGCACGCAGAAGTTCCGCATCGGTCTCGGTTGGGACGCGAACGCGACGGACACGGGCACGGATTTCGATCTCGACGTGTCGGTGTTCCTGTGCAAGTACGACGCGCAGAGCAATCCGAAGCTGATCTCGGATCAGCATTTCGTGTTCTACAACAGCGAAGTGCGCACGATGGAGCGCAAGGAAACCTTCATCCAGCCGGGCGACGATTTCCCGAAGCGCGGGATGCCCGCGTCGAAGTGCCTGGGTGTCGTGCACAGCGGCGACAACCGCACGGGCAGCGGCGGCGGCGACGACGAGGTGATCTTCATCGACGTGACGAAGCTCGCCGCGGACATCGAGGAAATCTCGGTGGTCGTGACGATCGACCAGGCCGAAGCGCGTCGCCAGAATTTCGGCCAGGTGCGCAACAGCTACATCCAGATCGCCGACGAGGTGTCGGGCGCGGTGATCGCGAAGTACGCACTCGAGGAAGACTTCTCGATGGAGACGTCGGTGCAGGTGGGCAGCTTCTATCGCCGCGACGGCCACTTCATGTTCAAGGCGGTCGGCGCCGGCTACAACCGCGGCCTGGGCGACTTCGTGCGCGCGTACGGCGGCGCGGTCTGACTGGCGGCAGTCCGGCCGGCGGGACACCGCCGCGCCGGGCAGGAAGCAGCGATGACGAATCCGTCCGACGAGCCGAAGCGGCTCGAGTTCGATACGACGCCCGAGCGCACGCCCGGGCGTCTTGCGTTCGACGCGCCGCCCGCGGCCGCGACGACGCCGGGCGCGCGCGCGTCCGAGCGGCCGGCACCGCAGGCGCTCGACTTCGGGCCGGCGCCCGACAGGCCCGTGCGCACCGCGCCGGCCGAGGCGGTCGGCCGCGCGGTGTTCGCCGAATCGAACCATCCGCAGCTCGAAGCATGCTTCCGCGCCGCGCAGGCCAGCTTCCCGAATCTCTATCCCGACTACGCGCCGCGCATCGAGCGGCACATCCGGCAACTGGTGCCGCTGAAGCTCACGACGGTCGCGACGATCGGCGACGGCGCGCTGGAGACGGCGGGCAACCTCGTCGAAGCCGTCGCGGCCACCACGCGCGAATTCAACGAACTCGGCGCGGCCGACATGATGGCCGGCATGCTCGCGCAGGCGACGCGCAAGGCCGGCATGTTCGAACGCTGGTTCGGCGGGGTGGCGGGCCATGTCGACTACCGGGCGGCGCTCGGTGCGCTCAAGCAGTCGCTCGGCTTCTTTCCGCGCCGCACCGAGGAACTCGCCGCGAAGATTCGCCATGCGGAAGAAAATCTCGTCGTCGTGCTCGCGGCGCTGAGCGCGGTGTCGGACGTCGTGCGCGCACCGGACGATGCGGGCATCGAGCGCACGCTGTTCGACCGCCGCAACATCGTCGGGCAGGCGGTGCAGCAGATCCGCATGCAACCCGCGCAATTGCGCGGGCTCGACGAGCGCGTGACCGATCTGCTGTCGCGCGCCGATCACCTGATGAACGTCGTGCTGCCGGCGGCGCTGGCGGCGCGGCCGCAGCGCTGAGCGAACGGCGCATAGGGCACGAAGCGCACGGATGCGCGCGCCGCGGCGCGCGCGTTCGCTGCGCGGGCCACGCCGCGTCACGCCATTTCACGTGCACCGGCGCGAGTCTGCTATCTTCCCGGGCATCTCATTGCTTTCCCGCCGATTCTCCATGACCGACCGCATCGTTGCCGCATTCGATTTCGACGGCACCATCACGACGACCGACAGCTTTCGCCATTTCGTCCGCTATGCGGTCGGCACGCCGCGCTTCGCATGGGCCGGGCTCCGTGCGCTGCCGTGGATCGTCGCGATGAAGGCCGGGCTGCTGTCGCGTGGCGATGCGAAAGCGAAGTTCGCGTCGTTCGCGTTCGGGCCCGTGCGCGAGGACGCGCTCGATGCGCAGGCGCGTACGTTCGTCGACACCTACCTGCCGGGCCTCGTGCGTCCGGAAATGCTCGAACGCATTCGCGAGCACCGGGCACGCGGGCACGAAGTCGTGCTGGTGAGCGCGTCGCCGTCGCTGTACCTGGAGAAGTGGGCGAAGACGGCCGGCTTCGATGCGGTGCTCGCGACGCGGCTCGCGTTCGAGCGCGGCACGTTTGCCGGCCGGCTCGACGGCGAAAACTGCTGGGGGCCGCAGAAGGTCGTGCGGCTGCGCGGGTGGTGGGGCAGCCGGCCGCCGAAACAGCTGTTCGCGTACGGCGACAGCCGCGGCGACAAGGAAATGGCCGAGCTCGCGAACTGGTCGTGGATCCGCGGGCAGGGGCCGATGCCGCCGATCGGCGGCTGAGCCGGCGCGGCGCCGGTTTTACATCACGCGTCGGCTTGCGCGTGGCGAGCGCGGCGCGACGGTCGATACGGGCCCCAGCGATTCGCACGCGCGAAGGTGCCGACGTCGTTGAAGCGCACGCCGACTTCACGCAGCGCCGCATGCGCGGTGCGCGCGGTCAGCTGGCGAATGTAGAACGGGTCGCGCACCACGAAGTGATGGATCGCATGCGTGCTGCCGAAGTTGAAGCAGAACAGCTGGAACGGCAGCATCCACCACGGGTTGAGCACCTGCGTCTGCTGGATCACGTTGCGTGAATCGATATCGCCGAAGTAATGCATGTTCGAGCTGACGAAGTTGATGCAGAAGCTGCGCACGAAGTTCGGCCCGAGCCACACCACGGCCAGGAAATCGACGACGCTCATCGCGCGCGCGACGATGGCCGGCACCGTCACCGCGTAGCCGAACGCATGCAGCGCGAACAGGCCGGCGTGATAGACGATGAACGCATGCCACAGCACGTAATACACGTGACCGACCGGCATGTACGACGACACCTGCTCGACGCGCAACTGCATGCGTTCGGACGGGTCCTGCACCGGCTGCGCGGCCACGTACTGCTTCACCTTGCGGCGCATCGCGGCCGGCCGCAGCACGACGGCGAGCATGCCGTCGGCGATCATCAGCAGGCGCTTCACGCCCCAGCGCTCGCCGTTGGTGATGCCGAATTCCTCGAGATCCGATTCGCCGCCCGACACCTTGTGGTGATGCAGGTGCATGCGCCGCCGCGTCCACGGGTTGATCGTGCCGGGCCGCGTGAGCCAGCACAGCGCCATCATCAGGTGATAGGCCCACGGCGTCTTCTTGAAGTACATCAGGTGGATCAGGTCGTGCTCGAGCTCGTGGATCAGCGACGTGACGAACGCGGCGAGCGGCAGCGCGACGTACCACGCGATCGCCCCGCGCGCATACAGCCAGGCGATCGCGAGCATCGCGCTCACCGACACGGCCATCACGGTCGCGCCGACGAGGTTCTGGTTGTCGAGCAGCGGAAAGCGCGCGCGGATCGCGTCGCTCGCGGCGTTGACCTCGCGGCGGACGTACGCGACCTTGTCCGCGTCGTGGCGAAAGGCGGTTCGTGCGGGTTGGCTCATCGACCGGATTCCTGCGGAAAGAGTGGGGCGTTATGCCGATGTGACAAGCATAGGCGCGCACCGGGCCGCCCGCGAGGGCCGCGGGTGCCAATGGCGGTGTCATTTCGGGCCACGTTGGCCGGCCGGCGCGGCTAGAGTCTCGCCCCGGTGTCATTGCGGGCCAGCGGCGCTACAATCCGCCGAAACCGCTCCGGAGTCCTCCGCATGGCCCTGTCCGTCCCGGATGCCGCGCGCCAGTTGAACAAGGCGACGGTGTCGTCCGCGTATGCGCTGTTCATGCTGATGCTGGCCGAGGAGCGCGGTATCGACGGCGGCCGCATTCTCGCGGGCTCGGGTGTCGAGCGCGACCGGCTCGCGCAGCCCGATGCGCGCATCACGCCGCTGCAACAGGCGGCGATCGTGTTCAACCTGCTCGACGCGACGGACGATCCGTCGATCGCGATCGAGATCGGCCTGCGCAGCAGCCTGACGAAAGCGGGACTGATCGGCTTCGGGCTGATGAGCTGCGCGACGCTCGGCGAGGCGATCTCGCTCGGCATTCGCTACCTGCCGACGCGCGTGCCGTTCTTCTCGGTGCGGCTCGCGCGGCTCGACGGGACCGTCGACATCGACGTGCTCGAAGCGTTTCCGCTCGGCCGGCTGCGGCAGTTCGCGGTCGAGAACTTCCTGGTCGAGACGGCGATCCTGTTCAATTCGCTGCTGTATCCGGTGCCGGGACGCACGCTGCAGTCGCGCGCCGAACTCCATTTCGAATGGCCCGAGCCGCCGTGGTTCGAGCGTTATCGCGCGCGGCTGCCGCGCTGCCATTTCGACGCGAGCGCGAATCGCATCCGTTGCGATGCCGCGCTGCTCGACGAACCGATCGGCACCGCGAACGCGCACACCGCGCAGATGATCGTGCAGCAGTGCGAGGCCGAACTCGCGCGGCTCGGTTATGCGGAAAGCATCGTCGAGCGCGTGCGCAACCTGCTGATCTGCGGCGAGGGCGGCTATCCGGCGGTCGACGACGTCGCGCGCGAGCTGCATGTATCGGCGCGTACGCTCAAGCGCAAGCTCGCCGAATACGGTGCGACCTATTCGGCGCTGCTCGACGAGATCCGGTTGCGCGACGCGCTGCGGCTGCTCGAGGGGACGCGGCTGCCGGTGGACGAGATCGCCGCGCGCGTCGGTTATACGGATCGCGCGAACTTCACGCGTGCGTTCAAGCGCTGGACGGGTGTTGCGCCGAGCGAGCGGCGCTGAACGCGGGCATGCGCCGGCCCGCGTGGCGGGCCTGCCGGTTCATGCTCCACGTATCCCTTCTTCAGACGATCTCGACCCAGTTCGCGCCGCGCCCGCCCGGCACGCGTGCGTGCGGCGACAGCGCGCCATCGTCCTGCGAGATCGCATACACCGACACGTATTCCGACTGTTCGCCGCACGCGACGAGCCAGCGCCCCGACGGGTCGATCGCGAACCCGCGCGGTTGCGTCTCGGTGGCTGTTGCGTGCGCGGGTTCGAACGTGCCGTCTGCGGTGCGGCGATAGCAGAGCAGGCGGCTCGACGTGCGTTCGCTGACGTAGGCGAAACGCTCGTCGGGGCTCAGGTGCAGGTCGGCGGCCCAGACGGAGGGCTCGGTGGGCGCGGGCGGCCGCGCATGGCCCGGCGCGAGTTCGGCGACGGCCGGATGGCGCGTACTCACGTGCGCATCGCCGAGCCGGCCGGTATCGGGGTCGCGCGCGAACGTGGCGAGCGTGGCCTGGAATTCGCTGACGACGACGAGCGCTCGGCCGTCGCGCGCGAACTGCAGGTGGCGCGGGCCGAACCCGGCCGGCACGCGCGTTTCGCCGTGTTCGAGCGCGCGCAGGCCGGCCGCGTCCTCGACCAGCGCGAAGCTGAACACGCGATCCGAGCCGAGCGAGCTGACATAGGCGAAACGGTTGTCCGGCGACACGATCACCGAGTGCGCGTTCGCGATGCCGCCCACGACCTGCAGCGGCGTGCCGTCGCCGTCGCGCACGCGCGCGGCGTCGTAGAGGCTCAGCGAATTTCCGCCGTACGACGCGCCGAGCAGCCAGCGGCCGCCGCGGTCGAGCGACAGGTACGCATGGCTCGCGTCGATCGCGGTCGCGCCGATGCGCACGAGCGCGCCGGTGGCCGGCACGACGCGGAACGCGACGATCGTCGGCTGTTCGCCGCGCGTCGCGACGTAGAGCCGCGCGCGGTCGGCCTGAACGGCGATCGGCATCGCGACGTCGGCTGCGGGATAGCGGGCGAGCGGCGCGAGCGTGCCGTCGGCCGCGAGGGAAAACGTTGCGAGGTCGGCGTCGGCGGCGTTCGAGACGACGACGGTCAGGCGGTCAGTGTTCGGCATGGCGGAGCATCGATGCGTTCGTCAGGGCGGTGTCGGCCGGCAGGCCGCGCGGCGGATCGCTGCGCCGGTGCGTGCGCGCGAACAGCGCGGCCACGGCGGCGACGAGCGAAGCGATCGCGAGCGCATACAGCCCGCCCGTGATCGAACCCGTATGTTGCTTCAGATAGCCGAAGGCCGTCGGCGCGACGAAGCCGACGAGGTTGCCGACCGAGTTGATCAGCGCGATCACGGCCGCGGCCACCCGCGTGTCGAGATAGCCCTGCGGGATCGGCCAGAACAGCGACGCCGCGGCCTTGAAGCCGAGCGCGGCGAAGCAGATCGACGCGAACGACCAGGCCGGATCGCGCGACGTCGACGCGAACAGCCCGCACGCGGCGAGCACGAGCGCGAACGCGAGCCAGCGCTGCGGATGCTTCCATTTCGACGACAGCACCGCGAAGCCGTACATCGCGCCGATCGCGATCATCCACGGAATCGTGTTGTACAGGCCGACCTGGAAATCGGTGAGGCCGCCCATCTTGCGGATGATCGTCGGCAGCCAGAACGTGGCCGCGTAGATCGTCAGCTGGATCGAGAAATACAGGAAGCAGAACAGCATGATCTGCGGATCGCGCAGCAGCGCGGTGGCGCGCACCGGCACGTTCGAGCGGACGTCGCGCGCCGCGCGTTCCTCGTCGAGCGCGTTCTGCAGTGCCGTGCGTTCCTCGGCGGTGAGCCACGTCGCGTCGCGGATGTGCGATTTCAGCAGCAGCCAGCTCGCGCCGCACAGCGCGACGGAGAACAGCCCTTCGATCAGGAACATCCACTGCCAGCCTTCGAGGCCGAAGCCGCGGATCGACAGCAGCGCACCGGTGACGGGCCCGGACAGCACCGACGCGAACGCGGAGCCGCCGAGGAAGATCGCCATCGCCTTGCCGCGCTCCTGCGGCGGCAGCCATTGCGACAGGTACAGCACGACGCCGGGGAAGAAACCGGCCTCGGCCGCGCCGAGCAGGAAGCGCAGGGCATAGAACGACGTGTCGTTCCACACGAACGCCATCGCGGCCGCGACGATGCCCCACGTCGCCATGATCCGCGCGAGCCACACGCGGGCGCCGTAGTGTTGCATCAGCAGGTTCGACGGCACCTCGAACAGCGCGTAGCCGACGAAGAACAACCCGGCACCGAGGCCGTACGCGGCCGCGCCGATGCCGATCGACGCTTCGAGGTGGCGATCGACGAAGCCGACGTTCACGCGGTCGATGTAGTTCGCGATGAACATGATCAGCACGAGCGGCAGCACATGCCACTTCACTTTCGAGACGGCGGACGCGAGCGGGTCGCGTCCGGGCAGGGCGGGCGAGGGCGGGTTCAAGCGTGTCTCCGGTCGGGTGGGGCTATGTAGTATGTCGTCATATGACATGGTACGCCTGAGTGCCGATGGAGACGTCGCGGGTTTACCCGGGAATTACCCGGATATTGAGGAATTTCATGAGATTCTTCGGGCGGCCGTCAACGTCTGATGACATATGACATGAAACGAGTGTGTACCAATCGCCGGGATACCCGGTGGCGATCCGCGCGCGTGGTGCATCCCCCGGCAACCCGTCCGGCGGCTGCCCTCGCGGCGGCTACGCCATCGACACGACGCTGTTGAGCAGCGTCTTCACGAGCACGGCCTGCCGCGTCGCGCCCGTTTTCGCGAAGATGCCGCGCAGGTGCGCACGCGCGGTGTTCTTCGTGATGCCGGTCGCGGCGGCGGCCTCGTCGAGCGTCAGCCCGTCGACGAGCAGCAGTGCGATTTCGGTTTCCATCGGCGTGAGCCGGAACAGCCGGTGCAGCATGTCGCGCGACGTCTGCGGCGACGACACGGGATCGCGCACGAACACCGCGACGGCCGGCCGGTGCCGGCGGTCCTCGGCGCCGCGGTAGGGGGCGAGCGGGCGCAGCAGCACGCTCAACGGCATCGCGCCGCCGGGGCGCGACAGCGTGGTGGCTTCGATGCGGGCGAGCGCGCCCGCGCGGAAATGCTCGAGCGCGGCCTGCAATGCCTTCTGCAGCCGGCGCTCGTCGAGCGGGCACGAGGCGTGGAGCCGCTCGTGGCGCACGCACAGCCCGTCCTGCTGCTCGATCAGCCGCTCGGCGATGCGGTTGCGCTTGATCACGCGGCCGTCCTCGTCGACGATCGCGGTGCCGACATCGAGCCGGTCGACGGTGCCCGCGTACAGCGCGCGTTCGGCGTCGAGCACGTCGAACGCCGCGTGCAGTTCGACTGCCCGCTGCAGGTGCGGCAGCAGCGTCGCGACCTGCGCGCGTTCGGCCGCGTCGAAGTCCCGCCCGCCGTGCGCGCGGCTCACGAAGAACGCGCATTCGACGCCGCGTTCGCCGCGCAGGTTCGCGCCGAGGATGTAGCGCAGGTCGAGCGGCTGCAGGTACTGCCGGTAGAAATCGTGCGCGCGCCACGCGGTTTCGCCGAACAGCCGGTCGGCCGTGAAGACCTGGCCGGGCGGCTGATCGAGAAACGGGCACAGCGCATAGAACTGCTCGCTGTACGACGGCTCGCCGGGCAGCAACGGGCCGTGCGCCGACGCGTTGATGATGAGCCCGTGCCGTGTGCCGCCCGGGTTGCGCAGCACCAGTGTCGTGAAGCGCGCGTCGAGCCGCACGCGGACCGCTTCGAGGAAGCCTGCCCACGGGGGCGCTTCCGACGGGCCCTGATAGACGAGCCCGAGCCACGCGCTGAGTTCGCGCGCCGTCCACGCCGCGTCGTCGAAGCCGTCGTGCGCGGCCGGATCGCCGGGTGCCAGCGCGATGGGCATGCTCGTGTTCTCCTGGATCGGGGTGAAGGGTTCCCGAGCCAGCATACCGGCCGCCCGGCGGCCCGCGTCATCCGAACGGAGGAGGCGGCGCGCCCGGGCTGCCCGCCTGCGGCGCCTACGCCGAGCGCTCGCGCAGCAGGTAAGCGACGATGCGCCCGGCCGCTTCGTCGGGGGACTCGGCGACCGTATCGACGCGCAGTTCGGGCCGCGCGGGCGGCTCGTACGGCGAATCGATGCCCGTGAAATGCTTCAGCTCGCCGCGCCGCGCCTTCTTGTACAGGCCCTTCGGGTCGCGCTCCTCGGCGACCGCGAGCGGCGTGTCGACGAACACCTCGACGAACTCGTCGGGGCCCGCGAGCGCACGCGCCATCTCGCGTTCCGAGCGGAACGGCGAGATGAACGACACGAGCGTGATGAGCCCCGCGTCGAGCATCAGCCGCGCGACTTCGGCGACGCGCCGGATGTTCTCCACGCGATCGGCCTCGGTGAAGCCGAGATCGCGATTGAGCCCGTGCCGCACGTTGTCGCCGTCGAGCAGGTACGTGTGCTTGCCGAGCGCGTGCAGCCGCTTCTCGACGAGGTTCGCGATCGTCGACTTGCCGGCGCCCGACAGCCCCGTCAGCCACACGATGCGCGGCGTCTGCGCCTTCTGCGCGGCACGCGCGGCGCGGTCGACGTCGACGGCCTGCCAGTGCACGTTGTGCGCGCGGCGCAGCGCGAAGTGCAGCATCCCGGCACCGACCGTGTCGTTGGTGAAGCGGTCGATCACGATGAAGCCGCCCGTGTGGCGGTTGCGGTCGTACGGATCGAACGCCACGGGCCGGTCGAAGCTCAGGTTGCACACGCCGATTTCGTTGAGCGCGAGCGTGCGCGCCGCGAGATGCTCGCGCGTGTTCACGTCGACCTTGTACTTCGGCGTCGCGCAGGTCGCACCGACTGTCTGCGTGCCGAGTTTCACGAGATACGGGCGGCCGGGCAGCAGCGGCGCGTCGTGCATCCACACGAGCGTCGCCTCGAACTGGTCGGCCACCTCGGGCGGCGCATCCGCGCGCGCGATCATGTCGCCGCGGCTGATGTCGATCTCGTCGGCGAGCGTGAGCGTCACCGCGTCGCCGGCGCGCGCGATGTCGCTTTCGCCGCGTTGCGTGATCACCGACGCGACGCGGCTCTCCTTGCCGGACGGCAGCACGCGCACGCGCTCGCCGACGCGGATCTCGCCCGATGCGATGCTGCCCGCGTAGCCGCGGAAATTCAGGTGCGGGCGGTTGACCCACTGCACCGGCAGCCGGAACGGCTCGTCGCGTGTCACGCGCGCGGCAAGCGGCAGCGTGTCGAGATGCTGCATCAGCGTCGGGCCCGCGTACCACGGCATCCGCGTGCCCGGCGCGATCACGTTGTCGCCGCGCAGCGCCGACATCGGGATGCTGACGATCTCCGCCAGCCCGAGCTCGGCCGCGAACGCGCGATAGTCGGCGTCGATGCGCTCGAACACGGCCCGGTCGTAGTCGACCAGGTCCATCTTGTTGATCGCGAGCACCACGCGCCTGATGCCGATCAGCGCGACGAGATGGCTATGACGGCGCGTCTGCGTGAGCACGCCCTTGCGCGCGTCGATCAGGATCACGGCGAGATCGGCGGTCGACGCGCCGGTGATCATGTTGCGCGTGTACTGCTCGTGGCCGGGCGTGTCGGCGACGATGAACTTGCGGCGCGCGGTCGCGAAGAAGCGGTACGCGACGTCGATCGTGATCCCTTGCTCGCGCTCGGCCGACAGGCCGTCGACGAGCAGCGCGAAATCGAGCTCGCCGCCCTGCGTGCCGACTTTCTTCGAATCGGCTTCGAGCTGCGTGAGCTGGTCGTCGAACAGCATGTTCGATTCGTAGAGCAGGCGGCCGATCAGCGTGCTCTTGCCGTCGTCGACGCTGCCGCACGTGATGAAGCGCAGCAGGTCCTTCGTCTGCGCATCGTCGGCGTGCATGTTGGGCGTCGCGTGTGCAGGCGCCTCGGGCGCGGTGAGAACGTGTGCCATCAGAAATATCCCTCCTGTTTCTTCTTTTCCATCGAGCCGGCCGAATCGCTGTCGATCAGGCGTCCCTGTCGTTCCGACGTGCGCGTCTCGCGCATTTCCCGAAGGATGTCGTCGAGCGAGCTCGCATCGCTGTCGATCGCGCCCGTCAGCGGGTAGCAGCCGAGCGTGCGAAAGCGCACCTTGCGCATCTGCGGCACTTCGCCGTGGCGCAGCGGCAGGCGTTCGTCGTCGACCATGATCAGCGCGCCGTCGCGTTCGACGACGGGCCGTTCCTTCGCGAAGTAGAGCGGCACGATCGGGATGTCGTGAAGCTGGATGTACTGCCAGATGTCGAGCTCGGTCCAGTTCGAGATCGGGAACACGCGCAGGCTTTCGCCCTTGCGCTTGCGCGCGTTGTACAGCGACCAGAGTTCGGGACGCTGGCGCTTCGGGTCCCAGCGGTGCTGCTCGGAGCGCAGCGACACGATGCGTTCCTTCGCGCGCGATTTCTCCTCGTCGCGGCGCGCGCCGCCGAACGCGGCATCGAAGCCGTAATGATCGAGCGCCTGCTTGAGCCCCTGCGTCTTCCACACGTCGGTGTGCATGGCCGAGCCGTGCGTGAACGGATTGATGTCGTTCGCGACGCCGTCGGGGTTCACGTGCACGCGCAGGTCGAGGCCGAGGCGCGCGGCCATCTCGTCGCGAAACGCGATCATCTCGCGGAATTTCCACGTCGTATCGACGTGCAGCAGCGGAAAGGGCGGCTTCGCCGGGTAGAACGCCTTCATCGCGAGATGCAGCATGACCGAGCTGTCCTTGCCGATCGAATACAGCATCACCGGGTTCTCGCTCTCGGCCACCACCTCGCGCATGATGTGGATGCTTTCGGCCTCCAGTCGCTCCAAGTGGGTCAACATCGTTCGTCTCCTTGTTTCATGCCGGCGCCGCGCGACATGTGCGGCGTTTCGTGCATGACGCCAACGGTATCGAGCGAGCGGCATGCCGCTCTTCGTCCGGGTGGACTAAACCGCGGCGCGGCGGTGGAGCGGATCTTTCCTTAGTCCACCCGGACGAAGAGGTGCGCGACGGCGGCGCTTAAGGTGAGCGCTCGACCATCGGCGGAGACGACACATGACGGACGACACACGTGCCACGCAATTGCTTTCGGGCCAGACCTGGGCCGATTTCTGCGACACCCTGAAACGCAGCGGCGAACAGATCCTGCGCGCCGAGGCGCCGGACGATCCGCTGACACGCGCGGAAGGCTTTCGTTACCTGAGCCGGCTGATGCGCATCGCGCTCGAAATGCACGTCGAATTCGCGGACGGCGCGTGGCCCGGCTTTTTCTCGCCGTCGCACGAGACCGCGAAGATCGGCGCCGACAATCCCGACAACCTGTACCAGTACGCGCGGCTCGACGGCCGTTGCGAATACCGCGTGACGGGGCGGCGCGGCACGGTGGCCTACCTGAGCTTCGGCACGCAGAAGGGCGGCTACGAGACCGACGGCAAGATGCTGCAGACGGGCTTTCTCGATGCGAAGCAGCTCGAGATCGCACCGGACGGCAGCTTCGAGATCGTGCTGGGCGAGACACCGCGCGCGGGCAACTGGGTACGCATGGAGCCCGGCACCAACGCGTTGCTGGTGCGCCAGACCTTCCTCGACCGGCGCGCGGAGACGCCCGCGCAACTGAAGATCGAACGCATCGGCGCGCACGACCGCCCGGCGCCGCTCGATCCGCTCGCGTTGCAGGGCGGCCTCACGCGCGCCGCGCAGTTCGTCGAGCAGACGGCGAAGCTGTTCGCCGACTGGGCCGCGAGCTACCGGTCGCACGTGAACGCGCTGCCGCCCGCCGACCAGGCGCTGTGCCAGTCGGTCGGCGGCGACCCGAACATCTACTACTACCACTCGTGCTGGGAACTGGCCGACGACGAGGCGCTCGTGATCGACGTCGACACGGTGCCCGACTGCGATTTCTGGAACGTGCAGCTCAACAACTACTGGATGGAGTCGCTCGACTACCGGCACTTCGATATCTGCGTGAACAAGCACGGCGCGCGACGGAATGCGGACGGCGGCGTGACGGTGGTCGTCGCGGCCGCGCGGCCGGGCGACGCGAACTGGCTCGATACGGCCGGGCATCGCACCGGCACGATCTGCTGGCGCTGGGTCGGCGCCGCGCAGCCGGTGCATCCGCGCACGCGGGTCGTGAAGCTCGCCGCGCTGAAGGAGGCCGCATGAACGCGCCGATCGACCTGATCCGCACGCGGCTCGACGCCGACGGACTGATCGCCGAGGCCGTGTCGCGCACGGGCGGGCTCACCGCGTTCGGCGACGGACCGTATCGCGACGCGCTCGACGTGATGTGCGCGTCGCTGATCGACGAAGCGAAGCTGTCCGAACGCGGCGCGACGATGATGCGCGAGAAGCTCGTCGGGCAACTCGTGAACCGGCTCGTCGTCGAGGATTACTTCCGGCGCCATCCGGAAATCGCGGACATCGCGATCGACGATCCGCTCGTGATCGTCGGCCTGCCGCGCACGGGCACGACGCTGTTGCAGCGGCTGCTGGCCGTCGATCCGCGCTTCCATACTGCCGCGTGGTGGGAAACCCGCTACCCGGCGCCGCTCGCGGGCGAGACGCTGGCCGAGCCGGCGGTGCGCATTGCCCGCGCGCAGGCCGAAGTCGCGACGATGATCGACTGCATTCCGCAGATCCTGACGATTCATCCGCTCGATGCGATGCTCGCCGACGAGGAGTTCATGCTGATGGAGCACTCGTTCGTCTGCGCGATGGATTCGTACGCGAACGTGCCGCGTTATACGGCGTGGCTCGCACGGCAGGATCTCACGCCGGTCTATACGTACCTGAAGCGGATGCTGCAGTTCCTGCAATGGCAGAAGGCGCAGCGCGGGGTCGCGCCGGCCGCGCGCTGGCTGCTGAAGACGCCGCAGCACCTGCATGCGCTCGACGTGCTGTGCCGCGTGTTCCCGCGCGCGCAGGTCGTGCTCACGCATCGCGACCCGGCGCAGACGATTCCGTCGATGGCCAGCATGGCGCACACGCTGTGGCAGATGTATGCGGACGATCCCGATCCGCTTGCGGTCGGCGCGCAGTGGAACGCGGGGATGGCACGCGCGATCGGCGCCGCGATGGCCGCGCGCGATGCGCTGCCGGCCGGCCGCTTCCTCGACGTGCGTTTCGAGGACACGGTGTCGAATCCGCTCGGCGTGGCCGAGGCCGTGTACGCGTTTGCCGGCCTGCCGCTCGATGCGCGGCGGCGCGCGGCGATGACCGACTGGATGGCGCGCAACGGCCGCGACAAGCGTGCCGCGCACGACTATTCGATCGCGCGCTTCGGCTTCACCGATGCGCAGCTCGCGCGCGACTTCGCCGCGTATCGCGCGCGGCACCTGCGGGCGGCCGGCTGACGGCCGGGCTCGCGAAACCAACGACAACCAGGAGACAAGCCATGTTGCTGAAGGACAAGATCGTCGTGATTTCCGGGATCGGGCCGGGGCTCGGCGTGAAGCTCGCCGTCGAGGCCGCGCGCGAGGGCGCGCGCGGCGTGGTCGTCGCGGCGCGCACGACGGAAAAGCTCGACGACGCCGAAACGCGGATCCGCGCACTCGGCGCCGATTGTGACGTGCTGAAGGTCAAGACCGACATCACCGATCGCGCACAATGCCGGCAGCTCGCGACGCAGGCCGTCGAGCGCTTCGGCCGGATCGATGCGCTCGTGAACAGCGCATTCGTGCACGGCAGGTTTCCCGAACCGGTGGAGGAGGCCGACCTCGACGGCTGGCGCGCGGTGTTCGACACCAACGTGTTCGGCACGATGGCGCTTACGCAGGAAGTCGTGCCGCACATGAAGCGGCACAAGCGCGGCGCGATCGTGATGATCAACACGCAGGCGACCCGCAAGCCGTTTGCAGGGGAAGGCGGCTACGCTGTATCGAAGGGGGCGCTCGCCGTTGCGGCAAAATACCTGGCGCGCGAACTCGGCGTGCACGGCATTCGCGCGAACAGCATTCACATGGGGTGGATGTGGGGCGTGCCGACCCGGACGTATTTCCGGCAGGCGGCGGCCGAATACGGGATGACGGAAGAGCAGGTGATCGCGCCGGTGGCGTCGAACATCGCGCTCGCGAAGCTGCCGACCGACGACGATTGCGCGCGCGCGGCGCTGTTCCTCGCGTCGGATTACGCGAACGCGGTGACGGGCGCGACGCTCGACGCAAATGGCGGCGATTTCATGCCCTGACGACGGAGCAAAGGATCATGCAGGACAACCACGACGAACGACACTTCCTTGCGTTCAACGGCGACGCGGACGGCCTGTGCGCGCTTCAGCAACTGCGGCTCGCGGAGGGCGTGCGCGGCACGCTCGTGACCGGCGTGAAGCGCGACATCAGGCTGCTCGAGCGGATCGACGCGCGCGCGGGCGACATCGTCACCGTGCTCGACGTGTCGCACGACCAGAATCGCGATGCCTGCGCGCGGCTGCTGCGCGACGGCGCGACGGTCCGCTATTTCGACCATCACTTCGCGGGCGAGCTGCCCGACGATCCGCGCTTCGACGCGCATATCGACACGGCGGCCGACGTCTGCACGAGCGCGATCGTGAACCGTTATCTCGGCGGCCGGCACGTGCGCTGGGCGATCGTCGCGGCATTCGGCGACGAGCTGCCGGCGCTCGGCGGCGCGCTCGCGCGCGAGCACGGGATCGACGACGCGGCGCGCGACACGCTCGCCGAACTGGGCCTCTACCTGAACTACAACGCGTACGGCGAGTGTGTCGGCGATCTGCATTTCGACCCGGCGGCACTCGCCGATGCGATGCTGCCGTGCGTCGACCCGCTCGAGTTCGTGCGCGAGACCGCCGTGTTCGCCGCGCTGCGCGACGGCTACCGCGACGACATGGCACGGGCGTGCGCACTCGCGCCGCTGCGCGAGGTGCCCGGCGCGACGCTGGTCCGGATGCCCGATCATCCATGGGCGCGGCGCGCGACGGGCATGCTCGCGAACGAGCGGATGCGCAACGCGCCGCATGCGGCGCTCGCGGTGCTGTCGCCGCGCGCGGACGGCGGGCTCGTCGTCAGCGTGCGCGTGCCCGACGGCCGGCCGCTCGGCGCCGACGAGTTCTGTCGCGGCTTTCCGACCGGCGGCGGGCGCAAGCGCGCGGGCGGCATCAATCACCTGCCGGAAACCGAGTTCGACGCGTTCGCCGAGCGGTTCGAGGCGGCGTTCCGGCTCGATTGATGCGACGGCCCGCGAGGCGCACGCCGTGCATCCAGCGCACGGCGTGCGCCTCGCGGGCGGCGGAGTGTGGCCGCCGGGTTGCGGCGCGATCAACCGGTCGCGCCCGCGAGCACGGCCGGCACGTTGTGACCGTAGCAGCGCTCCTCGACACGCTCGGCGATGCGCCAGCCGAGCGCGGTACGCGCGAACCGGTCGACGTACCACAGCCCGAGAAACATCACCTGCGTGCCGCCGTCCGGCAGCGCGACTTCCATCGGATTGAAGCAGATCGTGCGGCCGCGCGCGGTGTCGCCGTCGAGCCGGATCGACAGGTTGCCGACCAGGTGCTGGTACTGCGGAAACCGCGGCAGCACGGTGCGCAGCCACGCCTTCACGTCCGGATAACGGCCCGCGATACCGCCCATCGCGCGATAGTCGATCGCCGCGTCGGGCGTGAACACCGCGTCGAGCGCGTCGAAGTCGCGCGTGTCGATCGCGGTCGAATACGCGACGATCAGTTCGCGGATGTCGTGATGGTCGGACAGCGTTTGCAGATCGGGCATCGGCGGCTCCCGGTCAGGCGCCGTTGCGCCGGCGTGCCGCATGGAGCGCTTCGGCGCGCCGCTTCACGTCGCGCGCGCACTGGTCGAAACCCTGTTTCACCCACGCACCGTGGTTCTGCATGATCGTGTCCGCGTTGATGCCGAGGAACTGGTCGGTCGTGAAATAACGGCAGCGTTCCGCGCCGATCGCGTCGATGTACTGGTCGCGGCGCGCGGCGTCCTTGTTGTCGTCGGTCGGGCGCTGCTCCCACGACAGCAGGCGTTCCGGTTCGCACGCGACGAGGATCTCGTCGACGGGAATCACGGTTTCCGTGCCGGGAATGCGCACCTGCATGTGCACGAAATCGCCGAGCCTGCCGGTCGTTTCGAAGCCGACGCAAAACGTGTTCCATTCGCCGTAGCGCGGGAAGTCGGTCAGCACTTCCCAGACGACGGAGGCCGGTGCGTCGATGTCGACGGTGATCGAGGTGACGAGATTCGAGGGTTTGGTCATGGCGGCGTATCGGGTGAGTATCAGGTGAGTAGCGGGTGAGGCCGCGCGCCCGGCCGGCCGGGCGCCGCAGCAGTCGGAAAGGTCCGCGCCGGCGTCGGCCGGCGCGCATGGCAGGGGCGGGACGCGCGGTGCCGGTAGCGGCCGGCACGTGCCGCGCGGCGTACCCGACATCGAGCGTAGGCCGGCGCATGCGGCGAAGAATCGTCGGAATGGACTAAGGCGTTTCACCGGGGGCGGCAGGGGGGCGGGACGGCCGTGACCGTCGTCGATCCGCCGGCGTGCCGAACGTCGACACCGCGCGGCGCAGCCGCGACAATACGCGTCTCTTCCTGCTTTCGTCATCGAGGTGCCCGTGCCCGCCAAGTCGTCCGTTGCTCCCGCGATCGTCTGGTTCCGCGACGATCTGCGCGTGACCGACCAACCCGCGCTGACGCGCGCGGTGGCGTCGGGCCGGCCGCTCGTATGCGTATTCGTCGACGATACGGGCGCCGGCGCCGGGCGCGCGCCCGGCGGCGCGGCGCGCTGGTGGCTGCACGGGTCGCTGGCCGGCCTCGACGCGGCGCTTGCGCGTCATGGCGGACGCCTGCTGCTGTTGCGCGGCGACGCGCCGCGCGAGATCGAACGCGTCGTGCACGACACGGGTGCGCAAGCGGTGTACTGGAACCGTCGTTATGCGCAACCGCAGCGCGACGCCGACGCGGCGCTGAAGGCGTCGCTCAAGGCGCGCGGCGTCACGGTCGAGAGCAGCAACGGCAGCCTGTTGAACGAGCCGTGGGAGGTGCTGACGGGCAGCGGCGGGCCGTACCAGGTGTTCACCGCGTACTGGCGCGCGGCGCGCCGCGATCGCGCGGTGGCCGCGCCGCTGCCCGAGCCCGAACGGATCGGGTTTCATCGCTGGCCGAAGGCCGTGAGCGACCGCGCGCTGGCGCTCGATGCGCTGGCGTTGCGTCCGCCGGCGCCGGATTGGGCCGGCGGCCTGCGCGACGCGTGGCCCGCGCCCGACGAAGGCGGCGCGCACGCGCAGCTCGACGCGTTTCTGACGACCTCGCTCGCCGATTACGCGGATGCGCGCGACCGTCCCGACCGCCCCGCGACGAGCCGGCTGTCACCGTTCCTGCGCTTCGGCAACGTGTCGCCGCGACAGGTGTGGCACGCGGTGCAGGGCGCCGCGCAGGCCGGCGGCGCGGCATGCGCGGCGGGCGCCGACAAGTTCCTGAGCGAACTCGGCTGGCGCGAATTCAGCTACACGCTGCTGTACCACTTTCCGGCACTCGCGACCGACAACTTCCGCGCGCAGTTCGATGCGATGCCGTGGCGCGACGATCCCGCCGCGCTGCGCGCGTGGCAGCGCGGGCTGACCGGCTATCCGCTCGTCGATGCGGGCCTGCGCGAACTGTGGACGACCGGCTGGATGCACAACCGCGTGCGGATGGTCGTCGCGTCGTTCCTGATCAAGCATCTGCTGATCGACTGGCGCGCGGGCGAAACGTGGTTCTGGGACACGCTGGTCGACGCCGATCCCGCGAACAACGCGGCGAGCTGGCAGTGGGTCGCCGGCTGCGGTGCCGACGCCGCGCCGTATTTCCGCATCTTCAATCCGGTCGCGCAGGGGCGGAAGTTCGACCCGGACGGTGCGTACGTGCGGCGCTGGGTGCCCGAGCTGACCGGCCTCGACGCCGTATCGATCCACGCGCCGTGGGAGGCCTCGCCGCTGGAGCTCGAAGCGGCAGGCGTGCGGCTCGGCGTCGACTATCCGGAGCCGCTCGTCGAGCATGCGGCCGCGCGTGCCCGCGCGCTCGATGCGCTGGCCGCATTGCCGAAGCGCCGCTGACCGCCCGCTCCGGGTTGCCGCTTCAATTGCAGAACGCGGCGTGTTCGAGCAGCGCGTACGCGACGCCCGAATCGAAGTAGGCCGCGCCGCACCACGCGACGAACGCGAGCGTGCCGGCGGCCAGTGCCGCGCGGATCATGCCCACGCCGCGTTGCCCGCTGCCGGACGCGCGACGCGCGCGTCGTTGATCGGCAGGTGCAGCAGCGCCGCGAGTACGCCGAGCGCGATCGAGCCGATCCACAGCGGCATGTACGAATGCGTCGCGTCGTACACGAGCGCACCGAGCCAGACACCGAAGAAGCTGCCGAGCTGGTGCCCGAAGAACACGAAGCCGAACAGCGTCGCGATGTAGCGCACGCCGAACACCTGCGAGATCACGCCGTTCGTCAGCGGCACGGTGCCGAGCCACGTGAACCCCATGACGGCCGCGAACACGTAGACGCTCGCGGGCGACAGCGGCGCGGCGACGAATACGGCCATCGTGAGCGCACGCACGAGGTACAGCACCGACAGCACGTACTTGCGCCGCAGCAGCCCGCCGAGATGGCCGCACGCATAGGTGCCGGCCACGTTGGTCAGCGCGATCAGCGCGAGCGCGACGCTCGCGTGGCGTGCCGGCAGCCCGTGATCCAGCAGGTACGCGGGAAGGTGCGTCGCGATGAAGGCGAGCTGGAAGCCGCACGCGAAGAAGCCCGCGTTCAGCAGCCAGAAGCCGCGATGCGCGAACGCCTCGCGCACGGCTTCGCCGATCGACTGGTCGGGGCCGGCGGCGGCGCCGGCAACCTGCGCGGGCCGGTCGCGCAGCAGCACGGCGAGCGGCGCGAGCACCACTGCGACGAGCGCCAGTGCGATGAACGCATGCCGCCAGCCGATGCCGCCGATCAGCTCCTGCGCGACGGGCACCATGCAGAACTGGCCGAGCCCGCCGATCGCGCCTGCGACGCCGAGCGCCCAGCCGCGCCGGTCGGGCGGAAACAGGCGGCTCAGCGCGCCGTAGATCGATGCGAACGCCGAGCCCGACAACGCGATGCCAATCACGAGCCCGGCACCGACCGTGAACATGCCGGTCGTCGCCGCATGCGCCATCGTGACGAGCCCGGCCGCATAGAGCAGCATCCCGGCGACGATCACGCGCAGCGACCCGAAACGATCGGCGATCATGCCCGTGAACGGCTGTGCGACGCCCCAGATCAGGTTCTGCAGCGCCAGCGCGAGCCCGAACGCTTCGCGCGACCAGCCGTGATCGAGCGACACCGGCGCGAGGAACAGGCCCTGCACGTGGCGGATGCCGAGCGCGGCGCCCATGATCAGGCCGCCGGCCAGTACGGGCAGCCAGCGGCGGCGGACTTCCTGCTCGATCGGGGTCATGCGTGTCTCCGGAAGGGGGCGCGGCAAAACGGCCGCACTCGATCCGATTAGACGATCGGCCCCGTCGACGCTCAAGCGATCATTCGGTCAGGTTGGCATGCGTGCGGGGAATGCGACGAAGGGCGCGCGGGATCCGGCGGGCGTGCCCGGCCGCGGCCGGCGGCATTCGCCGAACCAGCTTCGGCTCCGGCCTATGCCGACGCCGTATCGTGCGCACGCATCGCGGTATCGCATTCGGCTGCTTCGGCGAGCATCCAGTCGCGGACTTCGGCGACTTCGCGGCGCGGTGCCGGATCGTGCTGGAACAGCCAGTAGCCGTACGCCTCCGACAGCGCCTGCGTGTGCGGCCCGAGCACCGCGAGCCGCCCGTCCGCGAGCATCGGCGCGACGAGCGCGAGCCGCCCGAGCGCGACGCCCTGGCCCGCGATCGCGGCCTGGATCACCTGGTCGTACTGGTTGAAGCGCAGCACGCCTTTCGGGCGCGCGTCGCCGAGCCCGGCCGCGAGCAGGTGCGTGCGCCATTGCAGTTGCGGCTGCGGCGGCCCGTCGAATTCGAGCAGGACGTGCTCGGCGATCGCGGCCGCGTTCGTGACGGGCCGCGCGGCGAGCGCGGGATGGGCGACCGGCACGACGATCTCGTCGAACAGGTGCAGCGCGCCGGCCGGCGCGCGCTCGCGCGGGCAATAGCGGACGCCGAGGTCGATGCCTTCGGCGCGCAAATCGAGTACCTTGTCGTTCGCGGCGACGCGCAGGTCGATCTCCGGCAGGCGCGCCTGCAGCCGCCCGAGCCGCGGCAGCAACCACAGCGCGGTGACGCCGATGCTCGCGGTGATCGTGACGGGCTGGCGCTCGCGTGCGGCGGCGAGCGACGCGACGGTGTCCTGCAGGCCGTGCAGGGCCGCATCGGCGACGCGAAACAGCCGCTCGCCTTCCGGCGTGAACGCGATCTTCCGGTAGCCGCGCTGCAGCAGCGCGACGCCGAGATGCGCTTCGAGCGCGTGCACCTGGCGGCTGACCGCCGATTGCGTGACGCACAGATCCTGTGCGGCGAGCGTGATGCTCATGCGGCGGCCGACGGCGACGAAACCGCGGACGAGGTCGAGCGACGGGAGACGGACGAGTGGCGTTGACATGCGCGTGACTCATGCGAACGGAGCAGCAAGATTGGTTGAGAACGCGGGGCGCGTCAAGTTCAATGGAGGCTGGCGCGGGGAGTGCGGGGCTGACCGCGAAGCATGGGGTCCGAGTAAGCGCTGAAGCCCTAACTCGGACCGACAGGAGACTCGATGACGATTTCGAACGAAAGCAGCGGGACGACGCAGGGCAGCCGTGCGGCAGGCGCATTGCCGCCCGAGCCCGTGACGCTGCGCGCGGCCGACGGCTACGAATTGCGCGGCCATGTATGGCGCCATCGCGGCGGCAGCGCCGCGCGGCCCGTGACGGTCGTCAATTGCGCGACATCGGTGCGTTGCGACTACTACTTTCGTTTCGCGGCCTGGTTGTTCTCACAGGGGCGCGACGTACTCGTCTACGACTATCGCGGCATCGGCGGGTCGCGCCCGGCGCAGCTCGCGAAGCTGCGCGCGAACTGGCTCGACTGGGGGCGGCTCGATTGCGACGCCGCGCTGCGGTACGCGCGCGACGCGTTTCCGGGCCAGCCGATCGACGTGGTCGCGCACAGCATCGGCGGGTTCGCGCTCGGGCTCGCGGCATCGAACGCACACGTGCGGCACGCGGTGACGGTCGGCGCGCAGTACGCGTACTGGCGCGATTACCTGCCGGCCGAACGGCGGCGCATGTGGTGGAAGTGGCATGTTGCGATGCCGCTGCTCGCGGCCATGTTCGGCTACGTGCCCGCGAAGCGGCTCGGCTGGATGGAGGACACGCCGCGCGGCGTCGCGTTGTCGTGGGTGCGCTCGCAGGCGCGCTTCGAGGATGGTTATACGCGCGGCCTGCTCGCCGAACCCGCCGCAAGCCGCGCCGCGTTGCCCATCCGCTTCGCGGGACTGTCGGCGCCGATGCTCGCGATCGGCCTCGACGACGACGGGTTCGGCACGGTCGAGGCGATCGAGCGGCTGGTCGGCTACTACACGGGCAGCGACGTCACGCATCTGCGGATCGCGCCGGCCGATATCGGCGTCGAGGCGATCGGCCATTTCGCGTTTTTCCACAGCCGCTTCACCGACACGCTGTGGCCGCTCGCGTTGTACTGGCTGCAGCACGGCGTGCTGCCGACCGATGCGCCGGGCCGCGTGCATGCGCTTCACCCAGCGTCGCGCGGGCGAGGGGCGGGCAGCGGCGTGCCGGGCGTCGCCGCGAACGGGTGAGGCGCGGCGGCTGCCCGGTGCGTCGCGGGCATGGCGTGCTGCCGTGCGCGGCCTTCGCATGCGGCACATGAAGCCGCCCCGATTCGATGCGGCTGCGGCGAGTCGCACACAAGCCGGTTCGTGCGCCGGCGCGATCGATTAACATCGGGCGTTTCCTTCCACGGCACAGGCTGCTGCGCACCGATGTCCATTCCGTCCGATTCTGCTTCTCCGGCCGATACCGCTCGCGCATGGCGCGTGCACGCGCTCGATGTGCCGCCCGCCGCGGCACGCGCGGGTGTGCGGGCCGTGCGTATCGATTTCGACTGGAGCGTGCCGCTCGCGTCGCCGGCCTATGCGGCGCTGAGCGATGACGAGCGCGCGCGCGCCGCGCGCTTCATGCGTCACGAGGATGCGGTACGCAGCGCCGCGACGCGTGCCGCGCTGCGCGACGTGCTCGGCGCGGCCCTCGGTGTCGCGCCGCATGCGGTCGCGATCGTCGTCGACGCATCGGGGCGGCCGTCGCCGGCCCCCGCGCATCGGACGTCACTCGATTTCAACGTGTCGCATGCGGGCGATCATGCATTGCTCGCGTGGGCGCCCGCGGGCCGCGTCGGTGTCGATATCGAGTGCTGCGACCGCGCGGCCGACTGGCGTGCGCTCACACGCGAAGTCTGCGCGCCCGCCGAGGCTGCGTGGCTCGACAGCGTGCCGCCCGCCGCGCGCGCGGCGGCGTTCATGCGCGTGTGGGCGGCGAAGGAGGCGCTGCTCAAGGCGCTCGGCACCGGCATCGTCGGCGGGTTGCGAGCGTTCGCGGTCGTGCCGCCGCGCGATGTCGCGACCCCTGCGACGACGATCGTCGAGCCGGCCGCGCCCGCCGCCGGCGTCGCGGCGTTCGACGCGGCGTGGCTCGACGCGGCGCCCGGCTACGCGGCGTGCATCGCGTGGACGCGTGCGTGAGCCGGCGTCAGCGCGCGGCGCTCATTCGAGCGGCGCGTCGTTCGGTGCCGCGTAGCGCGCCTTGATCACGTCGCTCATCGGGAAGTCGAACGCGAGCCCCTTCGGCGGCACCGGCTTCATGAACCACCTGTCGTACAGCGCATCGATCTCGCCGCGCTTCATCGACTGCACGAGCACGCCGTCGACGAGCGCCTTGAACTGCGGATCGTCCTTGCGCAGCATGAACCCGTAGGCCTCCGACGACTGCGGCGTGCCGACGATCTGCCAGTCGGCCGGCTTCGCGGCGAGCTGGCGCACGCCCGCGAGCAGCACGTCGTCCATCATGTACGCGGCCGCGCGGCCCGATTCGAGCGTGAGGCGTCCTTCGCCGTAGTCCTTCGCGCTGATGATCTGCATGTTCATCTTCCTTTCCTCGTTCATCCTGCGCAGCAGGCGCTCGGACGTCGTGCCCTGGTTCGTCACGACCGTCTTGCCGGCGAGATCGGGGAAGTCGCGGATGCCCGAGCTCGTGCGCGTGAGCAGGCGCGTCGTCGCGACGAAGAAGGTGGTCGAGAACGCGACCTGCGCGTGACGCGCGGCGAGGTTCGTGGTGACGCCGCATTCGAGATCGACGGTGCCGTTCTGCACGAGCGGGATGCGGTTCTGCGACGTGACGGGGATGAAGCGCACCTGCAGGTCGGGCTTGCCGATGCGCGCCTTCACGGCGGCGATCACGCGGTCGCACAGGTCCTGCGAGAAGCCGATGACCTTGCCGTTCGCGTCGACGTAGGAGAACGGCACCGACGTTTCGCGGTGGCCGATCGAGATCAGGTTGCTTTGCCGGATCTTCTCGAGCGTGCCGGAGAGCGGCTCCGCGGCGAACGAGGCGCCGCATGCGAGTGCGCACGCGGCGAAGAGCAGGGGGCGGCCGAAGCGGGCGATGAACCGGGCGATGAAACGGGGCGGGATGGGCATGACGGGCTCCGTGGCGAGTGGTGATTCGTATGTTGCCAAAAACAAAATAATTGCAACATATGTTAAGAACCGGATCCCGCTGACCGGTCCGGCGGGCCACACCGGGCATCAGGGAAACTCCCGAGTCGAAATCGGTGAAAAACGGGTTGTCTAGACAAGTTCAGGTGGCTACACTTCAAACCACTCCGAACTTGTCTAGACAGGATTGCTCACATGATTACGTTGACCCCCGGCCACCTGACCCTCCCGCAACTGCGCCAGATCGCACGCGAATCCGTTCAGCTGGCGCTCGATCCGGCCAGCTTCGCGAAGATCGACGCCGGCGCGAAGGCCGTCGCCGACATCGCCGCGAAGGGCGAGCCGGCCTACGGCATCAACACGGGCTTCGGCCGCCTGGCGAGCACGCACATCCCGCACGACCAGCTCGAACTGCTGCAGAAGAACCTCGTGCTGTCGCACGCGGTCGGCGTCGGCGAGCCGATGGCACGTTCGTCGGTGCGCCTGCTGATGGCGCTGAAGCTGTCGAGCCTCGGCCGCGGCCACTCGGGCATCCGCCGCGAAGTGATGGATGCGCTGATCAAGCTGTTCAACGCGGACGTGCTGCCGCTGATCCCGGTGAAGGGCTCGGTCGGCGCATCGGGCGACCTCGCGCCGCTCGCGCACATGTCGGCCGTGCTGCTGGGCGTCGGCGAAGTGTTCATCCGCGGCGAGCGGGCGAGCGCGCTCGACGGCCTGCGCGTCGCGGGCCTCGCGCCGCTGACGCTGCAGGCGAAGGAAGGCCTCGCGCTGCTGAACGGCACGCAGGCATCCACCGCGCTCGCGCTCGACAACATGTTCGCGATCGAAGACCTGTACCGCACCGCGCTCGTCGCGGGCGCGCTGTCGGTCGACGCGGCCGCCGGCTCGGTGAAGCCGTTCGACGCACGCATTCATGAACTGCGCGGCCATCAAGGCCAGATCGACGCGGCAGCGTCGTATCGCGAGCTGCTCGAAGGCTCGCCGATCAACCAGTCGCACCGCGATTGCGACAAGGTGCAGGACCCGTACAGCCTGCGCTGCCAGCCGCAGGTGATGGGCGCGTGCCTGGACCAGATGCGTCACGCGGCCGACGTGCTGCTGATCGAAGCGAACGCCGTGTCGGACAACCCGCTGATCTTCCCGGATACCGGCGAAGTGCTGTCGGGCGGCAACTTCCACGCCGAGCCCGTCGCGTTCGCGGCCGACAACCTCGCACTGGCCGCATCGGAAATCGGCGCACTGGCCGAACGCCGCATCGCGCTGCTGATCGACGCGACGCTGTCGGGTCTGCCCCCGTTCCTCGTGCGGGACGGCGGCGTGAACTCGGGCTTCATGATCGCCCACGTGACGGCCGCCGCACTCGCATCGGAAAACAAGACGCTCGCGCACCCGGCGTCGGTCGACTCACTGCCGACCTCGGCGAACCAGGAAGACCACGTGTCGATGGCGACGTTCGCCGCACGCAAGCTCGCCGACATCGCGGACAACACGAAGCACATCCTCGCGATCGAGCTGCTGGCGGCCGCCCAGGGCGTCGACCTGCGCGCGCCGCACCACACGAGCCCGAAGCTCGCGCCGGTGATGGAAACGATCCGCGGCAAGGTCGCGCACTACGAGCTCGACCACTACTTCGCACCGGACATCGCGGTGATCGCGAAGCTGGTCGGCGAGCGTGCGTTCGCGAAGGTCGCGCCGTTCTCGTTCGCGTCGGAACAGTAAGCCCATGAGCGCGCCGGTCTACCAGGAGATCAAGGATTTCATCCTGGCCCGCATCCACGCAGGCGAGTGGGAGGAGGGCGACCAGGTGCCGTCCGAGAACGAGCTGGCGCGCGAGTTCAAGGTGGCGCGCATGACCGTCAACCGCGCGCTGCGCGAGTTGACGGCCGAGCAGGTGCTCACACGCATGAAGGGCGCGGGCACCTACGTCGCGCGGCCGAAGTACGAGTCGACGCTGGTGGCGATCCGCAGCATCTCGGAGGAGGTCGGCGCGCGCGGGCATGCGTATCGCGCGAGCGTGCTCGGCCTCGACACGATCCGCGCCGACGAGGTGCTCGCCGACGAGATGCAGGTGGCCGTGCGCACGAAGCTGTTTCATTCGCAGGTGCTGCATTTCGAGAACGACGAGCCGGTGCAGCTCGAAGAGCGGTGGGTGAATCCGGCGGTCGCGCCGGATTACGCCGAGCAGGATTTCACGAACACGACGCCGAACCTGTACCTGATGCGCGCGGCTCCGCTGCAGCGCGTCGAGTACCGGATCGAAGCGGCGGCCCCGGCGCCGGAGCGGCGCGAGCAGCTGCGGATGGACGACGTCGAGCCGTGTCTGGTTTTACATCGGCGCACCTGGTCGCAGGGCGTCGTCGCCTCGGTGGCGAATCTGTGGCATCCCGGCAGCCGTTATCGCTTCACCGGGCATTTCTGATTCCTATTTGATATTCATTTCCCTCGGGAGCAGTCGTCATGAACCATCCGAAACACATCGATCCCCGTCTCGATCCGACGCGCACGATCCGCGCGCCGCGCGGCAGCGAGAAAGTCTGCAAGACCTGGCTGGCCGAAGCGGCCTACCGGATGATCCAGAACAACCTCGACCCGGAAGTCGCCGAGCATCCGCATGCGCTTGTCGTGTACGGCGGCATCGGCCGCGCGGCGCGCAACTGGGAGTGCTACGACCAGATCCTCGCGTCGCTGAAGGATCTCGAGGAAAACGAGACGCTGCTGATCCAGTCGGGCAAGCCGGTCGGTGTGTTCCGCACGCACAAGGATGCACCGCGCGTGCTGCTGGCCAACTCGAACCTCGTGCCGCACTGGGCGAACTGGGATCACTTCCACGAGCTCGACCGCAAGGGCCTGATGATGTACGGCCAGATGACGGCCGGCAGCTGGATCTACATCGGCAGCCAGGGCATCGTTCAGGGCACCTATGAAACGTTCTTCTCGGTCGCGAACCAGCACTTCAACGGCGATCCGTCGGGCCGCTGGATCCTGACGGGCGGCCTCGGCGGCATGGGCGGCGCGCAGCCGCTGGCCGCGACGATGGCCGGCTTCTCGATGATCGCGGTCGAATGCGACGAGACGCGCATCGACTTCCGCCTGAAGACGCGCTACGTCGACAAGAAGGCGACGACGCTCGACGAGGCGCTCGGCATGATCGAGGAAGCGAAGCGCACCGGCAAACCGGTGTCGGTCGGCCTGCTCGGCAACGCGGCCGACGTGTTCGCGGAACTCGTCACGCGCGGCATCACGCCGGATTGCGTGACCGACCAGACGAGCGCGCACGACCCGATCAACGGCTACCTGCCGCAAGGCTGGACCGTCGCGCAATGGCGCGAAGCGCAGAAGGTCGATCCGCAGAGCATCGTGAAGGTCGCGAAGCAGTCGATGGCCGTCCAGGTGCGCGCGATGCTGGCGCTGCAGGAGCGCGGCGCGGCGACGCTCGACTACGGCAACAACATCCGCCAGATGGCGCTGGAAATGGGTGTCGAGAACGCGTTCGACTTCCCGGGTTTCGTGCCGGCCTATATCCGCCCGCTGTTCTGCGAAGGCAAGGGCCCGTTCCGCTGGGTCGCGCTGTCGGGCGATCCGGAAGACATCTACAAGACCGACCAGAAGGTGAAGGAGCTGATCCCCGACGATCCGCACCTGCACAACTGGCTCGACATGGCACGTGAGCGCATCGCGTTCCAGGGCCTGCCGGCGCGGATCTGCTGGGTCGGCGTGAAGGATCGCTATCGCCTCGGCCAGGCGTTCAACGAGATGGTCAAGAACGGCGAACTGAAGGCCCCGATCGTGATCGGCCGCGACCACCTCGACACCGGTTCGGTCGCGAGCCCGAACCGCGAGACGGAATCGATGAAGGACGGTTCGGACGCCGTGAGCGACTGGCCGCTGCTGAACGCGCTGCTGAACACCGCAGGCGGCGCATCGTGGGTGTCGTTGCACCATGGCGGCGGTGTCGGCATGGGCTTCTCGCAGCACTCGGGCGTCGTGATCGTCGCCGACGGTACCGCCGAAGCGCACGAGCGTCTCGGCCGCGTGCTGCTGAACGACCCGGCGACGGGCGTGATGCGCCATGCGGATGCCGGCTACGAACTCGCGCAGCAGACGGCCCGCGAAGCCGGCCTGAAGCTGCCGATGCTCGGCCGCTGAGCATGACGGCGCTCCACCAGGCGCCGGCGAACGCGACGCTGGCCGCCGCGGTGATCCGCGCAGCGGATCTCGTCGCGTCGCCATGGAAGAACGGCGGCGGCGTGACGCGCGAAATCGCGGCGTTTTCCCCCACGGGGACTTCCTTCGGGGCGCCGCCGGGCGCCGCGCTCGACGCGTTCGCGTGGCGCGTGAGCGTCGCGGACGTCGGCACGGACGGCCCGTTCTCGCGTTTCGACGGCGTCGACCGCACGCTCGTGCTGCTGTCCGGCGCGGGCATGACGCTCGCCGAGGAAGGCGGCGCACGCCACGTGCTCGACGCACCGCTGGCCCGCGCGGATTTCGCGGGCGAGGCGGCGATCGACGCGACGCTGCACGACGGCGCGACGCGCGACTTCAACCTGATGACGCGCCGTTCGGCCGCGCGCGGCACGCTCGACGTGTGGCGCGCAGGCGCGCACCGCATCGGGCACGCCGATACCGTGCTGTTGTTTTGCGCGGCCGGCGAGGTCGCCGTTGAAATCGACGGCACGCGCTACACACTGGAAGAAATGGACACGTTGCGGCTCGACGGGCCGCGGCGTGCGTTTGACGTCGTCGTGAGCGGTAGCGGCGCGTTGCTCGCCGTGTCGCTCGCCATCGGCGAACGAGACTGAACGCATGAAACCGACTGTCTGGCATCACCTGAGGCTGTGTCCGCACGGCCATCCTGACGAGACGATCGACGACGCGGCGATCGCCGTCGACGAAACCGGCACGATCGCCTGGCTTGGCACGATGTCCGCGCTGCCGCACGGTTATGCCCACTGGCGGCGCGAGGATCTGCACGGCGCGTGGGTGACGCCCGGCCTCGTCGACTGCCATACGCACCTCGTGTACGGCGGCACGCGTGCCGACGAATTCGCGCAGCGCCTCGCGGGCGTCAGCTACGAGGAGATCGCGCGGCAGGGCGGCGGGATCGTGTCGACGGTGCGCGCGACGCGCGCGGCCGACGAGACGACGCTGTTCGTGCAGGCCGCCGCGCGGCTGCAGCCGCTGCTGGCCGAAGGCGTGACCGCGATCGAGATCAAGTCGGGCTACGGGCTCGACCTCGCGAGCGAACGCAAGATGCTGCGTGTCGCGCGCCAGCTCGGCGAGCGCTTCCCGGTCACGGTCTACACGACGTTCCTCGGCGCGCATGCGCTGCCGCCGGAATATGCGGGCCGCGCGGACGAATACATCGACGAAGTGTGCGACCGGATGCTGCCGGCGCTGGCCGATGAAGGCCTCGTCGACGCGGTCGACGTGTTCTGCGAACGCATCGGCTTTTCGCTCGCCCAGACCGAGCGCGTGTTCGAAGCCGCGACGCGGCGCGGGCTGCCCGTGAAGCTGCATGCGGAGCAACTGTCGAACGCGGGCGGCACGGCGCTTGCCGCCCGCTATCGGGCACTGTCCGCCGACCACCTCGAATTCCTCGACGAAGCCGGCATCGAGGCGATGAAGGCGGCCGGCACGGTCGCCGTGCTGCTGCCCGGTGCGTACTACTTCATCCGCGAGACGCAACTGCCGCCGATCGAGCTGCTGCGCAAGCACGGCGTGCCGATCGCGCTCGCGACCGATCACAACCCCGGCACGTCGCCGCTCGAATCGCTGCTGCTGACGCTGAACATGGGCTGCACGCTGTTCCGCATGACGGTGCCCGAAGTGCTGCAGGGCGTGACGCGCCACGCGGCCGCGGCACTCGGCCGCGCGGATCGCCACGGCGCGCTCGAGGTCGGTCGCCAGGCCGACTTCGCCGCGTGGTCGGTCGGCTCGCTGGCGGAGCTCGCCTACTGGATCGGCCGGCCGCTGTGCGAGCAGGTCGTACGCGGCGGCACGACCGTGTTTCGCCGGATGAATGGATAGATAGCCTTATGACCGACACCCTGTTGTTCGCAGACCATGCGTACCTGCCCGACGGCTGGCGCCGTAACGTGCTGCTGCGCTGGGACGCGGCCGGCACGCTGACCGGCGTGACGCCCGACACCGACGCCCCGGCAGGCGTCGCGCGTGCGGCCGGGCCGGTGCTGCCCGGCATGCCGAACCTGCATTCGCACGCGTTCCAGCGCGCGATGGCGGGGCTCACCGAATACCGCGCGAATCCGGCCGACAGCTTCTGGAGCTGGCGCGACCTGATGTACCGCTTCGCGCTGAAGATCACGCCCGACGCGCTCGCCGCGATCGCACGCTGGCTGTACGTCGAGATGCTCAAGTGCGGCTATACGTCGGTGTGCGAATTCCACTACGTGCATCACGCGCAGGACGGCTCGCGTTATCCGCAGATCGCGGAACTCGGCACGCGCGTGGTCGACGCCGCGCGCTCGGCCGGCATCGGCATCACGATGCTGCCCGTGTCGTACCAGTTCGCCGGCTTCGGCAACAAGCCGCCGCGCGACGACCAGCGCCGCTTCATCAATACGCCCGACGGCCTGCTCGAGCTGCTCGACGCGATGCGTCGCGCGGCGCCGGAGCACGGCGGGCTGCGCTACGGCGTCGCGCCGCACTCGCTGCGCGCGGTGTCCGAGAACGGGTTGCGCGTGCTGCTCGACGGGCTGCCCGACGACGCGCCCGTGCATATCCATATCGCCGAGCAGACGGCCGAAGTCGACGACTGCGTGCGTGCCTACGGCGCGCGCCCCGTGCAATGGCTGCTCGATCGCTTCGATGTCGACGCGCGCTGGTGTCTCGTGCACGCGACGCACGTCGACGCGGCCGAAACGTCCGCGCTCGCGCAGCGTCGCGCGGTCGCCGGCCTGTGCCTGACGACCGAGGCGAACCTCGGCGACGGCGTGTTCCCGGCCGTCGACTATCTCGCGCAAGGCGGCGTGATCGGCGTCGGCTCGGACAGCCACGCGTCGGTCGACTGGCGTGCCGAGCTGCGCCTGCTCGAATACGGGCAACGGCTCGTGCACCGCGCGCGCAACGTGCTGGCGAGCGACACGCAGGCGCATGTCGCCGATCGCCTGTTCGACGCGTCGCTCGCGGGCGGCGCGCAGGCCAGCGGGCGGCGCGTCGGTGCGCTGCGCGAAGGGTGCCGCGCCGACTGGCTCGTGCTCGATCCCGATCATCCGGCGATCGCCGAACACGACAGCACGTCGTGGTTGTCGGGTATCGTGTTCGCGGAGCACGGCGAGACGCCGGTGCTCGACGTCTACACGGGCGGCGAGCGCGTCGTGAGCGGCCGCCGCCATCGCGACGAAGCCGTCGCGTATGCCGACTACCGCGCCGCGCTGGCGCAACTGCTGCGCTGACGCGCGGCAACCGGCGCACGCCGCCTGCGTGCGCCGGCAGACTTTCAACGGTGATGCGACATGACTGAACAACCGGCTGTATTCACGCTGAAGCAGGGCACGCTGCCGCTGCTGATCTCGATTCCGCACGCAGGCACGCACATCCCCGACGACATCGCCGCGACGATGACGGCCGACGCGCGTTTCGTCGACGATTGCGACTGGCATCTCGAACGGCTGTACGGCTTCGCGGCCGGCCTCGGCGCATCGATCCTCGTGCCGTCGCATGCGCGCTACGTCGTCGACCTGAACCGTCCGCCCGACAACGAGAACCTGTACCCGGGGCAGGACACGACGGGGCTCGTGCCGGTCGATACGTTCGACAAGGCGCCGCTGTATCCGGCGAACGCGCTGCCCGGCAACGACGAGATCATGCGTCGCCGCGACCGCTACTGGCTGCCGTATCACGACGCGCTGCAAGGCGAGGTCGCACGCCTGAAGCGCGAGCACGGCCGCGTGCTCGTGTGGGAAGCGCATTCGATCCGCTCGCACGTGCCGCGCTTCTTCGACGGCCGCCTGCCGGACTTCAACTTCGGCACGTCGAGCGGTGCAAGTGCCGCGCCGGGCCTGGCGGAAGCGCTCGCCGCGCGCGTGCTCGAACATGGCGGCTATACGGCCGTCGCGAACGGGCGCTTCAAGGGCGGCTACATCACGCGCCACTACGGCGTGCCCGAAACGGGCGTCGAGGCCGTGCAGCTCGAGCTCTCGCAGATCACCTACATGGAAGAGACGCGCCCCTACGCGTACGACGAAACGCGTGCGGCGCGGATTGTGCCGCTATTGCAGACGCTCGTCGAAACCGCGCTCGCGCATCGCTGAACCCGGGCCGCGCGGATGCGGCAGCGTGCCGCACCGATGCAATGCACAACACGGCATCGATCCACGAGATCGGTGCCGTTTTTTTTCGTCCGGGTTTCGTCTGATCGATGTCGTCATCCGCACCTGAAAATTTGACGCAATTTTTGGGTGATATAAGCTGAATGTCAGGAAGTCGTCACGCGCGCACCGGCGGCGGGCCATCGATCGTGGCCGCACCGCACCGGAATGCGCGGCGAGACACCTTGCCGACGTGTCGCCGCGCGGCATTGCCGCATGCGCTTCATCGCGACACGTGTCCTGCATTCATCCGTCAGTCGAGTACGATCGTGAAAGCCGCCAGCCCTTCGATACGCCGGACGCGAAGTCCGTCGGCGGGCGCGCCGCCTCAGGCCGGGCCGATCCGGCATGCTGATCGCGGCACGCGTGCCGCCTCTTTGCGCGAACCTCGTTTCTTCGCCATTTCCCGTCGCGGCCTGCGCCGCTTCAACCTCGTGGCTGCCCGCGTGTTCAGCGCGGTGCAGTGCGACGGCAGCGCATCGTTGTTGCCCTAGCGTCCCTTTCCACGTCCGTTCCGGGCCGCACCGCCTGTTGCCGCATCGTCCGCGCGGCAGGATCGCGTTTGGGCATGCGGCGCATCGTGGTGCGCGCGGGCGGTGCCGGCGCGAACCTTCATCGTCCCGCGTGCGAACGTGTCGCGCGCGATTGCCGGAGAGACACCCATGCGTGCGCGACCGATCGTAGCCGTGACCGCCGACCGCATCCTGCGCGGTGCGCATCCGAACCACACGGCGGGGGAGAAGTACCTGGCCGCGCTCGTCGACGGCGCGGGCGTGCTTGCCTTCGTGCTGCCCGCGCTCGGCGCGCGCCAGCCGGCCGATGCGATCGTCGCGGCGGTCGACGGGTTGCTGTTGACCGGCAGTTACTCGAACGTCGAGCCGCATCATTACGGCGGTGCCGCGAGCGCGCCCGACACGCTGCACGATCCCGCGCGCGATGCGACCGCGCTGCCGCTGATCCGCGCGGCGATCGACGCGGGCGTGCCCGTACTCGCGATCTGTCGCGGCATGCAGGAGCTGAACGTTGCCTACGGCGGCACGCTGCATCAGCGGCTGCACGCGACGACCGGCTTCGACGATCACCGCGAGCGGCCGGCCGATCCGCTCGAACGGCAGTACGGCCCCGCGCACGTCGTGCAGTTCGCGCCGGGCGGCCTGCTGCAGCGGATCGCGCACGGCGCACCCGAAGCGACGGTCAATTCGCTGCACGACCAGGGCATCGCGCAGCTCGGCGCGGGGCTCGTCGTCGAAGCCAGCGCGCCCGACGGGCTGGTCGAGGCCGTCAGCGTGCGCGGCGCGCGTGCGTTCGCGCTCGGCGTGCAGTGGCATCCCGAATGGCGCTACGCGGAACAGCCGCTGTCGCGCGACATCTTCGCGGCATTCGGCGCGGCGTGCCGCGCGCGCATGACCCATCGCATTCATGCGGCCGGCGGCGCGATGCCGTCGCCGGCCGCATCCGACGTCGACTGACAGAGGCCGATCATGCAACCCGAACTGAGCGAATTCCTGCGACAGCACCGCATCACCGAGGTCGAGGCGATCATTCCCGACATGGCCGGCATCGCGCGCGGCAAGATCATTCCGCGCAACAAGTTCGAATCCGGCGAATCGATGCGCTTGCCGCAGGCCGTGATGGTGCAGACCGTCACCGGCGACTATCCGGAGGACGGCACGCTGACCGGCGTGACCGATCCCGACATGGTGTGCGTGCCCGATCCGTCGACGATCTGCCTGATTCCGTGGGCCGTCGATCCGACCGCGCAGGTAATTCACGATTGCGTGCACTTCGACGGCTCGCCGGTCGAGATCTCGCCGCGCTACGTGCTGCGCCGTGTGCTCGACCTGTACAAGGCGAAAGGCTGGCAGCCGGTCGTTGCGCCCGAGCTCGAGTTCTATCTGGTCGACATGAACGCCGATCCGGACCTGCCGCTGCGTCCGCCGGTCGGCCGCACCGGGCGCGCGGAAACCGGCCGGCAGTCGTATTCGATCGAGGCCGTCAACGAGTTCGATTCACTGTTCGAGGACATCTACGAATACTGCGAGATGCAGGGGCTCGATATCGAGACGCTGATCCATGAAGTCGGCGCCGCGCAGATGGAGATCAACTTCGTGCACGGCGATGCGCTGTCGCTGGCCGACCAGGTGTTCCTGTTCAAGCGCACGGTGCGCGAGGCCGCGCTGCGTCACAACATGTACGCGACCTTCATGGCGAAGCCGATGCAGGACGAACCCGGCTCGGCGATGCACATCCACCAGAGCCTGGCCGACGCGCGCACGGGGCGCAACCTGTTCTCGGGCGAAGACGGCGCCGTGTCGCCGATGTTCCACAGCTATCTCGCGGGGCTGCAGAAGTACACGCCGGCGCTGATGCCGATCTTCGCGCCGTACATCAACTCGTATCGCCGCCTGTCGCGCTTCATGGCCGCGCCGATCAACGTGCAGTGGGGCTACGACAACCGCACGGTCGGCTTCCGCATCCCGCAGTCGGGCGCATCGGCGCGGCGCATCGAGAACCGGATCCCGGGCGTCGACTGCAACCCGTACCTCGCGTTCGCGGCGACGCTCGCCGCCGGCTATCTTGGCTTGTCGCAGCAGCTCGCGCCGACCGAGCCGATCGCGTCGGACGGCTACAACCTGCCGTACCAGCTGCCGCGCAATCTCGAGGAGGGGATCTCGCTGATGGCGGCGTGCACGCCGCTCGCCGGCATTCTCGGCGACAAGTTCGTGAAGGCCTACCTGGCGCTGAAGGACACCGAATACGAAGCGTTTTTCCGCGTGATCAGCTCGTGGGAGCGCAGGCATCTGCTGCTGCACGTCTGAGCGTGCGGCAGCGTTATCCGGAGGAAACATGACCGATCGAAACGAAGCCTTCTCACCGCATTCGACCGCCGAATACCGCGCGCTCGACGCCGCGCACCACATCCACCCGTTCTCGGACATGGGCGCGCTGAACCGCTCGGGCAGCCGCGTGATCGTGAAGGCCGACGGCGTCTACCTGTGGGACTCGGACGGCAACAAGGTCATCGACGGGATGGCCGGCCTCTGGTGCGTGAACGTCGGCTACGGCCGCAAGGAACTCGCCGACGCCGCGTATCGCCAGATCCAGGAACTGCCGTTCTACAACACCTTCTTCAAGACCACGCACCCGCCGGTGATCGAACTCTCCGCGATGCTCGCGGAAGTCACGCCGAACGGCTTCAACCACTTCTTCTATTGCAACAGCGGCTCGGAAGGCAACGACACCGTGCTGCGCCTCGTGCACCAGTACTGGCGCGTGCAGGGCCAGCCGCAGAAGAAGTTCGTGATCTCGCGCAAGAACGGTTACCACGGCTCGACGATCGCCGGCGGCACGCTCGGCGGGATGGGCTACATGCACGAGCAGATGCCGTCGAAGGTCGAGCACATCGTGCACATCGACCAGCCGTATTTCTTCGGCGAGGCGGCGGCCGGCGAAACGCCGGAAGCATTCGGCCTGGCCCGCGCGCAGCAGCTCGAGGCGAAGATCCTCGAACTCGGCGCGGAAAACGTCGCGGCGTTCATCGGCGAGCCGTTCCAGGGCGCGGGCGGCGTGATCTTCCCGCCGTCGACGTACTGGCCGGAAATCCAGCGGATCTGCCGCAAGTACGACATCCTGCTGGTGGCCGACGAAGTGATCGGCGGGTTCGGGCGTACCGGCGAATGGTTCGCGCACCAGCACTTCGGCTTCGAGCCGGACCTGATCACGATGGCGAAGGGCCTCACGTCGGGCTACGTGCCGATGGGGGCTGTCGGCATTCACGAGCGCGTGGCGCGGCCGATCATCGACAACGGCGAATTCAATCACGGCCTCACGTACTCGGGCCACCCGGTGGCGGCAGCCGTCGCGGTCGCGAACCTGAAGCTGCTGCGCGACGAAGGGATCGTCGAGCGCGTGAAGAACGACATCGGGCCGTACTTCCAGCGCCGGCTGCGCGATGCGCTGGGCGACCATCCGATCGTCGGGGAGATTTCGGGAGCGGGGCTCGTGGCAGGCGTGCAGCTTGCGCGCGACCGGAACCGGCGCGAGCGGTTCGGTGCGAACGTCGATATCGGGACGATCTGCCGCGACTTCTGCTTCAACGGCAACCTGATCATGCGCGCGACCGGCGACCGGATGCTGCTGTCGCCGCCGCTCGTGATTCGCGAGGCGGAGGTCGACGAGATCGTCGACAAGGCGAAACGGGCGTTCGATGCGACGGCGCAGCGGGTGGGGCACGCACGGTAAGCCGGTATCTGGGTAGCTGCGTGTGGACGCGGGCGTCGTCGAATGACATGGCGCCCGCGTCGCTCGGAGCACGCGCGACGCCAAAACGAAAAGGGCCTGCGTCGTGAGACGCAGGCCCTTGAATTCTTTGGTGGGCGGTACTGGGATCGAACCAGTGACCCCTGCCGTGTGAAGGCAGTGCTCTACCGCTGAGCTAACCGCCCAAAGAAGAATCAAATTATGTCAGAGCTTTTGGGGTTCGTAAAGCCCTTTCTGCAATTTTTTTCAAATAGCCGCAAGCACCGGTTCGCGAGCCGTGCACTCAGCCCGCGAGCGCGGGCAGTGCGTCGATCGACGCGCGCACGTAGTCGGCGAAGCGCAGCGCAACCGGCTCGGCGGTGCCGCTGCGCTTCAGCGCGAGCGTGCGCGATTCGAGCGACGCATCCTTCAGCGGCCGGAACGCGAGCCGGTCGCTCTTCGCCTGCTGCAGCACGCGCGGCACCAGCGCGACGCCCATCCCGAACTCGATCATCGACAGGATCGTCTGCCACAGCCGCGCTTCGTGGCGGATCAGCGGGCTGAAGCCGGCGTTCACGCATTGCGCGATGATCAGGTCGTGATAGTGCGGCGCCGCTTCGCGCGGGAACAGGATGAACGGTTCCGCGGCCAGTGCGGCAAGCGCGACCTGCCTGCGCCGCGCGAGCGGATGTGCGGCCGGCAGGCAGCACACGAACGGTTCCGCATAGACAGGTACCGATTCGACCTCGGGCGGGAAGTGGCCCCAGTGCGCGTAGCCGAGATCGATCTGGCCGCGCTGGATCGCCTGCACCTGCGCCTGCGTGTTCATCTCGCTCAGCACGACCTCGACGCCCGGGTAGTCGGCCTCGAAACGCCGCACCGCATCGGGCAGCCCGCGATACAGCATCGAATGAACGAAGCCGATCCGCAGCCGGCCCGCGAGGCCCGACGCGGAGCGCACCGTCAGGCGTTCGGCCTCGGCCGCCTGCAGCAGCAGCCGGCGCGCTTCGCCGAGCAGCACCTCGCCCGCGTTGGTCAGCGCGACGGTCTTGTTGGTGCGCGAGAACAGCTGGACGCCGAGCGCGTCCTCGAACTTGCGGATATCGAAACTCAGCGCCGGCTGCGAGATGAACAGGCGCTTTGCCGCGCGCCCGAAATGCAGTTCCTCGGCGACCGCCACGAAGTAGCGCAACTGCCTCAGTTCCATGGTGTCTCCTCGCGGCGTCGGCATCGATAAGCGATATCTATCGTACCGGATAAATCCTGTATTGGACGCTTATCGATCGCGCGCCTACGCTCTGCGGAAAGCTTTGCACGGGACGGGCCGGGCGCCGCGGCGCCCCCCGCCGGCCGATGTGCAGGCAACCCAGGAGACGCACGCATGAACGACACCGCTCGCACGCCGGACGCCGGCGCATCCAACATCCCCGACAGCCGGGGCCTCGATTTCTTCACGGCCGATCCCGATCTCGGCGCGTTGCTGAAGCTGCATCTCGGCGACGCGCACTATGCCGAACTGGAGCCTCGGCTGCGCGCGCTCGGCGCACGCGTGTCGGGCGAACTCGACGAATGGGCGGCGCGCGCGGACAAGCATCCGCCCGTGCTCGAACACCGCAACCGGCGCGGCGAGGCCGTGCAGCGGATCGACAAGGATCCCGCGTATGTCGCGCTCGAACGTGTCGCGTATGCCGAGCTCGGGCTCGCGTCGTTGAGCCACGGGGCGGAATCCGTTGCGCCGCTCGTCAAGTACGCGCTGACGTTCCTGTTCGTGCAGGCGGAATTCGGGCTGTGCTGCCCGGTCAGCATGACCGATTCGCTGACGCGTACGCTGCGCCGCTTCGGCGATCCGGCGCTCGTCGCGCGCTACCTGCCGAGGCTCGCGTCGCGCGACTTCGACACGCTGTACCAGGGCGCGATGTTCATGACCGAGCAGGCGGCGGGTTCCGACGTCGGCCGGATCGCCACGCGGGCGACGCGCGAGACGGACGCGCATGGCGAGACCGTCTGGCGCCTGACCGGCGACAAGTGGTTCTGCTCGAACGCGGATGCCGATCTCGCGATGGTGCTCGCGCGGCCCGACGGCGCGCCGGACGGCATCAAGGGCCTCGCGCTGTTCCTGCTGCCGAAGACGCTGCCGGACGGCACGCGCAACCGCTACCGGATCGTGCGCCTGAAGGACAAGCTCGGCAGCCGGTCGATGGCGAGCGGCGAGATCGCGCTCGAAGGCGCGCAGGCGTTTCTGATCGGCGAGATCGGCCGCGGTTTCCACCAGATGGCCGACATGATCAACATGTCGCGGCTGTCGAACGGCGTGCGCGCGGCGGGGCTGATGCGGCGCGCGCTGAACGAGGCGCTGCACGTCGCCGCGCACCGCGAGGCGTTCGGCCGCAAGCTGATCGAGATGCCGCTGATGCAGCGCCAGTTGCTGAAGATGCTGCTGCCGGCCGAGGCCGCGCGCGCGATGTTCATGCAGATCGCGCTGCTGCTGCCGCAGGCCGATGCCGGCGACGAGCAGGCCGCGCGCTGCGTGCGGATCCTGACGCCGCTGATCAAGTTCCGCGCGTGCCGCGATGCGCGGCGCGTGACGGGCGATGCGATGGAAGTGCGCGGCGGCACCGGCTACATCGAGGAATGGAGCGATGCGCGCCTCGTGCGCGATGCGCATCTCGGCTCGATCTGGGAAGGCACGAGCAACATCGTCGCGCTCGACGTCGCGCGGGCCGCGCAGCGCGAGCAGGCGCTCGACGCGCTGCGTACCTTTCTCGGCGACCGCCTCGGCGCGGCGCCGCTGCCCGACGCGAGCCGCGCGGCGCTGCGGCGCATCCTCGCGCGCGCCTGCGACGCGCTTGCGCGGGTCGCGGCGGAAGGCGACGACGCACGCGTGCGGCAGGCCGCGTCCGCGCTGTACTACGCAAGCGCGGCCGTGCTGATGGCGTGCGAGGGCGCGCGGCTCGCGCCGGATTTCCGGCGTCTCGCGCTCGCGCACCTGGTCGTGCGCCACAAGCTGCTGCCGGTCGACCCGCTTGCGCCGGCATCGCGCGACGACGAATCCGCCGCCTGCGCTGCGCTGCTGCGCGGCACGCCCATCGCGCTCGATACCGCGCTCGACCTGCTGCCGGAGGTCGAACGATGACCGCTTCGCGTGGCGCACTGGACGGCCTGAAGGTCGTCGACCTGAGCCGCGTGCTCGGCGGCCCGTACTGCACGCAGGCACTCGCCGATCACGGCGCGACGGTGATCAAGATCGAGCCGCCGGACGGCGACGAGACGCGCGGCTGGGGGCCGCCGTTCCTCGGCGATACCGCTTGGTACTTCGCGGGCGTCAACCGCAACAAGGAAGGGCTCGCGCTCGACCTGTCGCGCGACGAAGGGCGCGCGATCCTGTGGCACCTGCTCGACGAGGCGGACGTGCTCGTCGAGAACTTCAAGCCGGGCACGCTCGCGCGCTGGGGGATGGACTATGCACGCGACTTGCAGCCGCGCTTCCCGTGGCTGATCCACTGCGCGGTGACGGGCTTCGGCGCGGACGGTCCGCTCGGCGGGTTGCCTGGCTACGACGCGGTGATCCAGGCGATGGCGGGGCTGATGAGCGTCAACGGCGAGCGCGACGGCGACGCGACGCGCATCGGTCTGCCGATCGTCGACATGGTCACGGGCCTCAATGCGCTCGCGGGCATCCTGCTGGCGCTCGCGGAGCGCGAGAAGAGCGGGCTCGGGCAATCGATCGACATCGCGCTGTACGACTGCGGCGTGTCGCTGCTGCATCCGCACCTGCCGAACTTCTTCGGTTCGGGGCGCGTGCCGGCGCGCAGCGGCAACGCGCATCCGAACATCGCGCCATACGACAGCTACCGCACGGCGACCGTGCCGATCTTCCTCGCGATCGGCAACGACCGGCAGTTCGCGCGGCTCGTCGCGCATCTCGGTGCGCCGGCGCTCGCGGGCGATCCGCGTTTCGTCGACAACCGCAACCGCTGCGCGCACCGTCCCGAGCTGAAGGCCGAACTGGAAGCGCGGCTCGCCGCGCACGCTTGCGAGCCGCTCGCGCGCGACCTGATGGCGGCCGGCGTGCCGTGCGGGCCGGTGCGAACGGTGGCCGACGTCGCGCACGATCCGCATGCGCTGCACCGGAACCTGTTTGTCGAGATCGGCGCGTATCGCGGCACCGCGTCGCCGGTGAAGCTGTCGCGCACGCCGGCTACCTATCGTTCGCCGCCGCCCGCGCTGGGCGGCGACACGCGCGCGGTGCTCGATCGCCTCGGCGTCGATCCCGCGCTCCAGCAGCAATTGCTCGACGCCGGCGTGCTGAGGGAAGCCCCCGGCTGACACGACGCCGCCGGCCGGCGGCGCCATGCCGGCCACCCGGGAAAGGCGCGCGGCAGTCGCGCCCCGGAAACACAAACATGGAGACATCGATGAGCCGTCAGCCATCCCCGTCCGCCGCGCAGCAGCCGCGGCCCGGCCGCGCCGCCTTCGCGGCGTTCGTCGGCACCACGATCGAGTGGTACGACTTCTACATTTACGGCACCGCCGCGGCGCTCGTGTTCGGCAAGGTGTTCTTTTCGAGCAGGATGGATCCCGGCGTCGCGACGCTGCTTGCGTTCGTCACGTTCTGGGCCGGCTTCGCCGCGCGGCCGCTCGGCGGCATCGTGTTCGGGCATCTCGGCGATCGTGTCGGCCGCAAGACCGCGCTCGTGATCACGCTGGTGATGATGGGGCTCGCGACGACCGGCATCGGCCTGCTGCCCGGTTATGCGCAGATCGGTGTATGGGCGCCGGCCGGCCTCGTCGCGCTGCGCGTGCTGCAGGGCATCGCGGTCGGCGGCGAGTGGGGCGGCGCGGTGCTGATCGCGAGCGAGAACGCGCCGAAGCATCGCAGCATCCTGTACGCGGCGTTCGCGCAGCAGGGTTCGCCCACCGGCAACCTGCTCGCCACCGCGGCCTTCTTCGCGCTGAGCGCGCTGCCGACACCGTCGTTCCTGATGTGGGGCTGGCGCATTCCGTTCCTGCTGTCGGCCGTGCTGGTGATCATCGGCATGGTGATCCGGCTGAGGCTCGAGGAGTCGGCCGACATGCGGCGCGTGCTCGCGCGCAAGCGCACCGTGAAGCTGCCGCTGCGCGACGTCGTGCGCGATCACTGGGTCGTCGTGCTGCTCGCGGCCGGCACGCTGCCGGTGATCAACGTCACGTACTTCCGCAGCACGTTCGCGCTGTCGTGGGCGACGAAGGAGCTCGGCTACGCGCAGGGCACGTTTCTCGGCATCCTGTCGATCTCGCTCGTCGTGCAGTTCCTGATGCAGCCGGTCGGCGCGTGGTTCGTGTCGAAGGTCGACATGCGCCGCGCGATGTGCTGGATCCTGATTCCGGAAATCGTGCTGATGCCGGTGATGTTCCATGCGCTCGCGACGCGTTCGTATTGGGTCGCCGTCGCGGGCATGTGCATCTCGACGATTCCGTCGGCGATGTTCTACGGCGCGGTCGGCGGCGTGCTCGCGCGCGTGTTCCCGGCGAACATCCGCTACACGGGCCTGTCGCTCGCGTATCAGCTGAGCGCGCTCGTCGTCGGCGGCGGCACGCCCGTGCTCGCGCAGGCGATCCTCAACACGACCGGCAGCATCGTCGGCGTCGCGGTCGCGTCGGGGCTTTACGCGCTCGTGTCGCTCGTCTGCATGCTCGCGCTGCTGAATCGCACCGGGTATCGCGCGGACGAACTGTCGACGGCCGAGCGCAGCGATGCGGCCGAATGGGGCACCGAAGGCGGCAGCACGGCACCCGCGGCCGACGGGAGCGCGCAGCCGGGCGACGGCGGTGCGCTGAAGCCGGCCGGCTGAGCGGCACGCCATGCCGCCGCGCGGGAGGCGGGAACGCCCCGAGCGCATGTCGCCAAAAGAAAACGGCACCGTGCGAAACACGGTGCCGTCTTTCCCGGAGCGCGCGGCCGGCAGGCTGCCGGCCGCGCGCATCGCATCATCAGCCTTCCGTCGGCGGCACGTAGCCGGACGCCTGGTCCGCGCCGTCGCCGAAGAAGTACTTCTCGGTCTGCTTCATCAGGTACTGGCGCGCGCGCGGGTCGGCCATGTTCAGGCGGTTCTCGTTGATCAGCATCGTCTGCTGCTTGAGCCAGCCCTGCCACGCTTCCTTCGAGACGCTCTCGTAAATGCGCTTGCCGAGTTCGCCCGGCAGCGGCGGGAAATCGAGGCCTTCGGCTTCCTTGCCGAGCTTCGCGCATTGAATCATTCGAGCCATCGTGTACTTCTCCTGTAATCGAACTGGGGGGAGGGCAGTCGTGCCTGCGCTCAGAGCTGCTTCATCAGCACGAGCGACTTGCGCTGCCAGTTATAGAGTTTGCGGCGGTCTTCGGGGAGGTCGTCGACGCTGACCTTGACGAAGCCGCGCTTGAGGAACCAGTGCTCGGTGCGCGTCGTGAGCACGAAGATGTGCGTGAGGCCGCGCGCACGGGCACGCTGCTCGATGCGCTTGAGCAGGCGTTCGCCGTCGCCCGAGCCCTGCGCTTCCGGCGCGACCGTCAGGCACGCCATCTCGCCGATCTTCTCCTGCTGGTACGGATACAGCGCCGCGCAGCCGAACAGCACGCCATCGTGCTCGATCACCGAGAAGTGGTCGATGTCGCGTTCGATCTGGTGGCGGCCGCGGCGCACCAGCGTGCCGTCCGACTCGAGCGGCTCGATCAGCGACAGGATGCCGCCGACGTCGTCCGGCGTCGCTTCGCGCAGGCTCTCGAGGTTCTCGTACGAGATCATCGTGCCGACGCCGTCGTGCAGGAACAGTTCGAGCAGCATGCTGCCGTCGAGCGACTGCGGGATCAGGTGGGCCCGGGTCACGCCGCCGCGGCATGCGCGGATCGAGTGCTTCAGGAAGAACGCGTCGTCGCCCTGGACGTTGCCGGAATCGAGCAGCTCGGCGGCCGCGTCGAGCGACATTTCGCGCACCAGCCCGCCTTCGTCGTCGACGATGCCGGGCGCTTCGGTCAGGAAGATGATCTTGTCGGCGCGCAGTGCGATCGCGGCGGCCGACGCGACGTCTTCCATCGACAGGTTGAACGCTTCGCCGGTCGGCGAGAAGCCGAGCGGCGACAGCAGCACGAGCTTGCGGCTCGCGAGAGAGTGACGGATCGACTCGGCGTCGATCTTGCGCACGATGCCTGTATGCGCGAAATCGACCCCGTCGAGAATCCCCACCGGCCGCGCGGTCACGAAGTTGCCCGACACGACGCTGATGTGCGCGTGCGCCATCGGCGAGTTCGGCAGACCCTGGCTGATCGCGGCCTCGATGTCGAGACGCACTTCGCCGGCCGCTTCCTTCGCGGATTCGAGCGCGCGCGCATCGGTGATGCGCAGGCCGTGCGAAAACTCGGATTCGACACCGTGCAGGCTCAGCTGCTCCTCGACCTGCGGGCGCGAACCGTGCACCAGCACGATCTGGATACCCATCGCCTGCAGCAGCGCGATGTCGGACACGAGCGCGTTCAGGAGCCCCTGCTGCACCACCTCGCCGCCAAACCCCACGACGAACGTGCTGTTGCGGAACTTGTGGATATAGGGCGCGACGGAGCGCATCCAGTCGACGAACTGCGCGTGACTGGCGGCCGAATCGTCGGCGGCCGGCGGCGTCGCGGCGCCGGTCTGGGCGGGGGGGAGGTCGGTTTGGGAATTCATGGGCGGGATTATAATGCGCCCCCATGTCGAATGTTTCTAAAAGTCCCGCGCCGACGCGGGCCAATACGCCGTCGGCCCGGCACCCGGATGGTGCGGCCGACGCACGCGAGCAGCAGGGCCAGCCAGCGCGCCAGCAGCAGGAAAAGCCGGCGGGCAAACCGGCAGACGCGCCGCGCGGGCCGCGCGGTGACGAACGGCGCGGCGATGCGCGCCAGTCCGCCGCGAAGGGCGCACCCCAGGCAACGGGCGAGCGTTCCCCGCGCCGCGAGCGGCCGCCGCGCGCCGTCGTCGCGCCGAACCCCGTCCCGCCGATCACGTACCCCGAAAGCCTGCCCGTGTCGGGCAAGCGCGACGAAATCGCACGCGCGATCGCCGGTCATCAGGTTGTCATCGTCTGCGGCGAAACCGGCTCGGGCAAGACCACGCAGCTGCCGAAGATCTGTCTCGATCTCGGCCGCGGCCTCGGCGCCGGCGGCACGGGCCTGATCGGCCATACGCAGCCGCGGCGGCTCGCCGCGTCGTCGACCGGCCGGCGGATCGCCGAGGAACTCGGCACGCCGTTCGGCGAGGTGGTCGGCTACAAGGTGCGCTTCACCGACAATCTCGCGCCGGGCGCGTCCGTCAAGCTGATGACGGACGGGATCCTGCTCGCCGAGACGCAGACCGATCCGCTGCTGAAGGCGTACGACACGCTGATCATCGACGAGGCGCACGAGCGCAGCCTGAACATCGACTTCCTGCTCGGCTACCTGAAGGAAATCCTGCCGAGGCGGCCGGACCTGAAGCTGATCGTCACGTCCGCGACGATCGACGCCGACCGCTTCGCGCGCCATTTCGGCACCGACGAGCGTCCCGCGCCCGTGATCGAGGTGAGCGGGCGGCTGTATCCGGTCGAGATGCGCTACCGGCCGGTGGCCGAGGATCGCCCGGCCGTGAAAAATGCCGAAGGCACGGGCGGCCGCGATCGCGTGAAGACCGCGCGCGAAGCCGAGCGCGACCTGATGGATGCGATCGTCGACGCGGTCGACGAACTGTGCCGCGAAGGCCCCGGCGACGTGCTGGTGTTCCTGCCCGGCGAGCGCGAGATCCGCGAGGCGGCCGAGGCGCTGCGCAAGCATCATCCGCCGCACACCGAGATCCTGCCGCTGTTCGCGCGGCTCTCGGCAGCGGACCAGGACAAGGTGTTCAAGGCATCGAACGCGCGCCGCATCGTGCTCGCGACCAACGTGGCCGAAACCTCGCTGACGGTGCCGGGCATCCGCTACGTCGTCGATACCGGCCTCGCGCGCGTGAAGCGCTATTCGTACCGGAACAAGGTCGAGCAGCTGCAGGTCGAGTCGATCTCGCAGGCCGCCGCGAACCAGCGCGCGGGCCGCTGCGGCCGCGTGGCCGACGGCGTCTGCATCCGCTTGTACGAGGAAAGCGACTACCAGGCGCGGGCGCGCTTCACCGATCCGGAAATCCTGCGCTCGTCGCTCGCGTCGGTGATCCTGCGGATGAAGTCGCTGCACCTGACGGCGATCGAATCGTTCCCGTTCCTCGAGCCGCCGCCCGGCCGCGCGATCGCGGACGGCTACCAGCTGCTCAACGAGCTCGGCGCGGTCGACGACGACAACGCGCTGACGCCGCTCGGCCGCGAACTCGCGCGGCTGCCGCTCGACCCGCGCGTCGGCCGGATGATTCTCGCCGCGCGCGACCAGCAGTCGCTGCGCGAGGTGCTGATCATCGCGAGCGCGCTGTCCGTGCAGGACCCGCGCGACCGCCCGATCGAAGCGCAGGAGCAGGCCGACCAGGCGCACCGCCGGTTCGCCGACGAGCGTTCCGAGTTCCTGCAGTGGCTGAAGATCTGGGCGTGGTTCGAAGAGGCGGTCGCGCACAAGAAGTCGAACCGCCAGCTCGTCGACGCATGCCGGCAGAACTTCCTGTCGCACCTGCGGCTGCGCGAGTGGCGCGACGTCCATTCGCAGCTGCTGACCGTCGTGCGCGAGCACGGCTGGCGGCTCAACGAAGCCGAGGCGACGTACGAACAGGTCCATCTGGCCCTGCTGACGGGCCTGCTCGGCAACCTCGGCCTGAAGGCCGATGACGATCCGCACTATCTCGGCGCGCGCGGGATCAAGTTCTACCTGTGGCCGGGCTCCGTGCTCGCGAAGAAGGCCGGCCGCTGGGTGATGGCGGCCGAGCTCGTCGAGACGAGCCGGCTGTATGCGCGCTGCCTCGCGAAGATCGAGCCGGAGTGGGTCGAGAAGATCGGCGCGCACCTGCTGAAGAAATCGCTGTCGGAGCCGCACTGGGAGAAGCGCCCGGCGCAGGTCAGCGCGTTCGAGCGCGCGACGCTGTACGGGCTGCCGATCTACCACCGCCGGCGCGTCGCGTTCGGCAAGCAGGATCCGGCGCGGGCGCGCGAGCTGTTCATCCGCGGCGCGCTGGTCGAAGGCGAATTCGACACGAAGCTGCTGTTCTTCGCGCACAACCGCAAGCTGCTCGCCGACATCGAGCAGCTCGAGCACAAGTCGCGCCGGCAGGACGTGCTGGTCGACGACGAGCTGATCTACGCGTACTACGACCAGGCGATTCCGGCGGGCATCCACACGGGCGCCGCATTCGAGCGCTGGTATCGCGACGAGGTGAAGAAGGGCGGCCAGCCCGAGGACAAGCAGCGGCTGCTGTACCTGTCGCGCGACGACCTGATGCGCCACGAGGCGGCCGGCGTGACGACCGAGCTGTTCCCGAAGCGGGCGACGATGGCCGGCGTCGAGATGGCGCTCACGTATCACTTCGAGCCGGGCACGCCGCGCGACGGCGTGACGCTCGCGGTGCCGCTGTATGCGCTGAACCAGGTCGACGCGCGCCGCTGCGAGTGGCTCGTGCCGGGGATGCTGAAGGAAAAGGTGCAGTTGCTGCTGAAGTCGCTGCCGCAGAAGCTGCGCCGGCACTGCGTGCCGCTGCCCGAATACGCGGCCGGCTTCGTCGAGCGGATGGGCCGCGAGCGCTTCGGCGCGGGCGGCCTCGTCGAGGCGCTGATCGCCGACGTGCGCGGCGAGACGCAGGTCGCGATGAAAACGGCCGATTTCAAGCTCGAGACGCTGCCCGCGCACCTGTTCATGAACTTCAAGGTGATCGACGAGCACGGCCGCCAGCTCGCGATGGGGCGCAATCTCGCGCAGCTTCGCCAGGAGCTGGGCGCGCAGGCGCAGCAGCAGTTCCAGAAGATCGCGGCGGCGTCGACGATCGCGGCTGGCGGGGAGGGCGATGCGGGTCAGCCGGTCGGCCAGGTGCCGGCGGCGGCTGGTCCGGCCGGCGCACCCGGCCGCGGCCCGAAGCCCGCGAAGGGCGCGGCGCCGCAGACGTCCGCTCCGGCGGAAGCCGGCGCGACGGCGCTGTACGAGAACCTGACGACGTGGAATTTCGGCAAGCTCCCCGAGCTGCTGGAAATCCGCCGGCGCGGCCAGACGCTGTACGGCTACCCGGCGCTCGTCGATCGCGGCACGCATTGCGACGTCGAGGTGTTCGATTCGCCGGAGGAGGCCGCGCGCATCCACCGGGCCGGCCTGCGGCGGCTGTTCGCGCTGCAGCTGAAGGAGCCGATCAAGTTCCTCGAGAAGAACCTGCCGGGCCTGCGCGAGATGGCGATGCAGTACATGTCGCTCGGCACGCAGGACGAATTGCGCGACCAGCTGATCGACACGGCGCTCGACCGCGCGTGCCTGCAGGACCCGCTGCCCGACGACGACGCGAGCTTCCACGCGCGCCGTGACGAGGGCCGAAGCCGCCTGAACCTGCTCGCGCAGGAAATCGCGCGGCTGGTCGGGCAGGTCCTGGCCGAATACGCGGGGCTCGTGAAGAAGCTCGCGCAGGCGAAGCCGTTCGCGCAGGCGCATGCGGACCTGCAGCAGCAGCTCGCCGCGCTGGTCGGCAAGCGCTTCGTGATCGATACGCCCTACGCGCAACTCGCGCACTTCCCGCGCTACCTGAAGGGCATCGCGCTGCGGATCGACAAGCTGAAGGCCGATCCGGCGCGCGACGCGAAGCAGTCGGCCGACCTGCTGCCGCTCGCCCAGCAGTACCAGCGCGCGGTGTCGCAGCGCGGCGGCGTCGCCGATCCGCGGCTCGCGGAATTCCGCTGGCTGCTCGAGGAATTGCGGATTTCGCTGTTCGCGCAGGAACTGCGCACGCCGATGCCTGTCTCTGTCAAGCGTCTGCACAAGGTCTGGGAGTCGATGCAGCGCTAGCGCAACATCGGCTTCCCGGGCTCCGCGGCGGCGGCGGGCCCCGGCCGGCCGCGCGGCGCTTGCCGGGCCGCCCGGCCGGGCCGCCGCCGCGTGCGTCGAAGTGGCGCAATGCCGGCCCAGGTCAACCGGCCGGGCCGGTTGAACGTTTTACAATGACGGTTGTTCCACGACGTGAGTCTTCATGCGCACTTTCCTTTCCCTCGGCCGCACGCTCGCGCTGGCCGCCGCCGTGCTGGCGCCCGCCGCCCACGCGAATAACGTGATCATCCTCAATTCGGCCGAAGCGACGCTTTCCCTGATCGACCAGCAGACCCGTCAGGTCGTCGGCACGATGCCGACCGGCAAGGAACCGCACCATCTGATGGCAACGCCCGACAATTCGTCGCTGATCGTTGCAAATTCGGTCTCGAACAGCCTGATGTTCCTCGATCCGAAGACGGGCAAGCTGCAGCGCACCGTCGAAGGGATCGACGATCCTTACCAGCTCGGTTTCTCGCCCGACCGCAAGTGGTTCGCGGCCGCCGGCCTGCGCCTCGACCGCGTCGACATCTACGGCTACGACGGCCGCGACCTGAAGCTCGTGAAGCGCGTGCCGCTCGAAGTCATGCCGAGCCACCTCGCGTTCACGAAGGACAGCAAGACGCTGCTCGTGTCGCTGCAGGTGTCCGGCGAGATCGCGGCGATCGACCTGCCGACGCAGACGGTCAAGTGGAAGATGAAGGTCGGCAAGGTGCCGGCCGGCCTGTGGCTCACGCCGGACGACAAGTACCTGCTCGTCGGGATGACGGGCGCGGATTACGTCGCGGTGGTCGACTGGCGCAACCAGAAGGTCGTCAAGCAGATCTATACCGGCAAGGGCGCGCACAACTTCCGTTCGCTCGCCGACGGCACGCACGTCGCCGTGACGAACCGGGTCGCGAACACGATCAGCATCATCGACGAGAACACGCTCACCAACGTCGGTGACATCACCGGCCTGCTGCCGGGCCCGGACGACATGGAGCTGTCCGCCGACAAGAAGACGCTGTGGGTGACGTTCCGCTTCGCGAAGAAGGTCGGGATCATCGACCTGGCGTCGCGCAAGCTGGTGCAGACGATCGCCGTCGGCCGTTCGCCGCACGGGATCTACTTCTACGACCGCGCGCCGTGGCGCGCCGCGAACGGCGCGTGACGGGCGGGGGAGAACGATGCTGCACCTGATCGATGCGTTCGTATCGGACATCCAGACCTGGCTGTACGTCGACGTCGTGCAGCCGCTCCTCTTCAAGTTCAACCTGATGGACTACGACGAGGACACCTACGACGCGCTGTACTGGGTGATCGTCGGCGCGCTGCAGATGGTGCTGATGTTCGTGCTGCTGCGCCCGCTCGAGGCGCTGCGGCCCGTCGAGCGCTGGACGAACCGCCGTGCCGTGCGGGTCGACGTGATCTACACCGCGATCGCGAAGCTCGGCATCTATTCGCTGTTCTTCTTCTTCGCGCTGCAGCCGCTGTTCGACAACTTCCAGGCGTGGCTGCGCCTGCACGGGGTCGCGAACGTCAACCTCGACTACCTGTGGCCGGGCGTGACCTCGAAGCCGATCGTCGCGTTCGCGATCTATCTCGTCGTGCTCGATTTCGCCGGCTACTGGTATCACCGCTGGCAGCACAAGTTCGGCGTCTGGTGGGAGCTGCACGCCGTGCATCACAGCCAGCGCCAGATGTCGCTGTGGTGCGACGACCGCAACCACGTGCTCGACGACGTGATCCAGTCGTGCTTCTTCGCGGCGATCGCGCTCGTGATCGGCGTGACGCCGTCGCAGTTCGTCGTGCTGACCGCGTTCACCAACTTCATGCAGAGCATTCAGCACACGAATGCGCGCCTGTCGTTCGGCTGGCTCGGCGAGCGCCTGTTCGTGAGCCCGATCTTCCACCGGCGCCACCACGCGGTCGGCTACGGCCACGAAGGCACGAAGTACGGCTGCAACTTCGGCGTGCTGTTCCCGTGGTGGGACATGATGTTCGGCACCGCGTCGTGGAACCGCACGGTCGAGCCGACCGGCATCCGCGACCAGGTCGAGGGCGTGTCCTATGGCGAAGGCTTCTGGGCGCAGCACGGCCTCGCGTTCGTGCGGATCTTCCGGCGCCTGTTCCCCGCCAAGCGCGGCGCGGCGTCGGCCTGATCCGGCCATTCCCACGTTGAGCGGCTCTCCCACGCGGCCCGCATGTGCTTTGGCGCATGCGGGCCGCGTGGTTTATCCTTTCCCCGTTTTTCTCCGTCGATACAGGCTCGCATGAACGACTTGCTGCGTTCCTTCGTCCGGGCATTGGCGAGCGCACTGCATCCGCGCATGCTCTGGCTCACCCTGATGCCGTTTCTCGTCTCGGCCGTCCTGTGGGGCGTCGTGCTGTGGTTTTCGTGGCAGACGCTGCTGGACCTCGCACGCGGCGCGCTCGACGGCTTCGTGCTGACGGCCCTGCTGTACCGCGCGTTCGACGCGATCGGCATGTCGCAGCTGCATGCGGTCGTCGCGCCGTTCGTGGTCGTGTCGCTCGCGATTCCGCTGATCGTGCTGACCGTGCTGCTGCTGATCGCGACGATTTCGATGCCGGTCGTGATCAAGCACCTGTCGAACCGGCAGTTCGCGGCGCTCGAGCCGAAGCGGGGCGGCACCTTCTTCGGCAGCGTGTTCAATTCGCTGTGGGCGGCGCTGGCCGGCGTCGTCGTGCTGGTCGTCACGATCCCGCTGTGGCTGATTCCACCGTTTTTCGCGCTGCTGCCGCCCGTGATCTGGGGCTGGCTCACGTACCGCGTGATGACCTACGACGCGCTCGCGCTGCACGCGAGCCGCGACGAGCGCCGGGCGCTCGTGCGCCGGCACCGCTGGCCGCTGATCGGCATCGGCGTCGCGACCGGGCTGCTCGGCACCGTGCCGACCTTCGTGTGGGTATCGTCGGTCTGGATGATGGTGCTGTTCCCGTTCGTCGCGGCGGCCATGATCTGGGTTTACGCTTTCATCCTCGTCTTCTCGGCGCTGTGGTTCGGGCATTATTGCCTGCGTGCGCTGGAGGACCTGCGTGCGAGTTCGCGCGCCACCGCAATCGACATGGGGCAGGCATGAGCATCGGCATCATCATCATCGGCGACGAAATCCTTTCGGGCCGCCGGCAGGACAAGCATCTGGCGAAGGTCATCGAGCTGCTCGGCGCACGCGGCCTCGCGCTCGACTGGGCCGAATACGTCGGCGACGATCCGGCGCGCATCACGGCGACGCTCGCACGCGCGATCGCGTCGGGCGACATCGTGTTCTCGACGGGCGGGATCGGCGCGACGCCGGACGACCACACGCGCCAGTGCGCGGCCGCCGCGCTCGGCGTGACGCTCGAGCTGCACCCGGAAGCGAAGGTGCTGATTTCGGAGCGGATCCGCGAAACCCACACCGACCCGGCCACGCCGGTCGATTTCGATTCTCCGGAGAACCAGCACCGCTTCAACATGGGCGTGTTTCCGGTGGGCGCGACGATCATCCCGAACGGCTACAACCGGATTCCCGGTTTCTCGATCGGCGACCTGCACTTCGTGCCGGGTTTCCCGGTGATGGCGTGGCCGATGATCGAATGGGTGCTCGATACGAAGTACGCGCACCTGCATCACGCGACGCCACACGCGGAGCGTTCGCTGTACGTGTTCGAGCTGCCGGAATCGACGCTCACGCCGTTGATGGAGCGCATCGAGCGCGATTTCCCGGGCGTGCGCGTGTTCAGTCTGCCGAGCGTGGGCGATGCGGAGCGTGGCGGGATCTTCGCGCGCCGTCACATCGACCTCGGCGTGAAGGGCGAGCCGGAAGCGGTCGCGGCCGCGTACGTGAAGCTGCGCGAGGGCGTGCACCTGCTCGGCGGCGACGTCGTCGAAGCCGAGACGTCGCGCGCCTGAGCGGCGCGCCAGCCGGCCGCACAAAAACCACGGGCCGCGCAACGCGGCCCGTCATCGGCATGTCATCGCCCGGCTCGACGATGAGGCTGTCGTCACCGGCGGGCGCAGCGCGCCGTCAGGCGCCGATCCACGGCAGTTTCCGGAAGCACCAGCCGTCGACCGTCTTGCGGTGGCCTTCGGCGTCCTTCGCGCCCTCGAAGCCTTCGAGCAGGTCGAACGCCTTCGTGAAGCCGGCCTGCGTGGAGGCGACCGCGGCGAGCTTCGAGCGCGCGGCGCTGCGGCACAGGAACAGGATGGGGGTATCGGCCGGGAGGGCCGCCTTCAGTTCGTTGACGAATTCGGCGTTCGGCACGCCGCCCGGGTAGCGCGTCCATTCGAGGTGCAGGTACTGGCCGTCGCCGACGAGCGGGCGGCCGATCCAGTCGAGTTCGGCGCGAGTGCGCACGTCGACGAGGCGCGCCGACGGATCGAGCTGCAGCAGTTCGAAGGCTTCGGCCGGCAGCAGCGCCCCGGCGTAGTTGAGCGCGCCTTGGGCGCGGCGTTCGTCGGCCTTCGCGTAAAGCTGGTCGAGCGTACTCATGGCAGGGAGTCTCCGTATCGGTCAAACGAGCATTCTAGCGCGGCGTCGCGGCACGGATGGCCGCGTGCGGTGCGGTGCACGCGTGGCCCACGTGTTCACCAAAAAAGTGCAGAATGGCGCGCATGCACCAGAATGATTCCTTGGTTGCGGCGGGCTGCCGGAATTGCACCATTGCGGTGCTTTCGGCGAGCGACCGGTGCGGCGCAAGGCCCCGGAATCGCGCAGCCCGGCCCTGTCGTGGCGAGCCCCGGCGCGATTTGCGCCCGTCGTTCGCAAAGGTGGCACGGAAGCTGCTATATAGAATTCGGTCGAATCGGGGCGCGCTGCGCCAAAGCAAGACCCCGGTCAGCTCGATAAACGAGGCGGTTCCCAGTCCGCCGGAATTGTTCTAATCAGGAGAAGAGGTTATGAGTAAAACCGTCGCCGACGTCATGCAGCTCGTGAAGGACGAGGACGTCAAGTTTGTCGATTTCCGCTTCACGGATACGCGCGGCAAGGAGCAGCACGTGTCGGTGCCGGTTTCGGCGTTTGACGAAGACAAGTTCGAAAGCGGCCATGCATTCGACGGCTCGTCGATCGCCGGCTGGAAGGGCATCGAGGCGTCGGACATGCTGCTCATGCCGGACCCGAGCGCCGCTTTCGTCGACCCGTTCTATGAAGAGTCGACCCTCGTGCTGACCTGCGACGTGGTCGAGCCGGCCGACGGCAAGGGCTACGAGCGCGATCCGCGTTCGCTCGCGAAGCGCGGCGAAGCGTATCTGAAGAGCACGGGCATCGGCGACACGGCCTACTTCGGTCCGGAACCGGAATTCTTCATTTTCGACTCGGTCCAGTGGAACACGGACATGTCGGGCTGCTTCGTGAAGATCAACTCGGAAGAAGCGCCGTGGTCGGCAGGCAAGGAATTCGAAGGCGGCAACACGGGCCACCGTCCGGGCACGAAGGGCGGCTACTTCCCGGTCGCACCGGTCGACACGTTCCAGGACATGCGTTCGGAAATGTGCCTGCTGCTCGAACAGCTCGGCATTCCGGTCGAAGTGCACCACCACGAAGTGGCGGGCCAGGGCCAGAACGAAATCGGCACGAAGTTCTCGACGCTGGTTCAGCGCGCCGACTGGACGCAATGGTCGAAGTACATCATCCACAACGTCGCGCACTCGTACGGCAAGACGGCGACGTTCATGCCGAAGCCGGTCGTCGGCGACAACGGTTCGGGCATGCACGTTCACCAGTCGATCTGGAAGGACGGCCAGAACCTGTTCGCGGGCAACGGCTACGCCGGCCTGTCGGAACTGGCGCTGTTCTACATCGGCGGCATCATCAAGCACGCCCGTGCACTGAACGCGATCACGAACCCGACGACGAACTCGTACAAGCGTCTGGTCCCGCACTTCGAAGCACCGGTCAAGCTCGCGTACTCCGCACGCAACCGTTCGGCATCGATCCGCATTCCGCACGTGTCGAACCCGAAGGGCCGCCGTATCGAAACGCGCTTCCCGGATCCGATGGCGAACCCGTACCTGTGCTTCACGGCGCTGATGATGGCCGGCCTCGACGGGATCCAGAACAAGATCCATCCGGGCGAAGCAGCGGACAAGAACCTGTACGACCTGCCGCCGGAAGAGGATGCAAAGATCCCGACCGTCTGCGCGGGCCTCGACCAGGCACTCGAAGCGCTCGACAAGGATCGCGAGTTCCTGACGCGCGGCGGCGTGTTCACGGACGGCATGATCGACGCGTACCTCGCGCTGAAGGAGCAGGAGCTGGCGAAGTTCCGCATGACGACGCACCCGATCGAGTTCGAGATGTACTACTCGCTGTAATCGGCGATGGCGCTTCGATTCAGCGCCGTTTTGCCGGTTCGTTCCCGCCGCGCGGTTGGCGGCGGGGGCGGCGGAGTCTGAAAGGGGCGGCGTTCAGCCGTCCCTTTTTTGTTCCGGTGATTTTCCTTTTCTGGCCCGTTGAGGCGCGACAAGCACGCAGATGGTTCTGAAGAATCTGATCAAGGCGAAAACGGGGCAGCCCGAGCGACTGACGGACGACGAGCGGCTCGCACGCTCGGGCCTGCTGGCAGGGCTGGAAGCGCTGCCGACGGTTGTGCTCGTGCTCGACCGCAAGACGCTGCGGATCGCGTTCGCGAACCCCTCCGCGGAGGCGATGCTCGACATCTCGCGCCGGCAGCTCGCGCAGCGGCCGTGGGGCGAGATCTTTCCGAACGCGAACGAACTGGCGTCGACGATCACCGCGATCGGCGAGGAGCGCTTTCACGCGACGCACCTCGATACCGTGCTCGACCGGCCCGGCCGCGAACCGCTGCACGTGCATGCGATCGTCGGCTTCCTCGAGACCGCGCCCGATTTCGTGCTCGTCGAGCTGTTCGAGAACGAACGGCAGTCGCGCACCGATCGCGAGGAGCGCATCCACGACCTGACCGCGGTCAACAAGCAGCTGATCCGCAACCTCGCGCACGAGATCAAGAATCCGCTCGGCGGCATTCGCGGCGCAGCCCAGCTGCTCGAATTCGAACTCGGCGAGCGCGAGCGCGGCGAGTTGCGCGAATACACGCAGGTGATCATCAAGGAGTCCGACCGCCTGCAGACGCTCGTCGACCGGTTGCTGGAGCCGCACCGGCATCCGCACATCGTCGGCGACGTGAACATTCATGAAGTATGCGAACGCGTGCGCGCGGTGATGCTCGCGGAATTCCCGCGCGGGCTCACGATCGAGCGCGACTACGACGTGAGCGTGCCGGACCTGCGCGGCGACAAGGAGCAACTGATCCAGGCGCTGCTCAACATCGTGCGCAACGCGGCGCAGGCGCTGCGCGAACGGATCGCGCAGGGCGACGCGAAGATCGAGTTGCGCACGCGCATCGCGCGCAAGGTGACGATCGCGAAGCGCCTGTACCGGCTGGCACTGGACTTGCACGTGATCGACAACGGACCCGGCATCCCGGAAGACATCCGCGACCGGATCTTCTACCCGCTCGTGTCCGGGCGCGACGACGGCAGCGGCCTCGGCCTGACGCTCGCGCAGACGTTCGTGCAGCAGCACGACGGGACGATCGAGGTCGAAAGCCGGCCCGGACGTACCGAATTTCAGATCCTGCTGCCGCTCGATCATTGAGCGGCGGCATGGCGATTCACCGGATTCACCAATATCTGACCGACCTATGAAGCCGATCTGGATAGTAGACGACGACCAATCGATCCGCTGGGTGCTTGAAAAGGCGCTCGCCCGGGACAGCTTCGCGACGAAGAGCTTCGCGAACGTGCGCGACGCGCTGGCCGCGCTCGACCACGAGACGCCGCAGGTGCTCGTATCCGACATCCGGATGCCGGGCGGCTCGGGCCTCGAGTTGCTGCAGGCGATGCACGAGCGCCTGCCGGGCCTGCCCGTCATCATCATGACGGCGTTCTCCGATCTCGACAGTGCCGTCGCGGCGTTCCAGGGCGGCGCGTTCGAATATCTCGCGAAGCCGTTCGACGTCGACAAGGCGGTCGAGCTGATCCGCCGCGCCGTCGAGGAAAGCCTGCGCGGCGGCGTGCCGCAGGACGAGCGCGTGGCCGAGGCGCCCGAGATGCTCGGCCAGGCGCCCGCGATGCAGGACATGTTCCGCGCGATCGGCCGCCTGTCGCACTCGGCCGCGACCGTGCTGATCACCGGCGAATCGGGCACCGGCAAGGAGCTCGTCGCGCGTGCGCTGCACCGTCACAGCCCGCGCGCGAACGGGCCGTTCATCGCGCTGAACACCGCGGCGATCCCGAAGGACCTGCTCGAATCCGAGCTGTTCGGCCATGAGCGCGGCGCGTTCACCGGCGCGCAGTCGACTCGGCAGGGCCGCTTCGAGCAGGCCGAGAACGGCACGCTGTTCCTCGACGAAATCGGCGACATGCCGTTCGACCTGCAGACGCGCCTGTTGCGCGTGCTGTCGGACGGACAGTTCTATCGGGTCGGCGGGCACAACCCGCTGCGCGCGAACGTGCGCGTGATCGCCGCGACGCACCAGAATCTCGAATCGCGCGTGAGGCAGGGCCTGTTCCGTGAAGACCTTTACCACCGGCTCAACGTGATCCGGTTGCGGCTGCCGCCGCTGCGCGAGCGCAGCGAGGACATCGCGCTGCTCACGCGCCACTTCCTGCAGAAGAGCGCGCGCGATCTCGGCGTCGAGCCGAAACGCGTGTCCGACGAGGCGCTGGCCTACCTGACGTCGCTCGCGTTTCCCGGCAACGTGCGCCAGCTCGAGAACCTCGCGAACTGGCTGACCGTGATGGCGCCCGCGCAAACGGTCGAGATCAAGGACCTGCCGCCCGACCTCGTGCCGGCCGGCGCGCCGGTCGTCGCTGCGGGCGAAGGTGCGGGCACGCACGTCGGTGGTGGCGATACGGCACTCTCGGCACCGGTGACGGGCGCGGCGCCGGTGGCGTCCGCGCCAGTCGCGGCCGCGCCGAACGGCAGCGCGCCGGCCGGCTATCCGGTGTGGGAGCATGGTTTGCGCACCGAGGTTGCACGGCTGTTGCGCGAGAATTCGGCCGACGTGATGGACGAACTCGCACGCCGCTTCGAGGCGGCCGTGATCCGCGAGGCGCTCGACTTCACGCGCGGTCGCAAGGTCGAGGCCGCGGAGCGCCTCGGCATCGGCCGCAACACGATCACGCGCAAGATCCAGGAACTCCATCTGGAGCCCTGAGCACGATTTGCGGCATGCGCGGGCATCGCGCATGCCGCGATCGGACATAATCGCGGTTTGCACGCCGTTTGCCATTCCGCCCATCCGCAATGTCCGATTCCTTCCGCTGGCCCGCCGGGGCCGACCCGTTCCGTTTCCTCGAAGCGCTCGACAGCAAGCGCGCCCGCACGTGGGTCGACGAGCAGAATGCGCGCACGCGCGCCGCGCTGCGTGACGACGACGCCTATCGCGCGCTCACGGCGCGCCTCGCGAAAGCGTACCTGCCGCGCGAACGCCCGGTGATTCCAACCCGCTGGCGCGACTGGGCCTACGACCTGTGGCAGGACGATCTCCATCCGAAGGGGCTGTGGCGCCGCACGCGCTGGGACGACTGGCGTGCAGGCCGGCCGGCGTGGGAAACGCTGCTCGACGTCGATGCGCTCGGCGCGGAGGAGGGCGAATCGTGGGTGTTCGAGCAGGATGCGATCCTGTACCCGGACGGCGATCGCGCGCTGCTGTCGCTGTCGCCGGGCGGTGCCGACGCGGTCGTCGTGCGCGAATTCGATCTCGTCGAACGTCGTTTCGTCGACGGCGGCTTCACGATCGACGAGCCGGGGCATCACACGGTCGGCTGGATCGATCGCGATACCGTCTACGTGAGCTGGGATCGCGGCGACGCGCATGCCACCGCGGCCGGCTATCCGTATGAAGCGCGGCGCTGGGTGCGCGGCACCGCGCTTGCCGATGCGCCGGTCGTCTTCAGCGGCGAACCCGACGACATCAGCGCGGGCGCGGGGTTCGATCCGATCGACAACCGCCACGTCGCGTGGCGCAGCGTCGACTTCTTCGACGCGCATGCGTACCGGCTGACCGATGCGGGCGAGTGGGCGCGCTACGACGTGCCGCCCCATGTCGAGGTCGGGTTCTGGGAAGGCTGGCTCATGCTGGAGCCGCGCCTCGACTGGGATTGCGGCGGCGTGCGCCATGCGGGCGGCTCGCTGCTGGCTATCCGCGAACAGGCGTTCCTGGCCGGGGCGCGCGAACTCACGACGTTGTTCGCGCCGCAGCCGACGACGTCCGCGTGCACGTGGACGCACACGCGCACGACGCTGATCGCGAGCTGGCTCGACGACGTGCACAACCGCACGATGCTGTGGCAACCGCGACAGGTCGACGACGGTACGTGGACATGGGATGCGCGGCCGTTCGAGTGGGCGGGCGACGCGCAGATCGATGTCGAGCCCGTCGAGGCGACGCTGAACGACGAGGTGTACGTCGACGTCGACACCTATCTCGATCCGCCCGAATGCTGGCTGGCGGATCTGGCCGACCGCGCGGACGATGCGTCGTCGCGCCGCGTGCTGCTCGACCGGCCGCCGGTGCAGTTCGACGCGACGGGGCTCGTCGTGCGCCGCGCGAGCGCGCGCTCGCAAGACGGCACGATGGTGCCGTACACGCTGATCGGGCCGCGCGATGCACTCGATCCGGCCGAAGGCGCCACGCGCGTCGCGCGGCCGTGTTTGTTGTCGGGCTACGGCGGTTTTGCGATCCCGAACCTGCCGGGCTACAGCGACGCGTTCGGCATCGGGTGGCTCGAGCGCGGCGGCGTGATGGCGTTCGCGCACATCCGCGGCGGTGGCGAGTTCGGGCCGCGCTGGCACGTCGACGCGCAGCGCGAACACCGCCAGCGCTCGTTCGACGATTTCATCGCGGTGGCCGAGGACCTGGCCGCGACCGGCGTGACGAGCGCCGCGCAGCTCGGCATCGAGGGCGGCAGCAACGGCGGGCTGCTGGTTGCCGCGTGCATGGTGCAGCGGCCGGAGCTGTTCGGCGCGGTGCTCTGCCGCGTGCCGCTGCTCGACATGCGGCGCTATCCGAAGCTGCACGCGGGCGCCGCGTGGCTCGACGAATACGGCGACCCGGACGATCCGCACGAAGGTGCGGCGCTGGCTGCGTATTCGCCGTATCACCGCGTGCGTGAAGGCGTCGCGTATCCGCCGTTACTGCTGACAACGTCGACGCGCGACGACCGCGTGCATCCCGCGCATGCGCGCAAGATGGCCGCGCGCATGCGTGCGCTCGGTCATGAACGGGTGTGGTATTGGGAGAACACCGACGGCGGCCACGGCAGTGCCGACGATCTGGAACGCGCGGAAGCCGACGCGGCGGAATTCGGGTTCCTGTGGGCCCATCTCGGGCCGGCGCCCGCGCGGCGCTGAACGCGCGCTGGCTGCCCGGTCAGCCGACGACCGCGACCACGGGCGTGTGGTCGGACGGCTGTTCCCACGTGCGCGGCGTGCGATCGACCTCGCACGACGTGCAGGTTTGCGCGAGCGCCGGCGACAGCAGCACGTGGTCGATGCGCAGCCCCGCGTTGCGGCGGAACGCCATCATCCGGTAGTCCCACCACGTGAAGGTCTTCTCCGGCTGTTCGAAGCGGCGGAACGCATCGACGAAGCCGAGTTCGATCAGTTGCGCGAAGTGGGCGCGCTCCTGCGGCGACACGAGGTTCTGGCCTTCCCATTTCGCGGGGTCGTGCACGTCGCGGTCTTCCGGCGCGATGTTGTAGTCGCCGAGCAGCGCGAGCTTCGGGTAGCGCTGCAGCTCGGTGCGCAGCCACGCCTGCAGCGCGTCGAGCCATTGCATCTTGTAGACGAACTTGTCCGAGTCGGGCGCCTGGCCGTTCGGGAAATACGCGGACACGATGCGCACGCCGTCGACCGTCGCGGCGATCACGCGCTGCTGGGGATCGTCGAAGCCCGGAATGTTGCGCACGACGTCCGATTCGTCGACGGACAGCGTGTCGCGCGCGAGGATCGCGACGCCGTTGTAGGTCTTCTGGCCCGTGAACCAGCTGCGGTAGCCGGCGGCTTCAAGATCGGCGCGCGGGAATTTCTCGTCCGGCAGCTTCAGTTCCTGCAGGCACAGCACGTCGGTGCCGCTTTGCGCGAGCCAGTCGAGTACGTGCTGCTTGCGGACGTTGAGCGAGTTGACGTTCCAGGTGGCGATTTTCATGAACGGGAGTGTGCGTGCGGGGTAAATGCGAAGGCCGCCATCTTACCGCGAGCACGCGGTGCGAACGCGCCCGTCGTGCGGGGCGGGGGCGGTGCCTCGCACCGCCGTCTCGGGGAATCGGGAAGAAATTGTGACAAAAGTATTGACGTGAGTACTTCCTCACCCTATAATTTATTTCTCTGACGCGGGGTGGAGCAGTCTGGCAGCTCGTCGGGCTCATAACCCGAAGGTCGTAGGTTCAAATCCTACCCCCGCAACCAAGCACACCAGACGATGTGCAGCGCATATGACCGATGCGCGCTTCGTCGACAAGAACCCGGCTCCGTGCCGGGTTTTTTGTTTTCTGCGCGCGGCGCCGCTATTGCGCCGCCCACTCGACCGCCGCCTTCGCATGCAGCGCGGTCGTATCGAACACCGGCAGCGGCGAGTCGTCCGCGCCGATCAGCAGCGTGATTTCCGTGCAGCCGAGGATCACCGCCTGGGCGCCGCGCGTCGCCAGTTCCTCGATGATCGTCACGTACGTCGCGCGCGATTCCGGCGCGATGACGCCGTGGCACAGCTCGTCGTAGATGATCCGGTGCACGTCGTCGCGCCCGCGTTCGTCCGGCACGAGTACCTCCATGCCGAACCTGTCGCGCAACCGCTCCGCGTAGAACGGCAACTCCATCGTGTAGCGCGTGCCCAGCAGCGCGACGCGCTCGACGCCCGCATCGCGCAGCGCGGCGCCGGTCGGATCGGCGATGTGCAGGAACGGCAGCGTCACCGCGGCTTCGATCGCGGCGTGGACGCGATGCATCGTATTGGTCGTCAGCACGACAAGATCGGCGCCGGCCGCTTCGAGCTGCCGCGCGGCGCTCGCCATCCGCTCGCCGAGCGCGGCCCAGTCGTGCGTGCGCTGCAGTGCTTCGATCTCCGCGAAATCGACCGTGACCAGCACGCTTTTCGCGTTGTGATGCCCGCCGTGCAGCGCCTTCGAATGGCGATTGATCATCCGGTAGTACTCGGCCGACGATTCCCAGCTCATCCCGCCGATCAGTCCGATCGTCTTCATCCGTCACCTTTGCGTTTCATGTATTGCGGCAGACGAGTATAGGCGCCGCTGCCCGCGCCGGCCGGTACGATCCGTGCAAAGCGGGCCGGTACGGCACAGCCGGGCGCGACCGCACGCGACAGTTGAAACCGGCACTGTGTTTTTGTACAGTATCGGCACCGTGAACCCGACCATCATTCCGCCTGCCGATCCGCACGCGCCGCCGCCGGGCGACGTGCTGCCGCGCATGCGCAAGATCATTCATTGCGATTGCGACTGCTTCTACGCGTCGGTCGAGATGCGCGACGACCCGTCGCTGCGCAACCGGCCGCTCGCGGTCGGCGGCCGGCCCGACCAGCGCGGCGTGATCGCGACCTGCAACTACGAGGCGCGGCGCTACGGCGTGCATTCGGCGATGTCGTCGGCGCTGGCGATGCGCAAGTGTCCGGACCTGCTGATCCTGCCGTCAGCGATGGACAAGTACCGCGCGGCATCGCGGCAGATCATGGCGATCTATCGCGACTACACGCCCGACGTCGAGCCGCTGTCGCTCGACGAGGCGTACCTCGACGTCAGCGGGTCGGAGCAGTGCCAGGGCAGTGCGACGCTGATTGCGCGGGAGATCCGTCAGCGCGTGCACGATACGGTCGGCGTGACCGTGTCGGCCGGCGTCGCGCCGAACAAGTTCATCGCGAAGATCGCGTCCGACTGGAACAAGCCCGACGGGCTGTTCGTCGTGCGGCCGCACGAGATCGACGCGTTCGTCGCGGCGCTGCCGGTGCGCAAGCTGCACGGCGTCGGCAAGGTGACGGCCTCGCGGCTCGACCGGCTCGGCATCCAGACCTGCGCGCAATTGCGCGACTGGCCGCTGATCGACCTGCACCGCGAATTCGGCGCGTTCGGGCGGCGGCTGTACGAATTGTCGCGCGGGATCGACGAGCGGCCGGTGCAGGCCGACCAGGAGCGCAAGTCGGTCAGCGTCGAGACGACCTACGTCACCGATCTGACGACGCTCGAGCAGTGCGCGGCAGAAATCCGCCGCCTCGTCGTGCAGCTCGATGCGCGTATCGCGCGGGCGGGCGCCGCGCGGTCGATCCGCAAGATGTACGTGAAGATCCGCTTCGCCGATTTCCAGCGGACGACGGTCGAGTGCGTGGCCGACGCGACGCATGCGGATACGGCCGTCACGCTGCTCGCGAAGGGGCTGCAACGGCGTGCGCAGGCGGTACGGCTGCTCGGCGTCGGCGTGCGCATCGACGAGGATACCGCCGAGCGCCACGGGCAGTTCTCGCTGTTCGACGACGACGCCGGTAACGCCGACGACGCAGCCGGCGAACCCCCGGCGCCATGAAAAAAGGCACCGCCGCGGCGGTGCCTTTCGATGCAGCCGGACGAGCCGGACAGCGGGCGCTCAGTGCGCGGGTGCGGCCATCCCGTTGTGGCGCAGCAGCGCATCGATTTGCGGTTCGCGGCCGCGGAACGCCTTGAACGAATCCATCGCCGGGCGGCTGCCGCCGACCTCGAGGATTTCGCGGCGATAGCGCGTGCCGGTCGCCGCGTCGAGCACGCTGCCGCTCGCGGCGGCCGCTTCCTCGAACGCCGCGTACGCATCGGCCGACAGCACCTCGGCCCACTTGTAGCTGTAGTAGCCGGCCGCGTAGCCGCCCGCGAAGATGTGGCTGAACGTGTTCGGCCAGCGCGAGAACGCGGCTTGCGGGATCACGTGATAGCGTTCGTTGATCTCGCGCGCGAATGCGGTCACGCCGGTGGCGCCGGCCGGGTCGAAGTCGACGTGCAGCAGCATGTCGAACATCGAGAACACGATCTGGCGCAGCGTGCCGAGCCCGCTCTGGAAGTTCTTCGCGGCGATCATCTTGTCGAACAGCTCGCGCGGCAGCGCGGCGCCCGTATCGACGTGCGACGACATCGACGACAGCACGTCCCATTCCCAGCAGAAGTTTTCCATGAACTGCGACGGCAGTTCGACGGCATCCCATTCGACGCCGTTGATGCCCGACACGCCGAGCTCGTCGACGCGCGTGAGCATGTGGTGCAGCCCGTGGCCGAATTCATGGAACAGCGTGATGACTTCGTCGTGCGTGAAGCATGCGGGCTTGCCGCCGACCGGTGCCGAGAAGTTGCAGGTCAGGTACGCGACCGGCGTCTGCACGGTGCTGCCGCGCTTCGCGCGCGAACGCGCGTCGTCCATCCACGCGCCGCCGCGCTTGCCTTCGCGCGCGTACAGGTCGAGATAGAACTGCGCGACGAGCGAGCCGTCGCGGTTTTCGACGCGGAAGAAGCGCACGTCCTTGTGCCACACCGGCGCATCGTCCGGCTTGATCTGGACGCCGAACAGCGTCTCGGTGACGGTGAACAGGCCCTTCAGCGCGGCCGGCTCCGGGAAGTACTGCTTGACCTCGTTTTCCGAGAACGCGTAGCGCTGCTGGCGCAGCTTCTCGGCCGCGTATGCGACGTCCCACGGCGCGAGTTCGGCGAGGCCGAGTTCCTTCGCGGCGAACGCGCGCAGCTCGTCCCAGTCCTTGTCCGCGTGCGGGCGTGCGCGCGTTGCGAGATCCTCGAGGAACGCGATCACCTGCTGCGGCGATTCGGCCATCTTCGGCGCGAGCGACACTTCGGCGAAGTTGCGGTAGCCGAGCATCTGCGCCTCTTCGCGGCGCAGCTTCAGCGCATCGGCGACGATCGCCGTGTTGTCCCATTCGGCCTTGCCGTCGCCGTACTGCGGCCCGAGTTCCGACGCGCGCGTCGCATAGGCGCGGTAGAGCGTCTCGCGCAGTGCGCGGTTGTCGGCGTATTGCAGCACCGGGAAGTACGACGGGAAGTGCAGCGTGAATTTCCAGCCTTCCTTGCCGTCCTTCTGCGCGGCTTCGCGGGCGGCCTCGATCGCGTCGCCGGGCAGGCCGGCCAGTTCGGCGTCGTCCTGCACGATGTACGCGTACGCGTTGGTCGCGTCGAGCACGTGATCGGAGAAGGCCTTCGACAGCGCGGCCTGCTGTTCCTGAAGTTCCGCGAAGCGCGGCTTCTGGTCCTCGGGCAGCTCGGCGCCCGACAGGCGGAAATCGCGCAGCGCGTTGTCGAGGATCTTTTTGCGTTCGGTGGACAGCGTTGCGTATTCGGCACTCGCGGCGATCGCCTTGTACTTCTCGTACAGCGCGAGGTTCTGGCCGACGCTCGACCAGAATTCGGTCACGCGCGGCAGGTTTTCGCCGTAGGCGGCTCGCAGTTCGGGCGTATCGGCGACCGCGTTCAGGTGGCCGACGATGCCCCACGCGCGACCGAGCGGCTCCGTCGCGTGCTCGACCGTCTCGACGACATCCGCCCAGGTTGCCGGCGTCGCGGCGGCGCTTGCCGTCTCGACCGCGCGGTTGGCGGCATCGAGCAGCGTGTCGAGCGCGGGCGTCACGTGTTCCGGGCGGATCTCGCCGAAGCGGGGCAGGCCCGAGAAGTCGAGAAGCGGGTTGGTGTTGGCGCTGGCGGACATAAGACTCCCTGTCTGTTGCCGGATGAACCGGAGTGAAAAGGGTAAGGCGCGCACGGCAGCGCGGCGCCCGATATCGACATTATTGGGGCGCATCGCGCGCTTTCCAATCGTTAGTTTCTAACGACGCGATTGGCGCGGGGTCGAATGCGGGACGGGGCGGCCGGCAAGGTGCGGCCGGCGAGGCGCCGGCGCGCGGAACCGCACGCCGGCTGAACGGGCAGGGTCAGGCGGCTGCGTCGGCCGCGCGCTCGGCGGCTTCGATCGTGTTGATCAGCAGCATCGTGATGGTCATCGGGCCGACGCCGCCCGGCACCGGCGTGATGTGGCCGGCCACTTCCTTCACGCCCGCGAAGTCGACGTCGCCGCACAGCTTGCCCGCATCGTCGCGGTTCATGCCGACGTCGATCACCGTCGCGCCGGGCTTCACCATGTCGGCGGTCAGGATGTTGCGCTTGCCGACCGCGGCGACCACGACATCCGCCTGCCGCGTATGCGCGGCGAGGTCACGCGTCTTGCTGTGGCAGATCGTCACGGTCGCGCCGGCGTCGAGCAGCATCATCGCCATCGGCTTGCCGACGATGTTCGAGCGGCCGATCACGACCGCGTTCGCACCCTGCAGCGGGATGTCGTGCGCCTCGAACATCTTCACCACGCCGTACGGCGTGCACGGCCGGAACAGCGGCTTGCCGGTCATCAGCGCGCCGGCGTTCGCGATGTGGAAGCCGTCGACGTCCTTCTCCGGCGCGATCGCCTCGATCACCTTGTGGCTGTCGATGTGCGCGGGCAGCGGCAGCTGGACGAGGATGCCGTGGATCTTCGGGTCGCGGTTCAGCTCGTCGATGCGCGCGAGCAGGTCGGCTTCCGACAGCGTGGCCGGGTACGCATCCTTCAGCGAGAAGAAGCCGTTGTCCTCGCATGCCTTGATCTTGTTGCGCACGTAGACTTCGCTCGCCGGATTGGCGCCGACGAGGATCACCGCGAGACCGGGCTGGTGGCCGCGTGCGGTCAGGGCGGCGGCGCGTTCGGCGGCCTGCGCGCGCAAGGTCTTCGAGAGGGCGTTGCCGTCGATGAGGAGGGCTGTCATGGTGGTGGTCCTGCCGGGAAGTTGGAATGCGGGCGTGCGGCACGCGAAGCGCCGCAGCAAAGCACGCAATTATACCGGTCGCCTGCCGTCGTCCGACAGTGAATACAAGGAAAGCGTCATGGCGCCGGTGCCGGCGCTCCGGGAGGAAGCGCCGGGATGCCGCGCGAGTGGGCCGCATCGCGCGGCGCGGTAGTGTCCGATGGTGCGGCCGGCCGGGCAGGGCTGCCCGGAGCCGCGTGCGACGCTCAGGCCTGCTTCTTCGACAGCGCGAGGCGCAGCAGGTCGGCCACCGTATTGACGTTGAGCTTTTCCATGATGTTCGCGCGGTGCGCTTCGACCGTCTTGATGCTGATGCCGAGATCGTCGGCGATCTGCTTGTTCAGGCGGCCCGCGATGATCCGTTCGAGCACCTGCTGCTCACGCGCGGTCAGCTTCGACAGGCGTTCGCTCGCGGCACGCTGCTCCTGGACGCTCTTGCTTTCGCTTCGGGCCTTGTCGAGCATCCGCTCGACGAGCTTGCGCAGCTCGGCTTCGTCGAACGGTTTCTCGATAAAGTCCATCGCACCCTTTTTCATCGTCGACACGGCCATCGGCACGTCGCCGTGACCCGTGACGAAGATGATCGGCAGCGCGGCATTGTCGGCGATCAGGCGCTCCTGCAGCTCGAGACCGCTCATGCCCGACATCCGCACGTCGAGGATCAGGCACGCGATCTGGCCGGCCTGCTGCGCCGGCTGGTACGCATCGAGGAACTGCTCGGCGCTCGAGAAGCATTGCACGCGATAGCCGTTCGCCTCCAGCAGCCAGCGCAGCGAGTCCCGTACGGCCTCGTCGTCGTCGACGACGAAGACGGTTTCCTGAGTGGTGGTGACAGGGCTATTCATAGTTCTCCCGTAACGGTATGTGATGCCGATGCCTCGCGCCCCCCTTGGCCGAGATCAGCGGGTTCCCCAATGGGCAGGCTGCAGTGGAACGTCGCGCCGGAAATGCGGCCATCCGGCTCGACGTTGTTGACCACCCACAGACGCCCCCGATGCGATTCGATGATCGAACGGCAGATGTTCAGCCCCATGCCCATGCCATCGGACTTGGTGCTGTAAAACGGTTCGAACAGGCGCTCGGCGGTCGCTTCGTCGACGCCCGGGCCCTGGTCGATCACGCGGATGTCGACGAATCCCGCCTCGATGTCGGCGATGACGCGGATCACGCCGTCCGCCGACGCCGGCTTCACGTCGGCCATCGCCTCGGCCGCGTTCTTCATCAGGTTCACGAGCACCTGCTCGATCAGCACGGGGTCGACATAAATAATAGGCATTCTTGCGAGGATTTCCGTGACGATCCGGATCCTGCGCTTCCTGGCCTCGATTTCAGCGAGCCCGACCGCGTCGGCGACGATGTCCGCGACCCGGGCCGGCTGGCGCTTCGGTTCGCTGCGCTTCACGAATTCGCGGATCCGCTTGACGATCATCCCGGCGCGCAGCGCCTGCTGCGCGGTCTTTTCCAGTGCGGGCTGCAGCGTCTCGGGCGTGCCGCGGCCGCTCTTGACGAGCGCGAGCGTGCCCGAGCAGTAGTTGTTGATCGCGGCGAGCGGCTGGTTCAATTCGTGAGCAATCGACGACGCCATTTCACCCATCGTCATCAATCGGCTCGTGAACTGCAGCTTCTCTTCCTGCTGGTGCGCGAGCTCCTGCGCCTTCTTGCGGGTCGTGATGTCGGTCGCGATCTGCATCTGCGCGAGGTGGCCGTCCACCCACTGGATGTACTGGCGGCGCACCTCGAACCACTTCTGGATGCTCTCGACGTACACCTCCTGCGCATCGGCGGTGCTGCTCGTCAGCGCGGCGGCCGGCAGGCCCGCGAACGCGTCGACCATGTCGATCGAGTCGGACGATGCCTGCGCGCGGTCGAAGCCGCCGCCCGACAGCTCGAGATGGCCGTCCGGGCGAATGCCGAACAGGTGGCGGTAGTAGCGGTTCGCGAACAGCAGCTCGGCTTCGTCGGCGGCCAGCACCGACACCGCGGCGTCGAGGCTTTCGAGCACCGTCGTGAAGCGCTCGTGCGCGGCCGCGAGTTCCTCGCGCGCGCGCTTCGGCTCGGTGATGTCGGTCATCGACGACATCCAGCCGGTCTGGCGGCCCGAACTGTCGATCAGCGGCGACACGTACAGGCGCGCATGGAACAGCGTGCCGTTCTTGCGCCGCACGCGTAGCTCGAAGCCCGAGCTCGGCGCCTTGCCGCGCAGCGTCATGTCGAGCTGGCGCTGCATTTCCGGGTAAGCGTCGCGCGGCCAGTACGGGAACGGCGCGACCTTGCCGACGAGGTCGGTTTCGTCCCAGCCCGTCATCCGGCAGAACGCGGGGTTCACGTGCGTGATGCGGCCGTGCATGTCGAGCACGCGCATGCCGATCAGCACCGAATTCTCCATCGCGCGGCGGAAGAACGCTTCCGCGTACAGCGCCTGCTGCGCCTCGAAGCGCTGGCGCGTGTGCTTCCACAGGCTCCAGAGGCTCCACAGCACGAAGCACGACAGGCCCGCCACGAGCCACACGAGCGTGTTGTTGGTGAGGTTCGTGAGCTGCGGGAATGCGTACACGCGCACGGTCAGCCCCTGGCCGGGCGGATCGAGCGGCAGGTCGTAGTGCGAGTCGCGCGGCAGGCGCGGGCGCGTCGACGTGGACGACAGCTCGCGGTTGTTCGCGTCGGTGATCGAGATCTTGTACTTCGACGACAGTTCCTGCGGGATGTCGTGCTTCAGGATGCCTTCGACCGAGAACACCGCGGCGATCGAGCCGAGGTACTCGCGGTCGCCGCGCATGACGGGCGTCTGCAGCGTGATGAAGCCGTTGCCGAAGTCGTCGTAGATCAGCGGCGAATAGGCCTGGCGGCGCGTGCTGCGCGCCTCGTCGTATGCGCCGCGCACGGCGTCCTGCATCTGCGCTTCGCCGGGCTTCGCGAGCCGCTGGCCGAGCAGCGGCGGATGCACGGTCGGCCAGCGCTGTACGCCGGGCGATGTGTACCAGTTCAGGTAGAGGATTTCCGGGTGCGTCTGCATCACGTCCGCGACGGCCATCTGGAACGCGTTCTGGTCGAGGCGGCCGGATGCGAGGTCGCGCGACAGTGCCTGGAGCTGTTCCTGCGCGCCCGTCATCGACAGGCGGATCTGCTGCTGCGCCCACGCGACGTTCCGGAAGAGGGTGTCTTCCTGCTGCTGCTGTTCGCGGCGGTTGAGGCTCCACAGGATGAGGCTCATCACCACCAGGAACACGAGGATCGACAGCAGTGGCGTCAGCAAATAGGAATTGGACCACCACGGTCCGTGGTGCCAACGGGACGGCTGCGACTCCGCCGGCGGGCCCGACGGTCGCGCCGAGCGTGCGAAAAGCCGATCGGTCAACATGGCAGGATTGTAGCGCAGCGCAATACATGGAAAACCTATACCGGATATGTTGAACGGAAACGGATTTGTTTCGCCGGGACGCGCCGGAGAGCCCCGAAATATGGGTGCAGCGCAGCAATATTCCGCATTGCGAGAAAAGATCTCACTATTCGAAAATTTTGTTGCGCAGGCCCGCGCACGCTCATTACAATCCGCTGGAGCTTGCCCGCAGCCGGTCGCGTCGCGTCGTCTGCACGAGAGCGATCCTCACATTCCAGGACCCAGGAGACGAGAATGTCCGCTGTACCGAACGAAGTGATGAAATATGTCGCCGCCGAACGTGACGACGACCCGCAAGAAACCGTCGAGTGGCTGGAGTCGCTCGATGGCGTGATCTCCTCCGTGGGCACCGGCCGCGCGCATTACCTGATCGAAAAGCAGATCGAGTTCGCCCGCATGCACGGCGAACACCTGCCGTTCTCCGCCAATACCCCGTACATCAACACGATCCCGGTCGAAGCCCAGGCGAAGATCCCTGGCGACCAGGACATCGAGCACCGCATCCGTTCGTACACGCGCTGGAACGCGCTGGCGATGGTGCTGCGTGCAGGCAAGGACACGAACGTCGGCGGCCACATCGCGTCGTTCGCGTCGGCCGCGACGCTCTATGACGTCGGCTACAACCATTTCTGGCACGCAGCGTCCGAGCAGCACGGCGGCGATCTCGTGTTCGTGCAGGGCCACTCGTCGCCGGGCGTGTACTCGCGCGCATTCCTGCTCGGCCGCCTGAAGGAAGAGCAGCTCGACAACTTCCGCCAGGAAGTCGACGGCAACGGCATTTCGTCGTACCCGCACCCGTGGCTGATGCCGGACTTCTGGCAGTTCCCGACCGTGTCGATGGGCCTCGGCCCGATCATGGCGATCTACCAGGCACGTTTCATGAAGTACCTGGAAGCGCGCGGCATCGCGAAGACGGAAGGCCGCAAGGTGTGGGCATTCCTCGGCGACGGCGAGACGGACGAGCCGGAATCGCTCGGCGCGATCGGGATGGCGAGCCGCGAAAAGCTCGACAACCTCGTGTTCGTGATCAACTGCAACCTGCAGCGTCTCGACGGCCCGGTGCGCGGCAACGGCAAGATCATCCAGGAACTGGAATCGGAATTCCGCGGTGCCGGCTGGAACGTGATCAAGGTCATCTGGGGCAGCCGCTGGGATGCGCTGTTCGCACGCGACAAGACGGGCGCGCTGATGCGCCGCATGATGGAAGTCGTCGACGGCGAGTACCAGACGTACAAGTCGGAGTCGGGCGCGTTCGTGCGCGAGCACTTCTTCAACACGCCTGAACTGAAGGCGCTCGTCGCCGACTGGTCCGACGACGACATCTGGGCGCTGAACCGCGGCGGCCACGATCCGCACAAGATCTACGCGGCTTTCCACGAAGCCACGAACACGAAGGGTGCGCCGACCGTCATTCTCGCGAAGACCATCAAGGGCTACGGGATGGGCGAATCGGGCCAGGCGATGAACATCACGCACCAGCAGAAGAAGCTGCCGGTCGAGCAACTGAAGAAGTTCCGTGACCAGTTCCGCCTGCCGATCACCGACGAGCAGATCGCCGACGTGCCGTACCTGAAGTTCGAGGAAGGCTCGAAGGAACTCGAATACATGCGCAAGCAGCGCATGGATCTCGGCGGCTACCTGCCGCATCGCCGCGAGAAGGCGACGTCGCTGCCGGTGCCGGCGCTCGACGCGTTCGAACCGCTGCTGAAGGGCACGGGCGAGGGCCGCGAGATCTCGACGACGATGGCGTTCGTGCGGATCCTGAACATCCTGCTGAAGGACAAGGCGCTCGGCAAGCGCGTCGTGCCGATCGTCCCGGACGAATCGCGTACGTTCGGCATGGAAGGCCTGTTCCGCCAGATCGGTATCTGGAACCAGCAGGGCCAGAAGTACGTGCCGGAAGATTCCGACCAGCTGATGTTCTACAAGGAATCGGAGACCGGCCAGATCCTGCAGGAAGGTATCAACGAAGCGGGCGGCATGTGCGACTGGATCGCGGCGGCGACGTCGTATTCGACGCACGGCGAGATCATGGTGCCGTTCTACATCTTCTACTCGATGTTCGGCTTCCAGCGGATCGGCGACCTGGCATGGGCCGCGGGCGACATGCGTTCGCGCGGCTTCCTGCTCGGCGGTACCGCGGGCCGCACGACGCTGAACGGCGAAGGCCTGCAGCACGAAGACGGCCACTCGCTGCTGTGGGCGGCATCGGTGCCGAACTGCGTGAGCTACGACCCGACCTTCGGCTACGAACTCGCGGTGATCGTCCAGGACGGCCTGCGCCGCATGGTGCAGGACCAGGAGGACGTGTACTACTACATCACGGTGATGAACGAGAACTACGAGCACCCGGCGATTCCGCAGGGCGAGCACGTGGCGGCCGACATCATCAAGGGCATGTACTCGTTCAAGAAGGCCGACGCCGACAAGAAGGCGCCGCGCGTTCAACTGCTCGGCGCGGGCACGATCTTCAACGAAGTGATCGCTGCCGCCGACCTGCTGAAGAACGACTGGGGCGTCGCCGCCGACCTGTGGAGCGTGCCGAGCTTCACCGAGCTGGCGCGTGAAGGCCACCAGGTCGAGCGCTGGAACCTGCTCCATCCGACCGAGGAGCGTCGCCTGTCGCACGTGCAGAAGTGCCTGAAGGACACGCAGGGCCCGGTCATCGCGTCGACCGACTACGTCCGCGCGCTGGTCGACCAGATCCGCGGCCAGATCGATCGCCGCTTCGTCGTGCTGGGCACCGACGGTTTCGGCCGCTCGGATACCCGCGAGAAGCTGCGTCACTTCTTCGAAGTCGACCGTCACTGGGTCACCGTCGCCGCGCTCAACGCGCTGGCCGACGAGGGCACGATCGAGCGCAAGGTGGTCGCGGACGCGATCGCCAAGTACAACCTCGATCCGTCGAAGCCCAACCCGATGACCGTTTAACGCACACGCCGTGTGATGCCGCGCGCCGCTTCCGCGAGAAGCGCGCGCGGCCATGGAGACAGAAACAGATGAGTCAAGCGATCGAAGTGAAGGTGCCGGATATCGGCGATTACAAGGACGTGCCGGTGATCGAGATCGGCGTGAAGGTCGGCGACACGGTCGAGCCGGAGCAGTCGCTCGTCACGCTCGAGTCGGACAAGGCGACGATGGACGTGCCGAGCCCGGTAGGCGGCGTCGTGAAGGAAATCAAGGTCAAGGTGGGCGATTCCGTGTCGGAAGGCTCGCTGATCATCCTGCTCGAAGGCGGCGCCGCGGCGCAGGCCAACGGCGCGGCTGCGCCGGCCGCAGCACCGGCTCCGGCGGCAGCGCCTGCGCCGGCCGCAGCGGCACCGGCTGCCGCACCGGCAGCCGCCGGCGGCACGCTCGAAGTGAAGGTACCGGACATCGGCGACTACAAGGACGTGCCGGTGATCGAGATCGGCGTGAAGGTCGGCGACACGGTCGAGAAGGAACAGTCGCTCGTCACGCTCGAGTCGGACAAGGCGACGATGGACGTGCCGAGCCCGGCAGCGGGCGTCGTGAAGGAAATCAAGGTCAAGGTGGGCGATTCGGTGTCGGAAGGCACGCTGATCGTGCTGCTCGAAGCCGCAGGTGCAGCGGCTGCCGCACCGCAGGCGAGCGCACCGGCGCCCGCCGCAGCAGCGCCGGCGCCGGCACCCGCCGCCGCACCCGCGAAGGCCGCACCGGCCGCTGCCGCACCGGCTCCGGCCGCGGCACCGTCGGGCGAATACCGCGCCAGCCACGCATCGCCGTCGGTACGCAAGTTCGCACGCGAACTCGGCGTCGAAGTCGCGCGCGTGCAGGGCTCGGGTCCGAAGGGCCGCATCACGAAGGAAGACGTCACGGGCTTCGTGAAGGGCGTGATGACCGGCCAGCGCGCGGCACCGGGCGCGGCGGCCGCGCCGGCAGGCGGCGGCGAGCTGAACCTGCTGCCGTGGCCGAAGGTCGACTTCTCGAAGTTCGGCCCGTTCGAGGCGAAGCCGCTGTCGCGCATCAAGAAGATCTCGGGCGCGAACCTGCATCGCAACTGGGTGATGATCCCGCACGTCACGAACAACGACGAAGCGGACATCACCGAGCTCGAAGCGCTGCGCGTGCAGCTGAACAAGGAGCACGAAAAGGCGGGCGTGAAGTTCACGATGCTCGCGTTCGTGATCAAGGCGGTCGTCGCCGCGCTGAAGAAATTCCCGACCTTCAACGCGAGCCTCGACGGCGACAACCTGGTGTTCAAGCAGTACTACCACATCGGTTTTGCCGCGGACACGCCGAACGGCCTCGTCGTGCCGGTGATCCGCGATGCGGACAAGAAGGGGCTCGTCGATATCGCGAAGGAAATGGCCGAGCTGTCGAAGGCCGCACGCGACGGCAAGCTGAAGCCGGACCAGATGCAGGGCGGGTGCTTCTCGATCTCGTCGCTCGGCGGGATCGGCGGCACCAACTTCACGCCGATCATCAATGCGCCGGAAGTCGCGATCCTCGGGTTGTCGCGCGGCCAGATGAAGCCGGTGTGGGACGGCAAGCAGTTCGTGCCGCGTCTGACGCTGCCGCTGTCGCTGTCGTATGACCATCGCGTGATCGATGGCGCGGAAGCTGCGCGGTTCAATGCGTATCTCGGCGCGTTGCTCGCGGATTTCCGTCGCATCATTCTTTGATGAGCGGGGAGTGTGCTCGCGGGGTGCGTGGGTTTATGTCGGTTATCCACGTTTCGTCGTTGAACCTGTCTTGCTAACGGTCTGCTAGCGTCGCCCCTGCGCGGGGCGGCGGTCACTTTTCTTTGTCTTCCAAAGAAAAGTAACCAAAAGAAAGGCGCGTCCTTGGGCGGACGGCAAAGGTGGTCCTGCCCAACGTCGCGTTCTCTTGTCAGGCCGTAGTCGCAGTAGTGGGTTCTTCCGCGGGTTTCTCCCTCTCTGTCTGCAGCTAATCAAGAAGGGGACAGTAATGAGTCTCATCGAAGTCAAGGTTCCGGATATCGGCGATTTCAGCGGCGTCGATGTCATCGAAGTCAACGTGAAGCCGGGCGACGTGATCGAAAAAGAGCAAACGCTCATCACGCTCGAATCGGACAAAGCCTCCATGGAAGTGCCCAGCGACGTCGCCGGCACCGTCAAGGAAGTCAAGGTCAAGGCCGGCGAGAAAGTCTCGCAAGGCACCGTCATCGCCATCGTCGAAGCAGCGGCAGGCGCCGCCGCGCCCGCGAAAGCACCCGAAGCAGCAAAGCCCGCGGCAGCTGCGCCGGCACCGGCCGCAGCCGCCCCGGCACCCGCGCCGCAAGCCGGCAGCTACGCAGGCGCCGTCGACATCGAGTGCGACATGCTCGTGCTCGGCGCCGGCCCCGGCGGCTACTCGGCCGCGTTCCGCGCAGCCGACCTCGGCATGAAGACCGTGCTCGTCGAACGCTACTCGACGCTCGGCGGCGTGTGCCTGAACGTCGGCTGCATCCCGTCGAAGGCGCTGCTGCATACGTCGCTCGTCGTCGAGGAAGCCGCGGCGCTCGCGTCGCACGGCATCACGTTCGGCAAGCCGGAAGTCGATCTCGACAAGCTGCGCGACTTCAAGGGCGGCGTCGTCAAGAAACTGACGACGGGCCTCGCCGGCATGGCCAAGGCGCGCAAGGTTGAAGTGGTCACGGGCGTCGGCGCATTCGTCGATCCGTTCCACATGGAAGTGCAGGGCGAAAACGGCAAGAAGGTCGTCAGGTTCAAGCAGGCGATCATCGCCGCCGGCTCGCAAGCCGTGAAGCTGCCGTTCATGCCGGAAGACCCGCGCGTCGTCGATTCGACCGGCGCGCTCGAGCTGCGCCAGCTGCCGAAGCGCATGCTCGTGATCGGCGGCGGCATCATCGGCCTCGAAATGGCGACGGTGTACTCGACGCTCGGCGCCGAGATCGACGTCGTCGAAATGATGGACGGCCTGATGATGGGCGCGGACCGCGATCTCGTGAAGGTCTGGGAAAAGTACAACGCGAAGCGCTTCGGCAACGTGATGCTGAAGACCAAGACGGTCGGCGCGGAAGCGAAGGAAGACGGCATCTACGTGAAGTTCGAGGGCGAGAAGGCGCCGGCGGAAGCGCAGCGCTACGACCTCGTGCTCGTCGCGGTGGGCCGCAGCCCGAACGGCAAGAAGATCGGCGCCGACAAGGCAGGCGTCGCCGTCACGGATCGCGGCTTCATCGACGTCGACAAGCAGATGCGCACGAACGTCCCGCACATCTTCGCGATCGGCGACATCGTCGGCCAGCCGATGCTCGCGCACAAGGCCGTGCACGAAGGCCACGTCGCAGCGGAAGCCGCGCACGGCGAGAAGGCGTACTTCGACGCGCTGCAGATCCCGTCGGTGGCTTACACCGACCCGGAAGTGGCGTGGGCCGGCAAGACGGAAGACCAGTGCAAGGCCGAAGGCATCAAGTACGGCAAGGCCGTGTTCCCGTGGGCCGCATCGGGCCGCGCGATCGCGAACGGCCGTGACGAAGGCTTCACGAAACTGATCTTCGACGAGGAAACCCACCGGGTGATCGGCGGCGCGATCGTCGGCCTGAACGCGGGTGACCTGATCAGCGAAGTGTGCCTCGCCGTCGAGATGGGCGCGGACGCGGAAGACATCGGCAAGACGATCCATCCGCACCCGACGCTCGGCGAATCGGTCGGCATGGCCGCCGAACTGTACGAAGGCGTCTGTACGGACCTGCCGCCGCAGCGCAAGAAGTAACGCGACCGGGGCCGGCATGTTGCCGGCCACAAAAAAACGCCGCCTCCCGGGCGATCCGGGCGGCGGCGTTTTCTTTTGCGGGCGGCCGATGCTCAAACGACCGTTCGAGCACGGCCGGCGGCTTGGCGATTCCGGCGTGGTGCGGCGCCAGAAACGAAAAAGCCGCGCTGTGCGCGGCTCTTTCAGGAGCAGGGGACGCTTACGCGGCCGGCTTGCTCGAACGACGTGCGGCAGCGGCGGTAGCAGCCTTCGTTGCGACGGCAGCAGCAGCGTTGAAGTTCGTTTCAGCGATTTCGACGGCTTGCTTCGTGGCCTTCTGAACCGTTTCGTACGTGGTGTTCGCAGCGTTCAGTGCCGACTTCAGTGCGGCGACAGCCGTTTCCGAACCGGCCGGGGCGTTCTTCGCGACGTTGTCGACGAGTGCCTGGACCTTCTTGTTCTGCTCTTCGAATTGCGCTTCTGCAACCTTCGCGAACTCGGCTTGCGTCGACGATGCGATTTCGTACAGGTGACGACCGTACGACAGCACCTTTTCCGCGACCGGCTGCGACAGGCTGGCTTGCAGGGCGATCAGTTCCTGTGCGTCCTTCACCGACAGCAGGCGCTGTGCGTTTTCCTGGCCTTCGGCCAGCGTCGACTTCACGACCTGCAGGTTGAGTTCGATCAGCTTCTCGACGCCTTCGAACGCCTTGGTCGTCAGACCGAACAGGCTTTCGAGGTTGGCTTTCTGTGCAGCGGCGATTTGCTCGGGGGTCAGCAAGGACATGTCCAGCTCCTGAAAAGCGATCGCGTCGATCGCAGGGTAAAGGGCACTACGACGGGGAACCTCGGATGCGCGTGCTTTGTGCAACGCAGCAATGAGGCCTATTTTAGGGCAGAGAAAACGGATGTCAAGTGTTTTTTGTGCGTTGCACAATCGCGACAAATTATCGATAAAACAATAAGTTATCGTGCCCGTTCGGAATCGGTTTCACGCGCGTCTCCCAGATGGTGCGCACGGACGCGGGGCGCACGCGGCGCACCATGATCATGCACAGGTAAACCTGACAGGGTCATGGAACGTTATCCTTCTGTTCCTGTCGAAAACGCGCCGTTTCGATGCGCGTACCGTGGCGACGTGCCGCCGCCACGGCCGAGACCGGCTCCCAGGCACCCCGAGCGCCGGATACGTAGTTTCCCCGCTTTAAATCGCCTCCGAAGTGACGTTATCTCAATTAACCGTGTGTAATCGGGAGACGGGTACTGTCGGGCAGCGCATCCCATGAATTTTTTCGATGGGAGCGGGAGGGTTCATTGGTCAGAGGTTGGCCAACCCTTACATTCCGGTTTAACGACGATCGGTAAGTGCCTAATATTGCTCTTTTTTTCAGCTTTAACTACACTTGCGGAAACCTCCCGCCCGCTTTGTCCAGACCCCAATGAAAGCCGAATCGTTTTCACCGCGCAGATTGTTGCAGAGCATGACGCTCGGCACGGCTGTGTCGGTCGCTGTCGCCTTGCTGGCGACCACCGCGTCCGTCACGCCCGCTGACGCCTTTGCCGCCACTGCGAAGACCCAACAAGCCGCCAAGAAAAAGGCTGTCGCTCCTGCTTCGTCCGCGAAGAAGAAGTCGGCCAGGGCTACCTCCGACAAATCCGCCAAGGTCGCCGCGGCCGATGCGCCGCGCGCAAAGGCGTCGCGCAAGCGCGTGACGCTCGCGGCGAACAGCGTGCGTGCCGGCCATCACGGCGCGGTTCGCAAGGTCGCGTTCCAGCCGCGTCGGCAGAGCGTCGGCCAGGCGTTCGGCCTGCACGACACGCCGGACGCGCTCGCGCTGCGTTCGAGCGTCGCGTACGTCGTCGACCAGAATTCCGGCGAGCCGCTGTTCGACAAGAATTCGCACGCCGTCGTGCCGATCGCGTCGATCTCGAAGCTGATGACGGCGATGGTCGTGCTCGACTCGAAGGCGCCGATGGCCGACCAGATCGAAGTCACCGACGAAGACCGCGACTACGAGAAGGGCACGGGCTCGCGCCTGTCGGTCGGCTCGGTGCTGTCGCGTGAAGACATGCTGCACATCGCGCTGATGGCGTCGGAAAACCGCGCGGCCGCCGCGCTGTCGCGTTATTACCCGGGCGGTCGTCCGGCGTTCATCGCCGCGATGAACGCGAAGGCGAAGTCGCTCGGCATGGCCGATACCCATTTCGAGAATTCGACCGGTCTGTCGAGCTCGAACGTGTCGAGCGCGCGCGATCTGGTGAAGATGGTCAATGCGGCGTACCAGTACCCGATGATCCGTCAGTTCTCGACCGATCGCAGCTACGAGGTGTACACGGGCAAGCGCAATCTCGCCTACAACAGCACGAACGCGCTGATCCGCGGCAACGGCTCGTGGGACATCGGTCTGCAGAAGACGGGCTTCATCAACGAAGCGGGCGAATGTCTCGTGATGCAGGCGACGATCCACGGCCGGCCGATGGTGATGGTGCTGCTCGATTCGTTCGGCAAGTATTCGCGCTTCGCCGACGCGGCGCGCCTGCGCAACTGGCTCGACGCCGGCGGCGGCGAGCGCCTGACGGCGGCCAACACGCCGAACGGTGGGACCTGATCGCACGGCGGCGTGGCGGTTCGCCGCCGCGTCGATGGTCGAAAAAAAAGCCCCGCAATCGCGGGGCTTTTTTACTGCGGGCGCGCGGGAGCGGCTTACGCCTGCCGCTGCAGCCCGTCCGCATCCTTCGTGGGCGCCGGCCGGTAGCCGAGCGATTCCGAAATGGTGAGGGCAGTACGGCTCAACTGGCCGAGCCAGGCATCCTGGAGACGATCGGCCGGCGCCGACAGCGACAGGCCCGCGACGAGCTTGCCCGAATCGTCGTAGATGCCGGCCGCGATACAGCGCACGCCGAGCTCCAGTTCCTCGTTGTCGCGTGCGCACGATTGCTGGCGGACGATCGTCAGCTCGCGCTCGAGCTTCGCGATGTCGGTGATGCTGTTCTGCGTATGGCCGGACAGCCCCGTGCGCGTTGCATAGGCACGCACGCGCGACGTTTCGTCGGCTGCAAGGAACAGCTTGCCGACCGATGTGAGGTGCAGCGGCGCGCGGCCGCCGATCGCACGGACGACCTGCATCCCCGAGCGCTCCGAATACGCGCGCTCGATGTAGACGATCTCGTCGCCCTGGCGCACCGACAGGTTCACGGTCTGCCCGGTGAGACGGTGCAGCTCGCGCATCGGCATCAGCGCCGCGTCGCGTACCGACAGGCGTGCCTTCACGAGGTTGCCGAGCTCCAGCAGCCGCATGCCGAGGCGATACGTGCCGGGATCGGAGCGGTCGACGAGGCGGCAGGTCACCATGTCGTTGAGGATGCGGTGCGCCGTAGACGGGTGCAGCTCCGTGCGCTGCGCAAGTTCCTTCAGGCTCACGGGGTCACTGTGCGCGGCGAGCGCGTCCAGCAACCGCATCATGCGTTCGATCACCTGGATCGACGTTTTGGAATCCGGGGTGGGTTGGCTCATGTCGGGGGAGAAATCGGTTGACGCGGCAAGCGGTGTTCCAACGATTGTATCTCGTATCGTGAAAAAAGCGAACGCCGTTCGAGGAAGTCCTCGTTTCGCGCAGTGCGGGCTTGCGCGCGAGCCGGCGTTGGTCTCGCCGGCCAAACGGCGGATAATGAGAGCCGTTTTCTCGAAGGAGCGCGTATGCGAGTCGGTTTGTTCGTGACCTGCCTGGTCGATCTGATGCGTCCGGAAATCGGTTTTTCGGCGCTCAAGCTGATTCGCGACGCCGGCTACGAGGTGATCGTGCCGCCCGCGCAGACTTGCTGCGGCCAGCCGGCCTACAACTCGGGCGACCGCGCGCTCGCCCGCGATCTCGCGGAAAAGACGCTGCGCGAGTTCGAGCAGTTCGATTACGTCGTCGCGCCGTCGGGTTCATGCGGCGGGATGATCCGCGCGCACTACGGCGACCTGTTCCGCGACGACCCCGAGCTGATGGGGCGCTACACGCGGTTCCAGCAGAAGGTCTACGAACTGACCGATTTCCTGGCGAATGTCGCGAAGGTCTCGCTCGCGCCGGGTGAATTCACGGGGCCCGTCACCTATCACGATTCGTGCTCGGGCCTGCGCGAGCTCGGCGTGAAGGCACAGCCGCGCGCGCTGCTCGCGCAGCGCGGCATTGCGGTCACCGAGATGAAGGACTGCGAGCACTGCTGCGGCTTCGGCGGCACGTTTGCGGTGAAGTACGGCGACATCTCGGCGGCCATCGCGGACGAGAAGTGCGCGAACGTGCGCGCGTCGGGCGCGGGCGCCGTCGTGCTCGGCGATCTCGGCTGCATGCTGAACATCGAAGGGCGGTTGCGCCGCACCGGCGACCGCGACACGCGCGTGCTGCACGTCGCGCAGGTGCTGGCGGGCGACGTCTGACGCCCGGTTCCGCTCACTTTTCCCCGATACCGCGATGCAAGTCCAATCGATGCATTTCAAGGCGCGCGCCGGCCAGAAGCTGGCCGACCAGCGCCTGCAGCAGAACCTGAAGAAGCTGTCGACGAAGTTCGTGTCCGCGCGTGCCGACGCGATGACCGCGATCGACTTCCCGGCCACGCGGGCGGCGCTGAAGGCGCGCCGCAACCGCGCGCTGGAGAACCTCGACGTGTGGCTCGAGGCCTTCGAGCAGGAGGCGACGCGACGCGGCACGACCGTGCTGTTCGCCGAGACGACGGCGGACGCCGCGCGGCTCGTGGCCGACATTGCGCGCCGTCACGACGTGAAGAAGGTCATCAAGACCAAGTCGATGGTGTCGGAGGAAATGCGCCTGAACGCGGTGCTCGCGGAAATGGGCGTGCAATCGATCGAGACGGACCTCGGCGAATACATCCTGCAGATCAACGACAACGAGCCGCCGAGCCACATCATCGCGCCCGTCGTCCACAAGGACAAGGACGAGATCGCCGACCTGTTCGCGCGCACGCACCACCGCGAGCGGCTCACCGAGATTCCGGACATGACGCGCGAGGCGCGCGAGGTGCTGCGCCCGCATTTCATGTCGGCCGACATGGGCGTGACCGGCGGCAACTTCGTGATCGCCGAGACCGGTTCGGTCGCGATCGTGACGAACGAAGGGAACGAGGGGATGTGCACGGTGATGCCGCGCGTGCATGTGGCCGTGACGGGCATCGAGAAGGTGCTGCCGACCCTCGAGGATCTCGCGACCGCGATGCGCCTGCTGCCGCGTTCCGCGACGGGGCAGAAGACGTCGAACTATTTCTCGCTGCTGACCGGGCCGCGCGGGCCGGACGATGAGGACGGCCCCGAGCACAACTACGTGGTGCTCGTCGACGGTGGCCGCACGGGGCTGATCGGCGGCGCGTTCCAGGAGATGCTGCGTTGCATCCGCTGCGGCGCATGCATGAACCATTGCCCGGTTTACCAGAAGGTCGGCGGCCATGCGTACGGCTGGGTCTACCCGGGGCCGATGGGTTCCGTGCTGACGCCGAGTTACGTCGGGCTCGATCGCGCGCTGGATCTGCCGCAGGCCGCGACGCTTTGCGGAGAATGCGACAGCGTCTGCCCGGCCGGGATTCCGCTGTCGCACCTGTTGCGCACGCTGCGCGAAAAGCAGGTCGAGCGGCACCTGCGGCCGTGGCGCGAGCGGGCGGCGCTCACCGCATGGGGTTTCGTCGCGCGGCGGCCGATGCTGTACGCGCTGACGACGAAGCTCGCGGTGCGCATCCTTGAGCGGCTGGGCGCCGGCGGCACGCTGCGGCGCCTGCCGATGATGGGCGGCTGGATGGACACGCGCGACATGCCGACCCCGACCGGGCGCACGTTCCGCGAACTGTACGCGGCGTCGCAAAGCCACCTCGGCTGACGACTGTTCATCCGGTGACAACAGAGCGTTCGCTATTTGGATATTTATCTCGATAGATGCGGTCTATAGAATCTCGTCTGTAGTCCCCGGAATCGGGTTTCGGGGTACGAGGTCAAGGAGGTCCGCATCATGAAAAAGACAATATCGATGTACTGGCCGCTGGCAATCGTCGTTCCGCTGGCCGCGGCTGCCTATCTGCATGCGATGGCCGATGCGCCGTCGCGTGGCCCGCTCGCAGTTCACCAGGCATCCGCTGAATTGGCGCGTGCGGTGTCGTTCGGGCTGGTCGACGACGCGGCGAAGCCGTTGCCGGTGGCATCCGGCGACGTCGCACTCGTCGTGCCGAAGGCGCTGTAATGCACGGCGCCGTCGCTTTGCCCGGCGGCGCGATTCCGGTCGCCTTTGTATAATGGCGTGTTCTTCTCCCGCGCGGTTCGCCGCGGCTTTCCGATAGTGCGATGACCCGCGTTTCGATCTGTTTCGTCTGTCTCGGCAACATCTGCCGTTCGCCCACCGCGGAAGGCGTGATGCGTCACCAGGTCGATGCGGCCGCGCTGGCGGACCGGATCGCGATCGATTCGGCCGGCACCGGCGACTGGCATGTCGGCGAGCCGCCCGATACGCGTGCGCAGGCGGCCGCTCGCGGCCGCGGCTACGACCTGTCGGCGCTGCGCGCACGACAGGTGAGCGCGGCGGATTTCGAGCGCTTCGACCTGCTGCTCGCGATGGACGAGGCGAATCTCGCGGAGCTGCGCCGCCGCTGTCCGCCGCAGCATGTCGACAAGGTGCGCCTGCTGATGGAATTCGCGCCGGATTCGACTGAAACCGAAGTGGCCGATCCGTATTTCGGCGGCGCGCAGGGTTTCGAGCAGGTGCTCGATCAGGTCGAGCGCGCGTGCGCGGGCCTGCTCGAGACGCTCCGGGCCCGCACGGAGCGCTGATCGCGCGGTATTCAGCGGTCTACGAATACCCTTTCAAAGACATGGATACTTGACTAAAAACGTCAAATATTTATACTTGACCAAAATCGTCAAGATTGCAGTCCCCTAGACACCATGAGACTCACCACCAAAGGCCGTTTCGCCGTCACGGCGATGATTGACTTGGCACTGCGCCAGGAGCAGGGCCCGGTGACGCTTGCAGGCATCAGCCAGCGCCAGCGGATTTCGCTCTCGTATCTCGAACAGCTGTTCGGGAAGCTGCGCAGGCATGAAATCGTCGAATCCGTGCGCGGCCCGGGCGGCGGCTACAACCTCGCGCGTCGCGCGCAGGACGTCACCGTTGCCGACATCATCATCGCGGTCGATGAACCGCTCGACGCCACGCAGTGCGGCGGCAAAGGCACGTGCGACGGCTCGAAGCAGCCCGACGGCCATTGCATGACGCACGAGCTGTGGTCGACGCTGAACCAGAAGATGGTCGAATACCTCGACTCCGTGTCGCTGCAGGATCTCGTCGATCAGCAGCGCGCACGCGAGGGCGCCCCTGCGGTGTTGCGCGATCGCCGCACGCCGGAGCCCGTCGCCGCACCGGCAGAGCCGGTGCGCACGATGCCGCTCGGTCCCAATTCGGTGTTCAACATCGCGAGTTCGTGAGCGCGAAGGCGCCCGCCATACCCCATAACGCACATAGTCCCTGCACAGAATTCCCGGAGCGACAGATGACCCAAGAGACTCTCCACCTGCCCATCTACATGGATTACAGCGCGACGACACCGGTCGACCCGCGTGTGGTCGACAAGATGGTGCCGTACCTGCGCGAGCAGTTCGGCAACCCGGCATCGCGCAGCCACGCGTACGGCTGGGATGCCGAGCGTGCGGTCGAGGAAGCGCGCGAACAGGTGGCCGCGCTCGTGAACGCGGATCCGCGCGAGATCATCTGGACGTCCGGCGCAACGGAGTCGGACAACCTCGCGATCAAGGGTGCCGCGAACTTCTACAAGGGCAAGGGCAAGCACATCGTCACGGTGAAGACCGAGCACAAGGCCGTGCTCGACACGTGCCGCGAGCTCGAGCGCGACGGCTTCGAAGTCACCTACCTCGACGTCAAGGATGACGGCCTGATCGACCTCGACGTGTTCAAGGCCGCGCTGCGTCCGGACACGATCCTCGTGTCGGTGATGCACGTGAACAACGAGATCGGCGTAATCCAGGACATCGAGACGATCGGTGAAATCTGCCGCGAGAAGGGCATCGTGTTCCACGTCGACGCCGCACAGTCGACCGGCAAGGTCGGGATCGATCTCGCGAAGCTGAAGGTCGACCTGATGTCGTTCTCGGCACACAAGACGTACGGCCCGAAGGGCATCGGCGCGCTGTACGTGCGCCGCAAGCCGCGTGTGCGCATCGAAGCGCAGATGCACGGCGGCGGCCACGAGCGCGGGATGCGTTCGGGCACGCTGCCGACGCACCAGATCGTCGGCATGGGTGAAGCGTTCCGCATCGCACGTGAAGAAATGGCGACGGAAAACGAGCGCGTCCGCATGCTGCGGGACAAGCTGCTGCGCGGCCTGTCGCAGATCGAGGAAACGTACGTGAACGGCGACATGGAACGCCGTGTCCCGCACAACCTCAACATCAGTTTCAACTTCGTCGAAGGCGAGTCGCTGATCATGGCGATCAAGGACGTCGCGGTGTCGTCGGGCTCCGCGTGCACGTCGGCGTCGCTGGAGCCGTCGTACGTGCTGCGTGCGCTCGGCCGCAACGACGAGCTGGCGCACAGCTCGATCCGCTTCACGGTCGGCCGCTTCACGACGGAGCAGGAAGTCGACTTCGTGATCAACCTGCTGAACAGCAAGATCGCGAAGCTGCGCGAACTGTCGCCGCTCTGGGAAATGCACCAGGAAGGCATCGATCTGTCGACGATCGAATGGGCCGCACACTGAGCGCCGGATTGAACATACCCGCGGGCGGATTCGCGCACGCAGACGTAACGAGTCAAGGAGTCTGAGTCATGTCTTACAGCAACAAGGTTCTGGATCACTACGAAAACCCGCGCAACGTCGGTTCGTTCGCGAAGGACGACGACACGGTCGGCACGGGCATGGTCGGCGCGCCGGCCTGCGGCGACGTGATGAAGCTGCAGATCCGCGTCGGCGCGGACGGCGTGATCGAAGACGCGAAGTTCAAGACGTACGGTTGCGGTTCGGCGATCGCGTCGAGCTCGCTCGTCACCGAGTGGGTGAAGGGCAAGACGCTCGACGAAGCACTGTCGATCAAGAACACGCAGATCGCCGAAGAACTCGCGCTGCCGCCGGTGAAGATTCACTGCTCGATCCTCGCGGAAGACGCGATCAAGGCAGCCGTGGCCGACTACAAGAAGCGCCACGACACCAAGGAAGGCGATCAGGCAGCAGCCTGAGCGGCATCGAGCGGCTAGAGAAGGAAACGCGGCAGGCCCCGGTGGCGTGCCGCGGCAAGGACATCATGGCAATTACACTGACCGAAAAAGCAGCACAGCACGTCCAGAAATACCTCGTCCGTCGCGGCAAGGGTATGGGCCTGCGGCTTGGCGTTCGCACGACCGGGTGCTCGGGGCTCGCGTACAAGCTCGAGTATGTCGACGAGCTGGCTCCCGAGGATCAGGTGTTCGAGAGCCATGGCGTGAAGGTGATCGTCGATCCGAAGAGTCTTGCGTACATCGACGGCACCGAGCTCGACTTCGCCCGCGAAGGCCTGAACGAAGGGTTCAAGTTCAACAACCCGAACGTGAAGGACGAGTGCGGTTGCGGTGAATCGTTCCGCGTGTGACGCGGGTCTCCGCGCGATGCGGGCAAGAGGCGGCACGGGCCGCCTTTTTAATGTGCGGCGTTTGCCGTGCGACGAACCGGAATTGAACGCGACGATGGTCTCGCTGAAAGACAGCCACTTCGACCTGTTTCACCTGCCGGCGCAATTCGCGCTCGATGAGGCGGCGCTCGACGCCGCCTATCGGACGGTGCAGACGCAGGTGCATCCGGACCGCTTCGCGGCGGCCGGCGATGCGCAGAAACGCATCGCGATGCAATGGGCAACCCGTGCGAACGAGGCGTACCGCACGCTGCGCGATCCGCTGAAGCGCGCGTCGTATCTGCTGTCCTTGCGTGGTGTCGATATCGGTGCGGAAAACAACACCGCGATGGAGCCCGCGTTCCTGATGCAGCAGATGGAGTGGCGCGAGGGCATCGAGGATGCCGCGGCCGCCCGCAATGTCGACGCGCTCGACGCGTTGCTCGCCGAGTTGCGCGAAGAGCGGCGCATTCGTGTGGAGCGCCTCGGCACGCTGCTCGACAGCGGCGCCGATCAGGCGGCCGCCGAGGCCGTGCGCCAGCTGATGTTCATCGAACGGGTCGCGTCGGAAGTGGGCGCGCAGATCGAGCGCCTCGAAACTTAACCGCGTGCCTCGCGGCACGCGCAGCAAACGGGCCGAGCGCCCGAACGAACCAAGATGGCTTTACTGCAAATTTCCGAACCGGGCATGGCGCCGGCGCCGCATCAGCGGCGACTCGCCGTCGGGATCGATCTCGGCACGACGAACTCGCTCGTCGCGGCTGTGCGTAACAGCGTACCGGAGGTGCTGCCGGACGAGGCGGGCCGTGTGCTGCTGCCGTCGGTGGTCCGCTACCTCGAAAAGGGCGGCCGGCGTATCGGCCACGAGGCGAAAGAGCAGGCCGCGACCGATCCGCGCAACACGATCGTGTCGGTCAAGCGCTTCATGGGCCGCGGCAAGGCCGAGGTCGAAGGTGCAGCGAACGCGCCGTACGAATTCGTCGATGCGCCGGGCATGGTGCAGATCCGCACCGTCGACGGCGTGAAGAGCCCCGTCGAAGTGTCGGCCGAGATTCTCGCGACGCTGCGCTATCGCGCGGAAGATTCGCTTGGCGACGACCTCGTCGGCGCGGTGATCACGGTGCCCGCGTATTTCGACGAAGCGCAACGTCAGGCGACCAAGGACGCCGCGCGCCTCGCGGGCCTCAACGTGCTGCGCCTGCTGAACGAACCGACCGCCGCGGCGATTGCCTATGGCCTCGACAACGGGGCCGAAGGCCTCTACGCGGTGTACGACCTCGGTGGCGGCACGTTCGACCTGTCGATCCTGAAGCTGACGAAAGGCGTGTTCGAAGTGCTGGCCGCGGGCGGCGATTCCGCGCTCGGCGGAGACGATTTCGACCATGCGCTGTTCGGTCACGTGCTCGCGCAGGCCGGCATCGATGCGAAGACGCTCGCGCCCGAGGACGTGCGCCTGCTGCTCGACCGCGTGCGCGTGCTGAAGGAAGCGCTGTCGTCCGCGCCGCAGGCGTCGCTCGACGTCACGCTGTCGGGCGGTGCGCATCTCGTGCAGACGATCTCGCACGACACGTTCGCGTCGCTCGTCGAGCCGCTCGTGCAGCGTACGCTCACGCCGACCCGCAAGGCGCTGCGCGACGCGCAGGTTACGCCGGCCGACATCAAGGGCGTCGTGCTCGTCGGCGGCGCGACGCGCATGCCGGTGATTCGCGACGCGGTCGCGAAGTATTTCGGCCAGCCGCCGCTCGTGAACCTCGATCCGGACCAGGTCGTCGCGCTCGGCGCGGCGATCCAGGCCGACCTGCTCGCAGGCAATCGCGGCACCGGTGACGACTGGCTGCTGCTCGACGTGATTCCGCTGTCGCTCGGTGTCGAGACGATGGGCGGCCTCGTCGAGAAGATCATCCCACGCAACTCGACGATTCCGATCGCGCGCGCGCAGGAATTCACGACCTTCAAGGACGGCCAGACCGCGATGGCGATCCACGTCGTGCAGGGCGAGCGCGAGCTCGTCGCCGACTGCCGCTCGCTCGCGCGCTTCGAGCTGCGCGGCATCCCGCCGATGACGGCCGGTGCGGCGCGCATTCGCGTGACCTACCAGGTCGATGCGGACGGGCTGCTGTCGGTGTTCGCGCGTGAGCAGCATTCGGGCGTCGAGGCGTCGGTCGTCGTGAAGCCGTCGTACGGTCTCGCCGACGACGACATCGCGAAGATGCTCGAGGACAGTTTCAAGACTGCCGAAATCGACATGCGCGCCCGCGCGCTGCGCGAAGCGCAGGTCGAGGCCGAGCGGATGCTCGAGGCGACGCAGGCCGCGCTGGCGGCCGACGGCGAGCTGCTCGACACGGACGAGCGCGCGCAGGTCGATGCGTTGGCCGCGGCGCTGCGCACGATCGCGCAGGGCGACGACACGGACGCGATCGAAACCGCGACCAAGGCGCTGGCCGACGGCACCGACGAATTCGCGGCGCGCCGGATGGACAAGAGCATCAAGCGCGCGTTGTCGGGCCGCCGGCTCGACGAGATCTGAACTCACGAACTGCGCATCGGCCGGTAACGGCCCGCGCGATATTGAACCGTGCGGTGCCTGGCGCCGCACCCTGACTGACGGAACGGACATGCCTCAACTGGTGGTGCTGCCTCACGTCGAACTGTGCCCGGACGGCGCGGTGATCGACGCGACGCCCGGCAAGAGTATCTGCGACAACCTGCTCGAACACGGGATCGAGATCGAGCATGCATGCGAGAAGTCGTGCGCGTGCACGACGTGCCACGTGGTGATCCGCGAAGGCTTCAACGATCTGACACCGTCCGAGGAGGACGAGGACGATCTGCTGGACAAGGCGTGGGGCCTCGAGCCGACGTCGCGCCTGTCGTGCCAGGCGATCGTGAAGGAAGATTCGGACCTGGTGGTCGAGATTCCGAAGTACTCGATCAACCACGCGAAGGAAAATCACTGACAGAAACCGGAGGCAGGCGATGAAATGGACCGATTCGCGTGAAATAGCCATTGCGCTGGCGGACAAGCACCCCGACATCGACCCGCAGCGGATCAACTTCGTCGACCTGCGTCAGTGGGTGCTCGAACTCGACGGTTTCGACGACGATCCCAAGCACTCGGGCGAGAAGATCCTCGAAGCGATCCAGGCCCACTGGATCGACGAATCGGACTTCGACGATGAAGACTGAACACCGCGTGCGCCGTAACGGCGCAGACGGCCGGTCATGAAAAAACGGCTCGTGAGCAATCGCTCACGAGCCGTTTTCGTTTTCAGGCCGCTTGCCCACACACGACACGCGGGCAGGGGGACACCGATGCGATCAGGCGATTACGCGCCGACCAGCGTGCCGTTCTCGATCCGCACGCGCTGGCCCTGGCCGAAAGGCGGCGGGTTGTGGTACGTGAACGTGCGCGTCGCGCCGCTCTCCATCTGCACTTGCACCTGATAGTCGGTTTCCGCACGCACCTGCTTTTCAACCTGGTTGCCGGCGAGACCACCGCCCAGCGCGCCGATGATCGTCATCGCGGTGCGGCCGTTACCGTGGCCGAACTGGTTGCCGAGCAGGCCGCCGGCTGCAGCGCCGCCCACGGCGCCGATCCCCGAGCTCTGGCCCGGCGTGCGCGTCTGCGTGATCGCGACGACCGTGCCGCAACTCTGGCAGTAGGTCTGGGCCGGCGCCGACGGCTGCTGCGCGTATTGCGGCGGCTGCGGTGCCGTCGTATGGCGGCGGTGCGGTGCAGCCGGGCGCGGCGCGGGCTTCGGCTCGGCCTGCGCGATGGCAGCCTTCTGTTCGGCCGCCTTCTGCTGCGCGGCGGCTTGTTCCGCCGCCTGCTGCTGGGCTTGCGCGGCCAGCGCGGCGCTGGCCGCCGCGGCCGTATCGACGGCCGGCTGCGATGCGATCAGCGCGGCCTGGGTCTGGCCGTTCTGTGCGTTGCTGCTGCTGGCCTTCGGGAAGATGCCCGTGATCGCAGCCGTCGCCGCGAGGCTGGCGACGATGACGGCGCCGGCGGCGGTGGCGATAAGCGGGTGGAGGCGTTGCTTTTGCGGCGTGGTCTGATTCTGGTTGTCCATTTTTTTCTCCGATGTCGATCCGGATCGGCACTGCGGCGTCGGGCCGGATCCCACGCTTCGGGCTCGAGCAGACTTGGCGTTCCTGCGCCTCGTTCTGGTCCCGTGTCATGCGTGGTGACGCAAAAGGAGTGTCGTCCACCGGCAAGTGGCGCGCCGTATCAAGGTGTAACGAATTGCAGCGGGGCGCTGGCGACTATGACAGGGAAAACCCGGAGAAGGCCGTCGCGACGGGGGAGTAAAACGGGGGAGGATCGAGAGCCGGCGGACGCCGGCCGAAGGGATTTACGCGTCGTTACAAAGCTGACGCGTGCGCGCCGCGGGGCGCGGCGCACACGCGGGCGCGGCGATCAGTCTTCGCGGCGCAGATGCGGGAACAGCAGCACGTCGCGGATCGTCGGGCTGTCGGTCAGCAGCATCACGAGACGGTCGATGCCGATCCCGCAGCCGCCGGTCGGAGGCATCCCGTATTCGAGCGCACGGATGTAGTCGGCGTCGAAGAACATCGCTTCCTCGTCGCCCGCATCCTTCTGCTCGACCTGCTTCTTGAAGCGTGCGGCCTGGTCTTCCGGATCGTTCAGCTCCGAGAAGCCGTTCGCGATTTCGCGGCCGGTCATGAACAGCTCGAAACGCTCGGTGATGCCCGGCACCGTATCCGATGCGCGTGCGAGCGGCGACACTTCGACCGGGTAATCGATGATGAAGGTCGGCTCCCACAGCTGTGCTTCGGCCGTTTCCTCGAACAGTGCGAGCTGCAGTGCGCCGGTACCCGCGTTCAGGAACGCCGGCTGCGACACGTCGACGCCGAAGCGCTTCAGTTCGGTGCGCAGGAACGCGTCGTCCGACAGCTGGCCGTCGGTGTAGTCCGGTGCGTACTTCTGGATCGCCTGCGTGATCGTCAGGCGATGGAACGGCTTCGCGAGGTCGAGTTCGCGGCCCTGGTACTGGATCGTCGCGGTGCCGAGCGCATCGATCGCCGCCTGGCGGATCAGTTGCTCGGTGAAGTCCATCAGCCAGCGGTAGTCGGTGTACGCGGCGTAGAACTCCATCATCGTGAATTCCGGGTTGTGACGCGGCGACACGCCTTCGTTCCGGAAGTTACGGTTGATCTCGAACACGCGCTCGAAGCCGCCGACGATCAGGCGCTTCAGGTACAGCTCCGGCGCAATGCGCAGGAACATCTGCATGTCGAGCGCATTGTGATGCGTGACGAACGGCTTCGCCGCTGCGCCGCCCGGGATCGGGTGCAGCATCGGCGTTTCGACTTCCATGAACTCGGCGTTGTCCATGAACTTGCGGATCGATGCGATCGTCTTCGTGCGGGCGCGGAACGTGTCGCGCGTTTCCGGCGTGACGATCAGGTCGACGTAGCGCTGGCGGTAGCGCATTTCCTGGTCGGACAGGCCGTGGAACTTGTCCGGCAGCGGGCGCAGTGCCTTCGACAGCAGGCGCAGTTCCTTGCACTGGACCGACAGTTCGCCCTTGTTGGTGCGGAACAGCACGCCACGCGCGGCGACGATGTCGCCCAGGTCCCACTTCTTGAATGCGTCGTAGGTTTCCGCGCCGACGTCGTTCGGCGTCACGAAGAACTGGATCTGGCCCGACCCGTCCTGCACCGTCGCGAAGCTCGCCTTGCCCATCACGCGCTTGAGCATCATGCGGCCGGCCACCGACACCTCGACCGGGTTCGCTTCGAGCGCGGCCTTGTCCGAGTCGGCGAATTTCGCCTGCAGGTCGGCAGCGTGGTGCTCGGGCCGGAAATCGTTCGGGTAGGCGACGCCTTGCTCGCGCAGGGCGCGCAGCTTCTCGCGGCGCTCCGCGATGATCTGGTTTTCGTCCGCGGTGACGGCGGGCTGCGTTTGGGTCGGTTCGGTCATGATGGTCGGAATTCGGAGTGGGTGCGGCAACGCAAACGGGAAGGGCAAGGGGGCGCGGCCTGGCCAGGCCGCGCCGCGGCGCTTACACGCCCTGTTTGAGGCTCGCGCTGATGAAGTCGTCGAGGTCGCCGTCGAGGACGGCTCTCGTGTTGCTCATTTCGACGTTCGTGCGCAGGTCCTTCACGCGGCTCTGGTCGAGCACGTACGAGCGGATCTGATGGCCCCAGCCCACATCGGTCTTGCTCGATTCGAGCTTGTCCTGTTCGGCCTGGCGCTTGCGCATCTCGACTTCGTACAGGCGCGACTTCAGCATTGCCATCGCTTCGGCGCGGTTGCGGTGCTGCGAGCGGTCGTTCTGGCACTGCACGACGATACCGGTCGGCATGTGCGTGATCCGCACCGCGGAGTCGGTCTTGTTGATGTGCTGGCCGCCCGCGCCCGATGCGCGGTACGTGTCGATGCGCAGGTCGGCCGGGTTGATCTCGACTTCGATCGAGTCGTCGATTTCCGGATAGACGAACACCGACGAGAACGACGTGTGGCGGCCGCCCGACGAGTCGAACGGCGACTTGCGCACGAGGCGGTGGATGCCCGTTTCGGTGCGCAGGAAACCGTATGCGTATTCGCCCGAGACCTTGACCGTCGCGTTCTTGATGCCGGCGACGTCGCCGTCGGACTCTTCGAGCACTTCGGCCTTGAAGCCCTTGCGTTCGCAGTAGCGCAGGTACTGGCGCAGCAGCATCGATGCCCAGTCGCACGCCTCGGTGCCGCCGGCGCCGGCCTGGATGTCGATGAAGCAGTTGTTCGGGTCGGCCGGGTTCGAGAACATCCGGCGGAACTCGATGTCACCGACGCGCGCCTCGAGTTTCGCGGCGTCTTCTTCCGACGCGATGAGGGTGTCTTCGTCGCCTTCCTCGCGGGCCAGCTCGAACAGGTCGAGCGCGTCGCGCAGGTCGCCGTCAAGCGCGGTGAGCGTCGTGACGACGCCCTCGAGCAGCTTCTTCTCGCGACCGAGCGCCTGGGCGTTCTTCGAATCGTTCCAGACGTTCGGGTCTTCGAGTTCCTTGTTGACTTCGGTCAGACGCGCAGCTTTTGCGTCGTAGTCAAAGATACCCCCGGAGCTCGCCCGCGCGATTGCGCAGGTCGAGCAGGGAGCTTTCGATCGCGTTGAGACGTTCCGCTTCCATGATCGCTCGCTATTCTTGCTTCGTAAAAAAGCGGAATTATAGCCGATCGGCAGGGTTGCCCGGTGACGCAAACGGTGCTCGCGCGTGCACCGCGGCCCCGTCCGGCGCGGCGCGCATGCATCGGCGGGCGCTCAGCCGGCCGCGTGTTCGACGATCAGCTGGACGCGCGTGACGCCGTTCCACGTGTCGGCGACGAGCCGGTACGCGACCAGCGCGCTTTCCGGCAGGGGCTCCGTGTGGTTGAACCAGATCGCGTTGAAGCGCTGGCGGCCGCGTGCAAGCTGCAGTTTCAGGTGCTTTTCCTTCACGAGCGACTGGGACACGACGTCGAATTCGCCCGAGAAAAGCGGGGCCGGAAAACCTTGCCCCCAGACGGCCTCGTCGAGCAGCCCGACGAACTGCGGCGTGAAGTAGGCGTCCTCGAGTTCGCCGTCGGTCTCGATCACGCGGGCGAGCGCGTCGTCGGACAGCCATTCGCGCGCGACCGCCTCGAACGCGGCGGCGAAGCGCGGCACGTTCTCGGTGTCGAGCGTGAGGCCGGCCGCCATCGCGTGGCCGCCGAACGCGACGATCAGGTCCGGTTCGCGTTTCGACACGAGGTCGAGAGCGTCGCGCAGGTGGAAGCCGGCGATCGACCGGCCCGAGCCCTTGACCCGCTTGCCTTCGTCGTCCGCGTGCGCAAACGTGAACGACGGGCGGTGGAATTTTTCCTTGAGCCGCCCGGCGACGATGCCGATCACGCCCTGGTGCCACTCGGGGTTGAAGAGGGTGATCGTGCACGCGTCGGCCGGGTCGACGTCGGCGAGATCGGCGAGCGCCTGCTGCTGCATGCCGGCCTCGATCTCGCGGCGCTCGCGGTTCATCACGTCGAGCTGCTGCGCCAGATCCCATGCGCGGCCGATGTCGTCGGTGATCAGGCACTCGATGCCGAGCGACATGTCGGAAAGCCGACCGGCGGCGTTCAGGCGCGGGCCGAGGCCGAAACCGAGGTCGAAGCCCGATGCCGTGCGCGCTTCGCGCGCGGCGGCGCGGAACAGCGCGGCGACGCCCGGTTGCATGCGGCCGTTGCGAATGCGCTGCAGCCCCTGCGCGACGAGCACGCGGTTGTTGCCGTCGAGCCGCACGACGTCGGCGACGGTGCCGAGCGCGACGAGGTCGAGCAGGCCGTCGAGGCGCGGCTCGGCTTCCTTGCTCGCAAAGGCGCCGCGGCGGCGCAGCTCGGCGCGCAGCGCGAGCAGCACGTAGAACATCACGCCGACGCCGGCGAGGTGCTTGCTCGGGAACGCGCAGCCCGGCTGGTTCGGGTTGACGATCGCGCGTGCGGCGGGCAGTGCGTCGCCGGGCAGGTGGTGATCGGTCACGAGCACGTCGATGCCGCGCGCGTTCGCGGCTTCGACGCCCGCGACGCTCGCGATCCCGTTGTCGACGGTGATCAGCAGGTCGGGCTTGCGCGCGGCGGCGAGTTCGACGATCTCGGGCGTGAGGCCGTAGCCGTATTCGAAGCGGTTCGGCACCAGGTAGTCGATCTGCGCGCCGAACATGCGCAGGCCGCGCACCGCGACCGCGCAAGCGGTCGCGCCGTCGCAGTCGTAGTCGGCGACGACGAGCAGGCGCCGCTTGTCGGCGATCGCATCGGCGAGCAGCGACGCCGCATCGGCGCAGCCTTTCAGCTCGGTGGGCGGGACGAGCCGCGCAAGCGCGGTCTCGATGTCGGCGAGGGACTGCACGCCGCGCGACGCGTACAGGCGCGCGAGCACGGGATGCAGGCCGTGGCGCGCGAGCGCTTCGGCGTCGGCGGGCGCGACGGGGCGGGTAACGATCCGGGTCATACGGGGTGTGCTTGTTATTCGAACAGGGAGGCCAGCGCGCGGCGGCGCCAGAACTTGCGCAGGTCTGAGCGCGTCGCACGCAGCGTCACGGAACTCGTGTCGCCGCACAGCGTGAAATCGACGCCCGCCAGCTCGCCGTTCCGCAGCGCGGCGAGGGCCGGCGCGAACCAGTCGCGCTCGAGCGTGGCGAGTTCGTCGTGCCAGCGCGCCCAGTCCTGCTCGATGAACGGGGTGGTCAGCGCCGGCAGGTCGACGAGCGTCGCGCCGTCGGCAGCGGGCAGTGCGCCGAATGCGGCGGGCACGCCCGAGGCGTCGATCCGCGCGGCGCGCGCAAGGCCGAGCGCCGCGGGCGATGCGGACAGCACGCGCGCGAACGGCTGGCCGACCGGTTTCAGCGTGCCCTGCGCATGGAACCAGATCGAGTTGACGGCCGGCAGCCCGCGCGCTTCGCGCGCTTCGTTGACCGGGTGCTGGAACCAGGCCATCTGCACTTCGTTCTGCAGCTTCATCCACATCCGCGAGCGTTCGCCCGTATGCGCCTCGTGCGGCAGCCAGATTTCGATGTTGCGGCCGCTCGCGCGCAGCGGCGCGGCGCCGGCGAGCCGGGCGAGCTGCTCGCTCGACAGGTACCAGCGTGACGGGTTCGGCGCTTCGAGCCGTACGCCGAGCTCCTCGATCAGCGGCCGGGCGACCGCGAGCAGCGCGGCCGCGTCGCCGTCGTCGAGCGCAAGGGCCGCCGGATCGACGAGCACCAGGTGATCGTGCGCGATTTCGACGTGGACGGGCTCGACGCAGGCCCAGGCACGGGCGCCCGGATCGCCGCCGTCCGCCAGCAGCATGTAGGGCGCGAGCGGCGCCTCGTCGGCGGCGTTGCCCTGGGTCGCGCCGAACTGGCGGGCCAGCCAGCGCTCGTGCGGCAGCGTGCGCTGGAAGTCCTCGCCGGCCACGCGCTCGACGAGGCTCGCGCGGGCGAGCAACTTTTCGAGCGCGGGGCTGTCCAGCGTGTGCAGGGACGAGGCCGCATCGGCTGCCGACGGCAGCGCGAACGGAACGAGAAAATGGAGGCGTCGGTCGTGCATGATGGTGCGCATTGTATGGCAAACTGCGCGCGTGATCGGGCCGGCTGACGGCCCGTTCGCGTCCGGCGGCCGTTTTTCGACCGTGCCCGGGCCGGTGGCCGCCACCGGGCGGCGGTCCGGCCGCGGGGCGCCTCCCCGCCGTAACCAGCAGAAAGGATTCGCTTGAAACTTCCGTACGAATGGCAGATCGGCTGGCGCTACACGCGCGCCGGCAAACGCACGACCGGTAACGGCTTCATTTCCTTCATCGCGCTCGTGTCGATGCTCGGGATCGCGCTCGGTGTCGCGGCGCTGATCGTCGTGCTGTCGGTGATGAACGGCTTCCAGAAGGAAGTGCGCGACCGCATGCTGTCGGTGCTCGCGCACGTCGAGGTGTTCTCGCCGACGGGCTCGATGCCCGACTGGCAGCTGACCGCGCAGGAAGCGCGCCGCAATCCGTCGGTGATCGGCGCGGCGCCGTACGTCGACGCGCAGGCGCTGCTCACTCGCCAGGACGCGGTGAGCGGCGTGATGCTGCGCGGTGTCGAGCCGACGCTCGAGCCGCAGGTGTCGGACATCGGCAAGGACATGAAGGCCGGCCAGCTCGCCGCGCTCGTGCCGGGCCAGTTCGGCATCGTGCTCGGCGACGCGCTTGCCGGCAACCTCGGCGTGACGGTCGGCGACAAGGTCACGCTTGTCGCGCCGGAGGGTTCGATCACGCCGGCCGGCATGATGCCGCGGCTGAAGCAGTTCACGGTCGTCGGCGTGTTCGAGTCCGGGCACTACGAATACGACAGCACGCTCGCGATGATCAACATCCGCGATGCCGAGGCGCTGTTCCGGATGGCCGCGCCGACCGGTGTGCGGCTGCGGCTGAAGGACATGCAGAAGGCGCCGGACGTGGCGGTCGAGCTGTCGCACACGCTGTCGGGCAGCCTGTACATCCGCGACTGGACCCAGCAGAACAAGACGTGGTTCTCGGCCGTGCAGATCGAGAAGCGGATGATGTTCATCATCCTCACGCTGATCATCGCGGTGGCCGCGTTCAACCTCGTGTCGTCGCTCGTGATGACGGTGACCAACAAGCAGGCAGACATCGCGATCCTGCGCACGCTCGGCGCGCAGCCGGGGTCGATCATGAAGATCTTCGTCGTGCAGGGCGTGACGATCGGCTTCGTCGGCACGGCGTCGGGCGTCGCGCTCGGCTGCCTGATCGCATGGAGCATCCCGTGGCTGATCCCGATGATCGAGCACCTGTTCGGCGTGCAGTTCCTGCCGCCGTCGGTGTATTTCATCAGCGAGCTGCCGTCGGAACTCGTCGCGAGCGACGTGATCCGGATCGGGCTGATCGCGTTCGCGCTGTCGGCTGTCGCGACGCTCTATCCGAGCTGGCGCGGGGCGAAGGTGAAGCCGGCGGAGGCCCTTCGCTATGAATGATCGCGCGACCGCATTCGCGGATTCACGACAACACAACAGACAGGATTCGGCAGGTATGCAGGAATACGTGCTTCAGGCGCGCGGGATCACGAAGGCGTTCGTACAGGGCGGCTTCAACGTGCAGGTGCTCGACAATACCGAGCTGACGGTGCGGCGCGGCGAGAAGCTTGCGGTCGTCGGCGCGTCGGGCTCCGGCAAGAGCACGCTGCTGCACGTGCTGGGCGGGCTCGACGAGCCGAGCGCGGGCGAGGTGTCGCTGCTCGGCAAGCCGTTTACGCAACTCGCCGAGCGCGAGCGCAACGAATTGCGCAACCGTGCGCTCGGTTTCGTCTACCAGTTCCATCACCTGCTGCCCGAGTTCACGGCGCTCGACAACGTCGCGATGCCGCTGCGCATCCGCCGCATGACGACCGAGGCCGCGCGTGCCGAGGCCCAGGCGATGCTCGAACGCGTCGGTCTCGGGCCGCGGGCGAAGCATCGGCCGGGCGAGCTGTCGGGTGGCGAGCGGCAGCGCGTCGCGATCGCGCGCGCGCTGGTCACGAAGCCCGCGTGCGTGCTTGCCGACGAGCCGACCGGCAACCTCGACGGCACGACGGCAGATACGGTGTTCAACCTGATGCTCGAATTGTCAGAAACGCTCGAAACGAGCTTCGTGATCGTCACGCACGATCCCGATCTCGCCGCGCGCTGCGACCGCATCATGCGGCTGCGCGACGGCGTGCTGCACGAGGAGCCGGCGTTGCCGGTGTAAGTGAACGCCGCTGGCCGGCTGCCGGGTTCGTCCCGGCGCGGCGCCAGCGTGCTGGAACATCGCCATGTGGATCGATACGCACTGCCATCTCGATGCCGCCGAGTTCGACGCCGACCGCGACGCGGTCGTACAGGCGGCGCACGCGGCCGGCGTGTCGCGCATCGTGATCCCGAGCGTCGGGCGCGACAACTTCACGACGGTGCGCGAGCTTGCGCACCGCACGCCGGGCGCGGTCTATGCGCTCGGCATCCATCCGATGTACACGCCGCGCGCACGCGACGAGGATCTCGACCTGTTGCGCATGGAAATCGAGGCGAGCCTCGACGATCCGCGCTTCGTCGCGATTGGCGAGATCGGACTCGACTATTTCGTGCCGGGGCTCGACGACGCGCGGCAGCAGTTCTTCTACCAGGGGCAGCTGAAGCTTGCGCGCGAATTCGACCTGCCCGTGCTGTGCCACGTGCGCAAGTCGCAGGACCGCGTACTGGCCGGGCTGCGTCGCTTCGGCGTGCGGCGCGGCATCGCGCATGCGTTCAACGGCAGTTTTCAACAGGCCGAAGCGTATCTCGCGCACGGGCTGCATCTCGGCTTCGGCGGCAACGTGACGTTCACGCGGGCGCTGCAGATCCGCCGGCTCGCGACGCAGTTGCCGCTCGAGGCAATCGTCGTCGAGACGGACGCGCCCGACATCGCGCCCGAATGGGCATACAAATCCCGCAACACGCCCGACCAGGTGCCGCGCATCGGCGACGTGCTCGCCGAACTGCGCGGGATCGACACCGGCGCGCTCTCCCTATGCACTTCGGCTAACGCGCTCGCCGCGCTGCCGCGACTCGCCCTTTCGTCCGCATAATCGTTGCCGGAAGGCGCCGCATTCGCAATGGCGGCGCCGGATCGACGAGGAGGTGCGATGCGCGTGTGGTGGATCGCGTTCGCGCTCGGCGTGGTCGTACTGCAGCGGCAGGCGACGCTGCCGGGCGCGTTCGCATGGACGATCGGTGCGACCGTGCTCGCGGGCTGCGTGGTCCTGGGCGCGTGGTGCATGCGCCGCCGGCGTATGCGCATGACCGTCGCGTTCGGATGGATGCTTTGTGCGCTCGCGGCCAGCGTCGCCGGATTCGGCTACGCGGCCGCGCGGGCCGAATGGCGGCTGGGCGACAGCCTTCCCGTCGAGTGGGAAGGGCGCGACATCGTCGTCACCGGGGTGATCCGGGGGCTGCCCGTGGTCGACGACACAGGTGCGCGGCTGCTGTTCGCGGTCGAGTCGAACGATGCGGGGCTAGCCCGTTTCCCGCCGTTGATCCGTCTGTCGTGGCGCGCGTATGACGCGGCCGCGACGCGCGACGCGCTGCCCGATCTGCGCGCCGCGCAGCGCTGGCGTTTCGTCGTGCGCCTGAAGCGCCCGCATGCGGAGGCCAATCCCGGCGTGCGCGACAGCGAGGCGGCCTGGCTTGCCGCGGGCATTCGCGCCGTCGGTTATGTCAGCGCGCCCCGGCGGGCGGTATTGCTCGATGCGCGCGCGTCGGGATGGCGTGCATCGATCGATCGGCTGCGCGACGTGCTGCGCTTGCGCATCGGCGAGACGCTTGGCGGCGACGCCGGCCATCGCGGCATCGTCGCCGCGCTCGCGATCGGCGACCAGTCGGGCATCGGCGACGACGACTGGCGCGTGCTGCGCAACACGGGCACGAGCCACCTCGTCGCGATCTCCGGCCTGCATGTCGGGCTCGTCGGCGCGATCGCGGGCGGGCTGGTGTCGATGGTCTGGCGTCGCCTGCGCTGGCGCGCCCGGGCCGCGACGCTCGTATTGCCGGCGCCGTACGCGGCCGCGCTCGCCGCGCTGACGGCCGCGGCCGGTTATGCGGCGCTCGCCGGCTTCAACGTGCCGGCGCAGCGCGCATGGTGGATGATCGCGGCCGGCGGCATTGCGTATCTGGCCGGGCGCAGCGTGCCGGCTTCCGCGGTGCTGTGCGCGTCGCTCGGCGGCGTACTGCTTGCCGATCCGTGGGCCGTGCTGTCGGCCGGGTTCTGGCTGTCGTTCGGGGCGGTCGCCGTGATCCTGCTGGCGGTTTCCGGCTGGCGCGCCGTGCGCGAGGCCGATGCGCAAGGCGATGGGGGTGAGGAGGGTGGCGGCACCGCTGGCTTGTCGAACCGGGCGCGCGCGTGGGGTGCACGCGCCGGGCGCCGCATCGCCGAGGCCACGCGCGTGCAGTACGCGGTGACGATCGGCCTCGCGCCGCTGACGGCCGCCTGGTTTGCGCAGATATCGCTGTCGGGCCCGTTCGGCAACGCGTTCGCGATTCCCTGGGTCAGCTCGGTCGTGACGCCGGTCGTGCTGGCCGGCATCGCGCTGCCGGCGCCGTTCGACGCCTATGCGTTCCGGCTTGCGCACGCGGCGCTCGAACCGATGATGACGTTGCTGGGATACCTCGCCGACTGGCCGGCCGGCGTGTTCTGGTTGCGCATGCCCGACTGGCCGGTGCTGGCGCTGGCCTGCGCGGGCGTCGCATGGGCGTTGATGCCGCGCGGCTGGCCGCTGCGCTGGGCTGCGCCGCTCACATGGCTGCCGCTCGTCGCGCCGGCAGCCGATGCGCCGCCGCCGGGCGGTTTCCGGCTGACCGTGCTCGACGTCGGGCAGGGTGCGTCGGTGCTGGTGGAGACCGCCCGACGGACCTTGCTGTTCGACGCGGGACCGGGCGCGGAGTCGACGCATGCCGGTGCGCGGATCGTCGCGCCGGCATTGCGCTCGCGAGGCATCGCGGTGGTCGATTCGCTCGTGCTCAGTCACGCGCACGCCGATCACGCGGGCGGTGCACCGGCCGTCTATGCGGCTGCCGACGTGCGCCAGCTGCTGGCGGGCATTCCGCCGACGAGCGGGCTGTGGCGCGATGCGATGGCCGCCGGCGTTGCCGACCGGCTGCCGTGCGCGGCCGGGCAGCGCTGGACCTGGGACGGCGTGGTGTTCACGATGCTCTGGCCATCGGGCGGTCCGGGCGCGGGTTCGTCGAACGGGCAGTCGTGCGTGCTGCGCATCGATGCGGGCGGGACGTCCGCGCTGCTGACGGGCGACATCGAAGCGCCCGTCGAACGCCAGCTCGTGGGCACGGCGCGCGACACGCTGGCCGCGCAGATCCTGGTCGTTCCGCACCACGGCAGCCGCACGTCGTCGGTCGAGCCTTTCCTCGATTCGGTCGGGCCGCGCGTCGCGGTATTTCCTGTAGGCTATCGCAATCGTTTCGGACATCCGCACCGGGCGGTTCTCGCACGTTACGAGGGGCGCGGGATTCCGCTGCCGCGCACCGATCGCGACGGCGCCGTGCGGTTCGACGTCGCGCCGGCCGACGGCGGGTTTGCCTTCGAGCTTCATCGCGACGTTCGGCGGCGATACTGGATGGATCGGTGAGCGCGGCAAGGGCCGCGTCAATTCCGGTCGACAAGGGAGACATCGGCGTTTGAAGGACATCCTCCATTTCTCGCATGCGAACGGCTTTCCGGCGTCGACGTACCGCACGATCTTCGCCGAACTGGCCGACGACTACGAGCTGCGCTACATCGAACGGATCGGCCACGACCGCCGCTATCCGGTGACGCGCGACTGGCCGCATCTCGTCGAGCAACTGCTTGACGACATCGGCAGCCGCTACGAGCGTCCCGTCTGGCTCGTCGGCCATTCGCTCGGCGGCTACCTGTCGCTGATGGCTGCGCTGAAGAAGCCTCAATGGGTGCGCGGCGTCGTGATGATCGATTCGCCGATCATCGCGGGCTGGCGCGCCGGCGCATTGCGTGCGAGCCAGTGGGCGGGGCTCGACGAGCGGCTGTCGCCGGCGGCCGCGACGCGTAACCGGCGCACGCGCTGGGTGAGCCGTGACGAAGTCTGGCGGCACTTTCGTGAGAAACCGGCGTTCGCCCGCTGGGACGAACGGATGCTGGCCGACTACATCGACTACGGGATTCCGCAGGCCGGGGCCGACGGCGAGCGGGCGCTCGCGTTCGACCGGCAGGTCGAATACCTGATCTACCGGACGCTGCCGCACACGCTCGGCCCGAGGCTCGCGCACGGCGCGCCGGTGCCGCTCGGTTTTCTCGCCGGCACGCGTTCGCGCGAGGTGCGCCAGGTCGGGCTCGATGCGACGCGCCGCGCGGCGCGCGGCCGCGTCGAATGGCTGGAAGGCAGCCACCTGTTCCCGATGGAGCGGCCGCTCGAGACCGCCCGCGCATTGCAGCGGATGCTGAATTCGCTGAAGGCGGCCGAGGGCGACGTGTCGCAGGGCGGCGCCCCGCTCGCGAAGCGCGCCTGACGCCGGGCCGGGTGACCGGGCCGCGCCGCCTGTGCGTGCGGCTGCGCCGGCCGGCGGGGGGGCTTCGCCCCGGCGCCCACGGCTGGTGCGGGGCGGCGCGAAAGGGCGCGATCATCGAGTCAATTGCTGAGAGAAGGGCGGGCTTTACGGTATAATCCGTTTTTCCCGCGAGCATTCAGCGATGACCAAATATGTTTTCGTCACCGGCGGCGTAGTTTCTTCCCTCGGCAAGGGTATTGCCGCCGCCTCCCTCGCCGCGATCCTCGAATCGCGCGGTCTGAAAGTCACCCTCCTCAAACTCGATCCCTACATCAACGTCGACCCCGGCACGATGAGCCCGTTCCAGCACGGCGAAGTGTTCGTGACGGAAGACGGAGCGGAGACCGACCTCGACCTCGGCCACTATGAGCGCTTCATCAGCACGAAGATGCGCAAGGCCAACAACTTCACGACCGGCCAGATCTACGAATCGGTGATCCGCAAGGAGCGCCGCGGCGACTATCTTGGCAAGACCGTGCAGGTGATTCCGCACATCACGAACGAAATCCAGGCGTTCATCGAGCGCGGGGCGGCATCGGCCACCTGCGGCGAGCCGGATGTCGCGATCGTCGAGATCGGCGGCACGGTCGGCGACATCGAATCGCTGCCGTTCCTTGAAGCCGCGCGCCAGATGAGCCTGCGCCTCGGCCGCAACAGCGCGTGCTTCGTGCACCTGACGCTGGTGCCGTACGTCGCGACGGCCGGCGAGCTGAAGACGAAGCCGACCCAGCACAGCGTGCAGAAGCTGCGCGAGATCGGCATCCTGCCGCACGTGCTGCTGTGCCGTGCGGACCGCCGCATTCCGGACGACGAATCGAAGAAGATCTCGATGTTCTCGAACGTGCCGGAAGACGCCGTGATCTCGGTGTGGGACGCCGACAGCATCTACAAGATTCCGCAGATGCTGCACGACCAGGGCCTCGACCGGATCATCTGCGAGGAACTGAAGCTGTCGCCGAAGGACGCCGACCTGAGCATGTGGTCGGAGCTCGTCGAGAAGCTCGAGAACCCGAAGCACGAAGTGACGATCGGCATGGTCGGCAAGTACGTCGACCTGACCGAGTCGTACAAGTCGCTGATCGAGGCGCTGCGCCACGCATCGCTGCACACGTCGACCAAGGTCAACATCGAATACATCGACTCGGAAGAGATCGAGTCGAACGGTGTCGACAGCCTGAAGCACCTCGACGCCGTGCTGGTGCCGGGCGGTTTCGGCCGTCGCGGCACGGAAGGCAAGATCGCGGCGATCCGCTATGCGCGTGAAGCCAAGGTGCCGTATCTCGGCATCTGCCTCGGCATGCAGCTCGCGGTGATCGAATTCGCACGCGACGTCGTCGGCCTGAAGCAGGCAAACAGCACGGAATTCGAGCCGGACACGCCGGAACGCGTGGTCGCGCTGATCACCGAGTGGTATGACCGCGACGGCAAGGTCGAGACGCGCACCGAGGAATCCGACCTCGGCGGCACGATGCGCCTCGGTTCGCAGCGCTGCCCGATCAAGCCCGGCACGATGGCCGAAGAAATCTATGGCAAGGACGTGAACGAACGCCATCGCCACCGTTATGAAGTCAATAACCGCTTCGTGCCCCAGCTCGAAGCCGGCGGCCTTATCATCAGCGCCCGTACCCCGAGCGAGGATCTGCCGGAAATGATGGAGCTGCCGCGTTCGATGCACCCGTGGTTCGTCGGCGTCCAGTTCCACCCGGAATTCACGTCCACGCCGCGTGACGGTCATCCCCTCTTCAAGTCGTTCGTCGAAGCCGCGCTCGCCAACAAGCAAGCGCGCGGAGTGCAAGCATGAAGCTGTGCGATTTCGAGGTCGGCCTCGACAAACCTTTCTTCCTGATCGCGGGTACCTGCGTCGTCGAGTCGGAGCAAATGACGATCGACACGGCAGGCCGCCTGAAGGAAATCTGCGCGAAGCTGAACGTTCCGTTCATCTACAAGTCGTCCTACGACAAGGCGAACCGCAGCTCGGGCAAGTCGTTTCGTGGCCTCGGAATGGACGAGGGCCTGCGGATCCTGTCCGAGGTGAAGCGCCAGCTCGGCCTGCCGGTGCTGACCGACGTGCATTCGATCGACGAGATCGAGCAGGTCGCGTCGGTCGTCGACGTGCTGCAGACGCCCGCGTTCCTGTGCCGCCAGACCGATTTCATCCAGGCGTGCGCGCGCTCGGGCAAGCCCGTCAACATCAAGAAGGGCCAGTTCCTCGCGCCGCACGACATGAAGAACGTGATCGACAAGGCGCGCGACGCCGCACGTGAAGCGGGGCTGTCGGAAGACCGCTTCATGGCGTGCGAGCGCGGTGTCTCGTTCGGCTACAACAATCTCGTGTCGGACATGCGTTCGCTCGCGATCATGCGCGAGACGAGCGCCCCGGTCGTGTTCGACGCGACCCACTCGGTGCAGTTGCCGGGCGGGCAGGGCACGAGCTCGGGCGGCCAGCGCGAATTCGTGCCGGTGCTTGCCCGTGCGGCGGTCGCGACGGGCGTCGCGGGCCTCTTCATGGAAACGCACCCGAATCCGGCCGAGGCAAAATCGGACGGCCCGAACGCGGTGCCGCTGAACCGGATGGGCGCGCTGCTGGAGACCCTCGTCACGCTCGACCAGGCGGTGAAGCGCCACCCGTTCCTGGAAAACGATTTCAATTAAAGATCGAATGAACCTTGCGACGGTTTCGCGCGTCAGTAGCGAAAGCGGTTCGGGCGCGCGCGCCGTCGCAGTTTGAAGAATCCATCGTCATTCTCAGAGGAAACCCATGAGTGCAATCGTAGATATCATCGGCCGCGAGATTCTGGATTCGCGCGGCAACCCCACCGTCGAATGCGACGTGCTGCTCGAATCGGGCACGATGGGCCGCGCGGCCGTGCCGTCGGGCGCGTCCACCGGCTCGCGTGAAGCGATCGAACTGCGCGACGGCGAAGCCGGCCGCTACAACGGCAAGGGCGTGCTGAAGGCGGTCGAGCACATCAACACCGAAATCTCCGAAGCCATCATGGGCCTCGACGCGTCGGAACAGGCGTTCCTCGACAAGACGCTGCTCGAGCTGGACGGCACCGACAACAAGTCGCGCCTCGGCGCGAACGCGATGCTGGCCGTGTCGATGGCCGTCGCGAAGGCAGCGGCCGAAGAGGCCGGCCTGCCGCTGTACCGCTACTTCGGCGGTTCGGGCGCGATGCAACTGCCGGTGCCGATGATGAACATCGTCAACGGCGGCGCGCATGCGAACAACAGCCTCGACATCCAGGAATTCATGATCGTCCCGGTGAGCCAGCCGACGTTCCGTGAAGCCCTGCGTTGCGGCGCGGAAGTGTTCCACGCACTGAAGAAAATCTTGAGCGACCGCGGCATGAGCACGGCAGTCGGCGACGAAGGCGGCTTCGCGCCGAACTTCGGCAGCAACGACGAGTGCCTGTCGACGATCCTGCAGGCGATCGAGAAGGCCGGCTACCGTGCGGGCGAAGACGTGCTGCTCGCGCTCGACTGCGCGGCATCCGAGTTCTATCACGACGGCAAGTACCAGCTCGCGGGCGAAGGCCTGCAACTGTCGTCGGCCGAATTCACCGACTACCTCGCGACGCTCGCCGACAAGTTCCCGATCGTGTCGATCGAGGACGGCATGCACGAAAGCGACTGGGAAGGCTGGAAGCTGCTGACCGACCGCCTCGGCAAGAAGGTGCAGCTGGTCGGCGACGACCTGTTCGTCACGAACACGCGCATCCTGAAGGAAGGCATCGAGAAGGGCATCGCGAACTCGATCCTCATCAAGATCAACCAGATCGGTACGCTGACCGAAACGTTCGCAGCCATCGAAATGGCGAAGCGCGCAGGCTACACGGCCGTGATCTCGCACCGCTCGGGCGAAACGGAAGATTCGACGATCGCGGATATCGCGGTCGGCCTGAACGCCGGTCAGATCAAGACGGGTTCGCTGTCGCGCAGCGACCGTATCTCGAAGTACAACCAGCTGCTGCGCATCGAGGAAGATCTCGGCGACATCGCGAGCTACCCGGGTAAATCGGCTTTCTATAACCTGCGCTAACGCGCTACTATCGGGTTCGTCATATCGACGCCGCTCTGTGCATGTGCGCGGAGCGGCGCTTCTTATATCTGCGTTTCTTACATGCGGCTTGTCACTGTCGTCCTGATTGCCTTGCTGGCGCTCATTCAGTACCCCCTATGGTGGGGACACGGCGGCTGGCTGCGGGTGCATGAATTGCGTCAGCAGCTCGACGACCAGCTCCAGAAGAATGCGGACGAGAAGCTGCGCAACGAGCGCACTGCCGGCGAAGTGCAGGATCTGCAGAGCGGCACCGCGGCCATCGAGGAGCGCGCGCGCTACGAGATGGGCATGGTGAAGGACGGCGAGGTATTCGTGCAGTTCGTGTCGCCGAATGCGCCGGCCGCGCCGCTGAACAACATGCCGTCGAATACGTCGACGCGCGGCGCCGTGTCCGCGGCGCCGGTGCGCGTCGTGCCGAATCCGCAGTCGATCGCGAAGCCGTCGCGGCATCATGGCGGCGACAAGGGCAAGGCCGCGCATCACTGACACGATCGTTCGAACCCATTGAAAAAGCGCGGGAAATGCCGCGCTTTTTTATTTCCTGCCGGTAGTCAATCGGCTAAGCAATGGATGCTCACCACCACCATCCCGGGTAGCCGTAGCTGATACCCGTGCCCCAGCGATTGCCCCATCCGCCGTAATACCCGCCGTAGACGGTCACGGGCGGCGGCGAGTAATAAGCCCACGCGCGCGCGGCTGCCTCGGCTGCCATCGCGCTGTTCTGTTCGCGCAGCACCTGCTGGTCGATCTCGTCATAGCGCTTGCGTTCGGCGCTCGACAGCGCGGGCGGCTGGCCGCCCGATGCGCCGGGTTCGGGCAGGCGGCTCAGGATCGTGGAAGTCGGCGGCGGCATCGCACAGCCGGCAAGCGCGAGCGTGCAGGCGGCAACGCTCGTCAGGACGACGGTTCGAAACGGGAGACGAAGCGGGCGATTCATGTGTTTCTCCTGCAGCGCGCCGACGACGGGAAGCGGCTTGCGCCGAAGTGCGGGACTTCGGCGCGCGAGCCTTGCGTGCGACGCTCGTGCGTCATTATGCGCCCGTGCCCGGACGGCGGGCATCGGGTCGCCGCTCAGTGACGCTGTTCGGTCGCGGGCGCGATGCCCGTCTCGACGCCGGGTGCCGCGAACAGCTGCGCGACGTCGACCGGATCGAATTCATAGCGCTGATTGCAGAACTCGCAATGGATCTCGACGTGGCCACGCTCGACGATCACGCTGTCGACTTCTTCGCGGCCGAGCATGCGCAGCATCGCACCGACCTTCTCGCGCGAGCACGAGCACTGGAAGCGCGTGCCGGCCGGCTCGAAGTGCTGCACGTTTTCCTGCCAGAACAGCCGGCGGAACACGACTTCCGGCTCGACCTCGAGCAGTTCCTTGGCGGACAGCGTGCCGCCGAGCGTGCAGACGCGTTCCCACGTATCGGTATCGGTTTCGGCGTTGCGCGGCACGATGCCGCCGTCGCCCGGCAGCTTCTGCAGCAGCATGCCGACTGCGCGGTCGCGATCGGCCGCGAGCCACATCCGCGTGTCGAGCTGCTCCGAGTGATGCATGTAATGCTCGAGCACCTGCGAGACGGATTCGAGCGGGCCGTCGACGCCGTTCAGCGGCACGATGCCCTGGTACGGCTGCTGGCCCGGCAGCTTGTCGGCCGGATCGAGCGTGATCACGCATCGGCCGTGACCGCTCGCATTGACGAGCGATGCGAAGCTGGTGTCGTCGCCGATCGTCTGGGCGGCGTCGCCGGCGAACTTCGCGGTGGCCCGCATCGACAGATCCGAGCCGCACTGGACGACCAGCATCTGGACCGGCCCGTCGCCGAAGATCTGCATGATCAGGGTGCCGTTGAATTTCAGGTTCGCGGACAGCAGCGCGCATGCGGCCATCATCTCGCCGAGCACCGTGCGCACGGGGGCCGGGTAGTCGCGGCGGGAGAGCACTTCCTGCCACGTATTGCGCAGCGAAACGATCTCGCCGCGCACGGGCGCCGCATTGAACATGAATTTCTGTAACTGGTCGCTCACTCTTCTTCCTTGAAATCCGTGCGAATCATCCGATTCGCACGAGTTGCTCCTTGAAATGCGCACGCCGCTCGACGTACGTCTTCGCGTTCGTGCGCAGCCGCGCGATGTCTTCCGCCGTCAGCTCGCGCACGACTTTCGCCGGTGCGCCGAGAATCAGCGAATTGTCCGGGAACGTCTTGCCTTCCGTCACGACCGCGCCGGCACCAACCAGACAGTTGCGGCCGATCACCGCTCCATTCAAGACCACCGCCTGAATCCCGACCAGCGACCCTTCGCCGATTGTGCAGCCGTGCAGCATGGCCTGGTGCCCGATCGTCACGTTTTCGGCAATCGTCAGCGGAAAGCCCGGGTCCGTATGCAGTACCGCGCCTTCCTGGACGTTGCTGCCCGCGCCGACGGTAATCGTCTCGTTGTCGCCGCGAATCGTCGCACCGAACCAGACGCTCGCGTTCTCCTCGAGCACGACCTTGCCGATGATGGCCGCCGTGTCGGCGACGAATACGCTTTCGTGGATCGTCGGGGCCGTATCGCCCAGCTTGTAGATCGTCACGGAGTCTCCTTGTCTCTTCGATGATGGGCGCCGGTAGAATGGCGCGTCCGGTTTGCCCGGCGCGTTCGCATTGCGCCGCGGAACAATCGCCTATTGTAAACCGTCGCGTGCGTGCGCTCCCGCGATGCGCGCGCAGGGTGTCCCCGTTTATGAGCATGGAGTCTTCTTCTTTCGGCGATGCGCGTGCCTGCGTACGCCGCGCCGCGCTTGTCGCACTGCGTGACGCAGAACCCGCGGCCAAGGCCGCACAGGTGCGCTCGCTCCACGATGCGCTGCTGGCCGGGCGGGCGACGATCGCCCCATCGCTCGAATTGCCCGAGCCGGCCGACCTGCCCGGGCGCCCGGCGCGCCCGTCGCTCGTCGAGCCGCGTCAGCTCGAGCGACGCAGCATGCGTTCGCCCGAAGGGCGCGCCGTGCTGCTGCACGCGCTTGCCCATATCGAGTTCAATGCGATCAACCTCGCGCTCGACGCCGTCTGGCGCTTCGCGGGCCTGCCGAACGCGTTCTACTCGGACTGGCTGAAGGTGGCGGCCGAGGAGGCGTACCACTTCACGCTGCTGTCCGACCGCCTGGCGGCATTCGGGCATGCGTACGGCGATTTTCCCGCGCACAACGGCCTGTGGGAGATGTGCGAGCGAACCAAGGGCGACGTGCTTGCGCGCATGGCGCTCGTGCCGCGTACGCTCGAGGCCCGTGGGCTCGACGCATCGCCGCCGATTCGCACGCGGCTCGTACAGGCGGGCGACGAGGCGTCGGCCGCGATCCTCGACGTGATCCTGCGCGACGAAATCGGTCATGTCGCGATCGGCAACCGCTGGTTCCGGCATCTGTGCGACGAAGCCGGCCGCGATCCCGTGCCGACCTACCGGCAGCTCGCCGAGCAATACCATGCCCCGCGGCTGCGCGGCCCGTTCAATTTCGACGCACGCCGCGATGCCGGATTCGAGCAGGCTGAACTCGACGAACTGGCCGCGCAGGACGGGGCGGACGGAAGCGCGCCGCGCTGACCCGCTCGGGTTCGGCTGCGTTTCGACCGCCGCCGGCTGTCCAGGGCACCCGGCAGATGGTGCGTCCCGGCGGCCCGTGCGCGCCGGCGCCGCTAGAGCGGCGCCTCGACTGCCGGCCGCCGGAAAGAAAGCGCCACCGCTATAATCGAACGACCATTCTTTTTTTGAGCGGCTGCGATGAGTGCCTCGAGTTCTGTTTCCGATTTCGTCATGGTGCGCGGCGTCCAGCTGCATGTCCGGCGCTGGGGCCGGCCCGATGCGCCGACGCTGTTCATGCTGCATGGCTGGATGGACGTCGCGGCGTCGTTCCAGTTCGTCGTCGATGCGCTCGCGGGCGACTGGCAGGTGATCGCGCCCGATGCGCGCGGCTTCGGGCTGTCCGACTGGCCGGTCGCGCGGCAGGGTGGCGGCCACTACTGGTTCCATGAATACCTGGGCGATCTCGATGCGCTCGTCGACCACTATGCGCCGACCGGCGAAGTCAATCTGGTCGGGCACAGCATGGGCGCAAACGTCGTGTGCCTGTATGCCGGCGCACGGCCGGGGCGCGTGCGGCGCGTGGTCGATCTCGAGGGTTTCGGGCTTGTGCCCGCGCGGGCCGAGCAGGCGCCGCGCCGGCTGCGCGGCTGGCTCGACGAGTTGCGCGAACCGCCCGCGCTGCGCCCTTATGCGTCACTCGACGACGTGGCGGCGCGCCTGACCAGGACCAATCCCCGGCTGGACCCGCGTCGCGCCGCGTTCCTCGCCGCGCACTGGTCGAAGCGCGGCGACGACGGCCTCTACCACCTGCTGGCCGACCCCGCTCACAAGATGCCGGGCCCGCTGCTGTACCGGCTCGACGAAGTGATGGCTACCTGGGCGCAGGTGCGTGCGAAGGTGCTGCACGTCGAGGCCGTCAACTCGCCGACGCTCGCACACATCGCCGGCGATATCCCGCTGCCGGAATTCAAGGCGCGTTTCAACGCGTTTCCCGACTGGCGCGAGAAGCTCGTCGAGGATGCCGGCCACATGGTGCATCACGACCAGCCCGAGCAGATCGCGGCGCTGATCGAGGCGTTCTGCGCGTAAGCCGCGCGGCGTCAGCGGCGGGGCAGGCGGGCGGCGCATTGCCGCGTTGCAGTAGAATGAAGCCTTACCTGCCATGCCGACAATGAACGCCGATCTCCACTGCCATTCGAATGTTTCCGACGGGTTGCTGTCGCCTGCCGACGTCGCGCGCCGCGCCCATGCCGGCGGCGTGACCCTGTGGGCGTTGACCGACCACGACGAAATCGGCGGTCAGGCGGCGGCGCGCAGCGAGGCGGAAGCGCTCGGCATGCGCTACCTGAGCGGCGTCGAGATTTCGGTCACGTGGGCGTCGCGCACCGTGCACATCGTCGGCCTGAACGTCGATCCCGCGAATCCGGTGCTCGTCGACGGCCTGTATCGCACGCGCCACGGCCGCGCGGCGCGCGCGCTGGCGATCGGCGAGCAGCTCGCCACGCTCGGCATTCCCGGCGCGTACGAAGGCGCGCTGAAGTACGTATCGAATCCCGACCTGATCTCCCGCACGCATTTCGCGCGGTTTCTCGTCGAGAACGGCCATGCCGAATCGACGTCCGACGTGTTCGATCGCCTGCTCGGCGACGGCAAGCCCGGGTTCGTCCCGCACCGTTGGGCGACGCTGCCCGACGCGGTCGCCTGGATTCGGGCGGCCAGCGGTGAAGCCGTGGTCGCGCATCCGGGCCGTTATCGCTATACGCCCGTCGAATTCGACGCGTTTTTCGGCGAGTTCATCGATCTGGGCGGCCGCGCGATCGAGGTCGTGACGGGCAGCCACACGCCCGACCAGTACCGCGAATACGCGGACGTCGCACGCCGCTTCGGCTTCGAGGTATCGCGCGGCTCGGATTTCCATGCGCCAGGCGAGGGCCGTGTCGAGCTCGGCGGCCTGCCGCCGCTGCCGCCCGACCTGACACCGGTCTGGGAGCGCTGGCTCTGACACCGGGCGGCGGCCTGCCGCCCGCGTTGCCGCCGGCGCGCGCATCCGACTTCTCTTCCTTTACGTACCCCCACGTACCCCCATGTCCCAGTTCTTCAGGATTCATCCGGATAATCCGCAACCGCGCCTGATCAAGCAGGCCGTGGAGATCGTCAGCAAGGGCGGCGTGATCGCGATGCCGACCGATTCGAGCTATGCGCTCGCGTGCCATCTCGACGACAAGGACGCGGTCGAGCGGGTGCGCCGGATTCGCGGCCTCGACGAGAAGCAGCACCTGTCGCTGCTCGTGCGCGACCTGTCGGAGCTCGCCAACTTCGCGATGGTCGACAATCGCCAGTACCGCCAGATCAAGTCGGTGACGCCCGGCCCGTACGTGTTCATCCTGCAGGCGACCAAGGAAGTGCCGCGCCGGCTGTCGCATCCGTCGCGCAAGACGATCGGGTTGCGCGTGCCCGATCACGCGATCACGCTCGCGTTGCTGGAGTCGCTCGGCCAGCCGCTGCTCGGCACGACGCTGATCCTGCCGCCGGACGACGAGCCGCTCAACGATCCCGAAGACATTCGCGCGCGGCTCGAGAAACAGGTCGATCTCGTGATCGACGGCGGCGCGTGCCCGCGCGAGCCGTCGACGGTGATCGACCTCACCGGCGACGAGCCCGAGCTCGTGCGCGCGGGGCGCGGCGCGCTCGAGCCGTTCGGCCTCTCGGCGCCGTAAGCGCGCCGTTCCATTTTTTGCGCGAGTGCGCTTGTTACAATAACGCGATATGGATGCTTCCCTGATACAGACCATCGCCGTCTACGCGCTGCCCGTGATCTTCGCGATCACGCTGCACGAGGCCGCGCACGGCTACGCCGCCCGCCTGCTCGGCGACAACACCGCCTACATGATGGGACGCGTGTCGTTCAACCCGATGCGCCACATCGATCCGCTCGGCACGATCGCGATTCCGCTCGCGATGTATTTCCTGACGGGCGGCGCGTTTCTGTTCGGCTATGCGAAGCCGGTGCCGGTGTCGTTCGGCAACCTGCGCGATCCGCGCTGGGGCAGCCTGTGGGTATCGCTCGCGGGGCCGGCGTGCAACTTCGTGCAGGCGCTGATCTGGGGCGTGCTGACGCTCGTGCTGCCCGCCGTCGGTATCGACGAGCCGTTCTTCACGCGGATGGCGTTTGCCGGCGTCAGCGCGAACCTCGTGCTGGGCGTGCTGAACCTGTTTCCGCTGCCGCCGCTCGACGGCGGCCGCATCCTGGCGGCGCTGCTGCCGACGAAGCAATCGATCGCGCTGTCGCGCATCGAGCCGTACGGTTTCATCATCGTCCTCGCGCTGGTCGCGACGGGCGTGTTGACGAATTTCTGGCTGCGCCCGCTCGTCAACGTCGGCTACGCCGTCCTGAGCGCCATCCTGTCCCCATTCGCCTCGCTTTTCTAACGACAATCATGTTCCCTGAACGTATTTTCTCCGGCATGCGACCCACCGGGTCGCTGCACCTCGGTCATTACCACGGCGTGCTGAAAAACTGGGTGAAGCTGCAGTCCGAGTACCCGTGCTTCTTCTGCGTCGTCGACTGGCATGCGCTGACGACGCACTACGAGACTCCCGAGGTCATCGAGAAGAACGTGTGGGACGTGCTGATCGACTGGCTTGCGTCCGGCATCGATCCGGCCCAGGCGACGCTGTTCATCCAGAGCAAGGTGCCCGAACATGCCGAACTCGCGCTGCTGCTCGGCATGAGCACGCCGCTCGGCTGGCTCGAACGCGTGCCGACCTACAAGGAGCAGATGGAGAAGCTGAAGGACAAGGATCTGTCGACCTACGGCTTCCTCGGCTACCCGGTGCTGATGGCGGCCGACATCCTGCTGTATCGCGGCTCGCTCGTGCCGGTCGGTGAAGACCAGGTGCCGCACGTCGAGATGACGCGCGAGATCGCACGCCGCTTCAACTACCTGTACGGCCGCGAGCCGGGCTTCGAGGAGAAGGCGCTCGATGCCGCGAAGAAACTCGGCGGCAAGCGCGCGAAGCTCTATCACGAGCTGCGCAATGCATACCAGCAGGAGGGCGACGACGAGGCGCTCGAACAGGCGCGCGCGATGCTGCAGGAATCGCAGAGTCTGTCGATGAGCGACCGCGAGCGCCTGTTCGGCTATCTCGAAGGCGCGCGCAAGATCATCCTCGTCGAGCCGCAGGCGCTCCTCACCGAAGCATCGCGGATGCCGGGTCTCGACGGGCAGAAGATGTCCAAGTCGTACGGCAACACGATCGGCCTGCGTGAAGACGCCGAGACGATCACGAAGAAGGTCCGCACGATGCCGACTGATCCCGCGCGCGTGCGCCGCACCGATCCGGGCGATCCCGACAAGTGCCCGGTGTGGCAGCTGCACCAGGTCTATACGGACGAAGCAACGCATGACTGGGTGCAGAAGGGTTGTCGTTCGGCGGGCATCGGCTGCCTCGATTGCAAGCAGCCGGTCGTCGAAGGCATCCTGCGCGAGCAGCAGCCGATGCTCGAGCGTGCGCAGAAGTACATGGACGATCCGTCGCTGCTGCGCGCGATCGTCGCGGACGGTTGCGACAAGGCGCGCAAGTACGCGACGGAAACGATGCGCGACGTGCGCGACGCGATGGGCCTGTCGTACAACTGATCGACCGCATGAGCGCATCCGTCATCGCCGCCGCGGGCGGCCACGTCGCCCAGGCCGAGCCGTCGCGCTGGGTCGCGCAATGGTCGCGGCTCGTGCCGGCAGGCGGCGCGGTGCTGGATGTTGCCGCGGGCGGCGGGCGCCATGCGCGCTGGTTCGCGTCGCACGGGCATCGGGTCGTCGCACTCGACCGCGACCCGGTCGCGCTGGCCGCGTTGCGTGCGATTCCGGGCGTCGACGCCCGTGACGCCGATCTCGAAGGCGCGCCGTGGCCATTGCCGGCCGGCGAGCAGTTTTCGGCGGTGATCGTCACCCATTATCTGCATCGTCCGCTCTGGCCCCATCTGCTCGATGCGGTGGCGCCGGGCGGCGTGCTCATCTACGAAACCTTCGCGCAAGGAAACGAATCGGTCGGTAAACCGTCCAACCCCGCGTTCCTGCTCGCCCCGGGCGAGCTGCTGGATGCCGTGCACGGCCGCCTGCGGGTGGTGGCGTACGAGGACGGGTTCGTTGCCGCGCCGCGCGAGGCGTTCGTCCAGCGTCTCTGCGCAGTGCGCGAGGGCGCGACCCCGAAGGCGGGGGCGGGAATTCCACGTTACGAACTGCCCGGCTAATCCGCTACAATCTCAACGTTTACCGGTACATAACCTCAATCGCGTTTCATGGCTAACGGCACCCAAGACGGCATTCAAATCCGCGGCAGCATCCCCGCGATCGTCACCCCGATGCTCGAAGACGGCAGTCTCGACCTGCCGGCGTTTCGCAAACTGATCGACTGGCATATCGCGGAAGGCACCGATGCGCTCGTCGTGGTCGGTACGAGCGGCGAGTCGGCAACGCTCAACGTCGAAGAGCACATCCTGATGATCCGCACGGCGGTCGAGCATGCGGCGAAACGCATCCCGATCATCGCGGGCGCGGGCGGCAACTCGACCGCCGAGGCGATCGAGCTGACGAAACACGCGAAAGCCGTCGGCGCGGACGCGACGCTGCAGGTCGTGCCGTACTACAACAAGCCGACGCAGGAAGGCATGTACCGTCACTTCAAGACGATCGCCGAAGCGGTCGACCTGCCGGTGATCCTGTACAACGTGCCGGGCCGCACGGTCGCGGACATGGCGAACGAGACGATGCTGCGCCTCGCGGAAGTCCCGGGCATCATCGGCGTGAAGGAAGCGACCGGCAACATCGATCGCGCCGCGCACCTGATCAAGGCTGCACCGAAGCATTTCGCGATCTATAGCGGCGACGATCCGACGGCAATCGCGCTGATGCTGCTCGGCGGCCACGGCAACATCTCGGTCACGGCGAACGTCGCACCGCGTGCGATGAGCGAGCTGTGCCGCGCGGCGCTGGCCGGTGACGTCCAGACGGCCCGCGAACTGCACATGAAGCTGCTGTCGCTGCACAAGAACCTGTTCATCGAGGCGAACCCGATTCCGGTGAAGTGGGCGCTGCAGGCGATGGGCAAGATGCAGGGCGGCATCCGGCTGCCGCTCACGGCGCTCGACGAGCGCTGCCACGATGCCGTGCGTTCGGCCCTCGTCGAGGCCGGCGTCCTCGCCTGATGCCGAGGCGGCCGCGTCCTGCGGCCGCCGGCTCGTACCCTGATCAACCCGCACCGGCCGGCTCCGTCCGGCGCCGCTCCTGACGAGCGTTCTAGCAAGACGAAGGATTTCATGAAACGTTTCGCCTTTTCCTCTCGCGCCATCCAGATGTCCGTGGTGGCGCTGGCGCTGGGCGCGCTCGCCGGCTGCGATACGCTGAACGACTATCTGGCCCCCGACCGGGTCAACTACAAGAACACCGGTTCGGCGCCGCCGCTCGCGGTGCCGAGCGACCTGAAGCCGGTGCCGACGACGCAGCAGTTCGTCGCGCCGCCGAGCAACGCCGGCCTCGGCACGCTGCCGCCGCGGGCCACGACCCAGGCCGGCAACGCGACCGACGGCATTCCGAGCGCGCAGGATCCGTTCGGCATGCACATCGAGCGCGACGGCGACCGCCGCTGGCTCGTCGTCGATGGCCGGACGCCCGAGCAGCTGTGGCCGATTCTGAAGGAGTTCTGGCAGGAGAACGGTTTCTCGCTGAAGACCGACGCGCCGTCGACGGGCATCATGGCCACCGACTGGGCCGAAAACCGCGCGAACATTCCCGACGACTGGTTCCGTCGCACGATCGGCAAGGTCATCGATTTCGCATACTCGTCCGGTACGCGCGACCGCTTCCGTACGCTCGTGAACCGCACGTCGGACGGCAACACCGACATCTCGATCACGCACAGCGCGATGGAAGAAATGATGGTCGGCCCGCAGGGCGGCACGTCGTCGCGCTGGGAGGAGCGTCCGCGCAACCCGGTGCTGGAAGCCGTGTTCCTGTCGAAGTTGATGCAGAAGTTCGGGCTGACCGATGCGCAGGCGAAGCAGCTGTTGACCGATGCTCGCCCCGAGACGGCGCCGGCGCAGGTCAGCGACGCGAGCAACGGCGCGGCAACGCTGCAGCTGGCCGAGTCGTTCGACCGTGCGTGGCTGCGAGTGGGCCTGGCGCTCGACCGGACCAACTTCACGGTCGACAATCGCGACCGCGAGAAGGGCGTGTACACCGTGCGCTATGCGAATTCGATGGAAGAGCTGAAGCGTGACGGCCTGTTCGGCAAGCTGTTCTACGGCGGCCCGGCGGCCGCGAAGCCGGGCAAGGAATTCCTGGTCAACGTGCGTGCGCAAGGCAACGGCGGCACGCAGGTCGCGGTGATCGGCGCAAACGGCCAGGTCGACAACTCGTCGGACGCGCAGCGGATCATTTCGCTGCTCCACGCGCAGCTGAACTGAGCGCGTGCGATTCGCCAGCCTCGGAAGCGGCAGCGAAGGCAACGCGCTGGTCGTCGAGGCCTCGAGCGGCACGACGACCACCCGCGTGCTGCTCGACTGCGGCTTTTCCGCCAAGGAGGTCGAGCGTCGGCTCGGCCGTCTGAATCTCTGCATCGGCGATCTCGATGCGATCCTGATTACTCACGAACACAGCGACCACGTCGGCAGTGCGCTGACGCTCGCCCGCCGGGCGTCGCTGCCGCTCTACATGAGCTGGGGCACCGCGCGCGCGGTCGGCGCGGACGAGGCCGATGTCGACCTCCACGTGCTGTGGGGCGACGAGACGGCCGCGATTCGCGATCTGGCCGTGATGCCCTATACGGTCCCTCACGACGCGCGCGAGCCGCTCCAGTTCGTCTTTATGGACGGCTGCAGCCGGCTCGGCGTGCTGACGGACGTCGGCATGGCCACGCCGCACATCACGACGGTACTGAGCGGTTGTGACGCGCTGGTGCTCGAATCCAACCACGACACCGCAATGCTGGCCGCGAGCCGCTATCCGCAGTCGCTGAAGGCGCGCATCGGCGGCAACCACGGCCACCTGAGCAACGACGCGGCGGCGGCCATCCTCGCATCGCTTGAGCGCAGCCGTCTCCGGCACCTGGTCGGGGCGCACCTGAGCCAGCAGAACAACCTGCCGGAACTGGTCCGCCAGGCGTTTGGCGGCGTACTGGGGACGAACGGGGAGGACGTGATCGTAGCCACGCAGGACGCAGGCTTCGACTGGCTGGCGCTCGAATGAGCGGGGCAGGGCCGCTGCGGCGGCCCGGTACGACTGCCGGGCGACAGACGCGAAAACGGCAGACGTAAAAAAAAACCGGCCCTCGGGCCGGTTTTTTTTCAGCTGACGCTGAGGCTTACTGGCTTGCGCCCGAAGCCGGAGCAGCCGTCGCTGCCGAAGCAGCCGACGCCACTGCAGCAGCAGCGTCGCTCGCAGCAGCCGTTGCCGACGAAGCAGCGGCAGCAGCGTCGCTCGCTGCACCAGCAACTGCCGAAGCAGCCGTCGAAGCAGCAGCAGCCGCGTCGCTTGCAGCCGACGAAGCAGCTTGATCAGCGCTCTTGTTGCAAGCAGCCAGTGCAACAGCAGCCAACAGGGAAGCTACGAGGAGGGATTTCTTCATGATCACGTCCTTTTATGGTTAAAGGTAAGCAACAGCGCGAAACAATACCGGTAATGTGCTCCAACACCGACCTGGGCCGCTGGTGGAGATGCACTTCTAGAGCGTGAATCTTCCCTACGGCTTGGGCGGAAATTATATGCACTTTCCTATCGACCGTCGACAAATGCGGGGTCAATACGTTGTCTTTCCCATACAGAATTTGATCTGTACGGGCATACGGGGCGACTCACACTAATTCCGGTTTCCGACCCGTATCCAGCCCGCACGATACCACTCGTGCAATAAAGCTGTCATTGAGGGAGCCCGGGATAGTGTTACAAACCGTTTCGCCTCCATCTGGCGTTGATTGGCCAGTTCGGGCAGCCATTCGCTGGCTTGCTCGAGCGATCCTTCCTCGCCATTAATGAAGTACGAGCGCGCGTTATACATCAATGCGGCCCTTCTGTCGAGACACACGCCACGACGTGACGCTTGCGTGACGAACGCGGCTTCGGACAGCGGACGCGCGGGCGGGTCGAAAACGACGTTCGGTTTGGGCTCGCTCAGGTAGCAGCCGAGAAACTCTGCGACGTCGCGCTTGCGCCAGCGAATCGCGTCGACGATCTCGGCAACGCGCTCGACCATAGCCGGAGGCAGTTGCGCGGGCGTGTCGACGGCCGGCTGCTTCGGGTCGCGGTAGAGGTCGTCGCCGCACCCGTCCCGCAGGCCGCCACGCTCCGCGAGATAGTACAGGAACTGGGCGCCCAGTTCGCCTGCGGACGGCGCCCGGAAGCCGATCGAACAGGTCATGCATTCGCCTTCGGCCACGCCGTCGTGCGCGATGTGCGGCGGCAGGTACAGCATGTCGCCGGGTTCCAGCACCCATTCGTCGCTCGGTTCGAAGTTTTCGAGGATCTTCAGCGGCACGTCCGGCTGCAGCGACAGGTCCTTCTGCGCGCCGACGCGCCAGCGGCGCCGGCCCTCGACCTGCAGCAGGAAGACGTCGTATGAATCGAAATGCGGGCCGACGCCGCCGCCGTCCGTCGCGTACGAGATCATCAGGTCGTCCAGCCGCGCGTCGGGGATGAAGCGGAAGCGGTCGAGCAGCGCGCGCGCCGCGTCGACGTGCAGGTCGAGCCCTTGTACGAGCAGGGTCCAGGCCTTGCGCGTGACGGCCGGCAGCGAGCCCGGTTCGAACGGGCCGTGAGCCAGTTGCCACTTGTTACGAAAATGGGTGATCAGTCGCGATTCCGCGTCATAGTCCGTGGCGAGCTCGAACAGCGCGTCGCGCGAGACCGGCGACGCGACGCCGGGGATCGCCTGGCGGATCAGGAGCGGCTTCTTCTGCCAGTAGCCGCGCATGAATTGCGTCGGCGTAAGACCGCCGAGCAGCGGTGTGGGAAGATCGGAGGGCGGCGCGCCGAGCGGGGCGGCAGCGGCATCCCGCGGTTCGGCTTGAGACCGGTTGCGCATCGTATAATGAGACTTGTATTTGGGAGAATTGGATGAAAATCGCAAAAAACACCGTCGTGTCGGTCACTTACAAGCTGTCGGATGCACAGGGCAATCTGATCGAGGAAAGCGACGAGCCGATGGTTTATCTGCACGGCGGCTATGATGGCACGTTCCCCAAGATCGAGGAACAGCTCGACGGCCACGAGCCGGGCTACGAGGCACAGGTCCAGCTCGAGCCGCAGGACGCGTTCGGCGACTACGATCCCGAACTCGTGAAGATCGAGCCGCGCGATCGTTTTCCCGAGCCGCTCGAAGTGGGCATGCAGTTCGAAGGCACGCCGGAAGACGGCGACGAGGAAGTCGATTCGCTGATCTATACGGTCACCGACATCGCCGAAGACAAGGTCGTGCTCGACGGCAACCACCCGCTTGCAGGCATGGCACTGCGTTTCGCGCTGACCGTGAAGGACGTTCGCGAAGCCACCGAAGACGAAATCGAGCATGAGCACGCACATGGCGCGGAAGGGCTCGAGATCGTCGACGAGGACGAAGACGAAGACGGCGAAGCGCCGTCAGGGCGCACCCTGCACTGAGCTTGCAGGCAGGCCGGGCGCCGGCCCCGACGCTGGGGTTGGCACGGGCCACGACGCGCCGCCCGGAGCGGTGCCGTCGCCCTGCAGCGGCGGCGCGACTGACGACGAGTCAGGTAGCGCCGGCAATGCAGGGATTTCCGGCATCTGCGGCAGCGGGACGTCGTCACGGGGCACGAGCGGCAGCGCGGGCGGCACCGGCAGGTTCTTCGGTACTTCCTGCAGGCTCACGTTGAAGATCGTCTGCCGTGCCGGCGACACGCTCACCTTGACCCACTGATTCAGCGGATGGCGCGGTCCGATCGCGACGCGCGTCACGTTACCGACCAGTTCACCGTCGTCCGCACGCAGCGGGCGGTCGATCAGAAAGCCGTTCGCCAGCGCTTCGCTGCTCGCGTGCATCACGAGTATCGGGCCGCGGAACGTCGCCGCCGCCTTCACCAGTGTTCGTTTCAACTCGCGGAAGCCGTCGCGCACGCGCGGCCGGTTGAAGCGCAGCCATGCGAAGCGTTCCGCGCGTTCATAGCGCTCGAACTGCGGATCGCCTTCGAATATCACCACCATCGCACGCGCCTCGCGCCGCTTCGCGTATTCGGCCGCGTGGTCGATCCAGAAACCGTTCGCGATGATGCGGTCCTCGAATTCGCCGTTGCGGCCGCCGGCCGTCAGGTAATGGTTGTTCGGCGCCGGCGCGTTGAGTGCGACGTAGACGATGTCGTCGCGCATCCAGCGTGCATTCTCCCGATACGGCCGGAACCGTGCGACTTCGCTTTCCCGCGTGATCGGCAGCGCGCCGGGGTCGGGCAGTGCCGAATCGGCGAGCAGCGTCTGCCGCAGGAAGTCGAGCCGCTCGACCGGATCGTAGCTACCTCCGGCCACGGTGTTGCACGTTGCCCAGTCGTCGTGACCGGGAATGAATACGAGCGGCACGCGTGCCGCATCCAGGATCGCGCCGCGCTGCGAATACAGTGCATCGCGGCACGCTTCCTTCGAACCCTTCAGATCGCCCGCATAGACCACGAACGCGAGATTGCGCTCGCGCGCGATCGCATCGAGCAACCGCTGGGCGGCCGGTTCGTCCGCAGGGGTGTTGATCACGCCCGATACGACCGCGAACGAGTAGGGCGTGGTGCTGCGCTTCGGCGGCGCAGCCAGCGCGGCGGCCTGCGCGAGCGTGAGCACCGCCGCGACGAGCGTGGCGGCGGCGCGGGCCGGCAGGCCGCGCGGAATGCGCTTACGCGTGCCCGTCGGCATCGTGCGACCGGACCAGCGTGCGCAGTTCGTACAGCAGGTCGAGCGCCTCGCGCGGCTTGAGATCGTCGGGATCGATGTCGCGCAGTTTTTCGAGCGCCGGATGCGGTGTGTCGGGCAGCGCCGGTGCGTCCGCGCATTCGAGATCGTCGGCGGCCACCGGCGGCGCGCTGAACAGATCGAGCTGCGGCGTGTGCTGCGACGCCGACTGCTGTTCGAGGTACGCGAGGTGCTTGCGCGCGGCACGGATCACGGGCGCCGGAACGCCTGCGAGCTGTGCGACCTGCAGGCCGTAGCTCTGGTTGGCCGGGCCTTCGTTGACCGCGTGCAGGAACACGATGCCGTGGCCGTGCTCGACGGCCGACAGGTGGACGTTGGCCGCTTGCGGAAATTCCGCCGGCAGTTGCGTCAGCTCGAAGTAGTGCGTCGCGAACAGCGTGTAGCACGCGTTGTGTGCCAGCAGGTGGCGCGCGATGGCCCACGCGAGCGCGAGGCCGTCGAACGTCGACGTGCCGCGGCCGATCTCGTCCATCAGCACGAGGCTTTGCGGTGTCGCGTCGTTGAGGATCGCCGCGGCTTCGGTCATCTCGACCATGAACGTCGAGCGGCCGCCCGCGAGATCGTCCGCCGCGCCGATGCGCGTGAAGATCCGGTCGATCGGGCCGAAGCATGCCGACCTGGCCGGCACGTAGCTGCCGACGTAAGCCATCAGTGCGATCAACGCGGTCTGCCGCATGAACGTCGACTTACCGCCCATGTTCGGGCCGGTGATCAGCAGCAGCTTGCGCTCGGTGCCGAACCGGCAGTCGTTCGCGATGAACTGTTCGACCTGCGCCTCGACGACCGGGTGGCGGCCCTGTTCGATTTCAATGCCGATCTCGTCGGTGAAGGTCGGCGCGACCCAGTCGAGCGCGCGGGCGCGTTCCGCGAATGCGGCGAGCAGGTCGAGTTCGGCGAGCGCCGATGCGACGCGCTGACACTCGGGGATGAACGGCAGCAGTGCCTGCAGCACTGCGTCGTACAGCGCGCGTTCGCGCGCCAGGGCGCGTTCCTGCGCGGACAGCGCCTTGTCCTCGAAAGTCTTCAGTTCGGGCGTGATGTAGCGCTCGGCATTCTTCAACGTCTGGCGCCGGCGATAGTCGTCGGGCACCTTGTCGGTCTGGCCGCGCGTGACCTCGATGTAGAAGCCGTGCACCTTGTTGTATTCGACGCGCAGGTTCGCGATGCCGGTGCGCGTGCGCTCGCGCGCTTCGAGATCGATCAGGAACTGTCCGCAGTTTTCCGAGATGTCGCGCAGCTCGTCGAGCTCCGCGTCGTAGCCGCGCGCGATCACGCCGCCGTCTCGCACCATCGCGGCCGGTTCGGGCGCGATCGCGCTCGTCAGCAGGTCGAGGCATTCGGCGGGCGGTGCGAGTGCTGCGTCGACGCGGGTGAGGGCGTCCGCGTTCGGGACGATCGCGCTGATGCGCTCACGCAGCGCCGGGAGGGCGGCGAACGTGTCGCGCAGGCTCGACAAGTCACGCGGGCGCGCGGACAGCAGTGCGAGGCGCCCGGTGATCCGTTCGACGTCCGCGATCTGGCGCAGCGCACTGCGCAGCGCATCGAGGCTTGCGTTTGCCGGTGCATCGAGCAGCGCGCCGATCGCCTGCTGGCGCGATTGCGCGGCGACCGACGCACGCGGCGGGTGATGCAGCCAGTGACGCAGCAGGCGGCTGCCCATCGTCGTGCAGCAGGTGTCGAGCAGCGAATACAGGGTCGGCGACTCGGTGCCGCGCAGCGTCTCGGTCAGTTCGAGGTTGCGGCGCGTGGCCGGATCGAGCCCGATGTACTCGGTTTCGTTTTCGACCTTGAGGCTGCGCACATGCCGCAACTGCTGGCCCTGTGTGGCCGCTGCGTAGAGCAGCAGCGCGCCGGCCGCGCCGCACGCGCTCGTCAGCGAATGTGCGCCGAAGCCGTCGAGGCTCGCGACATCGAGCTGGTCGCACAGGCGCTGCGTGCCCGATGCGATGTCGAAGTGCCACGCCGGCACGCGCTTGCTTGCGCCTGCGCTTGCCGGCACGGCGTCGGTTGCGCCGTCCGGCGTCAGGATCTCGGCCGGCCGGATGCGCTCGAGCGCGGCAGCGAGTTGCTCGGGTTCGATTTCTGCGAGCCGCAGCGCGCCGCTTGCGAGGTTCAGCCACGCGAGGCCGACATTGACCGCGACGCCACGCTTGTTGTGGCCCGTGCACATCGCGAGCAGGTAAACATCGTTCTTGTCGGACAGCAGTGCTGCATCGGTCAGCGTGCCGGGCGTGACGACGCGCACGACCTTGCGCTCGACGGGGCCCTTCGACGTGGCGGGATCGCCGATCTGTTCGCAGATCGCGACCGATTCGCCCATCTTCACGAGCTTGGCGAGATACTGTTCGACCGCGTGGTGCGGTACGCCCGCCATCTTGATCGGCGTGCCGGCGGATGCGCCGCGTTGCGTGAGGGTCAGGTCGAGCAGGCGTGCGGCCTTTTCCGCGTCTTCGAAGAACAGCTCGTAGAAGTCGCCCATCCGGTAGAAGACAAGCGTGTCGGGATGGTCGGCCTTGATGCGCAGGTACTGCTGCATCATTGGAGTATGGCCGGCGAAGGCTTCGGGCGACAGCGTGGTCATAGGTCAGGCATGAAGTTGTTGCTTGGGTTGCCCGAGTTTACCAGTGGCGTCACGTGCGGGCGTGAAGTTCGCCGTTTGGCCAGTTGCGGGTGATGACGAGCAGCGGCTTGTCGGCCAGCGGCGGCGGTTCGATATTGTGGTTTACTTCGTCGAGAATCGAATTGCGTCTCACGTCCTCAAGACGTTGACGGGTACCCCAATGCGAAGCACTGAAATGCCGGCGCCCCACCACGCGGCCATCGTCGTACTCAACGGCCCGAGCAGCGCGGGCAAAAGCACGCTGTCCAGGTATCTGTGCGAAAACCTGGGCGAGCATCATTTGCACGTCGAGCTGGATGTATTTCGAAACATGGAGCCGCCTAACTATTGGGCGGTCGAGAAACCGTTGGCGCAGATTCGTGTGGCCGCTCTGTGTCGAGCGATCAACGCCACCGCGGCGACATTTTCCAGGCATGGCCAGGCGGTGATAGTCGATCATGTCTTGTCGCCGGACGCGTGGCGCTACATGCTTGAAGATCTGGTTGACCTGCCGGTATTTATCGTCGGTGTTTTTTGTTCGCTCGACGTTCTGATCGATCGCGAGCGTATTCGTGGTGACCGCAAGATCGGACTTGCCGGGTCTCAGCACGACAAGATTCACGCCGGCCGCCACTACGATTACGTTGTGGATACGTCGTCGACAAACGAGATCGAGTGCGGTCAGTCCGTTCTGAAATGGCTGCAAAGCGAGCCGGTCCCTGCCGCCTTCTCGAAAATGCGCCGGGAGTTTTTCGGCGACGCGGATGACGCAGGTGTTTGCTGGTAACGGCCGCGCCCAATAGGGCGAGCGGGGGCGCAGGTTTCAGGGCGATACCTTGCCGGGCAAGGTGCCGGTACGGCTGCATCATCCGGCTCCGCCCCGCCGAGGCCGGCCTCACTCGGCGCACGGGCCTTTGCGTGCCGAGTGAGCCAGGGCAGATCAGAACGCGCCAGCCGATGTCAGGCTGAGGGCCACCGCCTGCGCAACTTCGATGCCGTCGATCGCCGCCGAATAAATGCCGCCTGCATACCCGGCGCCTTCGCCGGCCGGATACAGGCCTTCGACGTTCATGCTCTGGTAATCGTCCTTGCGTCGAATCCGGATCGGTGACGACGTGCGCGTCTCCACACCGGTGAGCACTGCATCGTGCATCGCGAAGCCGGCGATCTTCTTGTCGATCTGGGGCAGGGCTTCACGGATCGCCTCGATCACGTAGTCCGGCAGCGCGGTGCTGAGATCGGTCGGGTTCACGCCCGGCTTGTACGACGGCTCCACGGAGCCCAGCGACGTCGACGGTCGGCCTGCGATGAAATCGCCGACCAGTTGACCCGGCGCGCGGTAATCGCCGCCGCCGAGTTCGAACGCGCGCTCTTCCCATTTGCGCTGGAACGCGATGCCCGCCAGCGGGCCGCCGGGATAATCGTCCGGCGTGATGCCGACGACGATACCCGCGTTCGCGTTGCGTTCGGCCCGCGAATACTGGCTCATGCCGTTGGTGACCACGCGGCCCGGCTCGGAGGTCGCCGCGACCACGGTGCCGCCAGGGCACATGCAGAAGCTGTAGACGGCGCGGCCGTTGCTGCAGTGGTGGACCACCTTGTAGTCGGCGGCGCCGAGCTGCTTGTGGCCCGCGAACTTGCCGAAGCGGCTGCGATCGATCAGCCCTTGCGGATGCTCGATGCGAAAACCCAGCGAGAACGGCTTGGCTTCGATATAGACGCCGCGATCGTGCAGCATCTGGAAGGTGTCGCGCGCGCTGTGGCCCACGGCCAGCACCACGTGGTCGCACCGCAGCGTTTCTCCGTTCGAGAGCTTCAGCGAGCGCACCTTGCCCTGATCGATCTCGATGTCGTCGACCCGCGTTTCGAAACGCACTTCACCACCCAGTTCGTGGATGGACGCGCGCATTTTTTCCACCATGCTGACGAGGCGGAACGTGCCGATATGCGGCCGGCTCAGATACAGGATGTCTTCCGGTGCGCCTGCCTTGACGAATTCGTCCAGCACCTTGCGGCCATAGTGGTTGGGATCCTTGATCTGGCTGTACAGCTTGCCGTCGGAAAACGTCCCGGCCCCGCCTTCGCCGAACTGCACGTTGGATTCGGGGTTGAGCACGCTCTTGCGCCACAGGCCGAAGGTGTCCTTGGTGCGCTCGCGCACGGCCTTGCCGCGTTCGAGGATGATGGGACGGAAACCCATCTGCGCGAGGATCAGCCCAGCGAACAGGCCGCACGGCCCCATGCCGATCACGACCGGGCGCAGGAAATTGCCGTGCTCGGGCGCCTTCGTGACGAAGTGGTACGCCATGTCGGGCGTCACGCCGCAATGCGGCTTGCCGGCGAGGCGCTTGATCGCGGCCGCTTCATCCGCGACTTCGACGTCGACGATATACGTGAGCTTGATGTCGGCGCGCTTGCGCGCATCGTGCGCACGACGGAACACGGTGTAACGGAGGAGCTCGTCCGCGGCCACGCCAAGCTCCGCGAGGCGCGCGCGAATCGCGGCCTCGAGCGCGCTTTCGGGGTGGTCGAGGGGGAGTTTAATTTCGCTTAGCCGTAACATGGGGACTCGGATGCGATTGCCACGGCGTCGTGGCGGTGTTGATACGGTCGGGGGCCGGCAGGCCGGCGGGGTTGTCCGCCGCGCGGGCGTGCCGCACGCAAACCATTTATTGTCGTTGCGGGAACGGCGGTGTGGGCGGCAGTACGCTACCGGCCCCGACAAACTCAAGCAACTTCAGGATAGGCGCACGAAGCGACCCTTGTGCGGGAAGATTTTCCCGCCTCCCGGCAACCGGGAGGCGAACGGTGCGCCGTCGTGACGAAGCCCGCGAGCGGTGTGCGCGAAAGCCGCGCCGCGCGGGCGCGGCCGGGGCTTACTCCGCCGCCGGATGCACGTGGGTGTAGCGGTTCAGGATCGGGATCATCTGCGCGTAGATCTTCGGGTTCGCCGCGACAATTTCATGGCGATGCAGGAAATCGGCGTCGCCCGTGTAGTTGCCGACGAGGCCGCCGGCCTCGGTGATCAGCAGGCTGCCCGCTGCCATGTCCCACACGTTGATGCCCTGCTCGAAGAACGCGTCGAGGCGGCCGGCCGCGACGTTCGCGAGATCGAGTGCTGCCGCGCCCGGACGACGCAGGCCGGTGCAGGCTTGCGTCATTTCGGTGAAGAGGCGCGCGTATGCATCGAGGCCGTCCTTTTCGCGGAACGGGAAGCCCGTGCCGACCAGTGCGTCCGACAGGCGGTCGCGGCGGCCGACGCGGATGCGGCGGTCGTTCAGGTACGCACCGCGGCCGCGCGTGGCCGTGAACAGGTCGTTCTTGTTCGGGTCGTAGACGACGGCCTGCGTGACGACGCCCTTGTGCTCGAGCGCAATCGACACGCAGTAGTACGGGAAGCCGTGGATGAAGTTGGTCGTGCCGTCGAGCGGATCGATGATCCACTTGAATTCGGATTCGTTCTCCGATTCGCCCGATTCCTCGGCGAGGATCGCGTGGTCGGGGTAGGCGGTCTTCAGCGTCTCGATGATCGCGTCTTCGGCGGCCTTGTCCACTTCGGTGACGAAGTCGTTCTGCTGCTTCTTGCGGATCTCGATCAGGTCGAGATCGAGGGACGCGCGGTTGATGATCTGTCCGGCGCGGCGCGCAGCCTTGACAGCGATGTTGAGCATGGGATGCATGAGCCTGGATCCTGTAGCCGGCGGCACGGGCCGCCACGAAGTGGAACAACCGCCCGGCACGGCGCAAGCGTGGCAGGCGAGGTGAGACGCGAATTGACAAAGAACGGGGTACGACCCGCGCCGCACGGAGTGCGACGCGTAAAGGCATGATTTTACCCGATTTTTGGCGGTTTCAGGCGACCGGAATACGGGGAAACCCCCACTATCCGTCCGGACGAGTGGGTTTGCCGCGGCGATGGCGATACCATACTGCCATTCTGATGAACCGAGTCGTATCGTAGTGGAAACCCCGCAGATCACCGCCGCGCCGTCCGAGCCGGGCGCGGCCTCGTCCCGGCCGCCGTCCGGCGGCTTCACGTCCACCCGTTTCGTGCTCGTCGAGCCGAGCCATCCCGGCAACGTCGGGGCGGCCGCCCGCGCGCTGAAGACGATGGGTTTCTCGCGTCTGGTGCTGGTCGCGCCGCGTGTGCCGCACGTCCAGAGCGATCCCGAGGCGATCGCGATGGCCAGCGGCGCGGACGACGTCCTCGCCTCCGCGCATGTCGTGCCGACGCTTGGCGACGCGCTGTCCGGCGTGCACTGGTCGATCGCACTGACCGCGCGTACGCGCGAATACGGGCCGCCGCGTCTCGCGCCGCGCGCGGCCGCCACGCAGGCGTGCGCGCAGGTCGGCACGGGCGACATCGCGCTCGTGTTCGGCAACGAGCGCACGGGCCTCGCGAACGAGCACGTCGAGCAGTGCAGCGCGCTCGCGCACATCCCGGCGAACCCGGCCTACAGTTCGCTGAATCTCGCACAGGCCGTGCAGGTGCTCGCGTACGAGCTGCGCGTCGCGTTTCTCGAGCAGGCGAGCGAGCCGTCGGCGCAAGCGCCGGCCGAAGCCGGCACGCTCGCGCAGAGCGACGAGATCGAGCGGATGTACGTGCACCTCGAAAACGCGCTGATCGCCCTCGATTTCCTCGATCCGCGCAACCCGAAGAAGCTGATGCCGCGGCTGCGGCGCCTGTTCGCGCGCACGGGCCTCGAGCGTGAGGAGGTCAATATCCTGCGCGGTATCGCGAAGCACATCCTGCTGAAATCGGGCAAACCGGGCGGCGACGCGTAAGCGGCCGGTGCGCAGTGCACGGGCCGCAGGACGGCTCGGCGCGCGGGGCCGTTTCCCTGTCGGGCAGGTGCTACGTCGGCCGCCGGAAGCGCCGGGCCGAATCGCCCGGCCTGTTCGGCCATCCCGCAAACTCAATGCCAGCAAGCGTTCCGGCCGAATACCCGCGCCGTCGGCGGGGTGAACACGCGGGCTCGTGCGGCCGTGCGCGACTCGCCCTACAATCGCCGAACGTCATAACCAAATTACCCGGCGCGATAACGGCCGGTCATTGCCGGCGATGCGCGTCGGCCTTTTCCCAGACCACATCATGTTCACGAGACTGCGCGAAGACGTTGCAACGATTCGCGAGCGGGATCCCGCCGCTCGCAGTGCATGGGAAGTGCTGACCTGTTATCCGGGGCTGCATGCGCTCGTACTGCATCGTTTCGCGCACGCATGCTGGCGCGCGAAGCGCTACTGGCTCGCGCGTTTCGCGTCACAGGCCGGCCGCTTCCTGACCGGCATTGAAATCCACCCGGGCGCGACGATCGGCCGGCGCGTGTTCATCGATCACGGCATGGGTGTCGTGATCGGCGAGACGGCGATCATCGGCGACGACTGCACGATCTATCAGGGCGTGACGCTGGGCGGCACGTCGCTCACGCGCGGCGCGAAGCGCCACCCGACGCTCGAGGCCGGCGTGATCGTCGGCGCGGGTGCGAAGGTGCTCGGCGGTTTCACGGTCGGTGCGGGCGCGAAGATCGGTTCGAACGCGGTCGTCGTGAAGCCGGTGCCGGCAGGTGGCACGGCGGTCGGCAATCCGGCGCGCATCGTGATGCCGGCGCAGCCGAAGCCGCAGCCCGAACGCGCGGCGTTCTCCGCGTACGGGATCACGCCGAATGCCGACGATCCGATGTCGCTCGCCATTCACGGGCTGATCGATCACGCTGCGAAGGAAAGCCGCCGCGTCGACGAGATCGTCGCGGCGCTCGAGCGGCTCGGCACGCATCTGGAAACGCTGCAGGGCGCCGACGCGGCGCGCCTCGATCTGCGCCGGCTGTCGGCGGTGCTGGAAGGCAAGACGGTCGAGCGCCAGGCGTAATGTGATCGATGCGGGTCGCTGCCGGTCGCGACAGGTCGGTTCGACGGCGGCGGCCGCGTCAGTCGAGCGGCATCGCGTGGATGCCTTCCGCGTCGACACGCAGGTAACCGCCGCGCGGCTTGCCGTGGTCGAGATCCCAGTCGGGCAACACCCAGCGAATGCCGCCGGGCTCGCTGTGGCGCGCGGGGCGGTGCGTGTGGCCGTGAATGATCACGCTCGCGCGGCTTTTCCGGAACAGGGCGGCCACCCCTTCGCGCGTGACATCGTAAATCGCCGAAGCAGGGCGCATCCGGCCCGCTTCGCTGTTCGAGCGCATGCGGTGCGCGAGCGCGCGGCGCCAGCGGAACGGCCATGCGAGAAACAGCCATTGCGCGACGCGGTTGCGTGCGAAGCGGCGGAACAGCTGGTAGCCGCGATCGGCCGTGCATTGCGCGTCGCCGTGCGCGAGTACGATGCGCTGGCCGAACGCCATGATCAGCGACGGGTCGGGCAGCAGCATCGCACCGGCTGCCTTCATGAAGCGCCGGCCGAGCAGGAAATCGCGGTTGCCGTGCATCACGTAGAGCGCAATTCCGCGTTCCGAGAACGTGTGCATCAGCGCGGCCATGCGGGCCGCGAACGGATCGTCGTCGAGGATGTCGTCGCCGATCCAGTATTCGAACAGATCACCGAGGATGAACACCGAGTCGGCGCTGTCGGCGGTGTATTTCACGAAATGCTCGAACGCGGCGACCGTCTTCGGAATCGCTTCGCTCAGGTGCAGATCGGAGAGAAACAGGAACGGGCGTGCGGCTTGCGCGTATTCGCGCTCGCCCGGCACGCCCGCGGAGACGCTTCGCGGCGGACTCTCCTGCAACATCGAAGTGCCTCCGTTACGTGCTGTGCGTCAGACCACGACGGCCTTTTCGATCACGACGTCGTCGGCCGGCACGTCCTGATGGAAACCGGCGTTGCCCGTCTTGACGCCCTTGATCTTGTCGACCACGTCCTGGCCTTCGACAACCTTGCCGAACACGGCGTAGCCCCAGCCTTGCGGCGTCGGCGACGAGTGGTTCAGGAAGTCGTTGTCGTTCACGTTGATGAAGAACTGGGCGGTCGCCGAGTGCGGATCGTTCGTGCGCGCCATCGCGATCGTGTAGTTGTCGTTCTTCAGGCCGTTGTTCGCTTCGTTGTCGATCGGCGCGTCGGTCGGCTTCTGCTTCAGGCCCGGCTCGAAGCCGCCGCCCTGGATCATGAAGCCGTTGATCACGCGATGGAACACGGTGCCGTCGTAGTGGCCCTTCTTCACGTAGTTCAGGAAGTTTTCGACCGTCTTCGGTGCCTTCGCGGCGTCGAGCTCGAGCTTGATCACGCCGTGGTTCGTATGCAGTTCAACCATGATGAATTCCTTCGGTGAGGCGGTTTAAATGGCACGCGGCCGGTCGTGCGACGCGGCCGCGTGAGGCGCCGGACGTGCCGGCAGGTTCTTACTTCGAGACGACGCTCGCCGATTCGATCACGATCGGTTGTGCGGGCACGTCCTGCATCGGGCCGCGCGAGGTCGTCGCGACGCCTTCGATCTTCTTCACGACGTCGAGACCCGACACGACCTTGCCGAACACCGCATAACCGTTGCCGTCCGGGTTCGGGTAGTCGAGGCCGCTGTTGTCGACCGTGTTGATGAAGAACTGCGCGGTGGCCGAGTTCGGATCGCTCGTGCGTGCCATCGCGATCGTGCCCGTCAGGTTCTTCAGACCATTGCGGCTTTCCAGCGGGATCGGCGCGCGGGTCGGCTTCTCCTCGAAGTTGGTCTTGTAGCCGCCGCCCTGGATCATGAAGCCCTTGATCACGCGATGGAAGATCGTGCCGTTGTACTGGCCGGCCTTCACGTAATCGAGGAAGTTGGCGACCGATTTCGGCGCCTTCTCCGGGTAGAGCTCGACGCGGATGTCGCCCTGCGAGGTCTTCAGCTGCACGACGGGGTGCGCGGTAGCCGATTGCGCGAACGCAGGTGCGGTCGCGGTCGCGAGAAGGGCGGCGCCGCCAAGCGCCAGCAACAGACGTTTCATTGCGATCCTCAGGTTGGGAGGGAAAGAAGGCCGCGCCGCTTATTGCGACGGCGCGACGTACGGCGCCGCCAGTGCGCCCGACGGACCGCTGAACTGGAACGTCGGCGACATCGGCAGCGTGGTGGTGCTCACGTTCGCGGCGGCGCGGTCGGAGTAGTCGCGCGTGGCCGGTGAGGCCGCGCGGGCGTTCGGCGCGGTCTTCGGCGGCGACACGATCTTCTGGAGATCGGCGAGGCGCTGCGCGGTCGCGCCGCTCGTGCGGCCGAGCGATTGCGCGCGCTTGTACGACTCGGCCGCGAGGCGCAGGTAAAGATCGCCGAGGTTCTCGTATGCGAGCGAGTAGCTCGGGTTCGCTTGCGTTGCCGTGACGAGCGCGGTGCGCGCTTCGTCGTATCGGCCATGCTTCGCGTAAAGCGCCGCAAGGTTGTTGTACGGCTCGGGCAGTTCGGGGTACGCCTGCGTAATTGCGACGAACTGCTGGATCGCGTCGTCGTCGCGGTTCAGGCGGGCCAGCACGGTGCCGCGCTTGAACTGCGCCTGCAGGTCGTGCGGGTTCGATGCGATGCGCGCGTCGAGCTGCGCGAGCGCCTGCTTCCACTGCTTGCCGGCGATCGACGCGTCGATTTCGGGGGTGCCGTCGGCGGTGGCCGGGGCCTTCTGCGCATGCGCTGCGGGGGCCGCGAACAGCGTCAGCGCGACGCCCATGACGGTGGTCGCAACGAGGGTCGCAGCGCTCGGCGCGCGGCCGCGATGAGGTTTCATAGGCGTAAATCGGAATGTTATACTCCGAGCCATTCTAACAAAACGTCTGCGCGTTCCGGCGAGCCGCAGGCAGTCTTTCTTAGCCTCTCGTGGCCGTCACCGCTGTGCTTGCAGCCTGACCGCCCCATGTGATATCGAGGACGCTCGGCCTGGTGCCGCAGCAGATGGTCCGTCCGTTTCGCATGCTGGGCGAGCTTCGCCAGGGCGGTTTCCTTCGGCTCACGGTTCATCTCTATGGAATCACTGCGCATCTACAACACGCTCGCGCGTGACAAGCAAGTTTTCGTGCCGCGCCAGCCCGGCGAAGTGCGGATGTACGTATGCGGAATCACCGTATACGACTATTGTCACGTGGGCCACGCGCGCATGCTGGTCGTGTTCGACCTCGTCCAGCGCTGGTTGCGTGCGATCGGTTACCGGGTCACGTATGTGCGCAACATCACCGACATCGACGACAAGATCATCCGCCGCGCGGTCGAGAACGGCGAGACGATCAAGTCGCTGACCGACCGGTTCATCGGCGCGATGCACGACGACGAAAGCGCGCTCGGCATCCAGCGGCCCGACATCGAGCCGCGTGCGACGGCGTTCATTCCGCAGATGCTCGGCATGATCGAGACGCTCGAGACGAACGGTTACGCGTATCAGGCGACCGACGGCGACGTCAATTACTCGGTGCGCAAGTTCGCGAACTACGGAAAGCTGTCGGGCAAGTCGCTCGACGATCTCCGCGCGGGCGAGCGCGTCGCCGCGAACGACGCGAAGGAAGATCCGCTCGACTTCGTGCTGTGGAAGCGGGCGAAGCCGGAAGATCCGGAAGGCGCGTCGTGGGCGTCGAAGTACGGGATGGGCCGCCCGGGCTGGCACATCGAGTGCTCGGCGATGGGCTGCACGCTGCTCGGCGAACATTTCGACATCCATGGCGGCGGGCAGGATCTGCAATTCCCGCACCACGAGAACGAGATCGCGCAGAGCGAAGGCGCGACCGGCCAGACGTTCGTCAATTACTGGATGCACAACGGCTTCGTGCAGGTCGACAACGAGAAGATGTCGAAATCGCTCGGCAACTTCTTCACGATCCGCGAAGTGCTCGAGCGCTACGACGCGGAAGTCATGCGTTTCTTCATCGTGCGCACGCACTACCGTTCGCCTCTCAATTACAGCGACGTGCATCTCGACGATGCGCGCGCGTCGCTCACGCGCCTCTACACCGCGCTGAAGGACGTCGACGCCGACACGCTCGCGCTCGACTGGAACGAGCCGCACGCGCAGCGTTTTGCGGCCGCGATGAACGACGACTTCAACACGCCGGTCGCGGTGGCGACGTTGTTCGAGCTGGCGGGCGAGGTGAATCGCACACGCGACGCATCGCTCGCGCGGCAACTGAAACAGCTGGCGGGGCTGCTCGGCCTGCTGGGCCGCGAACCGCGCGCGTTCCTGCAGCAGGCGTCGGGTGCCGCGCAGGCGGGCGGGCTCGCCGCCGACGAGATCGAAGCGAAGATCGCCGCGCGCGTCGCGGCGAAACAAGCGAAGGACTATGCCGAAGCGGACCGGATCCGGGCGGAACTGCTCGAGACCGGTATCGCACTTGAAGACAAACCGGGCGGATCGACCGAATGGCGTCGCGTATGAGCGCGGTGCGTTCCACTGACCGATCCGTCAGGTAGGAGGCAAGATGGCAACGGCCAGAAAAGCGCCGGTCAGGCGCGCGACCCCGGTCGCCGCGCGTCCGGCAGCCAAGCGCGTGCCGCCGGTGAAGACGGACGCAACGCGCGCCGTGCCGAACGGCGCGCTCAACGGTCATGCGCAGCCCGCGGCCGCGCAGCCGGCCGCCGACGCGGCCCGCAAGGCCCGTGCGTCCGAAGCGGACGGCGAGGAGGTCGTCGTGCGTCCTGCATACTGGGACAAGGCATGCGCCGACCTCGTCAAGCGCGACCGGATCCTGAAGAAACTGATTCCGAAGTTCGGTCCCGCGCATCTCGTGAAGCGCGGCGACCCGTTCGTCACGCTTGCGCGCTCGGTCGTCGGCCAGCAGATTTCGGTGCCGTCGGCGCAGTCGCTGTGGGCGCGCATCGGGGATGCCTGTCCGAAACTCGCGCCGCAACCGGTGATCCGGCTCGGCGCGGACAAGCTGATCGCGTGCGGGTTGTCGAAACGCAAGACCGAATACATCCTCGATCTCGCGCAGCATTTCGTGTCGGGCGCGCTGCACGTCGACAAATGGACGTCGATGGACGACGAGGACGTGATCGCGGAACTCACGCAGATCCGCGGCATCAGCCGCTGGACGGCCGAGATGTTCCTGATCTTCAACCTGTCGCGGCCGGACGTTCTGCCGCTCGACGACCCGGGCCTGATCCGCGCGATCAGCGTCAATTACTTCAGCGGGGAACCCGTCACGCGCAGCGAGGCGCGTGAAGTCGCGGCCAACTGGGAACCGTGGCGCACCGTTGCGACCTGGTACATGTGGCGCAGCCTCGATGCGCCCGACGCCGACGCCTGAGCGACGGCTATCGGGTTTTAAACATCAATAGTTGAGAGCCGGTTTTGAGCGTCGCCCGCGCGGGTAGAATACGCGCTGCCGCAAGACCCAAGGATTCGAACACATGAAGACCACGTTTCTGGATTTCGAACAGCCGATCGCCGAACTCGAGGCCAAGATCGAAGAGCTGCGATTCGTGCAGGACGACTCGGCTGTCGACATTTCGGAAGAAATCGAGCGGCTGTCGAAGAAAAGCCAGCAACTGACGAAAGACCTCTACGCGAACCTGTCGCCGTGGCAGGTTTCGCAGATCGCGCGGCATCCGCAGCGCCCGTACACGCTCGATTACGTTGCGGAACTGTTTACCGATTTTCACGAGCTGCACGGCGACCGCGCATTCGCGGACGACCTGTCGATCGTCGGCGGTCTCGCGCGCTTCGGCGGCCATCCGTGCATGGTGATCGGTCACCAGAAGGGCCGTGACACGAAGGAACGCGCCGCGCGCAACTTCGGGATGCCGCGTCCGGAAGGCTATCGCAAGGCCGAGCGCCTGATGCGTCTCGCCGAGAAGTTCGGGCTGCCGATCTTCACGTTCGTCGACACGCCGGGCGCGTACCCGGGCATCGGCGCGGAAGAGCGCGGCCAGTCGGAGGCGATCGGCCGCAACCTGTACGTGATGGCCGAGCTGAAGACGCCGATCATCACGACGGTGATCGGCGAGGGCGGTTCGGGCGGCGCGCTCGCGATCGCGGTGGCCGATACCGTGATGATGCTGCAGTTCTCGACCTACTCGGTGATCTCGCCGGAAGGCTGCGCGTCGATCCTGTGGAAGAGCGCAGCGAAGGCGCCGGAAGCCGCGGAAGCGCTCGGCCTGACCGCGCACCGCCTGAAGGCGCTCGGCCTGATCGACAAGATCATCAACGAGCCGCTCGGCGGCGCGCATCGCGATCCGAAGGGCATGGCTGCGCTGCTGCGCCGCGCGCTCGCCGATTCGCTGCGCCAGTTCCAGGGCATGAGCATCGATGCGCTGCGCGAGCGCCGCTTCGAGCGCCTGATGGCCTACGGCAAGTTCAAGGAAACCACGCCGGGCGCATGACCGGCCGCGTGTTCAATACGCGCGCCGCTGCGCGCGCATTCCTCTCGTGATCCCACCGACCGAATTCTCCGCCGACCGCGTCGTCCTCGACGCGGTCGGCGTTGCGCTTTCCGGCATGCCGCCCGATGCGCGCATCGCGATCGCGTACAGCGGCGGCCTTGACTCGACGGTGTTGCTCGATGCGGCCGTGCGCGTCGCGGGCGCGTCGCGCTGCGTCGCGCTGCACGTGCACCACGGGCTGAGTGCGAACGCCGATGCGTGGGTTGCGCATGCCGAGGCGAGCGCGGCCGGGCTCGGCGTCGCATTCGAATCGATGTGCGTCGACGTCCCGCGCGACAGCGGCCTCGGTGTCGAGGCGACGGCGCGCGAGCGGCGCTATGCGGCGCTCGACGAGATGTGCGAGCGCCATGGCGCGGCCGCACTGTGGCTTGCGCAGCATGCGGACGACCAGGCCGAGACCGTGTTGCTGCAGTTGTTGCGCGGCGCGGGGATCGCGGGGCTTGCCGCGATGGCGCCGCGTTACCGCCCCGACGGCGTGAGCGTCGAGCGCGTGCGCCCGCTGCTGCGACTGCTGCGCGCGCAACTCGAGCGTTATGCGGCGCAGCGCGCGCTCGAATGGATCGACGACGAATCGAACAACGACACGCGTTACGCGCGCAATGCGCTGCGCATCGACGTGCTGCCGGCGCTGGCCGTGCATTTCCCGGGCTTTCGCGACGCGCTGGGCCGCGCGGCCCAGCACGCGGCCGCCGCCCAGCGGCTGCTCGACGATCTGGCTGAACTCGATTTCGCCGTTGCCGCGCGCGATGACGGGCAGGCGCTGTCACGCGATGCACTGGTTGCGTTCGACGATACGCGTGGCGCGAACCTGCTGCGCTTCTGGATGCGCCGGCTCGGTTTGCCGGGCGCGTCGGCCGCCCGGCTCGCCAACATGATGCGGCAGTTGCGTGCCGCACACGATGCCCATGCATTGCGCGTCGATCACGCGGGGCAATGCCTGCGGCTTTATCGCGATGTCGTCTACTGGGAAGCGGGCGACAGCAGCGAGCCGGCCGACGACGGCACCGGCACCCCCCATCCGGACGCGTCGCTCGCGTGGGACGGGCAGGAGGTCTGGCACCTGCCGGGATGGCGCGGCACGTTCGTGTTCGCGCCGGTCGACGCGCCAAGCGCCGATGCGGTGCCGGAGGCGCTGCTGCGCGGCGCGCGGCTCGTGGCGCGCGCCCGCGCGGGCGGCGAGCGGATGCGCACGTCGCCGGGCGGGCCGGGCCGCACGTTGAAGAACCTGTTCCAGGAGCGCGGCGTGCCGGCCTGGCAGCGCGACGTGCCGCTCTTGTTCGCGGGCGAGCGGCTGATCTACGTGCCGCGGCTCGGCATCAATCGCGATGTCGGCGCGTTCGGCAGCGAGGCGGCCGGCGACGGCACCTGGCGCCGGATCGAATGGCGTCCCGACCTTCTGATCGCGTAACGGCGGGCAGGCTTCCGGCGGCGCGATGGCGCGCGCATTTTCACCATTTGGTAAACAGCGCCGGAACGGCTCCGGACGCGGCGAGCGGCTTGTCAAGCGGGCCTCTATCGGGTACGCTCGGTCGTTTGCTCGGCTCGATTTTTGAGCGATTTGTGCAGGTTTTCCGCGTGACGTACCCGGTTTGCGCGGCCTGATCGGCCTTCCGGGCAAAATCCGTCACGCTTGCGTGTTGCGTCCCAGCCGTCCCCCTCGTCGTCCGTCCACAGCCACAAGCCGCGTGACCGAACGGCTACGCGGCCTGCCCAGCGCGCCCGTGCGGTTTCTCCTCCAGTTCAGAACGACAATGGCACTCATCGTACACAAATACGGCGGCACTTCGATGGGCTCGGTCGAGCGCATCAAGAACGTCGCGAAACGCGTCGCAAAATGGCATCAGGCCGGGCACCAGATGGTGGTCGTGCCTTCGGCGATGTCCGGCGAAACCAACCGTCTGCTCGGTCTTGCGAAAGAGATTTCGAGCCAGCCGAGCCCGCGCGAGCTCGACATGATCGCGTCGACCGGCGAGCAGGTCAGCGTCGGCCTGCTGTCGATCGCGCTGCAGGAAATCGGCGTCGAGGCCGTGAGCTACGCGGGCTGGCAAGTGCCGATCAAGACGGACAGCGCGTTCACGAAAGCGCGCATTCACTCGATCGATGACGAGCGCGTGAAGGCCGATCTGAATGCAGGCAAGGTCGTGATCATCACGGGCTTCCAGGGCGTCGATCCGGACGGCCACATCACGACGCTGGGCCGTGGCGGCTCGGATACGTCGGCGGTGGCGGTCGCGGCTGCGCTGGGTGCCGAAGAGTGCCTGATTTACACGGACGTCGACGGCGTCTACACGACCGACCCGCGCGTCGTCGAAGAGGCGCGACGCCTCGATCGCGTGACGTTCGAGGAAATGCTGGAAATGGCCAGCCTCGGCTCGAAGGTCCTGCAGATCCGCTCGGTCGAATTCGCCGGCAAATACCAGGTGAAGACGCGCGTGCTGTCGAGCCTGACCGATCCGCTGATTGCGCTCGACGAAGAAATGCGCTCGGGCACCCTGATTACTTTTGAAGAAGACGAGACCATGGAAAAGGCAGTCATTTCCGGCATCGCGTTCCAGCGCGACGAAGCACGCATTGCTGTGATGGGCGTGCCCGACAAGCCGGGCATCGCGTATCAGATCCTCGGCCCGGTCGCGGATGCGAACGTCGACGTCGACATGATCATTCAGAACCAGAGCGTCCAGGGCAAGACCGACTTTACGTTCACGGTCGGCCGCGGCGACTACCAGAAGGCGATGGACATCCTCACCAACCAGGTGAAGGGCCACGTGAACGCCGAGCAGGTGCAGGGCGATCCGAAGGTGTCGAAGGTGTCGGTGGTCGGTGTCGGCATGCGTTCGCACGTGGGTGTTGCGAGCAAGATGTTCCGCACGCTGTCGGAAGAGGGCATCAACATCCAGATGATCTCGACGTCCGAAATCAAGATTTCGGTGCTGATCGACGAGAAATACATGGAGCTGGCCGTCCGCGCGTTGCACAAGGCATTCGAACTCGACCAGGCATCGTGAATTTTTCGTGATGCATTGAAGAAAATGCATCACGGAAATTGACGTGCGGTTCGAAACCCTATATTATTTCGTTCTCGTCGCACTGCCTCCCTGGTGCGAGCGAAAGTTTGGGAGACGTGGCCGAGAGGTCGAAGGCACTCCCCTGCTAAGGGAGCATCTGGGCCAAAACCTGGATCGAGGGTTCGAATCCCTCCGTCTCCGCCAAAAGCGGTGACAAAGCCCCGCAAGTTCTCGGACTTGCGGGGCTTTTTCTTTTTGACTATCAAGTCAACTCACAAGCTTCCTGTGAGCATGAGCACGACGAACGAGCGGTTCACCGGTCGCAGTCGTTCTGATGCCGAGTGAATATTCGCGCGGTGAAGGGTGATCACTCGTCAAGCGGCGATCCGTGTCCGCGTGCGGCATGCTTGAGCCGGACTCGATGATTTCCTGAACCATCTCAAGTCGACTCGAGAAAGTGAGTTCCTTCGGCTGGGTTCCCGGAAGGTTGGGTGTTTGGCGGCTTCCAGTCTTCCAGACTCAGTCCGGATGAACCATCGATACAACCTATTGACGCTTCGCAGCTAACCCGGCGGTATCGTGCGACTGGCGCGAATACGAGCCGGCCTTGCCATGCAAAAACTCAACTGCGCAGCTGCTCGCCCTTGATAAAGGCAATCAGGGCGCGCAGAGCCTGCGAGACATGACGATGGCCGGGATAGTAAAGGCATAGTCCCGGAAAAGGCGGACACCAGTCGTCAAGAACGCGTTCGAGCCGCCGGTCACGCAAGGCCTCGACGACGAGGTGGTCAGGGACGAAAGCGATGCCTATGCCGTCCATGGCAGCGTCGACCATCAGCGGTTGGTCCGTCAAAGTAAGCGGGCCCGAGACATCGATGGTCTCGCTCACGCCGCGTCGCTCGAATTCCCACTGGTAGATCGCGCCGCTCTCGAAGCGAAAGCGAATACAGTCGTGTCGATAAAGATCGTGCGGCGTAGTGGGGCGCCCATGTGCAGCGAAATACGCGGGCGACGCGACTGCTGCGAAACGAACGTTGCCCATGATCGGAACGGCCACCATGTCCTGCGGCACGGCCTCGGCCAGTCGGATGCCCGCGTCGAATCCCGCTGCAACGATGTCACCGAGGCGGCCGTCGCTCACGATGTCGAGATGCACGTCCGGATACGACTTCAGGAAGCTTGCCAGGATGGGACGCAGGATGAGGCGGATGGCGCCTTCGCTTGCATTGATGCGCACGGTTCCGCTGGGAGCCAGGCGGAGATCGTCGACTTCGCGCATCGCTTCGTCAATGATCGAAACCGCCGGCCGGAGTTTGGCTGCCAGACGCTCGCCGGCCTCGGTGAGCGAGGTGCTGCGAGTCGTTCGATTCAGGAGCCGGACGCCCAGACGCCGCTCGAGCGCTTTTACCGAATGACTGACCGCTGACGGCGTGATCTCGAGTTCGGTCGCTGCTGCGCGAAAGCTTCGTCGTGTTGCAACGGCCAGGAACACGGTGAAAGAGAAAAAATCGAAGCTCCTTGATTGGTGAGTAACTCTCATCGTTTCATCAAGCATTGGTGATCTTGTTTTGATACTAGGGGCTCCCTACACTGGGTGCAACTATTTCAGTCAAGGAGCGCCAGATGTCTCGAAAGATATTGATCACGGGTGCCAGCTCAGGTTTTGGGCGTGGTGCGGCAATTGAACTTGCGCGCCTTGGCCACCACGTCGTGGCGACGGCCGAAACGTGGCCGCAGGTTCGCAGCCTGCGTGCGGACGCAGCCGAGGCCGGTGTGGTGCTCGAGGTGATCAAGCTGAATCTGCTCGACGCGATCGACATCGCTCACGCGGGCTCGTTCGATCCCGATGTCCTGGTGCTGAACGCCGGCGTCATGGAAGGCGGATCGATCGTCGACATCCCGATGCAGCGCGTTCGGGAGTCCTTCGAAATCAACGTCTTCGGCCATCTTCAACTGGTACAGGCGATCGTGCCGAAGATGGTGGCACGCAGGTCCGGAAAAGTCGTATGGACCTCGTCGATGGGGGGCATTCTGGTTGTCCCGTTTGTCGGTGCCTATTGCGCGACCAAGCATGCGATCGAGGCCATCGCCGGGTCGATGAAAGCGGAACTCGAACCCTTTGGCGTCAAAGTCGCGACCGTGAATCCGGGCGTTTTCGGTACCGGATTCAACGACACTGGCGCCGAGAGCTACGTGCAGTGGTACGACGCCGATTCCGCCGTTGTGCCGATGCCGGATTTCGGCGACAGCCTGATGAACCAGGCGGACCCCAAGGAGATGATCGACGCCATGGTCGAGATCATTCCGGCCGATACGCATTTGTATCGAACCATGCGCCCCTTTGCGACGATTGATGCTGCGAAGCAGTGGCAAGAGACGGAGTGGACGCAAAATGCCTGAGCTCACGTTGGAGCGGGCGGATCGGATCGTGGCCCAGGGGCGTGCCGCAGCCCAGGACGCGGGACTCAATGCCGTGTTTGCAATTCTGGATGCGGGTGCGCACCTGGTCACTTTCTCGCGGATGGACGGGGCATGGCTTGCGTCGAATGAACTGTCGATTGCAAAGGCCCGGGCTTCGGTGATGTTCCGGGCGCCGAGCGAAGCGCTCAATGTCCCGTGGCAGGCGGGCCAGCCAGTTCCACACTTCGACCACATCCATGCAGGCGGGCTGTTGCTGATGGGAGGAGGAGTGCCTCTCTTGGATGGCGATGGCCAACTGATCGGCGCCCTCGGCGTGTCCGGCGGTACACCCGAGCAAGATGCGGTACTTGCTCGTGCTGCGATTGCCTGAGCGCTGGAGGTGGTGGGCGAGATTCCGATACCTCGGCTATCGCGTCGATCCGCGGCGACACGTCACGGTTTCGTCGTCGGCATGTTGTGGGCGCTGGCCCGCTTGGCGTGCCAGTCGTCCTGTGTATCGCGCGGTTGTGTACTCGCGCAGGAAGAAATATTCACGGCCCGCGTCAAGAATGTATATCTGCGATGCGTAAGGTGAGGGCGCGACAGCCTGCCGCGATGGTGGATGACCCGCGCGCGTTGGAATATTCACTGCGCGCACCGAAAATACACACGCGCCATGCAGGTAGCGGGTGCGCATCCGCCCGCTGTGGTGGCGGCTGGCGCAAGCGACCCCATATTTACTTCGACAGCACGGATGTTGCGCGACCGGTTGTTCGGCCCGCGCTTCGGATCAACCGTCGATTTCGCTCGAATCGAACGTGATTTGCACATCATGGTCCGCAGGCCGGGCCGGTACGACGCGGCGTAACCACACTGTTTGCCAGCGAAGATGATCGTGCGCTTGCAGACCGGCGAATTGAAGTCCATCGGCGTTTGCTTGATCAGCTTGGTGTCCGGACAGGATGCGGACACGTTCGGCAGCTTCTGTTGCGCGGATTCGCTCGCCTGATTCGCGTCCATCCCACGATCTTTCGCGGTGCGCGCCCGCTGAGCAGCGGTGGATGCGCGACGGTTTGCGATCGTATTTTCACGGGCAGCGTCGCTGTTGGCGTTTCGCCGCTTTCGCTGCGGTTGCAGTTTCTGCGGCGTATTCTGCGCGCTTGGCAACCATCATCACGCCGACCATCGGCGCCTGACAGCGGTTGGCGTCGCAAATTGCTCCGGCTCCTTGCCGAGCGGAAAGGTGACTACGTAAAGCACGTTGATGGGTATCGGCTTGCTGTTCTAGTCCTCCCCCACGGGAGCGTGGAGGGTGGGCGGCGCGGCCATTCACTCGATCCGCGTCGAGCAAGGCGAAATGAAATAAAAATGAAAGTTATCCTGTAAGAAATCAGTGCTGCATTCTCGCCGTCTTGTCTGGTGCCAATCAGCTCGTTCCGACCCTCCGGAATGGCAGGCGGATGTCAAAAATGCGGCGCTGCGTCGATTTTTGCAATCTGTCTGATCGATCAATACAAAAAATTACTCATAAAAATCAGTAAGATAAGGTGGGTTGTGAAAATCGATGCTCTGCTGCGATGCAGAAAATAATCAATCGCCTTATGCTGGTTAACCCGATCGCGTTTGAGCGGCGTCAAGCTTCCCCGTGATGCCGCTTTACATTTTGCCAACATTGGCGATTCACGAAATCTTTCTGTCGATTTGATTTCGTTCCTTTCGTCTCGCCTGTCTCCGATGCAGTGCGCGACTTCATCAAGGCCCTGTTGACATGCATGATTTCCCCTTCCTGAGCCTGGCCATCTGGGCTCCGATCCTGTTCGGCGCGTGCCTGCTGCGCGCCGGTTCCGACCATCATCCACGTCGAACGCGGCTGATCGCGCTCGTCGGCGCGCTGGTGGGGCTTGCGGCCGTCGTTCCGCTGGTCGCCGGTTTCGATGCGCACTCGGCCGCGATGCAGTTCGTCGAGAGCCGCAACTGGCTGGCGGCATTCAATTCCGGATGGCGGGTCGGCATCGACGGCGCGTCGCTGTGGCTCGTCGTGCTGACCGCGTTCACGACGCTCGTGGTGGTCGTGGCGTCGTGGGAGTCGGTCACGGTGCGCGTCGCGCAGTACTACGCGTCGTTCCTGATCCTGTCGGGACTGATGGTCGGCGTGTTCGTCGCACAGGACGGGCTGCTGTTCTTCATCTTCTTCGAGGCGACGCTGATCCCGCTTTACCTGCTGATCGGCACATGGGGACGCGAGCGCCGCGTGTACGCGGCCGTGAAGTTCTTCTTCATCTCGTTCGCCGGCTCGCTGTTGCTGCTGATGGCGATGCTGTACCTGTACGCGCAGTCGCACACGTTCGACATGGCCGTGTGGCGCACGCTGCAGCTCGGCTTCGCGCCGCAGTTGCTGGTATTCCTCGGCTTCTTCGCCGCCTTCGCGGTCAAGGTGCCGATGTGGCCGGTCCACACGTGGCTGAGCGACGTCTATACCGACGGCCCGACGGGCGCGGCGCTGATGCTCGCGATGCTCAAGCTCGGCGGCTACGGGTTCCTGCGCTTCGCGCTGCCGGTGACACCCGACGCGAGCCACTTCTTCGCGCCGGCCGTGATCGCGCTGTCGCTGTTCGCGATCGTCTATGCGAGCCTGATCGCGCTCGCCCAGACCGATCTCGGCAAGCTGCTCGCGTATTCGACGGTCGCGCACATGGGGATCGTCACGCTCGGGCTGTTCCTGTTCAACCGGATCGGCGTCGAAGGCGCGATCGTGCAGCTCGTGTCGTACGGCTTCGTCGCGGGCGCGATGCTCTTGTGCGTGAACGTGCTCGTCGACCGCACGAAGCAGCGCGAGATTGCCTCGTACGGCGGCGTCGCGGGCGTGATGCCGCGTTTCGCGACCTTCACGGTGCTGTTCGCGATGGCCAACGTCGGCCTGCCGGGCACGTCGGGCTTCGTCGGCGAGTTCATGGTCATCATGGGCGCGATCCGCTTCAACTTCTGGATCGGCGCGATCGCGGCACTGACGCTGATCCTCAGCGCGTCGTACACGCTGTGGATGCTCAAGCGCGTCGTGTTCGGCAAGGTCGCGAGCCAGCGGATCGCGAAGCTCGCCGACCTGAACCGTCGCGAGATCGTGATGTTCGCGTCGCTCGCCCTGGTCGTGCTGGCGGTCGGCATCGATCCGAAGCCGTTCACCGACGCGATCGATCCGACCGTCGGAAGGCTGATCGAAGACGCGAGCCATTCGAAGCTGCCGGCCGGGGACGGCCCTGCGCAGCCGCAGCCGTCGTACATGGCATCGACGCACGGCTGATCGCGGCACGTCGCGCGAACGGGGCTCATCGCGCGGCGGTGCGGCCGTTGCGTACACATCGATCGCGGTCCGGCGCAGGTAGCGCGGGGCCCGCTTGCGGCTGCGTGAAATTGCCCCGCGACAATGTGTCTCACAACAGATTCTGCAATGATGATTTTCCGCATTAGCTGGTTCTTCATCGCACTCGCGCGACGTATGATTCGGCCACTTTCGTGGATCGAATGCGCATCGGGCATACGCAAACGGATTCAATGACCCTCGGGCGGTGTGATGAAAAGAAGAGCTTCAAAAGGCGGGGTGGCGCTGATGTCGATCGGCGCGGTCCTGAGCCTGTCAGGCTGTAATTTAGATGTACTAAATCCGAAAGGAAGCGTGGGGGCTGCCGAAAAGGCGCTGATCGCGACGTCCACCTGGGCGATGCTGGTCGTCGTCGTGCCGGTGATCCTGCTCACGCTGTGGTTCGCGTGGCGTTACCGCGCATCGAACCGCAATGCCACCTACGCGCCGAACTGGTCGCACTCGACCGCGATCGAGGTCGTGATCTGGACGGTGCCGACGCTGATCATCCTGTTCCTCGGCGTGCTCACGTGGAAGACCACGCACGAGCTCGACCCGTACAAGCCGCTCGAGTCGTCGGTGAAGCCGATCGACGTCGAGGTCGTCGCGCTCGACTGGAAGTGGCTGTTCATCTATCCGGAACTCGGCATCGCGTCGGTGAACCAGCTCGCGATTCCGGTCGGCACGCCGGTGAACTTCCGCATCACGTCGGATTCGGTGATGAACTCGTTCTTCATCCCGCAGCTCGGCGGCCAGGTCTACGCGATGGCCGGCATGCAGACGCGCCTGCACCTGATCGCAGACGAGCCCGGCAACTACGCGGGCACGTCCGCCAACTTCAGCGGCCGCGGCTTCTCCGACATGAAGTTCCGCACGCTCGCCGAGCCGCGCGAACAGTTCGATGCATGGGTGCAGAAGGTGAAGGCCTCGCCCGACCGTCTCGACGCGACCGTGTACGGTACCGTCGCCCAGCCGAGCGAGAAGGCGCCGGTGCGCTACTTCTCGTCGGTCGATCCGCGGCTCTTCCACAACATCATCGCGAAATACAACGATGGCCACGTCCTCGACCTGAAGGACGCCGCCTGCGGCACGAAGGGGTAACGCATGTTCGGCAAACTCACACTTTCGGCGATCCCGTTCGATCAGCCCATCATCATGGGGGCAGGCGCCTTCATGGGGCTGGTCGTGCTGGGCATTCTCGCCGCGCTGACGATCACCGGCCGGTGGAAATGGCTGTGGACGGAATGGCTGACCACGGTCGACCACAAGAGACTCGGCGTGATGTACATCATCGTCGCGCTGATCATGCTGCTGCGCGGCTTCGCCGACGCGATCATGATGCGCATGCAGCTCGCGCTCTCGTACAACGGGCCCGGCTACCTGCCGCCGCACCACTATGACCAGGTCTTCACGGCACACGGCGTGATCATGATCTTCTTCATGGCGATGGTGTTCATGGTCGGCCTGATGAACCTGGTCGTGCCGCTGCAGATCGGCGCGCGAGACGTCGCATTCCCGTTCATCAACTCGCTCTCCTTCTGGATGACGGCCGTCAGCGCGATCCTGATCAACGTGTCGCTCGTGATCGGCGAATTCGCGCAGACGGGCTGGCTCGCGTATCCGCCGCTGTCGGAGCTGCAGTTCAGTCCGGGGGTAGGGGTCGACTACTACCTGTGGGCGCTGCAGATATCGGGCGTCGGCACGCTGCTGACCGGCGTGAACTTCTTCGTGACGATCATCAAGATGCGCGCGCCGGGCATGACGCTGATGAAGATGCCGGTGTTCACGTGGACCGCGCTCTGCACGAACGTGCTGATCATGGCGTCGTTCCCGATCCTGACCGCGACGCTCGCGCTGCTCGGCCTCGACCGTTACCTCGGCATGCACTTCTTCACGAACGAAGCCGGCGGCAACGCGATGCTGTACCTGAACCTGATCTGGGCGTGGGGCCATCCGGAGGTGTACATCCTGATCCTGCCGGCGTTCGGGATCTTCTCGGAAGTCATCGCGACGTTCGCGAAGAAGCCGCTGTTCGGCTACAAGACGATGGTGTACGCGACCTGCGCGATCATGGTGCTGTCGTTCCTCGTGTGGCTGCACCACTTCTTCACGATGGGCTCGGGTGCGAACGTGAACGCGTTCTTCGGCATCATGACGATGATCATCGCGATTCCGACCGGCGTGAAGGTGTTCAACTGGCTGTTCACGATGTATCGCGGCCGGATCGAATTCACGACGCCCGTGCTGTGGACGATCGGCTTCATGGTCACGTTCACGATCGGCGGCATGACCGGCGTGATGATGGCGATTCCGGGTGCGGACTTCGTGCTGCACAACAGCCTGTTCCTGATCGCGCACTTCCACAACGTGATCATCGGCGGCGTGCTGTTCGGTTATCTCGCGGGCTTCAACTACTGGTTCCCGAAGGCATTCGGCTTCAAGCTGAACGAGAAGCTCGGCAAGGCTGCGTTCTGGTTCTGGCAGGTCGGCTTCTACGTCGCGTTCGTGCCGCTCTACGTGCTCGGCTTCATGGGCATGACGCGCCGGCTCAACCACTACGACAACCCGGCCTGGCATCCGTGGCTGCTGGTCGCCGCATTCGGCGCCGTGCTGATCGCGGTCGGCATTGCGTGCCAGTTGCTGCAACTGGTGGTCAGCATCCGCAACCGCAACCTGCCGGCATACCGTGACACGACGGGCGATCCGTGGGGCGGCCGCACGCTGGAGTGGGCGACCTCGTCGCCGCCGGCCGACTACAACTTCGCGGTGATCCCGCAGGTGCGCACGCTCGACGCGTATGCGGACATGAAGGCACGCGGCGAAGGCCGGCCGAACCCGGCGTCGTTCCGCGACATCCACATGCCGTCGAATACCTGCGCGGGCCTCGTGGTGGCGATCTTCAGCCTGGTGCTCGGCTTCGCGCTGGTGTGGCACATCTGGTGGATGGCGATCGGCGGGCTCGTCGGGATCGTCGCGACGCTCGTGATCTACAGCTCGCGCGATAACGACGGTTATTACATCCCTGCGTCGACGGTGCGCAAGACCGAAGACAAGCAGCCGACGCAGCGCGTGGCCGCGCGCGTCGACGACGTGGAACTGGAGGCCAACTGATGTTGCAGAAAACCTTGAGCGCGACCCTGCTCGAGCACGACGACCATCCGCCGTCGCACTCGGTGTTCGGGTTCTGGCTGTACCTGATGACCGACTGCGTGATCTTTGCCGCGCTGTTCGCGACGTTCGCGGTGCTCGGCCAGCAGTATGCGGGCGGGCCGACCGCGAAAGACCTGTTCGACATTCCGGGCGTCGCGGTGGAAACCGCCGCGCTGCTGCTGTCGAGCATCACGTACGGGTTCGCGATGCTCGCCGCGTACAAGCAGCGGCGTGGCGCGCTGCTCGCATGGCTCGCGGTGACGTTCGTGCTCGGTGCGGCGTTTCTCGTGATGGAACTGCGCGAGTTCTCGCACCTGATCGCGGAAGGCGCGGGCCCGCAGCGCAGCGCATTCCTGTCGGCGTTTTTCACGCTGGTCGGCACGCACGGGCTGCACGTGACGGCCGGGCTGCTGTGGATGATCGTGCTCGCCGGGCAGATCGTGTTTCGCGGCGGCGACCTGACCGATCGCGACCTGCGACGCCTGACGTGCCTGAGCCTCTTCTGGCACTTCCTCGACATCGTGTGGATCTGCGTGTTTTCCTTTGTTTATCTCGCGAGCGTGATCTAAATGGCCCATTCGCATTCGTCTCAACTCGAAGAAGGGCACGGCAGTGTCGGCGGCTATGTCGCCGGCTTCATCCTGTCGGTGCTGCTCACGGCCGCGTCGTTCGGCCTCGTGATGGGCGGCGTGCTGTCGCCGCACGCGTCGCTGATCGCGCTTGCCGTGCTCGCGTTCGTGCAGATCGTCGTGCACCTCGTGTACTTCCTGCACATGAACGGCTCGTCGGGCCAGCGCTGGAACGTGATGGCGTTCAGCTACACGGTGCTGACCGCGGCGATCCTGATCGTCGGCACGCTGTGGGTGATGCACAACGTCAGCATGAACATGATGTCGCGCTGAGCGGCATCGCGGCGCGATGCGTCGACCGGAGAAGCGGCACGAAGGTGCCGCTTTTTTTTTCGTCCGCGAGAAGGGCGCTGCGGCCCGCGAGGGCGGTACCGGGGGGGATCGACTGTATGATTCGGCGCGTCCGCACTGCCGGTGCGAACGCCGATCGGCAAAGGCGGAAGGGAGCCTGGGCGCCTCCGTTGGGCCGTCGATTGTTACAAGACGTTAGCGCAAGCTTGCCCTTGCGATGCCGCGCATCAGTTCTTACAAACTTGAAATATGCGGTGGCAACGCTTGCCGTTATAGTCGAATCACACATCAAACAACCCCCAAAGAGGAATCCATGAAGACCTTGCGTATTGCCTCGCTCTTGACCGGTATGACGGCCTTGCTCGTGTCGGGCGCAGCAATGGCGGGAGTCAATGTCGGGATCAATCTCGGCGTTCCGGCACCGGTCTACGTCGCGCCCGCACCTGTGTATGCGCCGCCGCCTCCGCCGCCGGTCGTCTATCAGCCTGCGCCGGTCTATGCGCCGGCACCCGTCTACGCACCGGCGCCCGCTATCGTGATCGGCTGGCATGGCGACCGCTACTGGGACGGCCGTCGCTACTGGGGGCGCGACGAGTGGTACCACCGTCACGGCGGCCGCCCCGGCTGGGATCGCGGTCACGGCCATTGGGACAACGGTCGCCACAACGGCTGGCGTTGATCGGCAGGGCGCACGCGTGATGTGCGCGCAACGTTCGCTGATGAGGAAACCGCCTGCATGGCGGTTTTCTTTTGGCCCGACGGATTGAATGGGTAGAATCGTCCCTCGTTACTACCCTCATTCGACCGACAGGGCCTCTATGACGAAGGGTTCGCCCCGGGCCGCCGCGCGTGTCCGCCGTGCCGTACGGGTTGCCGGCCGCACGGCCGCGGTGTTCGTGTTGCAGGCGGCGCTGGCCGCGACCGCCGCGCACGCGGCCTACGCCATTGCGCAGTACGGCGAGCCGAAGTATCCGTCGGGCTTCAGGCATTTCGACTACGTCAACCCCGACGCGCCGAAGGGCGGCACGCTCGTGCTCGCGAACCCGAACCGGCTGACCTCGTTCGACAAGTTCAACCCGTTTACGATGCGTGGCAATCCCGCGCCGGGCATCGACATGCTGTTCGAGAGCCTCGCGACCGGCAGCTCGGACGAGCCCGCGTCCGCGTACGGGCTGCTCGCCGACGACATCGACATCGCACCGGATCGCCGTTCGGTCACGTTCCACCTGAATCCGCGCGCGCGCTTTTCCAATGGCGACCCGGTCACGGCCAACGACGTCAAGTTCTCGTTCGACACGCTGAAGAGCAAGCTGGCCGCGCCGCAGTTCGGCGCGTATTTCGCGGAAATCACGAAGGCCGTGGTGGTCGATCCCGCCACCGTGCGTTTCGAGTTCCGCAGCGCGAATCGCGAACTGCCGCTGATCGCCGGCGGCGTGCCGGTGTTTTCGCGCAAGTGGGGATTGCGCGCGGACGGCTCGCGCATCCCGTTCGACCAGCTCGCGTTCGAGCAGCCGATCGGCAGCGGCCCGTACCTGATCGAACGTTACGACAACGGCCGGACGATCACTTACCGGCGCAACCCGGCGTACTGGGGGGCCGACCTGCCGGTGCGGGTGGGCACCAACAACTTCGAACGGATCGTCTACAAGCTGTACGGCGATGGCGTTGCGCGGCTCGAAGCGTTCAAGGCCGGCGAATACGATGTGCTCGTCGAGTACATCGCGCGCAACTGGACGCGCCGCGACGTCGGCAAGCGTTTCGACAGCGGCGAGCTCGTCAAGCGCGAATTCCGCCAGCACAACGGCGCCGGCATGCAGGGCTTCTTCATGAACCTGCGCCGGCCGCTGTTTCGCGACGTGCGCGTGCGCCAGGCGCTCGACCTTGCGTTCGACTTCGAATGGCTGAACCGCCAGCTGTTCTACAGCGCCTACACGCGTCTGGACAGCTACTTCGCCGACACCGACCTGCAGGCGACCGGCACGCCCGGCCCCGGCGAGCTGAAGTTGCTGGAGCCGCTGCGCGCGCAGCTCGATCCGGCCGTGTTCGGGCCGATGGTCACGCAGCCGGACACGAATCCGCCGGGCTCGCTGCGCGCGAACCTGCTGAAGGCGCGCACGCTGCTCGCGCAGGCCGGCTGGACCTATCGCGACGGCGCGCTGCGCAATGCGAAGGGCGAGCCGTTCACGTTCGAGATCCTCGACGATTCGGGTGCCGCGATGGAAGGTGTCGTGACGGCCTATCAGCGCAATCTGGCGAAGCTCGGCATCGATGCACGCTTTCGCACGGCCGATTTCGCGCTGCTGCAAAAGCGCCTCGACGCGTTCGACTACGACATGACGACGATCCGCCTGCCGGGCGTGCAGGTGCCGGGTGCCGAGCAATACTCGCGTTACGCCAGCAAGTTCGCCGACGAGCCGGGCTCCGACAACCTCATCGGGCTGAAGTCGCCGGCCGTCGACACGCTGCTGCACGCGCTCGGCACCGCGCAGTCGCGCGACGAATTGCTCGACGCGACGCACGCGCTCGACCGCGTGCTGATGCATGGCTACTACGCGGTCCCGCAGTGGTACAGCACGACGCACCGGATCGCGTACAAGCGCACGCTTGGCTACCCGCAGACGCTGCCGCTGTACTATTCGGCCGAGGGCTGGGTCGTGTCGACCTGGTGGGCGAAGCCCGATCACTGAGCCACGCCGCCCTACGTCCAACCCCGCCTACCGATCGCGAGTCGACGCCCATGTGGAGCTACATCCTCAAACGCCTGCTGCTGATGATCCCGACGCTCATCGGCGTGCTGACGCTTACGTTCGCGGTGATCCAGTTCGTGCCGGGCGGCCCCGTCGAACAGGCCGTGCAGGAATTGCGCAAGGGCGCGACGGAGCAGGGCGCGGTGCCGTTCGGGATGCGCGCACACACCGGCGTCGACGCACAGCAGCTCGCGCAGCTCAAGGCGCTGTACGGTTTCGACAAACCGCCGCTCGAACGCTACTGGCTGATGCTGAAGCGCTTCGCGCGCTTCGATCTCGGCGACAGCTACTTCCGCCACCAGAGCGTGTGGTCGCTGGTCGTGCAGAAGCTGCCCGTGTCGATCAGCATCGGGCTGTGGACGTTCTTCCTGACGTACCTGATCGCGGTGCCGCTCGGCATCGCGAAGGCCGTGCGCAACGGTTCGCCGTTCGACGTCGCGACGAGCCTCGTCGTGCTCGTCGGTTATGCGATTCCGGGCTTCGTGCTCGGCGTGCTGCTGCTCGTGCTGTTCGGCGGCGGCTCGTTCTGGCAGCTTTTCCCGCTGCGTGGGCTCACGTCGGACAACTTTGCCCAGCTGTCGCTCGTCGGCAAGGTGCTCGACTACCTGTGGCACATCGCGCTGCCGATCACGGCGTCGGTCGTCGGCAGCTTCGCGGTCGTCACGATGCTCACGAAGAATGCGTTTCTCGACCAGATCCGCCGGCAATACGTGCTGACCGCGCGTGCGAAGGGGCTCTCCGAGCGCAGCGTGCTGTGGAAGCACGTGTTCCGTAACGCGATGCTGCCGCTGATCGTCGGTTTCCCGGCCGCGTTCATCGGCGCGTTCTTCACGGGCAGCCTGCTGATCGAGACGCTGTTCTCGCTCGACGGCCTCGGGCTGCTGTCGTACGAATCGGTCGTGCGGCGCGACTATCCGGTCGTGCTCGGCACGCTGTACCTGTTCACGCTGATCGGCCTTGCGACCAAGCTGATCTCCGATCTCTGCTATGTGTGGGTCGATCCGCGCATTCAATTCGACACCCTGGAGCGCTGACATGAAACCGTCCGTCTGCATGCCCGGCGTCACCGGGCGAGGTGCGCGATGAACCGGGCCATCGTGTCGTCCCGCATCGACGCGGCGCGCGCCCGCGTGTCGCCGTCTCCCGCGCGCCGCGTATGGCAGCGCTTCAGGCAGCAGCGCCTCGGCTACTGGAGCTTCGTGATCTTTGTCGTCGCGTTCGCCGCGAGCCTCGCGGCGCCGCTGTGGTCGAACGACAAGCCGCTCGTCGTGCGTTACGACGGCCAGACCTATTTCCCGATGTTCCATGCGTATCCGGAGACGACCTTCGGCGGCGATTTCCCGACGCCGGCCGACTATCTCGATCCGTATGTGCGCAAGCGGCTCGAGGCGCCCGGCAACTTCGTCGTCTACCCGCCGAACCATTACTACTACGACACGCTGAACTACTTCTCGAACGTGCCGAACCCCGCGCCGCCGTCGCGCGCGAACTGGCTCGGTACCGACGCGCAGGGGCGCGACCTGCTCGCCCGGCTCGTGTACGGGTTCCGCGTGTCGGTCGAGTTCGGGCTGATCCTGACCGTGATCGGCACGCTGCTCGGGATCGCCGCGGGCGCCGTGCAGGGCTTCTTCGGCGGGCGCATCGACATCGTCGGGCAGCGCCTGATCGAGATCTGGAGTTCGCTGCCCGAGCTGTACCTGCTGATCATCTTCGCGTCGATCTTCGAGCCGAGTTTCCTGCTGCTGATCGTGCTGCTGTCGCTGTTCGGCTGGATCGGGCTCGCCGACTACGTGCGCGCGGAATTCCTGCGCAACCGCACGCAGGACTACGTGCGCGCGGCGCGCGCGATGGGGCTCACGAACTGGCAGATCATCTGGCGCCATGTGCTGCCGAACAGTCTCACGCCGGTGATCACGTTCCTGCCGTTCCGGATGAGCGGCTCGATCCTCGCGCTCACGAGCCTCGATTTCCTCGGGCTCGGCGTGCCGCCGCCGACTCCGAGCCTCGGCGAACTGCTCGCGCAGGGCAAGGGCAACCTCGACGCATGGTGGATCTCGTTGTCGACCTTCGGCGTGCTGGTCACGACGCTGCTGCTGCTGACCTTCATGGGCGACGCGCTGCGCAACGCGCTCGATACGCGGATCGCCGATTCGGTGCGTGCGGCGGGAGGCCAGCGATGAGCGAACCGGTCGTATCGACGCAGCATGAGCCGCTGCTGGCGCTCGAGCATCTGCATGTGCGCTTCGGCGACACGGTCGCGGTGGACGACGTGACGCTCGAGATCGGTCGCGGCGAGCGCGTCGCGCTGGTCGGCGAATCGGGTTCCGGCAAGAGCGTGACCGCGCTGTCGATCCTGCGGCTGCTGCGCGACGCCGACGTGAGCGGCGCGATCCGCTTCGCGGGGCAGGATCTGGCTGGCAAGAGCGAGCGCGAGATGCGCGGGCTGCGCGGCTCGGATATCGCGATGATCTTCCAGGAACCGATGACGGCGCTCAACCCGCTGTATACGATCGGCGTGCAGATCGGCGAGACGATCGTGCTGCACGACGGCGTATCGGCGGTCGAGGCGCGCAAGCGTGCGATCGCTCTGCTTGCGCGCACGGGCATCGCGGAGCCGGAGAAGCGTGTCGACAGCTATCCGCACCAGTTGTCGGGCGGCCAGCGGCAGCGCGCGATGATCGCGATGGCACTCGCCTGCCGGCCGCGCCTGCTGCTGGCCGACGAGCCGACCACCGCGCTCGACGTGACGATCCGCGCGCAGATCGTCGACCTGCTGCTGGAACTGCAGCGCGAGGAAGCGGAAAAGCGCGGGATGGCGATCCTGCTGATCACGCACGACCTGAATCTCGTGCGGCACTTCGCGGACCGCGTCGCGGTGATGGAGCACGGCCGGCTCGTCGAGAGCGGGCCGGTCGAGCGGATCTTCGCGGAACCCGAGCATCCGTATACGCAGCGGCTGCTGAACAGCCGGCCGCAACGCGCGGTCGCGCCGGTGATGCCGATCGCACCCGTCGTGCTCGACGCCCGCCACGTGAGCGTGCAGTTCGCGCGCAAGCGGCCGGGCATCGCGGGCTGGTTCGGCTCGGTACCCGTGACGGCCGTCGCGGATGTGTCGGTGTCGGTGCGGCAGGGCGAGACGCTCGGCATCGTCGGTGAATCGGGATCCGGGAAGTCGACGCTCGCGATGGCGCTGCTCGGCCTGCAAAAGACGGCCGGCGGCACGATCGAATTCCAGGGGCGCGCGCTGTCGACCTATCGCGGCCGCGAACAGACCGCACTGCGCTCGAACATGCAGGTGGTCTTTCAGGATCCGTTCAGTTCGCTTTCCCCGCGTCACACGATCGAGCGGATCGTCGGCGAGGGGCTCGAACTGCATCGCCCGGACATGACGCCCGATGCGCGTCGCGCGAAGTCGCTCGCGGTACTGCGCGAAGTCGGCCTCGACCGCACGGTGCTGCACCGTTATCCGCACGAATTCTCGGGCGGGCAGCGCCAGCGGATCGCGATCGCGCGCGCGCTGGTGCTGGAACCTCGCATCCTGATTCTCGACGAGCCGACGTCCGCGCTCGACGTGTCGATCCAGCAGCAGGTGCTCAAGCTGCTCGCGAATTTGCAACAGAAATACAACCTCGGCTATGTATTCATCAGCCATGACCTGGAGGTGATCGGGGCGATGGCGCATCGCGTCGCGGTGATGCAGGGCGGGGCCGTCGTCGAGTCGGGAGAGGTGGCCGACATCTTCACCAGGCCGTCACATCCTTACACACAAAAGCTGTTGAAAGCGGTCTGGAAAGCGTGATAGGCCGCCAATGGTCTGATCATCTCGATTGTATTTATTAATTTGTTTTGACAAACGATTACGCGCTGGCTAGTATCGACCGAAATTTTCCGCCAATCAGCTGATTTTTAAGCAAATTCCATCGACCAATGCAGCATCGATCCCTGACCCAGGCATGCGCGCGCACCATCGCCGGGCTATTCATCGGCGCCCTGTTCGCAGCAGCACCCGGCGCGTTCGCCGACGAAGTCAGCAGTTTTAACCAGAATGCCATAAATTCGACGCAGAACGCGTCGAATTCCTCCCTCCAGCAGACCAGCGCGCAGCCGTCGGGCGGCGGCGCGAAGTCGTTCCTCGCCGGCATGGCCGGCAAGGCGGGCGACGTGGTCGTCGGCGCGCTGAACATGATCGGCGTGCGCTATCGCTGGGGCGGCAACTCGCCGGATTCGGGCCTCGACTGCAGCGGCTTCGTGCGCTACGTGTTCCAGGACACCCTCGGCATGTCGCTGCCGCGTCGTGCGGAAGAGATGAGCCGCGTCGGCGAGAAGGTGAGCATGAGCAACCTCAAGCCGGGCGATCTCGTGTTCTTCAACACGATGCGCCGCACGTTCTCGCACGTCGGCATCTACATCGGCGACAACAAGTTCGTGCACTCGCCGTCGACGGGCAGCACCATCCGCGTCGACGATCTCGATAGCGGCTACTGGGAAAAGCGTTTCACCGGCGCGCGCCGGCTTGAGTCGGAGTTCCCGATGAAGCCGGAAGATCTGCGTCAGCGCGTGCGCGCGACGATTGGCGACGATTCGGCGAACGGCAACAACTGACGTTCGACGGCCGGTCCGGCCGGATCGAAAAAACCCTGTCACCGAAAGGCGGCAGGGTTTTTTGTTTTGGGGCGGTGCAAACGCTGAGACGGTCGCGCCGTCGTTTGAGGGCCGGCGGCGCGCGCCGGCCTGCTCATCGCGTGCTTACGCGGCGGCCACGCCGCGCGCTGCCGCGAGCTTGCGCTGCAGTTCCGGCATGATGCGCGCGACGGCTTCCTCGCCTGCAAGAATGGCCGCGTTGCGCTGGTTGAAGTCGCTGCCGCCCATGGCCGCGAGGTTCGGGCGGATCACGACGTCCGCGTACTTGTCGAGCTCGTAGGTCTTGATCGTCTGGCCCATGATCGTGAAGGTCTGCAGCAGCATCTCGATCGGGTTGTTGGTTGCCGCGCCGTCCGGCCGGGCCGAGATGTCGACCGCGATCACGAAGCTCGCGCCCATCTTGCGCGCGTACGACGCCGGCACGGGGCTCACGAGGCCGCCGTCGACATATTCGCGGTTGCCGATCTTCACCGGTTCGAACACCGACGGCACGCTGCACGATGCGCGCACCGCGAGCCCCGTGTTGCCCTGCTGGAACAGGATCGGCTGACCGCTCTGCAGATCGGTCGCGACAATACCGAGCGGCTTCGCCATCTTCTCGATCGGCCGGTTGTTGAGCGTCTTGTTCAGGAAGTTCTGCAGCGCCACGCCTTGCAGCAGCCCGCGCGAACGGAACGGCAGCGCCCAGTCGCTGATCGCCGCCTGATCCATGTCGAGCGCGATCTTGTTGATCTGCAGTGCGCTCATGCCCGACGCATACAGTGCGCCGACCACCGAGCCCGCGCTCGTGCCCGCGACGATTTCGACCGGGATGCCGCGCGCCTCGAGCGCCTTCAGCACGCCGATGTGCGAGAAGCCGCGCGCGGCGCCGCCGCCGAGTGCGATACCGATCTTCACCGGCTTCTCGCGCGGTTGCGTGGCGCCGGAAGTATTGTCCGAACGGGATTTGTCGCCGAACGACGTGCAGGCGGCGAGGCTGGCGGACGCGGCGGCGATCGTGAAGTGGCGGCGCGACAGGCGAGGGGACGACATCGAATGGTTCTCCGGCGGCTTGGCGGCGGGTTACACGGCCCGCGGCGGCGATAGGTTCCGAGCGGCCGCGCGGCAGGTTCCGTGCGGCCGGTGCCGCGCCGGCTGGCGGCCGCGGCGCGCACATCATAAAGCAAGCGGCGCGCTTGGCGCGATGTCCGGCGCGAGTATAATTCCGGCTTCTTTCCCGTTCCGGGCGCGGCCGGCCCCGTTGCTGTCCGGGCTGCCGCCGTCGATCCCGCGTCGAATCATTCATGCGCCCCAGGCGTTCGAGTTACCGTTTATGACCCGTCCTGTCCGTACCCGCTTCGCGCCGAGTCCCACCGGCTTCATCCACCTCGGCAACATTCGCTCCGCGCTCTATCCGTGGGCGTTCGCCCGCAAGATGAAGGGCACGTTCGTGCTGCGCATCGAGGACACCGACGTCGAACGCTCGTCGCAGGAAGCGGTCGACGCGATCCTCGAAGGGATGCAATGGCTCGGCCTGGATTTCGACGAAGGCCCGATCTACCAGATGCAGCGGATGGACCGCTATCGCGAGGTGCTCGCGCAGATGCTGGAGAAGGGGCTTGCATACCCGTGCTACATGTCGGCCGAGGAACTCGACGCGCTGCGCGAACGCCAGCGCGAGGCCGGCCTGAAGCCGCGCTACGACGGCACGTGGCGTCCGGAGCCCGGCAAGGTGCTGCCGGAGCCGCCGGCCGGCGTGAAGCCGGTGCTGCGTTTCCGCAATCCGCTGACGGGCACGGTCGTGTGGGATGACGCGGTGAAGGGGCGCGTCGAGATTTCGAACGAGGAACTCGACGACCTCGTGATCGCGCGTCCGGACGGCACGCCGATCTACAACTTCTGCGTGGTGGTGGACGACATGGACATGGGCATCACGCACGTGATCCGTGGCGACGACCACGTGAACAACACGCCGCGCCAGATCAACATCCTGAATGCGCTCGGCGGCGAGGCGCCGGTCTACGCGCACCTGCCGACCGTGCTGAACGAGCAGGGCGAGAAGATGAGCAAGCGGCATGGCGCGATGAGCGTGATGGCGTATCGCGACGCGGGTTTCCTGCCCGAAGCGGTCGTCAACTATCTCGCGCGCCTCGGCTGGTCGCACGGCGATGCCGAGATCTTCTCGCGCGAGCAGTTCGTCGAATGGTTCGATCTCGAGCATCTCGGCAAGTCGCCCGCGCAGTACGACCACAGCAAGCTGAGCTGGCTGAACGCGCATTACATCAAGGAAGCGGACAACGCGCGCCTCGCCGAGCTGGCCAAACCGTTCCTCGCTGCACTCGGCGTCGACGATGCGGCGATCGCCACGGGCCCGGCGCTCGATGCCGTGGTCGGGCTGATGAAGGATCGCGCGACGACGGTCAAGGAGATCGCGGAAGGCGCAGCGATGTTCTACCGTGTGCCGGCACCGGATGCCGATGCGCTTGCGCAGCACGTGACCGATGCGGTGCGTCCGGCGCTGGCCGATCTCGTCGCTGCGCTGAAGGCGGCCGACTGGACGAAGGAGGCCGTATCCGCCGCGCTGAAGGCGACGCTCGGCGCGCACAAGCTGAAGATGCCGCAACTCGCGATGCCGGTACGCCTGCTGGTGGCGGGGACGACGCATACGCCGTCGATCGACGCGGTGCTCGTCCTGTTCGGTCGCGATGTCGTGGTGTCGCGTATCGAGGCCGCGCTGGCCTGAGATTCGGGAGCGAGCGAAGCTGCCCGTGCGTGACATTGCGGCAGCTTCGCAAAAAATTTCGCTCCAATCGCAAAAAGGGTATTTACAAGTTCAAAGTAGCTCAATATAATCTCATTTCTGTTCTGCAAGGGGGTATAGCTCAGCTGGGAGAGCGCTTGCATGGCATGCAAGAGGTCAGCGGTTCGATCCCGCTTACCTCCACCATCAGAACAAGCTGGATTGATTTGCGAAGCAGCAGTGGTAGTAATAAATGCTTCACAAAATGATTCAAAGCAGTTAGAATTTCGGCCTTCGCTGTTGATTGAAAAGTGAATAGCGAAAGTCAGACAGATCTGAAAAGATTTTGTCCCCTTCGTCTAGAGGCCTAGGACATCACCCTTTCACGGTGAGTACAGGGGTTCGAATCCCCTAGGGGACGCCAGGATTCAGCGGCGTTTCGTAGAAGTGTCGCAAGGCTCGCAGGAACGTAACCGACGTCCCGCGGGTTGGGTAAGAAAGCTGGAGCGGTAGTTCAGTCGGTTAGAATACCGGCCTGTCACGCCGGGGGTCGCGGGTTCGAGTCCCGTCCGCTCCGCCAGAACGAAGCCCGTTCAAGACGTTTTTGAGCGGGCTTTTGTATTAAAGATGTAAGCAGTACGCTGTCCCCTTCGTCTAGAGGCCTAGGACATCACCCTTTCACGGTGAGTACAGGGGTTCGAATCCCCTAGGGGACGCCAGGATTCAGTGGCGTTTCGTAGAAGTGCCGCATCGCTTGCAGGAGCGTGACAAGATCCTGCGGGCGAGGGTAAGGAAAGCTGGAGCGGTAGTTCAGTTGGTTAGAATACCGGCCTGTCACGCCGGGGGTCGCGGGTTCGAGCCCCGTCCGCTCCGCCAGAACGAAGCCCGTTCAAAGAACGTTTTTTGAACGGGCTTTTGCATTAAGGATGTAAGCAGTACGTTGTCCCCTTCGTCTAGAGGCCTAGGACATCACCCTTTCACGGTGAGTACAGGGGTTCGAATCCCCTAGGGGACGCCAGATTTCGGCGTCGTTCGAACAAACGATGCGCCGGCAGGAAGCAACCGACGCCTGCCAGGCAAGCAGCAAGACTGGAGCGGTAGTTCAGTCGGTTAGAATACCGGCCTGTCACGCCGGGGGTCGCGGGTTCGAGTCCCGTCCGCTCCGCCAAAAATGAAGAAGCCCGCCTCGTGCGGGCTTTTTTATTTGCGTTTCCGGTTGTGCCAGCCGGCGGGACGTAACCACCGGTCATCACGCGTCGAGCCGCTACGAGAAATCCGCGATTGCATCCGCACGCGACTGCGCTATCGTGGCGGGATGCGTTCTTGACCCCTGCGCGATGCTCGATCCGACCGACCTGCGACTCCTGTATCAGCTCCGGCCTGCGGAGGCCGGCGATTTTCCGTTTGCCGAAGCGCTGACGCACGGCAACATGGGCGGCTATTACAAGCGCCATGGGCTCGTGTGGCGCAGCGACCTGTTCTACGCGAGCTGGCGCGAATCCGAGAACTTCATCCTCGAGGCCGACGGCGAGCGCATCGGCGTGCTGCGCGTGACCGAGGAGGGCGACTCGCTGCACATCCGCGACGTACAGATCGCGGCCGGTCATCGCGGGCAGGGCGCCGGCACCTACATGCTCGACATGTCGCACCGCTGGGCGCGTGCGCGCGGGCTGCACGAACTTCAATTGCGCGTGTTCGTCGACAATCCTGCCGCGCGTCTTTATTTGCGCATGGGCTATCAGGTTGCCGGGTCGCGGCTCGCGCAACTTGGCTCGATCCGCCACATGGTGCGGCCGGTCTGACGCGCTGACGACTCCGAATGACGCGTTCAGCGGACAGCGCCGATGGCGTCGTCGTCCGGGGTTTCGTCGTCCGCGAGGCTGCCTTCCGGGCCGCGGTGTTCGTAGCCGCGCAGCATGAATGCGCGGGGGCTTTCGCCGAATGCACGCCGGAACATCGCCGAAAAGGCGCTCTGGCTCTGGTAGCCGAGCTCGCGCGCGATATGCGACAGCGGGCGCCCCTGGTTCAGCAGCGGAATGGCCCGTGCCAGCAGTGCCTGCTGACGCCACTGCGAAAAACTCACGCCCAGTTCCTGCTTGAAGAGCCGCGAAATCGTGCGCGTGCTCGCGCCGACCTCGCTTGCCCAGTGCTCGAGCGACTCCGCATGCGCCGGATGCGCGAGTACCGATTCGCACAGCATGCGCAGCCGTTTTTCGTCGGGCATCGGCACCGCGAGCGGCAGCGGTTCGGCGCGACTCAGCTCGTCGAGCACGAGCCCGCACAGCAGGCGCTCGCGCGCGGTGCTCAGGTCGCGCGCGTCGAGCGCGACGATCAGTTCGCGCAGGAGCCCCGTCACTTCGACGACGCGGCACGCGTCAAGCCCTTCCGGCACGATCGACTCATCGATGTACAGCGTGCGCAAGAACGCCTCTTCGACGATCACGACCTCGTGCGTCACGTGCGGCGGTACCCAGATCGCACGGGACGGCGGCACCATCCATGTCGTGCCGGTCGTCGCGACGCGCAGCACGCCGCGCGATGCGTACGCGAGCTGTGCCCATGCATGCGTATGCAGCGGGATGCGGCGCCCGGCGTCGAGCTGCCGGGCGCGCACGCGCATCGGATGGACGGCGGTCGGCGCGAATTCGGGCGGAATGTCGATGACGTACAGGTTCGGTACGTCGGCTTGGGCGGGCGGATTCATGGACGATTCGGGCAACGCTGCGGCGATGCCGTTATTGTAGAAGGCGCCGCGAAAGCGCATGTGACGGTTTGTCGGGCGATCATGCCGCGCTCAAATGAACTTTGTGTGGGAGCAGGCGATTTCAGGGCCGCCCGAAACCAGACGCGCTTGCGGGCCCGAACCATCGGGCCGGTATCGTGGTCTATCGATGCGCGGGGGATTGCGCAAGAATTGCGCACGGATCGCGCATGAATCGCCCGTGAACACGGCAACACACGAATCAAAGAGGAGAACCACGATGCGTTACGTATTCGTCTACGGCACCTTGAGAAACGGGGAGGCCAACGACATCGGCCACGCGGCCGCCAGGCACGGAATTGCCGCGCCGACGCTGCTCGGTGCCGCCGCGCTGCCGGGAGAGCTGTACGATTTCGGCACTTATCCGGGGATGGTTGCCGGATCGGCCGGCAAGTCGCTGGTCTGGGGGGACGTCTACGAAGTCGACGACCGGCTCGTTCCCGTGCTCGACGAGATCGAGCGCGTCTATCCGGGTGTCGACACGCTGTTCAAGCCGGAAGACGTGACCGTCGAACTCGGCGGCCGGCAGTACGCGTGCCTTTACTATCCGGTCGCCGCGCACGCGACCGCCGGGCGTCCGCGCATTGCGTCGGGCGACTGGGTTCAGCACCGGCGCGAGCGGGAAGCCGTCTGACCGGTCGCGCGGCAGCCGCTTCAGCCGCAAAGGAAAAAGCGCCCCGAGGGGCGCTTTCGTTTGTGCCGTCATTCGCGTGCGACCGGCGCCGACGCAGGGGCGGCCCCGATCGGGACGGGCGGCTTCGTCAGATTTCCTCGTACAGCGGCAGCGTCAGGAATTCGGTGAAGCCTTCCGACGTCGACATCTGCTCGAAGATCGCGGCGGCGCGCTCGTACGGCTGCGTGTTGCCGCCGACAGAGCGCTTCACGTTGTCGAGTTCGGCCTTCGAGAATTCCCGCACGAGTTCGGCCGTGACCTTGCGGCCGTCGTCGAGCACGCCCTTCGGCGAGCGGATCCATTGCCACACCTGCGAACGGGAAATCTCGGCCGTGGCCGCATCTTCCATCAGGTTGTGGATCGGTACGCAGCCGTTGCCGTCGAGCCAGGCGCCGAGGTAATGGATGCCGACGTTGATGTTGTTGCGCAGGCCGGCTTCGGTGATCGGCGCTTCGGGCTGGAAGTCGAGCAGGTTCCTGCCTTCGACCTGCACGTCGTCGCGCTGCTTCGCGATCTGGTTCGGCTTGTCGCCGAGCACCTTGACGAACTCTTCCATCGCGATCGGCACGAGGCCCGGGTGCGCGACCCAGCCGCCGTCGTAGCCGTCGGTCGCGTCGCGCTGCTTGTCCGAACGCACGCCGCCCATGGCCTTGTCGTTCGCTTCCGGATCGTTCTTGATCGGGATCAGCGCGCTCATCCCGCCGATCGCCGGCGCGTTGCGCTTGTGACAGGTCTTCAGCAGCAGCAGCGCGTACGCGCGCATGAACGGCACCGTCATCGTGATCTTCGAACGCTCGGCCAGGCAGAAGTCGCGGTCGTTCTTGAATTTCTTGATCGCCGAGAAGATGTAGTCCCAGCGGCCCGCGTTCAGGCCCGAGCTGTGTTCGCGCAGTTCGTACAGGATCTCGTCCATCTCGAACGCGGCGAGGATCGTCTCGATCAGCACGGTCGCGCGGATCGTGCCGCGCGGCACGCCGATGGCTTCCTGCGCCGCGACGAAGATGTCGTTCCACAGCCGTGCCTCGAGATGGCTTTCCATCTTCGGCAGGTAGAAGTACGGGCCCGAGCCACGCGCAAGCAGTTCCTTCGCGTTGTGGAACAGGAACAGCGCGAAATCGAAGATGCCGCCGGACACGCGCTGGCCGTTGACGGTCACGTGCTTCTCGTCGAGGTGCCAGCCGCGCGGACGCACGATCAGCGTCGCGACCTTGTCGTTCAACTGGTAGGACTTGCCGTTCTGCTCGAGCGAGATCGTCCGGCGCACCGCGTCCTTCAGGTTGATCTGGCCGTCGATCTGGTTCGTCCAGCTCGGTGCGTTCGAATCCTCGAAGTCCGTCATGTACGAATCGGCGCCCGAGTTCAGCGCGTTGATGATCATCTTGCGCTCGACGGGGCCCGTGATCTCGACGCGGCGGCATTGCAGGTCGGCCGGCAGCGGCGCGACCTTCCAGTCGCCTTCGCGGATCGCCTTCGTTTCGGCCAGGAAGTCGGGGCGCTCGCCCGCGTCCAGGCGTTTCGTGCGCTCGACGCGCGCCTGCAGCAGCGCCTGGCGGCGCGGTTCGAACGTGCGGTGCAGCGCCGCGACGAGTGCGAGCGCGTCGGGCGTCAGGATTGCTTCGTAACCCGGCTTGATTTCGCCGGTGATCGCCATGCCTTGCGGCAGCGTGATCGGGGTGCTCATGAGTCTCATCTCCTTGGTCGGTCAGTTGCGGTTTCGGTAAAGGGGGAAGGCGGCAGTTGCAAACGTCATGCGCCCGGGCCGGGGCGCGTGCGGTTTGCGGGTCTGCCGGACGGAGCCGGGGTGGCGAGGAATGCGAGCAGGTCGGCCATGCCGGTGCCCGTACCGTCCGGCGGCGCGCCGAGTTCCTCGGCGGGCGCGCCCGTGCGGTTGAGCCAGAACGTGGTGTAGCCGAACCAGACGGCGCCGGCGACGTCCCACGCATTCGACGACACGAACACGATGCCGCGCCGGTTCGGTCCGAACGCGGCGGTGCCGAGCGCGTAGGCCGCCGGACTCGGCTTGTACGCGCGCACGGTATCGGCCGACAGCACGCGATCGAACAGCCCGGACATGCCGGCGCTCTTGATCGCGATGTCGAGCATCTGCGGCGTGCCGTTCGACAGGATCGCGAGCGGCGGGCGCGGGTCGAGCGCGCGCAGCTTGCGCAGCGCGGGCACCGTATCGGGATAGGTGGACAGGCACGCGTATTCGTCCATCAGTCGCTTCTCGGCCGCGCTGTTCAGCGCGAGCCCGAGTCGGCGCGCGGCGAACCGCAGCGCATCGAGCGTGATGTCCCGGAACGGGCGGTAGCGGGCGCCGGCCGGATCCGCGAGCGTGCGCAGCTGCGAGTATTCGATTTGCTTGCGTCGCCACAGCTGCGACAACCGTTCCCCGTGACCCGGAAACATCTGCTCCGCCGCGGCCAGCACCGCACGCACGTCGAACAACGTGCCGAATGCGTCGAAGAGGATTGCGTCGGGAGAGGAGAGTGTCGTTGTGGCCGACATAGCCTTGCGCTCCAGTTTCAGAGGTCGGGTAAATTCTATTCGTGATCGTATGCGCTAAAAAAGACGCTATTCATCACTTGATCTTTTACTTTCATATACCTAATCTTGAGCCGTTTAAGCTATTTGAAGGGCGGCGGCACCGCCCCGGCGAGTCATGGACCGGTTCAAGCAGATCGAAACGTTCGCTGCGGTCGCGGCGAAGGGCAGCCTGTCGGCGGCCGCGCATGCGGAAGGCGTCGCCCCGGCGATCATCGGCCGACGCCTCGACGCGCTCGAGGAGCGGCTCGGCGTCAAGCTGCTGGTGCGCACGACGCGCAAGCTCACGCTGACGTTCGAGGGCTCGGCGTTTCTCGAGGATTGCCAGCGGATCATCAACGACATGCAGAACGCCGAGGCGAGCGTGTCCGCCGGCGGCGTCAAGGCGAGCGGCCACCTGCGTATTTCCGCGCCGGCCGGCTTCGGCCGGCGGCACGTCGCGCCGCTCGTGCCCGAATTCAGCGTCGGGCATCCCGACGTATCCGTCACGCTCGACCTGTCCGACCGCATGGTCGACCTCGTCAACGAGGGGTTCGATTGCGCGGTGCGGCTCGGCGAGCTGCCCGACTCGTCGCTCGTGTCGCTGAAGCTCGGCGAGAACCGCCGCGTGTGCGTCGCGGCTCCCGCGTATCTCGTACGGCGCGGCACGCCCGCGACGCTCGCGGAACTGGCGCGGCACAACTGCCTCGCGCTCGCGGCAAACGCGAACCAGCAGCGCGGCTGGGCGTTCCAGGAGGACGGCAAGGTCGTGTCGATCCGCGTGAACGGCACGATGGAGTGCTCGGACGGCGCGGTGCTGCACGAGTGGTGCCTCGCCGGACATGGACTGGCGTGGCGCTCGTGGTGGGAGGTCGGCGAGGACATCGCGGCCGGCCGGCTCGTCAGCGTGCTCGACGCATTTGCCGCCCCGCCGATCGGCATCCACGCGGTGTTCCCGCAACGCAGGCACCTGCCGCTGCGTGTGCGGCTGTTTCTCGACTACCTGAAGCACACTTACGAGCGGCCCGGATATTGGGGCGAGTAGCAGCGGGAGCCGGTCGCGTTCGCCCGCGTGTTTCCGATATGAGGGCGAACCCGCTGCCGGGGCCGGTTGGGCGGTTTCGCGCACTACACTCGTAGGAGGCATGTCCGACGCGCCACGGCCGCCCCGGATGGGATCGCGGCTTGCGGCGTGTACTTGACGAAGGAGGGCGCGATGTTCCGGCACATCCTCGTTCCAACCGACGGTTCCGAACTGTCGCAGAAGGCGATCGACGGCGCGATCGACCTGGCCCGGGCGGTCGGTGCGCGCGTCACGGCGTACGCGTGCCTGCCGCAGTATCCGTACTCGCCGTTTTCCGAAGTGATCATCGAGCCGCCCGCCGATTTCCGGGCGCGCAGCGAGCGCGAGGCGCGCACGCATCTCGACGAGGTCGAATCGGCCGCGAAGGCGGCCGGCGTCGACTGCGACACCTGGACGAGCGTCCATCCGTCGCCGTATCTCGGCATCATCGAGGCGGCAGAACGCGGCGGTTGCGACGTGATCTTCATGGCGTCCCACGGACGCCGCGGGCTCGGCAGCTTGCTGATCGGCAGCGAGACGCAGCGCGTGCTGACCCATACGAAAATTCCGGTGATCGTCTATCGGTAGGGCGGTGCCCTGGAAAAAGGGCGCGCCGGACGAAGCCGGCGCGCGTCGTTGCTGGCGGCACGCAGGCCGCGCGGCCGGTCGCGCGATCGGTATCGCGCGCCTGCCGTCTCCTCCCTGATTCTTGTTCAGTGGCCGACGCTGCACCGTCGCGAGACGGGGCGGGCATCGGCATGACACGCCTGGCGCGTGTTACGCGACCTTCTTGCCGTCGAAGAACTGCTCGTCCTCGGTCGAGCCGTGCAGTGCGGTCGTCGACGCTTCGCGTTCGACCGTCTGCGTCACGGCGTCGAAGTAGCCGGTGCCGACTTCGCGCTGGTGCTTGACGGCCGTGAAGCCCTTGTCCGCGGCCGCGAACTCGGCCTGCTGCAGTTCGACGAAGGCGCTCATCTGCGTGCGGGCATAGCCGTGCGCGAGGTTGAACATCGAGTAGTTCAGTGCATGGAAGCCGGCCAGCGTGATGAACTGGAACTTGTAGCCCATCGCGCCGAGCTCCTTCTGGAACTTCGCGATCGTCGCGTCGTCGAGGTTCTTCTTCCAGTTGAACGACGGCGAGCAGTTGTACGACAGCAGCTTGCCCGGGAACTGCTTGTGGATCGCTTCCGCGAACTTCTTCGCGTACTCGAGATCCGGCTTGCCGGTTTCGCACCAGACCAGGTCGGCGTACGGCGCATAGGCAAGACCGCGCGAGATCGCCTGCCCGATGCCCGGCTTCGTGCGGAAGAAGCCTTCCACAGTGCGCTCGCCTGTGAGGAACGGCTTGTCGTTGTCGTCGACGTCGGACGTGATCAGGTCGGCGGCTTCCGCGTCGGTGCGGGCGACCAGCACGGTCGGCGTGCCCATCACGTCGGCCGCGAGACGCGCTGCCGACAGCTTCGCGACGGCTTCGCGGGTCGGCACGAGCACCTTGCCGCCCATGTGGCCGCACTTCTTCACCGACGCGAGCTGGTCCTCGAAGTGGACGCCCGATGCGCCGGCTTCGATCATCGCCTTCATCAGCTCGAACGCGTTCAGCACGCCGCCGAAACCGGCTTCCGCGTCGGCGACGATCGGTGCGAAGAAGTCGACATAACCTTCGTCGCCCGGATTCTTGCCCTCCGACCACTGGATCTGGTCGGCGCGCGTCAGCGTGTTGTTGATGCGCTTCACGACGAGCGGCACCGAGTTTGCCGGGTACAGCGACTGGTCCGGGTACATTTCGCCCGCGACGTTCGCGTCGCCGGCCACTTGCCAGCCGGACAGGTAGATGGCCTTCAGGCCGGCCTTCACCTGCTGCATCGCCTGGTTGCCGGTCAGCGCGCCGAGTGCGTTGACGAACGGCTCGTTGTTGACGAGGCTCCACAGCTTTTCCGCGCCGCGCTTGGCGAGCGTGTGCTCGATCGGAACCGAACCGCGCAGGCGGACCACGTCCTCAGCCGAATAGCTGCGCTTGATGCCTTTCCAGCGCGGATCGGTTTCCCATTGCTTTTGCAGTTCCTGTGCCTGTTGCTGACGCGACATGATGAGCTCCTTGATGCGGTGCGATGCCTGATGGGTTGAATCTGACGGTGGTGAGGCTGTTCTCGAAGCCGGGAGCGTTGTGTTCCGGTTCGTGAGGTCTTGTATAAGAGTCTAGGCAAATCGACCGAGGCGGGACAGGGGGCTTTGTGGGGCGGCAGTCAAATTTTTAGTTGTTTTGAATCAGTGGCTTGAAGTTGTAATTTCGAGATAAGAAATGCCTTTTCCCATCCCGCAATCGCCCGGGTTGTGCCACGCAGCATGATTTTTTACGACACAAAAAAATTTTCCGCATCGTGAAATGTGGGGCGGGGCGAAAAAAAACCGGCGCAGATGCGCCGGTTGGCTGAATGGGCAGTGCCATCCGTGGGGCGGCCGGTGGCCGCCCGTGCGTGCTTACGACGCGGAGTTGCTGCGACGCGGGCCGCCGCTGCGTTGACCGTCGCGGCGCGGGCCGCCGTCACGGCTGCCGCCCGGCTTGCCGCTCCAGCCGCCGCCATTGCCGCCGCCGTAGCTGCGGCCGTTGCCGCCATGACCGCCGCCCGGCTTGCCGCCGAAACGTCGACCGCCGCCGTTACCGCCGCCCGGACGGCCGCGGCCGCCGGTGCCGCCGTTGCGCGGGGGTGCCTTGCGCGGCTCGAAACCTTCGATCACGTTGACCGGCAGCGGCGAGCGCACGAAGCGTTCGATGCGCTTGAGCGCGCCCTGTTCGGCGTGGTGCACGAGGCTCACCGCGGTGCCCGAACGGCCCGCACGGCCCGTACGGCCGATACGGTGCACGTAGTCTTCCGCGAACTTCGGCAGGTCGTAGTTGAACACGTGCGTGATGCCCGGGATGTCGATGCCGCGCGCCGCGACGTCGGTCGCGACCAGCACGCGCACACGGCGCTCGCGCAGCGCACGGATCGTGCGGTTACGCGCGCCCTGCGGCAGGTCGCCGTGCAGCGCGGCCGATTCGAAGCCTGCGTCGGCGAGACGGCCGGCGAGCTGGTCGGCATCGATCTTGGTCGCCGTGAAGATGATCGCCTGGTCGAGCGCGTCGTCGCGCAGCAGGTGATCGAGCAGGCGATCCTTGTGGTCGCGGTCGTCCACGTAGTGCACGGTCTGCGCGATGTTCGCGCGCGACTCGAGGCGCTGCTGGATCTCGATACGCTCGGGATCCTTCAGCAGGCGGCTCGTCAGCGAACCGATCTTGCCGTCGAGCGTGGCCGAGAACAGCATCGTCTGGCGCGTCGCGGGCGTCGCGGCGACGATCGTTTCGATGTCGTCGATGAAGCCCATGTCGAGCATGCGGTCGGCTTCGTCGAGCACGAGCATCTTCAGCTCGGACAGGTCGATACGGCCGCGTTCGAGGTGATCGAGCAGACGGCCCGGCGTGGCGACCAGGATTTCGGGATTCTTCGCGAGCAGCATCAGCTGCTGGCCGTAGGCGACGCCGCCGAGGATGCTGACCGTGCGCAGGCGCTTCAGGTGCTTGCCGTAGGTCGACGCGGCGGTGGTGACCTGCATCGCGAGTTCGCGGGTCGGCGTCAGCACGAGCAGGCCCGGGCGCGCGACGGGTTGCGGGCGGCGCGCACGGCGGTCGCCCTGGTTCGGTTCACGCGGCGCGCGCGGTTGCTGCGCCTGTGCCTTCTGGAGCTGCGCGAAACGTTCGATCGCGGGCAGCATGAATGCAGCGGTCTTGCCCGAACCGGTCGGGCTCGAGACCAGCAGGTCACGGCCGGCGATGCCGGCCGGAATCGCGCGCTGCTGGACCGGCGTCGGCTTCACATAGCCGGCGGCCTGCAGCGCGGAGACGATCTCCGGCGACAACCCGAGCGACGCGAAGCTCGGCTCGTCCGACGCCGGTTCGACCGCGGCCGGTGCGGCGGCGTCGTCGAGACCGAGCGCCTGGTCGGCGATCGCGTTGAGCGGGCTGGAGTTGATGCTCGAAGTCATAACAATCCTTGAAACACAGTGGGTGAAACGTCGGCGCCAATCGCGCATACCCAAGTCGTCGGATTCAGCGAGCAAATCGGGAAACGGGTGCAATCCGCCGAACCGTCGGCGGATGAGGCATTAGAAGCTGTTTTGGGTGCGGCGCGCTTCAGGAGCGGGGCCGCCAGCCTGATAAGTGACGACCGCGAAGGTCGAAGCAGGAGGGGACAGGTTCTAAACCGGATTGGAGCTTAACGCTACGAGGCGTCGGGCCGGAACGGCTTGCGAGCCGAGCGCGGAGATGACGCAGCCAGCATTATAAAGAGATTTGCTGCGCTGCGCCACTGATTTGATTGCCTATTGCGACCGGGGGCGGCCGAAGGCTATTCGGTCAGGATGCCGTGCCGTTCTTCAGCGATTCGACGAGTTCGATGTACTGCTGCTTTGCCGCATCCTGCGACGTGCCCTTCAGCGCATCCCATGCGTCGTACTTGTATTTGCCGACGATGTCGGTGAAGCCCGGCTTGTCGCCATGGGCGTCGCCGTCGGTCGCCTGCTTGAAGAGCGCGTACAGGCGCAGCAGGGTCAGGTTGCCCGGCCGTTCCGTCAGCTGCTTGACGTCGATCTGGGCCTGGTCGAATTGGGCGGTGAGTTCGCTCATCGGGCGTCTCCGTAAGGGTTTCAGGTCGGGCGATCTTAACAAGCGGACCGCCGCGCGGGGTCGAGCGATCCTTCCAAACCGCCGCCGGGCGTGCGGGTGCGCACGGATCGGGCCCGATCGCCCGTGGGAGCGGGGTGCCGCATTACAATGTCGCCCATGACGCAAACAGTGCTCCTCGCCATCGATACGTCGACCGAATACTGCTCGGTCGCGCTGCTGCGCTCGGCCCAGGCCGATGACGCCGTTTCCATCCCGCAAACCTGGGTCCGCCACGAGCTGACGGGCGCCGTGTCGAGCACGCGCGTGCTGCCGGCAATCCAGGCGCTCTTCGCCGAATCGGGGCTGACGCTCGCCGATTGCGACGCGATCGCGTTCGGCGCGGGCCCCGGCTCGTTCACGGGCCTGCGCACCGCGACGGGCATCACCCAGGGGCTCGCGTTCGGGCGCGGGCTGCCGGTCGTGCCGATCGGCACGCTGCTCGCGTGCGCCGAGCACGCGCGGCTGCGCGCCCCCGGTACGACCCGCGTCCTCGCCGCGCTGGATGCGCGGATGGACGAAGCCTACTGGGCGGACTTCGCGTGGGACGAAAGCGCCGGCGACTGGCTCACGCTGCATCCGGCTTCGCTCGATGTACCGGGTGCGGTCGGCGTGCCCGATACGCCGTTCACGCTCGCGGGTAACGCGGCCGCCGCGTTCGGCGCGCAGTTGCCGGCCGCGGCGCACGCGGCCGTAATCGACGGCGACGCGATGCCGCACGCGCTGGCGGTCGCCCATGCCGCGCTGCGCGCGTTCCGCGCCGGCCGTACGGTGCCGGCCGACCAGGCCGCACCGGAGTACGTGCGCGACAAGGTGGCACAGACGACCGCCGAGCGCGTCGCGGCACGCGCCGCTCAGGCAGGCGGAGCGAAGGGATGACGGGCGTACTGCTGAGCGACCGCTACCTGGCGCCGATGACGGATGCCGATCTCGACGAGGTCGTCGCGATCGAGCACGTCGCGTACGAGTTCCCGTGGAGCCGCGGCAACTTCGAGGATTCGTTGCGCAACGGCTACCTGGGCGTGTGCCTGCGGCACGTGACGGGTTCGCTCGTCGGCTATTGCGTGCTGATGCCCGTGGTCGACGAGATGCACCTGCTTAATCTGTGCGTCGCGCCGGCCGCGCAGCGCGCGGGTGCGGGCCTTGCGCTGCTGCGCGAGGCCGTGCGCATTTCGCGCGCGGAGCGGCTCGACGGCGTGCTGCTCGAGGTGCGGCCGTCCAATCCGCGCGCGATCCATCTGTACGAGCGCTTCGGCTTCGTGACGATCGGCCGGCGCAAGAATTACTACCCGGCGAAGCACCACAGCCGGGAAGACGCGATCGTGATGCGTCTGACGCTGAACAAGGATGAGGGGGACGCGCATGGCATGGGCTGAAGCGGCGCTCGAGGAAATGGGCCTCGCGCAGATCTGGGTGCGGCGCGGGCAGGGCGCGAATGAAGGCGCGGACGCGGGTGCGGCAGTCGAAGCGCCCGCCGCGGCGCAAACGGGGGCGGAGAACGCCGCACCTGCCGTCGTTGCGACCGAGCGACCTGCGCGCACCGCGCGTACGCCGGCGCAAGACGAGGCGACGCCGGCAGTGGCGCGGAGCGTCGATGTTCCGCCGGTTCGCGAGCCTGCCGCCCCGGCGCACCGCGTCGACGACGGCGATCGCGTGCCCGCGCGCGCCGCGCCGGTCGCATCGACCGACACGATGCCGCCGATGGACGATGCGCCGCCTGCCGGAGCCGACGATTTTGCGTGGTTCGACGCGGCGCCGCCGGGCGATCCCGCGCCGACGGCCCCATTGCGACGCGCCGAAACCCCGGTTGCGACACTCGACTGGGACGCGCTGGCTGCGCGCGTGGCCGACTGCACGCTCTGCCGGCTGTGCGAGAAGCGGACCAACACCGTGTTCGGGGTCGGCGACCGCGAAGCGGACTGGATGCTGATCGGCGAAGCGCCGGGCGAAAACGAGGACAAGCAGGGCGAGCCGTTCGTCGGCCAGGCCGGCAAGCTGCTCGACAACATGCTGCAGTCGCTGTCGCTCCAGCGCGGCGACAACGTGTACATCGCGAACGTGATCAAGTGCCGGCCGCCCGGCAACCGCAACCCGGAGCCGGACGAGGTCGCGCGCTGCGAGCCTTATCTGCAGCGTCAGGTCGCGCTCGTGAAGCCGAAGCTGATCGTCGCGCTCGGCCGTTTCGCCGCGCAGACCTTGCTGAAGACGGATGCGAGCATCGCGTCGCTGCGCGGGCGCGTGCATGCGTACGAGGGCGTGCCGGTGATCGTGACCTACCACCCGGCATACCTGTTGCGCAGCCTGCAGGACAAGTCGAAGGCATGGGCCGACCTGTGCCTCGCACGCGACACGTTCCGGCGCGCGGAAGGCGCCGACGTGAACGGGCCGGCCGGGCAATGACGACGGGCGCGGCGTGCGCATTCGTCGATACGCTGCATGACGCCGCGGTTCGCGATCTGGGCTGGTTGCTTGCCAGCCCGAGCCTCCTCACCGCGGTACCGGGAGCGCCGCTTGCGCGCCCGTGGCCGGATGCGGCCGGGCAGTCGGCCGTCCACGCATGGCTCGCCGCGCTCGATGCGCAGCCCGGGCCGCTGCATCGCGCGCTCGACGGATTCCGGCCCACCCGGCTCGGCCGCTACGCGGAATGCCTGCTCGAGTATTTCCTGACGCACGGCCCGTCGCTGCGGCTCGTCGCGGCCAATCTCCCGCTGCGCAGCAACGGCAAGACGCTCGGCGAAGTCGATTTTCTCGTCGACGCGCCGGGCGGTCAGCGCCTGCATTGGGAGCTCGCGGTGAAGTGCTATTTGTGCGCGCCGGTACGCGACGGTGCATCGCTTGCCGACTTCGTCGGCCCCAATCTCGTCGACCGGTTCGACCGCAAGCGCAGCCGGCTGCTCGATCACCAGTTGCGCCTCGGCGAACACGACGGGTTCGCGCGGCTCGGCTACGGCGCGCCGTCCGACGCGCAGATGTTCATCAAGGGCTGGTTGTTCTATCCGCACGGCGAGCCGTTGCCGCCGGTGTCCGCCGAAATCGCGCCGGATCACCCGCGCGGATTCTGGCTGACGCACGCGCAGTGGCCGGCGTGGGCGGCCGCGCAGCGTGCCGGCGCCGCATGGAGTGTGTTGCCTAGGCTGGCGTGGCTGGCGCCGCGGCGTGCCGCCGCCGATACCGGATTCGAGCCGGAACCGCTGGCGGCCGCTCTGGAACTGCCGCCCGTGTTGACGACGCGCGAGGCTCCCGCGCTGATCGGCATTCATGAAAAGGGCGGTGACGGCACCTGGCGCGAACGGGCGCGCGGGTTCGTCGTGCCGGACGACTGGCCGGTGCGCGCGCAGGCGTTCGCGGCGCAGGATCACTGACGCCGCGTCAGCCGGCGCTTACCACCAGCGATGGAAGTGATGGACGGGGCCGACGCCGTGGCCGACGTCGAGGTGGCCGCTCGCGGCGATCGCGCCGGTCAGGTAGGTCTTGGCTTCGCGCACCGCGCTTTCGAGGTCGGGCTGTTGCGGCAGCAGCGCGGCGATCGCCGACGACAGCGTGCAGCCGGTGCCGTGCGTGTTGCTGACCGGTACGCGTGCACCGTCGAGCCGCACGGTGCGCGCCGCTTCGACGAGCCAGTCGGGGCTCGCGGACGCGTCCGGCAGGTGGCCGCCTTTCATCAGTACGGCACGCGCGCCCGTCTGTAGCAGGGCCCGGCCTTGCCGGACCATGTCGTCTTCCGTGGTGGCGGGCACGTCGTTCAGCAGCGCGGCCGCTTCGGGCAGGTTCGGCGTCACGACCGTCGCGAGCGGCAGCAGCGCATCGCGCAACGCGTCGACGGCATCGGGCGCCAGCAGCGCGTGCGAGCTCTTCGAGATCATCACCGTGTCGAGCACGACGAAGCGTGGCGTATAACGCCGCAGCGCGTCGGCGACCGCGTGCACGATCGCGGCATTCGCGAGCATCCCGATCTTGACCGCATCGATGCGGATGTCGCTGAACACCGCGTCGAGCTGTGCGGCCACGAACGCCGCGTCCGGCGCATGCACGCCCGTTACGCCGCGGGTGTTCTGGGCGGTCAGCGCGGTGATCGCGCTGGCGCCGTAGGCGCCCAGCGCGGAGAACGTCTTCAGGTCGGCCTGGATGCCTGCGCCGCCGCCCGAATCGGAGCCGGCGATCGTCAGGATGTTGGGTATCGGGTGCGTCATCGGGGCAATGCGCCGGTTCGGAGACCGGCGCCGGCGGACGGAAACGGGAAGTGTAGCGTCAGTGCCGCGATTCGCCGATCAGCGCGACCGAGTCGAACTGGCGCTGGTTCGCCTGGTGGCGGCGCATCACGAGCCACATCGTCAGGCAGACGAACGTACCGAACAGGACGATCACGACGCCGACCGGCACGTCGAGCCACACGAGCACTGCATACAGGCACAGCATCACGAGCACCGACAGGTTCTCGTTGAAGTTCTGCACCGCGATCGAGTGGCCGGCCGACAGGAGCACGTGGCCGCGATGCTGCAGCAGCGCGTTCATCGGAACGACGAAGTAACCGGACAGCGCGCCCACGCACATCAGGAAGATGTACGCGATGATCAGGTACACGGGCATGCGCAGGTGGCCGAAATGCACGGCCCAGTGCGACGGGAACAGGTCGCGCGTGTAGAACGCCATCAGCATCACCGCGATGCCCATGACGATGCCGACGGGCAGCACGGTCAGCGACTTCTTCAACGGGATCCGGGCCGCGGCGGCGATTGCGCCGGCCGCGACACCGACCGCGACCACGGCCTGGAGGATCGCGCCTTCCGACAGCGACATGCCGAGCGAGACTTCAGCCCACTTCAGCACGATGAACTGCAGCGTCGCACCTGCCCCCCAGAACAGCGTCGTGACCGCCAGCGAGATCTGGCCGAGCTTGTCGCGCCACAGCACCATGAAGCAGTCGGCGAAATCGGTGAGGAGCTTGACCGGGCCGCGTTCCTGCTTCGGGTAGCGGGCGCCGGTATCGGGAATGCGCAGGTTGAACAGCGCGGCGACCACGTAGATCGCCATGATGATCGCCATCGCCGCTTCGGCGGGCGTGCCGATCCAGGCGGGGGTATGCGCGATCACGTGCGACGCGATGTGCGGGCTGATCAGCGCACCGCCGAGCACGGTGCCGAGGATGATCGAGCTGACGGTCGTGCCTTCGATCCAGCCGTTGGCGGCGACCAGCCGGTCGGCCGGCAGCAGCTCGGTGAGAATGCCGTATTTCGCGGGCGAGTAGGCTGCCGCGCCGAAGCCGACGATCCCGTACGCGATCAGCGGGTGGGCGCCGAACAGCATGATCATGCAGCCGACCACCTTGATCGAGTTGGTGATGAACATCACGCGGCCCTTCGGGCGCGAATCCGCGAACGCACCGACATACGCCGCCAGCACCACGTAGGACAACACGAAGAACAGCTTCAACAGCGGTGTCATCCAGTTGGGGGCGTGAAGGTCTTTCAGCAGGGCGATGGCGGCGATGAGGAGCGCATTGTCGGCCAGCGACGAGAAAAACTGCGCGGCCATGATGGTGTAAAAACCTTTTTTCATCTGATGCGATGCTTTCGTCGCTGCGGCAGGGCCGCGTAGGCCGCCTGGTATGCGATCGGCTTATTCCGTTCGAAATGGGTTGTGCGCACGGCTTTATAACATGAAAATACGCCAGTTCGGACTAGCAAGATTCCCCGATCGTTCCGCAAGTTGTCGGCTTCAGTGCTCAAAAGGCGCGGTAAGCTGATGATTCGCAAGCGTCTTTACGTAAATTTCCCATGCCGCGCCCGATCTCCGCCACCATCCACACCGCCGCTCTCGCGAACAATCTCTCTGTCGTCCGCCGCTTTGCCGGCCCGTCCAAGGTCTGGGCGGTCGTCAAGGCGAACGCGTACGGGCACGGTCTCGCCCGCGCGTTTCCGGGCCTGCGCGGCACCGACGGCTTCGGCCTGCTCGACCTCGACGAGGCAGTCAAGCTGCGCGAGCTCGGCTGGGCCGGCCCGATCCTGCTGCTGGAGGGGTTCTTCCGCTCGACCGACATCGACGTGATCGACCGCTACAGCCTGACGACGACCGTCCACAACGACGAGCAGATGCGGATGCTGGAAACGGCGCGGCTGTCGAAACCCGTCAACGTGCAGCTCAAGATGAACAGCGGGATGAACCGGCTCGGCTACCTGCCGGAGAAATACCGCGCCGCGTGGGAGCGCGCCCGCGCGTGCCCCGGCATCGGCCAGATCACGTTGATGACCCATTTTTCGGATGCGGACAACGAGCGCGGCGTCGCCGAGCAGCTCGCGACGTTCGAGCGCGGCGCGGAAAACATCGCCGGTGCGCGCAGTCTCGCGAACTCGGCCGCCGTGCTGTGGCATCCGGACACGCATTTCGACTGGGTGCGCCCGGGGATCGTGCTGTACGGCGCGTCGCCGTCGGGGCTGTCGTCCGACATCGCCGACACGGGGCTGAAGCCGGCGATGACGCTCGCGTCCGAACTGATCGCGGTGCAGACGATCGCGAAGGGCCAGGCGATCGGCTACGGCTCGACGTTTTCCGCGCAGGCGCCGATGCGGATCGGCGTGGTCGCATGCGGTTATGCGGACGGCTATCCGCGGGTCGCGCCCGAAGGCACGCCCGTGATCGTCGACGGCATCCGCACGCGGATCGTCGGTCGCGTGTCGATGGACATGATTACCGTCGACCTGACCCCGTGCCCGCAAGCCGGCGTCGGCGCGCGGGTCGAGCTGTGGGGCAATGCATTGCCGATCGACGACGTCGCCCGCCATTGCGGCACGATCGGTTACGAGCTGATGTGTGCAGTCGCCGGCCGCGTGCCCGTGCGCGCGGAATAAGGGCGTCGCGCGTGGCCAAACAGAAAACTGTATACGTCTGCAGCGAGTGCGGTGGACAGACCCCGAAGTGGCAAGGGCAATGCCCGTCGTGCCAGGCCTGGAATACGCTCGTCGAATCGGTTCCTGAAACGCCGTCGGCCCATCGTTTCCAGTCGCTCGCGAAGCGTGCGCCCGTGCAGCGTCTCGTCGACATCGAAGCAGCCGACGTGCCGCGCTTCTCCACCGGCATCGGCGAATTCGACCGCGTGCTCGGCGGCGGGCTCGTGCCGGGCGGCGTCGTACTGATCGGCGGCGATCCGGGTATCGGCAAATCGACGCTGCTGCTGCAATCGCTCGCGGACATCGCGAGCGAGCGGCGTGCGCTCTACATCAGCGGCGAGGAATCGGCCGCGCAAATCGCGTTGCGCGCGCAACGGCTTGCGCTGCTCGACGGCGGTGCGCCGGCAGACGAACTGAAGCTGCTAGCCGAGATCCAGCTCGAGAAGATCCAGGCCGCGATCGACACGGAACGGCCGGACGTGGCCGTGATCGACTCGATCCAGACCGTCTACTCGGAAGCGCTCACGTCGGCCCCCGGCTCCGTCGCGCAGGTGCGCGAATGCGCGGCGCAGCTCACGCGCATCGCGAAGCAGTCGGGCACCGCGATCATCATGGTCGGGCACGTGACGAAGGAAGGCAATCTGGCCGGCCCGCGCGTGCTCGAGCACATCGTCGACACGGTCCTGTACTTCGAAGGCGACACGCACTCGTCGTTCCGGCTCGTGCGCGCGTTCAAGAACCGCTTCGGCGCGGTCAACGAACTCGGTGTGTTCGCGATGACGGAGCGCGGGCTGCGCGGCGTCGCGAATCCGTCCGCACTGTTCCTGTCGCAGCACGAGCAGGTCGTGCCCGGCTCGTGCGTGCTCGTTACACAGGAGGGCACGCGCCCGCTGCTCGTCGAAGTCCAGGCGCTCGTCGACACCGCGCACGTGCCGAACCCGCGCCGGCTCGCGGTCGGCCTCGAACAGAACCGGCTCGCGATGCTGCTCGCGGTGCTGCACCGTCATGCGGGCATCGCGTGCTTCGACCAGGACGTGTTCCTCAATGCGGTGGGCGGCGTGAAGATCACCGAGCCGGCCGCCGACCTCGCGGTGCTGCTCGCGATCCATTCGTCGATGCGCAACAAGGCGCTGCCGAAGGGGCTGATCGTGTTCGGCGAAGTCGGGCTGGCGGGCGAGATCCGGCCGTCGCCGCGCGGGCAGGAGCGGCTGCGCGAGGCCGCGAAGCTCGGTTTCACGTCCGCGTTGATCCCGAAGGCGAACGCGCCGAAGCAGCCGATCGAAGGGCTGAACGTGATGGCCGTCGATCGGCTCGAGCAGGCGATCGACCGCGTGCGCGATCTCGAGTGATCGGCTGCACGGGCACGCGGGCCGGGCCTGCCGGCGATCTGGCGCGTAATTCGTTGTAAAGAATATGTAGGCTTCTGTAACCCGCCGGACATCGCTTTTCCCTATCCTTTGCCGGATTGTCGAACCGCGCAATGCGAAGGGAACCTATGTTGAAATCCTATGGGGAAGCGCCGGGCGGACGCCTTTACAACCTGCGCGGCTGCCGCGTGTCGGAGCCGATTCGGCAACCCTGGGGCGGTGGATGCCGGATCGTCGAATGGATCGACGAAGAGGGGCGTCTCGCGCGCAAGGTCGTGTCCGAGGACGTGACGGAAGCGGAAGTCGCTGCCGCGATCCGGCGGCCGACCGAAGGGCGCCGGTACCTGATGGGCGACGACGAGCAGATGCCGCGCGATACGCTGCCGCGCCGTTGAGCCGGCAGCCTGGCGGATGGCCGGCGAACCGGGTGACGACGGTAGTGAATGAACAGGCCGGGACCGTGCGCCCGGCCTTGTCGTATCCGGGCCCGAAGAAGGACGGATAGGCCTGTCGAGGTGTCGCGATATCAAGGTGCTGCGGTGCCGAGGCAGCCGGCACGCCGGGCTGGCGTACCGGCCGGTTGTGCCGCGACAGCGGTCAGCCGATCTGCTCGAGCTCTTCCTGCGCGGCAAGCCAGTCGGCCTCGACCGTCTCGAGACGCGTGTTGACGTCCCCGAGCTTGCGGATCGCATCGGTCAACTCCGTCTTGCGCTCGGCTTCGTAGCTCGCCGGATCGGCGACGAATGCGTCGAGGCGTGCCTTCTCCGCGTGCAGCGTCTCCATTTCCTTTTCGAGCTTCGTGATACGCGTTTGCAGCGGCTTCTTCAGCACCGACAGGCGCTGCCGTTCCTCGGCGGCCTGACGCTTCTGGTCCTTGCGGTTGGCCGCGGCACCCGCGCCCGACGAAGCCGCGCTGTCCGCCTTCGCGGCGGCGCGCTGCTCGGCCGCGTGCTGCAGCAGCCAGTCGCGGTAGTCGTCGAGGTCGCCGTCGAACGGCTGCAGCCGGTGCTTCGCGACCAGCATGAACTGGTCGGTCGTCGCGCGCAGCAGGTGGCGGTCGTGCGAGACGAGGATCAGCGTGCCCTCGAACTGCGCGAGCGCCATCGTCAGCGCATGGCGCGTTTCGAGGTCGAGGTGGTTGGTCGGTTCGTCGAGCAGCAGCAGGTTCGGTTTCTGCCAGATGATCAGCGCGAGCGCGAGGCGTGCCTTTTCGCCGCCCGAAAACGGCCCGACGGGGCTGGTGGCCATGTCGCCCGAGAAGTTGAAGCCGCCGAGGAAGTCGCGCAGTTCCTGCTCGCGCGTGTCGGGCGCGAGCCGCGCCAGATGCGCCAGCGGCGAATCGTCCTCACGCAGCGTTTCGAGCTGGTGCTGCGCGAAGTAGCCGATCGTCAGCCCCTTGCCGTCGCGGACGTGCCCCGACAGCGGCGCCAGCGTGCCGGCCAGCGTCTTGATCAGCGTCGACTTGCCCTGGCCGTTCGCGCCGAGCAGGCCGATGCGCTGGCCGTTCTGGATCGACAGCGCGACGCGCTCGACGATCGGGATCTCCGCTCCGCCGTCGGCGTGGTAGCCGCAGCGGACGTCTTCCATCACCATCATCGGGTTCGGCGCGGCATCGGGCGTGCGGAATTCGAACGTGAACGGCGACGCGATGTGTGCGGGCGCGATCAGCTCCATCTTCTCGAGCGCCTTCATCCGGCTCTGCGCCTGCTTGGCCTTGGTCGCCTTGGCCTTGAAGCGGTCGACGAAGCTCTGCAGGTGCTCGATCGTCTTCTGCTGCTTTTCGTAGGCGCTTTGCTGCAGCGCCAGTTGCTGCGCGCGCAGCACTTCGAACTGCGAGTAGTTGCCGCCGTAGCGCTTCACCTGGCGGTTTTCCAGGTGCAGCGTGACATTGCAGATCGAATCGAGGAATTCGCGGTCGTGCGAGATCACGACGAGCGTGCCGGGGTAGCGGTGCAGCCAGTCTTCGAGCCAGACGATCGCGTCGAGGTCGAGGTGGTTCGTCGGTTCGTCGAGCAGCAGCAGGTCGGAGCGGCACATCAGCGCCTGCGCGAGATTCAGGCGCATGCGCCAGCCGCCGGAGAAGCTGGCGACGGATTCGCGCGTCTGCGCGAGCGTGAAGCCGAGACCGAGCAGCAGCGCCTCGGCACGGGCCGGCGCGGTGTAGCCGTCGGCGTCGGCGAACGCCGCGTGCGCGTCGGCTTCGGCGGCGCCGTCATGCGCGGCGGACGCGGCGGCGATGCGCGCCTCGATCTCGCGCAGCGCGGCGTCGCCGTCGAGCGTGTAGTCGAGCGCCGTGCGGTCGACGGCGGGCGTTTCCTGCGACACGTGGGCGATCCGCCACGACGGCGGCATCGAGAAATCGCCGCCGTCGGAGTGCAGCTCGCCGCGCAGGACCGAGAACAGCGTCGACTTGCCGGCGCCGTTCGCGCCGATCAGGCCGGCTTTCTCGCCGGGATTGAGTACGAAGGAGGTCGACTCGAACAGCGGCTTGGTGCCGCGCGCAAGGCTGAACTGATTGAAACGGATCACGGCGGAAATGACTGGCCAAAACCGCTATTCTAGACTGCGCGCCGCCTGCGCCGGGCATTGGCCGTTCGGCGGATGCCGCAATGGAGCAATTTCGCCTAGACTCCACGTCGATCCGGTTTCGTAAAAGGAGTGCCCGATGTCCACCCTGTATTCGTTCAGCGCAGAGACGCTTGCCGGCGCGCCGGCCTCGCTCGACGCGTATCGCGGCAAGGTGCTGCTGATCGTCAACACCGCGAGCGAGTGTGGTTTCACGCCGCAGTACGCGGGCCTGCAGAAGCTGTACGACCAGTACGCGGCGCGTGGCTTCTATGTGCTCGGCTTTCCGTGCAACCAGTTCGGCAAGCAGGAGCCCGGCGACGCCGCGCAGATCGGCGCGTTCTGCGAGCGCAATTACGGCGTCACGTTCCCGATGTTCGCGAAGATCGACGTGAAGGGCGACCATGCGCATCCGCTGTACCGCTACCTGACCGATGAGGCGCCCGGCATTCTCGGCCTCAAGGCGATCAAGTGGAACTTCACGAAATTCCTGATCGATCGCGAAGGGCGCATCGTCAAGCGCTATGCGCCATCCACCAAGCCGGACGAAATCGCCGCGGATATCGACAAGCTGCTGTGACGGCTGCCGGCGGCGTTCGCGGCGCCGGTGCGGGTCGCCCGCCCGCCGCCGCGGTCCCGGCCGTCAGAGGATCGGTGCGAACAGCCGCGCGACGTGCATCGCGATGCGTCGCCAGGCAGGCGAGCGGCGGTATTCGTTCGCATCGACCTCGTACGCCTGTGCGAAGTCGGCAACGAGCATCGTCTCGACCTCGTCGGCGAATGCGCGGTCGACGGTCAGCACCATGATCTCGAAATTGAGGCGGAACGAGCGGTTGTCGAGATTCGCGCTGCCGATCGCCGCCGCGATGCGGTCGATCAGCACGACCTTCTGGTGCAGGAAGCCGGGCCGGTAGCGGAATACCTTCACGCCTGCATCGATCAGATCGCGCGCGTACAGCTTCGACGCCTCGAATACCACGTAGTGATCGCGCCGGCTCGGAATCAGGATGCGCACGTCGACGCCGCGCATGACGGCGAGCTTCAGCGCGGAGATCACGGCTTCGTCGGGAACGAGGTACGGCGTGGTGATCCAGACCCGTTCGCGCGCGGCGTTGATCGCCTCGACGAAGAACAGCGAGCCCGTCTCCTGCTTGTCGGCCGGCCCCATCGGCACGGCGAGGCAATGCATGTTGTCGCCCGGCTGCGCGGGCGGCGGCATCGCGAGCGGCGGCAGCTTCTGCGTCGCCCAGTGCCAGTCTTCGGCGAACACGTACTGGATGCTCGCGACCACGGGGCCGCGTATCTCGATGTGCGTGTCGCGCCACGGCGACAGGCGCGGCTTCGCCCCGAGATATTCGACGCCGACGTTGTGGCCGCCGACGAACGCGCGATTGCCGTCGACGACGACGATCTTGCGGTGGTTGCGGAAGTTGAGCTGGAAACGGTTGACGAACTTCCGGTTGGTCGCGAACGGATGCACCTCGACGCCGCCCCGGCGCAATGTGTCGACGTAGCTGTGCGGCAAGTCGAAGCTGCCGATGCTGTCGTACAGGAGGCAGCAGCGCACGCCGGCTGCCGCACGCGCGAGCAGCGAGTCGCGCAGCATCCGGCCGAGCGCATCGTCGCGCACGATGAAGAACTGCACCACCACGTAATCGCGCGCGGCGTCGATTGCGGCCAGGATCGCCGAGAACGTCGCATCGCCGTTCACGAGCGTGCGCACCGAATTGCCGCCGAGGAACGGCATGCCGCCGAGCCGCGTGAGCGCGAGCACCGCGGCCTGGCCGATCGCGTCGGCGGCCGGCCCGTCGGTCGCATCGGTGCTGAGCCAGGGCGAGCGGGGTGTGTGCATGCGCAACATTTCCAGCTCGTGGCGCCTGGCGTCGACGTAGCCGGAGAACTTGCTGCGACCGAGGAACAGGTACGGAACGAGCGTCAGGTACGGCATGGCCGCAAGCGAGACGGCCCATGCGATCGCGCCTTGCGACGTGCGCGTGTTCATGATCGCGTGGCACGCCGCGACGATCCCGAGCACATGGATGGTCAGGATCAGGGTGCCGAGATGTAGCCAGTCGAGGGTCATGGGCGCGTGACGGACTCCTGAGGTCGCGCGGCCGGGCGGCCGCCTACGCGCATCTTACCCAACCGTGCGGCGCAATGGTGCGCCGCACGGCGGGCGGGCCGGAAAGGCTCAGGCCTTGCGCGGCAGGTCCGACGCCTGGATCAGGAAGACGGCGTCGTCGCCCGCGCTGGTGGGCAGCCACGTGAGTTCGAGGCCGCCGAACGCGGCTTCGACGTTCTCGCGCTCGTTGCCGATCTCGACGACGAGCACGCCGTCGTCGTGCAGCCAGCGATGGGCTTCGGCGACGATGCGTCGCACGATGTCCATCCCGTCATCGCCGCCCGCGAGCGCCATCTCCGGCTCGTGACGGTACTCGGGCGGCAGTGCGGCCATCGACGAGGCATTCACGTACGGCGGGTTCGTCAGGATCACGTCGTAACGCGTGCCCGGGTCGGTGCGGAACGCGGGCAGCGGTGCGTAGAGGTCGCCGTGGTGCAGTGCGACGCGGTCTTCGAGGCCGTAGTCGCGCACGTTGATCTCGGCGACTTCGAGGGCCTTGTCGGACAGGTCGACCGCGTCGATCTCGGCATTCGGGAACGCGCTCGCCGCGAGGATCGCGAGGCAGCCCGAGCCCGTGCACAGCTCGAGCACGGCGCCGACCTGTTCGGGATCGGCGACGTACGGCTGCAGCCCGTCGTCGAGCAGTTCGCCGATGAACGAGCGCGGCACGATCACACGTTCGTCGACATAGAAGCGATGGCCATGCATCCAGGCTTCATGCGTGAGGTACGCGGCCGGCACACGGTCGGTCGCGCGCCGTTCGATCACGGCGAGCACGGCCGCGATTTCGTCGGGCAGGAGCCGTGCGTCGAGGAACGGCTCGAGCGTGTCGAGCGGCAGTTCGAGCGTGCGCAGCACGAGGTAGGCCGCTTCGTCGTACGCGTTGTCGGAGCCGTGGCCGAACGCGAGCTTCGCCTTCGAGAAGCGCGTGACCGCGTAGCGCAGCAGGTCGCGAACAGTGGCAAAAGGTGTCGTCATGCGAGGCTCCATCAGGCGATCAGTTGTTCGAGCACGCGTCGGTACACGTTCTTCAGCGGATCGATGAAGCGCACTTCGATGTGCTCGTCGATCTTGTGGATGCTGCCGTTCGGCGGGCCGAACTCGATCACCTGCGGGCAGATGCGCGCGATGAAACGGCCGTCCGACGTGCCGCCCGTGGTCGACAGCTCGGTCGTGATGCCGGTCTCGGTGCGGATCGCGTTTTCCAGCGCGCCCGACAGCTCGCCACGCGGCGTGAGGAACGGCAGGCCGCTCACCGACCACTTCAGCGTGTATTCGAGGCCGTGCTTGTCGAGGATCGCGTGCACGCGCGCCTGCAGGCCCTCGACCGTGCTCGCGGTCGAGAAGCGGAAGTTGAACAGCAGGTCGGCGTGGCCGGGGATCACGTTGGTCGCGCCGGTGCCGGCGTGCAGGTTCGACACCTGCCAGGTGGTCGGCGGGAAGTATTCGTTGCCTTCGTCCCACTGCTCGGCGGCGAGCTCGGCGAGCGCCGGCGCGAGCAGGTGGATCGGGTTCTTCGCGAGGTGCGGATAGGCGATGTGGCCCTGTACGCCCTTGACGACCAGTTCGCCCGACATCGAGCCGCGGCGGCCGTTCTTGACGACGTCGCCGAGTTCGTTGGTCGACGTCGGTTCGCCGACGATGCAGTAGTCCATGCGTTCGCCGCGCGCTTCGAGCAGCTCGACGACCTTGACGGTGCCATCGGTGGCGGGGCCTTCCTCGTCGCTCGTGATCAGGAACGCGATCGCGCCGCGGTGGCCGGGGTGTGCCGCGACGAATTCCTCGGATGCGACGACGAACGCCGCGAGCGACGTCTTCATGTCGGCCGCGCCGCGGCCGTACAGCTTGCCGTCCCGATGGGCGGGGATGAACGGCGGCGAGCTCCATTGCTCGAGCGGGCCGGTCGGTACGACGTCGGTGTGGCCCGCGAAGGCGAGCAGCTTGCCGTCGCGGCCGTCGGCGCCGCGCTTGACGGCCCACAGGTTGGTCACGCCGTGCGACGCGATGGTCTCGCATTCGAAGCCGAGCGCGGCGAGGCGCTCGGTCAGGATCTGCTGGCAATGCTGGTCGTCGGGCGTGACGGACGCGCGGGCGATCAGCTGTTCGGTAAGGGCTAGGGTGGCGGACATGGTTCGGACCACTTTCGATAAAAAATGCCGGCGCGGTGGCCGGCAGCGACAAGACGTCGGGCTGCGCCGACAGGCGCAGCGCGGGCAGCCCTATGCGGCAAACAGCGCCGCGTATTGATCGGCCACGAAGCCGAGCGATTTCACGCGGCCGTTGACCACCAGCACGGGACGCTTGATGACCGACGGCTTGTGGATCATCAGCGCGACCGCGCCGGTCTTCGTTTCGGCGGCCGCCTTCATTGCGTCGTCGAGGCCGCGCCACGTGGTGCCGCGCTTGTTGACGAGTGCGTCGAGCGACACGTCCTTCAGCCAGTCTTCGATCAGCGGCGCGCTGACGCCGAGCTTCTTGAAGTCGTGGAACTCGAATTCGACGCCGTGATCGTCGAGCCACACGCGGGCCTTCTTCACGGTGTCGCAGTTCGGAATGCCGTAGACGACCACGGTGTGCGGCTTCGCCATCAGTCGCCTCGCAGCAGCTCGTTCAGGCCGACCTTCGCGCGCGTCTTCGCGTCGACCTTCTTGACGATCACCGCGCAATACAGGCTATGCGAGCCGTCCTTCGACGGCAGGTTGCCGGCGACGACGACCGAACCGGCCGGGATGCGGCCGTAGCTGACTTCGCCCGTCTCGCGATCGTAGATCTTCGTGCTCTGGCCGAGGTACACGCCCATCGAGATCACCGAGTTTTCCTCGACGATTACGCCTTCGACGACTTCCGAGCGGGCGCCGATGAAGCAGTTGTCTTCGATGATGACCGGGTTCGCCTGCAGCGGCTCGAGCACGCCGCCGATGCCGACGCCGCCCGACAGGTGCACGTTCTTGCCGATCTGCGCGCACGAACCGACCGTTGCCCACGTGTCGACCATCGTGCCTTCGTCGACGTACGCGCCGATGTTGGTGTACGACGGCATCAGCACGACGTTCTTCGCGATGAACGAGCCGCGGCGCGCGATGGCCGGCGGGACGACGCGGAAGCCGCCTGCGGCGAAATCTTCTGCCGTGTAGTTCGCGAACTTCGACGGCACCTTGTCGTAGAACTGCGAGTAGCCGCCGGCGGGCATCGGCGCGTTGTCCTCCAGGCGGAACGACAGCAGCACGGCCTTCTTCAGCCACTGGTGCACGGTCCAGTTGCCGTCGATCTTCTCGGCAACGCGCAGCGCGCCTTTGTCGAGCTGCTCGATCGCGTGCGCGACGGCTTCGCGGACGTCGGCCGGCGCGGCCTTCGGCGACAGCTCGGCGCGGTTGTCCCAGGCGGTATCGATGATTTGCTGAAGTTGTTGCGACATGTTCGTTTTCGCAGGAGATTGGATGGAATTGATCGGATGGACGATTACCGCGCGAGAGACCGGCAGAAATCGACGATACGTTGCGCGCCCTCGACGCATTCGGGGGTGCCCGCGACGAGCGCGATCCGGATGAAATCGCGGCCCGGATTCGTGCCGTGCGCATCGCGCGCCAGGTACGAGCCGGGCAGAACCGTCACATTATAGTCGGCGTACAGGCGACGGGCGAACTCGGTGTCCGACAGGCCGGTGCGCGACACGTTGGCCCACAGGTAGAACGCCGCGTCGGGCAGTTTCACGTCGATCACGTCGGCGAGCATCGGCGTGACCGTGTTGAACTTCTGCAGGTACAGCGCGCGGTTCTCGCGCACGTGCGCCTCGTCGTTCCACGCGGCGATGCTCGCGTGCTGCCAGACCGGCGAAAGTGCCGCGCCGTGGTACGTGCGGTACAGCAGGAATTTCTTCAGCAGCGCGGCGTCGCCGGCGACGAAACCCGAGCGCATGCCCGGCACGTTCGAGCGTTTCGACAGGCTCGACAGCATCACGAGCCGCTCGAAGCCGCGGCCGAGGCGGTGCGCGGCCTCGAGGCCGCCGAGCGGCGGTGCCGCTTCGTCGAAATAGATTTCCGAATAGCACTCGTCGGACGCGATCACGAAACCGTGGCGGTCGGACAGCGCGAACAGCTCGCGCCAGTCGTCGAGCGTCAGCACGGCGCCCGTCGGGTTGCCCGGCGAGCAGACGTACAGCAGCTGCGTGCGCGCCCAGACCGCGTCGGGCACCGACGCGTAGTCGCACGCGAAGTTGCGGGCCGGGTCGCTGTTCGCGAAATAGGGTTCGGCACCGGCCAGCAGCGCCGCGCCTTCGTAAATTTGATAGAAAGGATTCGGACAGAGTACGATCGCCTTCTCGCCCGTTTCGGACGGGCGTGCGTCGATCACCGTCTGGGCGAGCGAGAACAGCGCCTCGCGCGAGCCCGACACGGGCAGCACCTGCGTGGCCGGATCGATGGCCGGCAGCCCGTAGCGGCGCTCGAGCCAGTGCGCGATCGACGTACGCAGCGCGTCCGAGCCGGCGGTGGCCGGGTACGACGCGAGACCGTCGAGGGCGGCCACCACGGCGTCGCGGATCAGCGCCGGGGTCGCATGTTTGGGCTCGCCGATGCCGAAGCTGATCGGTTTGAGGGCGCCGGAAGGCGTCACGTCCTTGAACAGGGCGCGCAGCTTTTCGAAGGGATAGGGCTGGAGCGAGTCGAGTCGAGGGTTCACGGGCGAAGCGGCCATCGCGGCCGGTTGGAGCGAAAGAAGCGGCGGGCGCGCCGCGCGGCTGCGAACGGGCGCCGCGGGCGCACGGGTCGCAACGGACGATTATAGCGTGACGGAACGCGGTCACGGCCTGCCGGAACGGCGGCCGGGCCGGTCGAATAAAGGGTATCGAACCAAATGAATAACGCGGTACGCGGCAGCCTGCCGACGCTGGCCATCCTGATCGGCGCCTCGGTATGGGGCCTGATCTGGTATCCGCTGCGGATCCTTGCGTCGCTCGGCGTGACGGGCACGCTCGCGAGCGCGCTGACGAGCCTCGTCGCGTTCCTGTTCGTGATCGTCGCGCGGCACCGCACGATCGCGACGCTGCGCTGGCACTGGGTGCTGGCCGGCATCGCGGTGACGGCCGGCGTGACGAACCTCGGGTTCGTGTGGGGCACGATCCACGGCGAAGTGCTGCGCGTGATGCTGCTGTTCTACCTGACCCCCGCGTGGACCGCGATCTACGCGCACTTCCTGCTGCGCGAGCGGCTGACCTGGGCCGGCGCGGGGCTCGCGGCGCTGTCGATCGGCGGCGCGATGCTGATGCTGTGGTCGCCGGCGCTCGGCCTGCCGCTGCCGGCCAGCCCGGCCGAATGGGCCGGCCTCGCTGCCGGGCTGAGTTTCGCGATGAGCAACGTGCTCGTGATCAAGGCGAGCCGCGAACTGCCGGAGATGCGCGCGGAGATGCGCACCGCGACGCTGTTCGGCGGCGCGGCCGTGTTCGGCGCGATCGCGTCGCTGTTCGAGGGGCTGCCGGCTGCGCCGGCGGGCGGCCAGCTCGGTGTCGCCGCGCTGATCATCGTCGCGATCGGCGTGACGATGGCGTCGAACAACCTGCTCGTGCAGTACGGGCTCGCGCGTGTGCCGGCGAACCGTGCGTCGATCATCATGCTGTTCGAGATCGTGATCACCGCGCTGTCGGCGTGGGTGTTCGCGAACGAGCTGCCGACCGCGCGCGAGTGGGCGGGCGGCGCGTGCATCGTGCTGGCCACGCTGCTGTCGAGCCGGGTCCATCCTGCCGCGCCGGCACCGGACAAACCCGGCGACGGTCGGGACGGTGCACGCGCGATGGTATGATGGAAGCCGTTTGCGGGGCCCAACGCTGGATGCGCGCGGCCCCGCTTTTGAATTCCGGGGCGCGTCGCGCGCATGGGCCGTCCGGCCTCGCGCAGTGCGGCTCCGTCCGTTTCACACCTTCTTCACATCCGATACCGCCGTGCGTCTGAGCTCGATCAAACTCGCTGGCTTCAAATCCTTTGTCGATCCCACGCATTTCCAGGTTCCGGGCCAGCTTGTCGGCGTGGTGGGCCCGAACGGGTGCGGCAAGTCCAACATCATCGACGCCGTGCGCTGGGTGCTCGGCGAGTCGCGCGCTTCCGAGCTGCGCGGCGAGTCGATGCAGGACGTGATCTTCAACGGCTCGACCGCCCGCAAGCCCGGCAGCCGGGCCAGCGTCGAACTGATCTTCGACAACTCCGACGGCCGCGCGGCCGGCCAGTGGGGCCAGTACGGCGAGATCGCCGTGAAGCGCGTGCTCACGCGCGACGGCACGTCGAGTTACTACATCAACAACCTGCCGGCGCGTCGCCGCGACATCCAGGACATCTTCCTCGGCACGGGCCTCGGGCCGCGTGCGTACGCGATCATCGGGCAGGGCATGATCGCGCGGATCATCGAGGCGAAGCCGGAAGAGCTGCGCGTGTTCCTCGAGGAAGCCGCGGGCGTCTCGAAGTACAAGGAGCGCCGCCGCGAAACCGAGAACCGCCTGCACGACACGCGCGAGAACCTGACGCGCGTCGAGGACATCGTCCGCGAACTCGGTGCGAACCTCGAGAAGCTCGAGGCGCAGGCCGTCGTCGCGACCAAGTACAAGGAACTCGTCGCCGACGGCGAGGAGAAGCAGCGCCTGCTGTGGCTGCTGCGCAAGAACGAGGCCGCGGGCGAGCAGCAGAAGCAGCAGCGCGCGATCGAACAGGCGCAGATCGACCTCGAGGCGCAGACGGCGAAGCTGCGCGAGGTCGAGGCGCAGCTCGAGACGCTGCGTGTCGCGCATTACTCGGCGAGCGACGCGATGCAGGGCGCGCAGGGTTCGCTTTACGAGGCGAATGCCGAGGTGAGCCGCCTCGAAGCCGAGATCAAGTTCATCGTCGAATCGCGCAATCGCGTGCAGGCGCAGATCGCCGCGCTGAACGCGCAGCGCGAGCAATGGCGCGCGCAGGCCGAGAAGGCGCAGGACGAGCTCGAGGAAGCCGAGGAAGCGCGCGCGATGGCCGACGAGAAGGCCGCGCTCGCCGAAGACAACGCCGCCGCGAAGCACGACGCGCTGCCGGCGCTCGAAGCGAAATGGCGCGATGCGCAGGCGCAGCTCAACGACGAGCGCGCGCGGATCGCGCAGACCGAACAGTCGCTGAAACTCGAGGCCGCGCACCAGCGCAACGCCGACCAGCAGCTTCAGCAGCTTCAGCAGCGCCATGAGCGCCTGAAGAGCGAAGCGGGCGGGCTCGACGCGCCGGACGAGGCCCAGCTCGAAGAGCTGCGCATGCAGCTGGCCGAGCAGGAAGAGATCCTTGCCGAAGCGCAGGCGCGCCTCGCCGACGCGCAGGAAACGGTGCCGCGCCTCGATGGCGAACGCCGTGCCGCGCAGGAGCGCGTGCAGGCCGAGGCCGCGCAGATCCACCAGCTCGAGGCGCGTCTCGCCGCGTTGAAGCAACTGCAGGAAAACGTGCAGACCGAAGGCAAGGTGCAGCCGTGGCTCGACAAGCACGAGCTCGGCGCGCTGCCGCGCCTGTGGAAGAAGCTGCACGTCGAGGCCGGCTGGGAAGCGGCGCTCGAGGCCGTGCTGCGCGAGCGTCTCGCCGCGCTCGAAGTGTCGAATCTCGACTGGGTGAAGGCATTCGCGACCGATGCGCCGCCGGCAAAGCTCGCGTTCTATGCGCCGCCCGCGGCCGGCGAACCGCCCGCGGCCGTGGCGGGCCTGCGTCCGGTGCTGTCGCTCGTGCGCATCGACGATGCGGGCATCCGTGCGGTGCTGAACGACTGGCTCGGCAACGTGTATGTCGCCGACGACGTCGCACAGGCGCTCGCGACGCGCACGCAGCTGCCGGCAGGCGGCGCGTTCGTCGTCAAGGCCGGCCATGTCGTCACGCGCGTCGGCGTGCAGCTCTATGCCGCCGATTCGGAACAGGCCGGGATGCTGGCCCGCCAGCAGGAAATCGAAAACCTGACGCGCCAGGTGCGTGCGCAGGCGCTGCTCGCCGACGAGGCGCGCACGGCGGCCGTGCGCGCGGAAGCCGCGCACACGCAGGCCACGCAGGCGCTCGGCGACGTGCGCGCACAGGCCGAGCGTGCGACGCAACGCGTGCACGCGCTGCAGATGGACGTGCTGAAGCTCGCGCAGGCGCACGAACGTTACACGCAGCGCAGCACGCAGATCCGCGAGGAACTCGAGGAAATCGGCGCGCAGATCGAAGAGCAGCGCGCGATGCGCGCGGAATCGGAAGCGAATTTCGAACGTTTCGACGGCGAACTCGCGGAGCTGCAGGCGCGCTTCGAGGACAACCAGCTCGCATTCGAAGCGCTCGACGAATCGCTGACGCAGGCGCGTCAGGAAGCGCGTGACCTGGAGCGCGGCGCGAACGACGCACGCTTCGCCGCGCGCAACGCGGTGACGCGGATCGACGAACTCAAGCGCAGCATCCAGGTCGCGCACGAGCAGAGCGAACGTGTTGCCGGATCGCTGGAAGACGCACGCGCCGAACTCGAGACGATCAACGAGCAGACCGCGCACACGGGCCTGCAGGACGCGCTCGAAGTTCGTGCGGTGAAGGAAGAGGCGCTGCAGGCCGCGCGGATCGAACTCGACGACCTGACCGCGAAGCTGCGCGCGTCGGACGAGCAGCGGCTCGTCGCCGAGCGCTCGCTGCAGCCGCTGCGCGACCGCATCACCGAATTGCAGTTGAAGGAGCAGGCCGCGCGCCTGGCGGTCGAGCAGTTCGCCGAGCAACTGACCGCGGCCGAGGTCGACGAGGAAGCGCTGCGCGAGAAGCTCACGCCGGATCTGAAGCCGTCGTACCTGCAAGGCGAGGTCACGCGCCTGAACAACGCGATCAATGCGCTCGGCCCGGTGAACATGGCCGCGCTCGACGAGCTGAAGGCCGCGAGCGAGCGCAAGGTGTTCCTCGATGCGCAGTCGGCCGACCTGATCGACGCGATCACGACGCTCGAGGACGCGATCCACAAGATCGACCAGGAAACCCGCACGCTGCTGCAAGGCACCTTCGACGAGGTCAACCGTCACTTCAGCGACCTGTTCCCGCGCCTGTTCGGCGGCGGCCAGGCGAAGCTGATCATGACGGGCGACGAGATCCTCGATGCCGGCGTGCAGGTGATGGCGCAGCCGCCCGGCAAGAAGAACGCGACGATTCACCTGCTGTCGGGCGGCGAGAAGGCGCTGACCGCGACCGCACTGGTGTTCGCGATGTTCCAGCTCAATCCGGCGCCGTTCTGTCTGCTCGACGAGGTCGACGCGCCGCTCGACGACGCGAACACCGAGCGTTTCGCGAATCTCGTGCGCGCGATGTCCGACAAGACGCAGTTCCTGTTCATCTCGCACAACAAGATCGCGATGGAGATGGCGCAGCAGCTGATCGGCGTGACGATGCAGGAGCAGGGCGTGTCGCGGATCGTCGCGGTGGACATGGAAACCGCCGCGGGTTTTGCCCAGAATTGACGTTTGACGAAACCGGACCGCGTTCGCGCGGCGCATGGGCGCCCGTTCGCGGTTCCGACGAACAAGAATTGCTGATGGAGCGTGCATGGACGAGTTGACACTCGGTTTGATCGGCGCGGGCGCCGTCGTGGTGGGCGGCGTCGTGGTCTACAACGCATGGCAGGGCGCGAAGGTGCGGCGCAGGATGCCGCGCCCGATGCCGGAGGAAGCGGCCGAGGCGATGAACCGCCCCGAGCGCGACGAAGAGTTGCCGTTCATCGAGCCGGTGCGTCAGCCGGTGCGGCGCGAGCCTGCGGCGCCGGCTGCTGCGGCTGCCGCGTCGGCGGAAGTCGCGCGCGTCGAGCCGACCTTCGGCGGTGCGGCGCCTGCCGACATGCCGGCCGATCTGCAGGCCGAGGCGACCGGCGTCGAGTCGCCGGCCGAGCCGGTCGACGCGGTTGCCGGCGAAGACACCGTGCCGGCCGCCGCGCACGACACGCACGCTGAAGCGGCCGAGCCGGTCGAACCCGTGCTGCCGGCCGCGACGACGATCTCGTCGGCACCGCCGGCGATCGTCGACCGCCGGATCGACTGCATCGTGCCGATCCGCCTCACCGGTTTGCTGCCGGGCGACAAGATCCTGCCGGCCGCGCAGCGGCTGCGCCGCGCGGGCAGCAAGCCCGTGCATATCGAAGGCAAGCCCGAAGGCGGCCAGTGGGAGCTGCTGCAGAACGGCGTGCGCTACGAGGAACTGCGCGCGGCCGCGCAGCTCGCGAACCGCAGCGGCGCGCTGAACGAGCTCGAGTTCTCCGAATTCGTGACGGGCGTCCAGCAGTTCGCCGACGCGATCGACGGCGCGCCGGAATTCCCGGACATGATGGAAACGGTCGCGATGGCGCGCGAACTCGACGCGTTTGCCGCGCAATGCGACGCCCAGTTGTCGATCAACGTGATGTCGGACGGCGCGCCGTGGTCGGCGAACTACGTGCAGGCGGTCGCGTCGCAGGACGGGCTGCTGCTGTCGCGCGACGGCACGCGTTTCGTGAAGCTCGACGCGAAGCAGAACCCGGTGTTCATGCTGCAGTTCGGCGACACGAACTTCCTGCGTGACGACCTCACGTACAAGGGCGGCAACATGATCACGCTGGTGCTCGACGTGCCCGTCGCCGAAGAGGACATCCTGCCGTTCCGGCTGATGTGCGACTACGCGAAGTCGCTGTCCGAACGGATCGGTGCGCGGGTCGTCGACGATTCGCGCCGGCCGCTGCCGGAATCGACGCTCGTCGCGATCGACCAGCAACTGATGAAGCTGTACGCGAAGCTCGAGGAAGCCGGCATCCCGGCCGGTTCGCCGGTCACGCGCCGCCTCTTCAGCCAGTAACGCGAGCGCACGGGCGGCGGGCTTCGGGGCCGCCGTTCGTCGCTGCGGCGCACACCTCGCTGTTTGCGCTGCAGCACGCGCATCGGGCGCGTTTTGCGCGCCCCGCCACGGCGGCAAACTGAGATAATCGGGCATCCGATTTTCTCAGAACGAATCTGCCGCCAGCATGGCCCGAACCCAAGCCGAACCGCCAGCCAGCCAGCCCGACGCGCGCGCCGCATGGCTGCGCGACCAACTCGAGCGGGCGAACTACGCCTACTACGTGCTCGATCAGCCGGATCTGCCCGACGCCGAGTACGACCGACTGTTTCGCGAGTTGCAGCAGCTCGAAACCGATCATCCCGAACTCGTGACGCCCGATTCGCCGACGCAACGCGTGGGCGGCGAGGCGGCCGGCGGCTTCACGCCGGTCGTCCACGACGCGCCGATGCTGTCGCTGAACAACGGCTTTGCCGACGAGGACATCGTCGCGTTCGACAAGCGCGTCGCCGATGCGCTCGACAAGGCGACCGATCTCGCCGGTTCGGTGACGGAGCCGGTCGACTACGCGTGCGAACTGAAGTTCGACGGTCTCGCGATCTCGCTGCGTTACGAGCAGGGCGTATTCGTGCAGGCGTCGACGCGCGGCGACGGCACGACCGGCGAGGACGTGACCGAGAACGTGCGCACGATCCGCTCGATTCCGCTGAAGCTGAAGGGCAAGAACGTGCCGGCCGTACTCGACGTGCGCGGCGAGGTACTGATGTTCAAGCGCGATTTCGCACGCCTGAACGAACGCCAGCGCGCGGCCGAGCAGCGCGAATTCGCGAACCCGCGCAACGCGGCGGCCGGCAGCCTGCGCCAGCTCGACTCGAAGATCACCGCGCAGCGTCCGCTGTCGTTCTTCGCGTACGGGATCGGCGTGCTCGACGGGATGCCGATGCCCGATACGCACAGCGCGCTGCTCGACTGGTACGAGTCGCTCGGCCTGCCCGTGAACCGCGAGCGCGCGGTCGTGCAGGGCGCCGAGGGCTTGCTCGACTTCTTCCGCAAGGTCGGCGAGAAGCGCGAGTCGCTGCCCTACGACATCGACGGTGTCGTCTACAAGGTCAACCGGCGTGACGAGCAGGAGCGCCTCGGTTTCGTGTCGCGTGCGCCGCGCTTCGCGCTTGCTCACAAGTTCCCCGCGCAGGAAGCGCTGACGAAGCTCGTCGCGATCGACGTGCAGGTCGGGCGCACCGGCGCGATCACACCGGTCGCGCGCCTCGAGCCGGTGTTTGTCGGCGGGGCGACGGTGACCAACGCGACGCTGCACAACGAGGACGAGGTGCGCCGCAAGGACATCCGGATTGGCGATACCGTGATCGTGCGCCGCGCCGGCGATGTGATCCCCGAGGTGGTCGGTGCGCTGCTCGACCGGCGCCCGGCCGATGCGGCCGAATTCGTGATGCCGACCGAATGCCCGGTGTGCGGCTCGAAGATCGAGCGCCTGCCGGACGAGGCGATCGCGCGCTGCACGGGCGGCCTGTTCTGCCCGGCGCAGCGCAAGCAGGCGCTGTGGCACTTCGCGCAGCGCCGCGCGCTCGACATCGACGGTCTCGGCGAGAAGATCATCGACCAGCTCGTCGAACTGAATCTCGTGCGCACGCCGGCCGACCTGTTCAATCTCGGCTTTGCGACGCTCGCCGAGCTCGACCGGTTTGCCGAGAAGTCCGCACAGAACCTGCTCGACTCGCTCGAGAAGGCGAAGCACACGACGCTCGCGCGCTTCATCTACGGGCTCGGTATCCGCCACGTGGGCGAATCGACCGCGAAGGATCTCGCGAAGCATTTCGGCTCGCTCACGCCGATCATGGACGCGTCGATCGAAGAGCTGCTCGAAGTCAACGACGTCGGGCCGATCGTCGCCGAGTCGATTCATCAGTTCTTCGCGGAAGAGCACAACCGGACCGTGATCGAGCAGTTGCGCGCACCGGGCAAGGTGACGTGGCCGGAAGGGCCGCCCGCGCCGAAGGCGCCGCAGGGCGTGCTGGCCGGCAAGACCGTCGTGCTGACGGGCACGCTGCCGACGCTCACGCGCGATGCCGCGAAGGAAATGCTCGAAGCGGCGGGCGCGAAGGTGGCCGGTTCGGTATCGAAGAAGACGGATTACGTGGTCGCGGGCGCCGAAGCCGGCAGCAAGCTCGCGAAGGCCGAGGAACTCGGCATCCCCGTGCTGGACGAAGACGGCCTGCACCAACTCCTGGAGGGCAATACGCCATGATTCGCGAGATCCTGAAGATGGGCGATCCGCGCCTGCTCGAAGTCGCCAAGCCGGTCGAGCGGTTCGATACACCCGAGCTGCACGAGATCGTCGCGGACATGTTCGAGACGATGCACCATGCGAACGGCGCCGGCCTGGCCGCGCCGCAGATCGGCGTCGGGCTGCAGATCATCATCTTCGGCTTCGGCAACAACAACCGCTACCCGGAAGCGCCGCCGGTGCCCGAGACCGTGCTGATCAACCCGAAGGTCGAATACATGCCGCCGGACATGGAGGAGGGCTGGGAAGGCTGCCTGTCGGTGCCGGGCATGCGCGGCGTCGTCAGCCGCTACGCGAAGGTGCGCTACAGCGGCTTCGACCAGTTCGGCGAGAAGATCGATCGTGTCGCCGACGGTTTTCACGCACGTGTCGTCCAGCACGAATACGACCACCTGATCGGCAAGCTGTATCCGATGCGGATCACCGATTTCACGCGCTTCGGCTTCACGGAAGTGCTGTTCCCGGGGCTCGATCCGGCTTCCGACGACTGATCCCTCTGCTTTCCCGGTTTCTCGCAGACAAGAAAAAGCCCGCTTGCGCGGGCTTTTTCATTGCATGGCGCACGTGTGGCGCGCCGGCGGTCAGAACGTCTCGTCGGCCGACAGATAGCGCCATTGCCCCTGCGGCAGTGCGCCGAGCATCACGCGGCCCATCCGGACGCGCTTCAGGCCGATCACGTCGAGACCCACCAGTTCGCACATGCGACGGATCTGGCGCTTCTTGCCTTCGCGCAGCACGAAGCGCAACTGCTCGCCGTTCTGCCAGCTCACCATCGCGGGCTTCAGCGCGACGCCGTCGAGCTCGAGGCCGTGGCGCAGCTTCGCGAGCGATTCCGCGGGGAAGTGCTGGTCGATGTCGATCAGCCGTTCGCCGAAGCGCACGCGCACCAGGTATTCCTTGTCGATATCCGACTGCTCGCCGATCAGCTGCTTCGCGATCACGCCGTTCTGCGTCAGCACGAGCAGGCCGGTCGAATCGATGTCCAGGCGGCCGGCCGGTGCGAGCGCGTGCAGGTGCTGCGGCGAGAAGCGTACCGGCGAATGGTCGCCGCTCCAGCGGTTCGCGCGCGTGATCAGCACGGCTGCCGGCTCGTAGCCGTCTTCCGCCTGGCCCGACACGTAACCGACGGGCTTGTGCAGCAGGATCGTCACTTGCGCGGCCTGCGCGGCGCTCGCGCGCTCGTCGATCTCGATCTTCTGGTCGGCGCGGACCTTGGTGCCGAGCGTGTCGATGCGTTCGCCGTCGACGAGCACCCAACCCTTTTCGATCCATTCGTCGGCTTCGCGGCGCGAGCACATGCCAAGCTCGGACATCCGCTTCGACAGGCGCATCAGGCCCGTTTCGTCGCCGTAGTCGACGTCGGCCGCCGCGCGCTTGACCGGCTGCGCGGTCTTGACCGCACCGAACGAGCGGCGCTCGCCGTCGCGCGCAGGGCGGGCCGGGCGGTCGCCGAAACTGCGCTTCGCGCCTTCGCCGGCCGTCTTGTCGCGATAGGACGGGCGCTTGCCGTCGTCGGCGCCTGCGCGGCGCGGACGGGCATCGTCATCGCGGCGCGGCGGACGATCGGACGACGGGCGGCGGTCGCCGAAGCTGCGCTTCGCGCCTTCGCCGGCCGTCTTGTCGCGATAGGACGGGCGCTTGCCGTCGTCGGCGCCAGCGCGGCGCGGACGGGCATCGTCATCGCGGCGCGGCGGACGATCGGACGATGTGCGGCGGTCGCCGAAGCTGCGCTTTGCACCTTCACCGGCTGCCTTGTCGCGATAGGACGAGCGTTTGTCGTCGTCGCCACCTGCACGGCGCGGACGTGCATCGTCATCGCGGCGGGGCGGACGATCGGACGACGGGCGGCGATCGCCGAAGCTGCGCTTTGCACCTTCACCAGCTGCCTTGTCGCGATAGGGGGTACGCGGGCCGCCTTCACCACCGGCGCGACGCGGACGTGCATCGTCATCACGGCGGGGCGGACGATCGGACGACGGGCGGCGGTCGCCGAAGCTGCGCTTTGCCCCTTCACCGGCTGCCTTGTCGCGATAGGACGGGCGCTTGCCGTCGTCGGCGCCTGCGCGACGCGGACGTGCATCGTCATCGCGGCGGGGCGGACGATCGGACGACGGGCGGCGGTCGCCGAAGCTGCGCTTTGCACCTTCACCGGCTGCCTTGTCGCGATAGGACGAGCGTTTGTCGTCGTCGCCACCTGCGCGACGCGGACGTGCGTCGTCATCACGGCGCGGCGGACGATCGGACGACGTGCGGCGATCGCCGAAGCTGCGCTTCGCCCCTTCGCCGGCCGCGTTGTCGCGATACGGCGCGCGCGTGCCGCGTTCGGCACCGCCGTCACGCGGCGCACGCTTGGCCGGTGCGCGATCCGCGCCCGGGCGCTCGGCGCCGGCCGCGCCGCGCGGCTTGAACGAGCGTTCGCCGGCGGCGGCCGGGGCGGCCTTCTTCGGGCGGGCCGGCTTGTCCCCTGCGGGCGGCGCAGCGGGACGCACCGCCTTGCGGGCGACGAGGCTGCCGGAGCGGACAGGGGCGCGGGTCGGCGACGCCGGCTTCGGATTCTTGACGGTTAGTTTGGTGCGCATAAACGCTGGAATTCATTCAGACTGCGATCGCACGCAGCAACTCGGTTTCAAGCTGGATCTGCAGGCGGTTGTCGGACAGGCCGGCACCCGCGAGCAGGAAGATGTCCTCGACGCGTTCGCCGAGCGTATTGATCCGCGCCGCGTGGACGCCGATCCGATGCTCGGCGAGTACGCGCGCGATCGAATAGAGAAGGCCCGGCCGGTCGTTGGCCGACACGGACAGGATGTAGTACTGGCCGCGCTCGTCGGCCCGCAGGTCGACGCGCGGCGTGATCGGAAACGTCCGGGACAGCCTCGACAGGCGGCCCTTGGACGGCTCCGGCAGCGGTGCGGTTTCGGTGAGCCGCGACGCGAGCTGTTGTTCGACGAGATTCGCGATGTCGCGGTAGCGCACGTCGCGTTCGGTCTGCGTGACGATGAAGTTGTCGAGCGCGTAGCCGTGCCGCGTCGTGCTGACGCGCGCGTCGAGCACCGACAGCCCGTTGCGGTCGAAATACGCGCAGATGCCCGCGAACAGGTCGGGGCGATCCTTCACGTACACGAGCACCTGCAGCGCGTCGCCGATCGGCGACGGCCGCGCGCGGACGATCGCGGTTTCGGCGTTCACGTGCCGGTACAGCACGCGTGTCTGCCACGCGATGTCGGCTGCGTCGTGACGCAGGAAGAAGCCGACGTCGAGCTGGTCCCACAGCGCGCGATGGGCGTCCTCGGGCACGGTCTCGAGGCGCAGCAGCGCGAGCGCCTGCTCCTGCCGCGACTTCAGCTCCGAATGCGCGTCGGGGTTGGCGCCGCCGAGCACTGCGAGCGTGATGCGGTACAGGTCCTCGAGCAGCTTGCCTTTCCACGTGTTCCACACCTTCGGGCTCGTGCCGCGGATATCGGCGACCGTCAGCAGGTACAGCGCGGTGAGGTAGCGTTCGTTGCCGACGACTTCGGCAAAGCGCTTGATGACTTCGGGGTCGCTCGTGTCCTGCTTCTGCGCGACCTGGCTCATCGTCAGGTGATGCTGGACGAGCCACACGATCAACGACGCGTCGTCGCCGGCGATGCCGTGCTCGCGGCAGAAGCGCCGCGCATCGGCCATCCCGAGCGTCGAGTGATCGCCGCCGCGGCCTTTCGCGATGTCGTGGAACAGCGCGGCGACATACAGCACCCACGGGCGCTCGAAGTTGCCGATCAACTGGCTGCAGAACGGATATTCGTGCGCGTGCTCGGCCACCGCGAAGCGGCGGATGTTGCGCAACACCATCAGGATGTGCTGGTCGACCGTGTACACGTGGTACAGGTCGTGCTGCATCTGGCCGACGATGCGGCGGAAGTTCAGCAGATAGCGGCCGAGCACGCTCGTCTGGTTCATCAGCCGGAACGCGTGCGTGATGCCTTCGGGCTGCTGCAGGATCCGCATGAACGTGTCGCGGTTCTGCGGATCGCGGCGCCACGCGTTGTTCATGATCTCGCGCGAGTTGTACAGCGCGCGCAGCGTGCGGGCGGACAGGCCCTTCACGCCGCGGGTCGTCTCGTACAGCAGGAACGCTTCGAGGATCGCGTCGGGATGGCGCTCGAACACGCCGTCGTCGACGATCTCGAGCATCCCCTGCTTCTCGACGAAGCGGTCGGGCGACAGCACGCGCGTGATGCCGCTCGTCGCGGGAAAGAGCTGCGCCTCGATGTTCTGGATCAGGATCGTCGCGAGCTGCGTGACGGCTTTCGCGGCCCAGTAATAGCGGCGCATCAGCTGCTCGCTCGCGCGCTTGGTCTGCGTCGGCTGGTAGCCGAAGCTCTCGGCCGCCTGCGTCTGCAGGTCGAACACGAGCATGTCCTGGCGGCGGCCGGCGATCACGTGCAGCCGCGCGCGCAGCGTCTTCAGGAAGCCTTCGTTGCGGCGCAGCTCGCGCGCTTCGCGATCGGTAATGAGGCCGCGCGTGTCGAGTTCGCGCCAGCTGCTGCCGAAGCCTGCCGCGCGCGCGATCCACAGGATCGTCTGCAGGTCGCGCAGCCCGCCGGGGCTTTCCTTCACGTTTGGCTCGAGGCTGTACGGCGTGTCCTGGAACTTCGCGTGGCGCTGGCGCATCTCGAGCACCTTCGCGGTGAAGAACGCGCGGGCGTCGAGCGCCTCGTGGTAGCGCACCGTGAAGCGCTCGAACAGCGCGGTGCTGCCGACGATGCGGCGCGCTTCCAGCAGGGACGTTTGCACCGTGACATCCTGCGACGCCTCTTCGATGCACTGCGCGACCGTGCGCACGCTGCTGCCGATCTCGAGGCCGAGATCCCACGCCATCCCGATGAAGCGTTCGATGCGCGCGTCGAGCGCGGGGTCGTGCGCATCGGGCAGCAGCACGAGGATGTCGACGTCGGAATAGGGTGCGAGCTCGCCGCGCCCGTAGCCGCCGACGGCGACGAGCGCGAGCGTCGCGGGCAGCCCGCAGTCGTCCCACACGCGCTTGAGCGCATCGTCGGTGAGTTTCGACAGCGCGTGCATCAGGGACGCGACGTTCGTCGCGCGGCGAAAGCGCTCGAGCATCTCCGTCTTGGCGGCCTTGAATTCGGCGCGCCGCGACAGCGCGTCGGGCGAGGGGGCGGCGTGAGCGCTCATGGGCGGCCGGTCAGGTGCAGGTGGTGCGGATAGGGCGGGCTGGCGCGAAGGCGCTCAGACCGCGGCGGCCGGTTGCGCGAACACGGGGCGTGCCGGCGTGCCGGCCGACACGGTCAGCACCTCGTAGCCGGTTTCGGTGACGAGCACCGTGTGCTCCCACTGCGCCGACAGGCTGCGGTCGCGCGTCTTGACCGTCCACTGGTCGGGCATCGTGCGGATGTCGCGCTTGCCGGCGTTGATCATCGGCTCGATCGTGAAGATCATCCCGGCCTTCAGTTCGATGCCGGTGCCCGGACGGCCGTAGTGGACGACCTGCGGATCCTCGTGGAACACCGTGCCGATGCCGTGGCCGCAGTATTCGCGCACGACGCTGTAGCCTTGCGCTTCCGCGTGTTTCTGGATCGCGTAGCCGATGTCGCCGAGGTGCGCGCCGGGCTTGACCTGGTCGATGCCGAGCCACATGCATTCGTAGGTGGTCTGCACGAGGCGCTTCGCGAGGATCGAACCCTCGCCGACGATGAACATCCGGCTGGTGTCGCCGAAGTAGCCGTTCTTGATCACGGTGATGTCGATGTTCAGCGCGTCGCCGTTCTTGATCACCTTCTCGCCGGGAATGCCGTGGCAGATCACGTCGTTGACCGAAATGCAGGTGGCCTTCGGGTACGGCGGATAGCCGGGCGGCTGGTAGTTCAGCGGTGCCGGGATCGTGCCCTGTTCGTTGAGCATGAACTCGTGGCAGAGGCGGTCGAGTTCGGCGGTCGTGATGCCCGCGACGACGTGCGGCGTGATGAAGTCGAGCACTTCGCTCGCGAGACGGCAGGCGACGCGCATCTCGGCGATATCGTGTTCGTTTTTGAGCGTAATAGCCATCGAGGTATGCCTGGAATGCGGTGAATTGACGGATTATCGCACCTTCTGGCAGGCGTCGCAGCCCCTGCCGGCGGTGCGGGTGCGGGTTTTCGCGGATTGTCCGGCCGGCTGCCGCGCGGCAAGCGAAAGTGGTGAGCGACTTGAGAGCGGACAAATCGGCGTGCTATACTCTTTGGCTAAGTCGACATCCAAATGCCGTAGTGCCCCATTCCGGGGCGGCATCGCGGTGAAAGGCTTACGGCACGGGCGTTTTGCACGTGCCGAATCGCAAGCCGGCGCAACCAGGGTGCCGACCGCGCGGAAATCGTGCCTTTCGGGGCAGGTTCGTGCGGCGGTACGGCGGCCGGCTTAAGACCCAACCCTCGTGGAGAATTTACATGGCAGTTACGATGCGCCAAATGCTGGAAGCGGGTGTCCACTTCGGTCACCAGACGCGCTTCTGGAACCCGAAGATGGCTCCGTTCATTTTCGGTCACCGCAACAAGATTCACATCATCAACCTCGAAAAGACGCTGCCGATGTTCACGGACGCACAGAAGTACGTGCGCCAGCTGGCAGCGAACCGCGGCACGATCCTGTTCGTCGGCACGAAGCGTCAATCGCGTGACACGATCGCCCAGGAAGCGCAGCGCGCGGGCATGCCGTACGTCAACGCACGCTGGCTCGGCGGCATGATGACCAACTTCAAGACGCTGAAGGTATCGATCAAGCGCCTGAAGGACATGGAAGCGGCAGTCGAGGCGGGCGAGCTCGAGAAGATGAGCAAGAAGGAAGCGCTGCTGTTCGAACGCGAAATCGCGAAGCTGCAGAAGTCGATCGGCGGCGTGAAGGACATGGGCGGCATTCCGGACGCAATCTTCGTCGTCGACGTCGGCTACCACAAGATTGCCGTCACGGAAGCGAACAAGCTGGGCGTGCCGGTCATCGCCGTGGTCGATACGAACCACTCGCCGGAAGGTGTGGATTACGTGATCCCGGGTAACGACGACTCGAGCAAGGCGGTCGCGCTGTACGCCGAAGGCGTGGCCGACGCGATCCTCGAAGGCCGTGCGAACGCGGTCAACGAAGTGGTCCAGGCCGCACGCGGCGACGACGAGTACGTCGAGGAAAACGCGTAACTGGCCCCGAGCCGGCGCAAAAAGGGGGCTCTCAACAGGCCCCCTTTTTTTAAGCTTGTGCGCCGGACCTGATCGCGCCGAATCGGCGCGGGTCCGGAAACGATTTTCGGCCGTTCGCGTCCAAGCGGGCGGCGTTGTGAATACAGACTCAAGGAGCGAATGATGGCGGCAATTACCGCAAGCATGGTGGCAGAACTGCGCGCGAAGACCGACGCACCGATGATGGAGTGCAAGAAGGCGCTGACGGAAGCCGACGGCGATCTGGCCAAGGCTGAAGAGCTGCTGCGCGTCAAGCTCGGCAACAAGGCGAGCAAGGCGGCATCGCGCGTGACGGCAGAAGGCGTCGTCGCATCGTTCGTCGGCGGCAACGCAGGCGCGCTGGTCGAGCTGAACTGCGAAACCGACTTCGTCGCGAAGAACGACGACTTCCTCGCATTCTCGAAGACGGTTGCAGAACTCGTCGCGACGCAGAACCCGGCCGACGTGGCAGCGCTGTCGGCACTGCCGCTCGAAGGCTCGACGGTCGACGCAGTGCGTCTGGCCCTGATCGGCAAGATCGGCGAGAACGTCTCGATCCGCCGTTTCGTCCGTTTCGAAACCGCGAACAAGATCGCAACGTACCTGCACGGCGCGCGTATCGGCGTGATCGTCGAGTACACGGGCGCGGAAGAGCAGGTCGGCAAGGACGTCGCGATGCACATCGCGGCAATGAAGCCGGTCGCGCTGTCGTCGGCTGACGTGCCGGCGGAACTGATCGAGACGGAACGCCGCGTGGCCGAGCAGAAGGCTGCGGAATCGGGCAAGCCGGCCGAGATCGTCGCGAAGATGGTCGACGGTAGCGTCCAGAAGTACCTGAAGGAAGTGTCGCTGCTGAACCAGACGTTCGTGAAGAACGACAAGCAGACGATCGAGCAGATGCTGAAGGCAGCGAATGCGGCAGTGCAGAAGTTCGCGCTGTTCGTTGTCGGCGAAGGCATCGAGAAGCGCCAGGACGACTTCGCTGCCGAAGTGGCCGCGCAAGTCGCAGCAGCAAAGCAGCAGTAAGCCGTAAGCAGTCAGGCAGTATCCGCGGCGGGCGTCCGCTCCGCCGCGGTCGGCGCCGCCGCCGGCCGGCCGGGAAACCCGGTTCGACCGTCGGCGCTTGCCCGAATCAGTATTTCGCCCCTACAGTTCGTGGTTGTCATCCTCTCGTCGCTCGGAAGCCCCTATGTCCAATGCCTATAAACGCGTCCTCCTCAAACTCTCCGGCGAAGCGCTGATGGGCGACGATGCCTTCGGCATCAATCGCGCGACGATCGAACGGATGGTGGCCGATATCGCCGAGGTCGTGCGTCTCGGTACGCAGCTCGCGGTCGTGATCGGTGGCGGTAATATTTTCCGCGGTGTCGCGGGTGGCGCGGCCGGCATGGATCGCGCGACGGCGGACTACATGGGGATGCTCGCGACGATGATGAACGCGCTGGCGCTGCAGGACGCGATGCGCCACGCCGGCATCGAGGCGCGCGTGCAGTCCGCGCTGCGCATGGACCAGGTTGTCGAGCCGTACATCCGGCCCCGCGCGATTCGCCAGCTCGAGGAAGGCCGCGTCGTGATCTTCGCGGCCGGTACGGGCAACCCGTTCTTCACGACGGACACGGCCGCCGCGCTGCGCGGTTCGGAAGTGGGCGCCGAGGTCGTGCTGAAGGCGACCAAGGTCGATGGCGTATATTCTGCCGATCCGAAGAAGGATCCGTCGGCCACGCGCTACACGACGATCACGTTCGACGAGGCGATCAGCCGCAACCTGCAGGTGATGGACGCGACGGCCTTCGCGCTGTGCCGCGACCAGAAGCTGCCGATTCGCGTGTTTTCGATCAACAAGCCGGGCGCGCTCAAGCGCATCGTGCTGGGCGAGGACGAAGGTACGCTCGTCCACGTGTAAACTCCCGCGGATGCGGGCCATCGGCTGCGGCGCGACGGACGCGCCGGGCAGGGCCCGCGTTCTTTGAAGGTTAGAAGGTTCGGAGGTTGAAATGAGTGTCGCTGATACCAAGAAGGGCGTCGAGCAAAAGATGCAGCGCTCGATCGAAGCGTTCAAGAACGATCTGGCAAAGATCCGTACGGGCCGTGCACACACCGGTCTGCTCGATCACGTGCAGGTCGACTACTACGGGTCGATGGTGCCGATCTCGCAGGTCGCTAACCTGACGCTCGTCGATGCGCGCACGATCGGCGTGCAGCCGTGGGAAAAGAACATGGTCGCCAAGGTCGAAAAGGCCATTCGCGAAGCCGACCTGGGCCTGAACCCGGCTACGACCGGTGACCTGATCCGCGTGCCGATGCCCGCGCTGACGGAAGAGCGCCGCCGCGAACTGACCAAGGTCGTCAAGGGCGAAGGCGAAACGGCCAAGGTCGCGATCCGCAACCTGCGCCGCGACGCGAACGAAGCACTCAAGAAGCTCGTGAAGGACAAGGAAATCTCGGAAGACGACGAGCGCCGTGCGAGCGACGACGTGCAGAAGCTGACCGACAAGCACGTTGCCGAAATCGACAAGCTCGTGCAGACCAAGGAAGCCGAGATCATGACGGTCTGACGACCGTCCTCGCGCGCCGCCTTCTTCCCGCAACTGTCTCAACGGCCATGACCTATACCAGCTCTACCGTTCGCGTGCCTGACGTCGGTGTCGTGCCGCGTCACATCGCGATCATCATGGACGGCAACGGCCGTTGGGCGACCGAACGCCGCTTGCCGCGCGTCGCGGGGCATACCCGCGGCGTCGATGCCGTGCGGGCGGTGGTCGAGGGCTGCGCGCGCGCCGGCGTCGAATACCTGACGCTGTTCGCGTTCAGTTCGGAAAACTGGCGCCGGCCGAACGACGAAGTGTCGTTCCTGATGCGGCTCTTCATCACCGCGCTCGAGCGCGAGGTCGGCAAGCTCCATGCGAACGGGATCCGCCTGCGTGTCGTCGGTGATCTCGACCGTTTCGAGCCGCGCATCCGCGAACTGATTCGCCGCGCCGAAACCAAGACGGCGCGCAACACCCGTCTTACGCTCACCATCGCGGCCAACTACGGCGGCCGGTGGGACATCCTGCAGGCGACGAAGAAACTCGTCGAGCAGGCCGTGCGCGAAGGGCGCGAGGTCGAAGTGACCGAGGACGCGTTCGCGCCGCACCTGGCGATGGCCTATGCGCCGGAGCCCGATCTCTTCATCCGTACCGGTGGCGAGCAGCGCGTCAGCAACTTCCTGCTGTGGCAGCTCGCGTACGCCGAATTCTATTTCACCGACAAATACTGGCCGGATTTCGACGGCGCGGCACTGGCCGACGCCATGGCGTCGTATACGGAGCGCGAACGTCGTTTCGGCCGCACGAGCGCACAGCTCGAACCGCAATCGCAGAACGCCGACTCCCTTTCATGCTGAAAACCCGTGTGATCACGGCGATCGTGATGCTGGCGGTACTGCTGCCGGTGACGCTGTTCGCGCCGCTCACCGCGTTCGGCGCGCTGATCGGCGTCGTGCTCGTGTTCGCCGCGTGGGAATGGGCGCGCCTGCTCAAGCTCGGCGGCGCCGGCCCGGTTGTCTATGCAGTCGTCGCGGCGCTTGCGCTCGCGGCGACGGTGCCGCTCGGCGTCGATGCGGCTTCGTCCCGTCCCCTTTTCATGGCAGCCGGCGTGTTCTGGCTGCTGGTCGGCCCGTTCGCGCTGCGGCGCAAGCCCGAACTCGCGGGCGGCGTCTGGCGGCCGTTCCTGCTGGCGGCCGGCCTCGTGGTCTTTGCGGCCTGCTGGCATGCGCTCGTCGCGGCGCGCGCGCTGGGCGTGCCGTTCGTGCTGTCGCTGCTTCTGGTCGTCTGGCTGGCCGATATCGGCGCATACTTCGCGGGCAAGGCCTTCGGAAAGCGTAAACTGGCCATCACGATCAGCCCCGGCAAGAGCTGGGAAGGCGCGATCGGGGGCTGGCTCGCCGTGATGGTCGTCGCCGGTGTCGCGATGGTCGTGCACGCGTTCGAGCCGACCCTGTTTTCCGCGTTCGCCGTGCGTTACGGAATGCCCGGCGCGTGGGCTGCACTGACGCTGCTGGTCGCGTACAGCGTGATCGGCGACCTGTTCGAGTCGCTGCTGAAGCGGCAGGCGGGCGTGAAGGATTCGAGCGGACTGCTGCCTGGCCATGGCGGCGTGCTCGACCGTGTCGACGCGCTGCTTCCGGTGCTGCCGCTCGCGATGCTGCTGCTTGGTTAAACCACTATTTCTGTTATGCAAAAACGTCTGACATTGCTCGGTTCCACGGGCTCGATCGGAGACAGCACGCTCGACGTGGTCGCGCGCCATCCCGAGCGCTTCTCGGTCTACGCGCTGACCGCACACCGCAACGGCGACAAGCTGGTCGAGCAATGCCTGCGCTTCGCGCCTGAAGTGGCGGTGGTCGGCGATGCCGCGACCGCCGCGCACGTCGAAGCGAAACTGCGTGCGGCGGGCAGCAAGACGACCGTGCTGCACGGGCCGCAGGCGCTCGTCGACGTGTCGAAGAGCGACGGCTGCGACACGGTGGTCGCGGCGATCGTCGGTGCGGCCGGCCTCGCGCCGAGCCTCGCGGCCGCGCGCGCCGGCAAGCGCATCCTGCTCGCGAACAAGGAATCGCTGGTGATGTCGGGCGCGATCTTTATGGACGCCGTGCGTGACCATGGCGCGATCCTGCTGCCGGTTGACAGCGAACACAACGCGATCTTCCAGTGCATGCCGCGCGACGAGAACGAGCACGGCGGGATCTCGAAGATCATCCTGACCGCGTCGGGCGGCCCGTTCCGCACGCGCGAACCGGCCACGCTCGTCGACGTGACGCCGGACGAGGCGTGCAAGCATCCGAACTGGGTGATGGGCCGCAAGATCTCGGTCGACTCCGCGACGATGATGAACAAGGGTCTCGAGGTGATCGAGGCGCACTGGATCTTCGGGCTGCCGGGCGACCGGATCGACGTGCTGATCCATCCGCAGAGCGTGATCCATTCGCTCGTGTCGTACCGCGACGGCTCGGTGCTCGCCCAGCTCGGCAACCCCGACATGCGCACGCCGATCGCGCACGCACTCGCGTTCCCCGAGCGCGTCGATGCGGGCGTCGATCAGCTCGACCTCGCGCAGATCGCCCAGCTGTCGTTCGAGAAGCCCGATTACGCGCGCTTCCCGTGCCTCGCGCTCGCGCTGAAGGCACTCGAGGAAGGCGGTATCGCGAGTGCCGCATTGAACGCGGCGAACGAAGTGGCGGTCGAAGCGTTTCTCGCGCGCCGCATCGGCTTCATGGCGATTGCGGCGACGGTCGACGCCGTGCTCAACACGCTGCCGAACCGCGCGCCCGACGGGCTCGACGACGTCCTGGCGGCGGATGCAGAGGCACGCCGCCTCGCCGCCGAGATCATTGCCAAAGCGCCTGCGCCACGCGTGGAGCGCACTGTCTGAATGGGGTGCTCATGAACGTGCTGGTCGAACTGATCGCGTTTGCGGTGGCGATCGGGGTGCTGGTCGTCGTGCATGAGTACGGACATTATCGCGTCGCGCGCTGGTGCGGCGTGAAGGTGCTGCGTTTCTCGATCGGCTTCGGCCAGCCCGTCGCGCGCTGGGTCAGCCGCCGGACGGGCACCGAGTGGACGCTGTCCGCGTTGCCGCTCGGCGGCTACGTGAAGATGCTCGACGAACGCGATCCCGGCCCCGGCATCCCGCCCGAGGAGCTCGGCCAGGCGTTCAACCGGCAATCGGTCTACAAGCGCATCGCGATCGTCGCGGCCGGGCCGATTGCCAACTTCCTGTTGGCAATTCTCCTGTTTTCCGTCGTATTTGCCACCGGTGTGACCGAGCCGGCCGCGATCGTCGCGCCGCCGGCCGCCGGTACGGCGGCGGCGCGCGCGGGCTTCGACGGTGGTGAGGCGATCGTGTCGATCCGCAACGCGCGCACGGGCGACGCGCAAGGCGGCGAGTCCGAGCCGGTAAGGTCGTGGTCGGACCTGCGCTGGAAGCTGCTCGCGGCCGCGTTCGATCACCGCGAGATCGTGCTCGGCGCGCGCGACGGCAACACGACGTTCGATTTCCGCGTCGACCTGCGCAACGTTCCCGAAAGTCAGCTCGACGACGATTTCATGGCCCATCTGGGCTTCGAGACCGGCGGCGGCACGCTGTCGGTCGCGTCGGTGCAGCCCGGCAGCGCGGCGGAGCAGGCGGGCCTGAAGTCCGGCGACAAGCTGGTCGCGCTCGACGGCAAGCCGATCGGCGGCGCGACGCGCTTCATCGATTTCGTGAAACACCATGCGGGCAAGCCGCTCGAGCTGCAGATCGAGCGCGACGGCGCCGCGCAGACGGTGTCGATCGTGCCGCAGATGCAGCGCGACGACGAATCGGGGCAGCAGGTCGGCCGTATCGGTGCGGCGCTGTCGATGCATGCGCCGTCCGTCGACGTGCGTTACGGGCCGATCGAGAGCCTGCGGCTCGGCGCGCACCGCACGTGGGACATTTCCGTGTATTCGCTGCGGATGTTCGGGCGCATGATCACGGGCAACGCGTCGCTGAAGAACCTGTCCGGCCCCGTGACGATTGCCGACTACGCGGGCAAGAGTGCGCGGCTCGGTCCGTCGGCGTTCCTGTCGTTCCTCGCCCTTGTCAGCATTAGCCTTGGCGTCCTGAACTTGTTGCCGATTCCCGTTTTGGACGGGGGGCATCTGTTATATTATGCGGTTGAAGCCGCGACCGGGAAAGCCGTCTCGGAGCGCTGGCAGCTGATTCTGCAAAGAGCCGGGTTGATCTGCATCGTCGCGTTGTCGGCGATCGCGCTGTTCAACGATCTGGCTCGGTTAATCCATTTCTGAAGCGTCAGGCGGCCGCCGCTGGGCAGTCGCCTGATTTGATGCAGCTAAATATTGGGGATGCATGTTGTTCAAACCTCATCGTTTTGTACCTAAGACAGTTGCAGCGGCCGCGCTCGCCGCGCACGGCCTCGCGGCGCATGCAGCGGCACCGTTCGTGGTGCAAGACATCAAGATCGAGGGGCTGCAGCGCGTCGAAGCGGGTTCGGTGTTCGCCTACCTGCCGATCAAGCAGGGCGATACCTTCACGGACGACAAGGCATCCGAAGCAATCCGCGCGTTGTACGCGACGGGCTTTTTCAACGACGTACGCATCGCCACGCAGGGCAACGTCGTGATCGTGCAGGTGCAGGAGCGTCCGGCCATCGCGTCGATCGACTTCACCGGCACGAAGGAATTCGACAAGGACAACCTGACGAAGGCGCTGCGCGCGGTCGGCCTTGCCGACGGCCGTTATTACGACAAGGCGCTCGTCGACAAGGCGGAGCAGGAGCTCAAGCGCCAGTACCTCACGCGCGGCTTTTACGCGGCCGAGGTCAAGACGACGGTCACGCCGGTCGACGCGAACCGTGTGTCGATCCTGTTCGCGGTGGCCGAAGGCCCGAGCGCGAAGATCCGCCAGATCAACTTCATCGGCAACAAGGCATTCAGCACCAGCACGCTGCGCGACGAGATGCAGCTGTCCACGCCGAACTGGTTCTCCTGGTACACGAAGAACGACCTGTACTCGAAGGAAAAGCTGACGGGCGACCTCGAAGCGGTGCGCTCGTACTACCTGAACCGCGGCTATCTCGAGTTCAACATCGATTCGACCCAGGTGTCGATCTCGCCCGACAAGAAGGACATGTACCTGACGGTCACGCTGCACGAAGGCGAGCCGTACACGGTGTCGGGCATCAAGCTGTCGGGCAACCTGCTCGATCGCGAGGCCGAACTCAGCAAGCTGATCAAGATCAAGCCGGGCGACCGCTTCTCGGCCGAAAAGCTGCAGCAGACCACCAAGTCGATCGTCGACAAGCTCGGTGAATACGGCTATGCATTCGCGACCGTCAACGCGCAGCCGGACATCGACCAGGCGAACCACAAGGTGAACCTGAACCTCGTCGTCGATCCGAGCCGCCGCGTGTACGTGCGCCGGATCAACGTCGTCGGCAACACGCGCACGCGCGACGAAGTCGTGCGCCGCGAAATGCGCCAGCTCGAAAGCTCGTGGTTCGATTCGAACCGCCTCGCGCTGTCGAAGGATCGCGTGAACCGTCTCGGCTACTTCACCAACGTCGACGTGACGACGGTGCCGGTCGACGGCACGAACGACCAGGTCGACGTGAACGTGAAGGTCGATGAAAAGCCGACCGGCGCGATCACGCTGGGCGCCGGCTTCTCGTCGACGGACAAGGTCGTGCTGTCGGCGGGCGTGTCGCAGGATAACGTGTTCGGCTCGGGTACCAGCCTGTCGGTGAACGTCAACACCGCGAAGAGCTACCGTACGCTGACCGTTACGCAGGTCGACCCGTATTTCACGGTCGACGGCATCAAGCGGATCACGGACGTCTACTACCGCACGTACCAGCCGCTCTACTATTCGACGAGCTCGAGCTTCCGGATCATCAGCGCGGGCGGCAACCTGAAGTTCGGCATTCCGTTCTCGGAAGTCGACACCGTCTACTTCGGCGCCGGCTTCGAGCAGAACCGTCTCGACGTCGATTCGAACACGCCGCAGAGCTACCAGGATTACGTGAACGAGTTCGGCCGCGTGTCGAACACGGTGCCGCTGACGGTCGCGTGGTCGCGCGACGCGCGTGACAGCGCGCTGATTCCGAGCCGCGGCTACTTCACGCAGGCGAACATGGAGTACGGCGTACCGGTCGGCAAGATCCAGTACTACAAGGCCGACCTGCAGGCCCAGTACTACTATTCGTTCTCGCGCGGCTTCATCCTGGGCCTGAACCTGCAAGGCGGCTACGGTAACGGTATCGGCAACCCGTACCCGATCTTCAAGAACTACTACGCGGGCGGTATCGGCTCCGTGCGTGGCTACGAGCCGAGCTCGCTGGGCCCGCGCGACACGAAGACGAACGACCCGATTGGCGGTTCGAAGATGCTCGTCGGCAACATCGAGCTGACGTTCCCGCTGCCGGGCACGGGCTACGACCGCACGCTGCGCGTGTTCACGTTCCTCGACGGCGGTAACGTGTGGGGCAACGCGCCGGGCGGCACGAGTACGGGCGCCAACGGCCTGCGTTACGGCTACGGCGTGGGTCTCGCGTGGATCTCGCCGATCGGCCCGCTGAAGCTGAGCCTCGGCTTCCCGCTGCAGAAGCACGAAGGCGACCAGTACCAGAAATTCCAGTTCCAGATCGGGACGGCGTTCTGACCGAACGCATGACAACAGCAACGAGAGGGTAATTTTGCTAACCGGTAAGTTTTCGAAACGAGTGATGTGCGCGCTGACCGTTGCGCTGGCCTTGGGCGCTGCGACGGTACACGCACAGGACGTCGCCCGCATCGCGGCGGTCAATTCGGATCGGATCCTGCGCGAGTCGGCGCCCGCGAAGGCGGCGCAGACGAAGCTCGAAGCCGAGTTCGCGAAGCGTGACAAGGATCTGCAGGATCTGGCGGCACGCCTGAAGTCGATGTCCGATTCGCTGGACAAGAACGGCGCGTCGCTGTCGGCGGCCGACCGCGCGCAGAAGCAGCGCGATCTCGCCCAGCTCGATACCGACTTCCAGCGCAAGCAGCGCGAGTTCCGCGAAGACCTGAACCAGCGCCGCAACGAGGAGCTGGCGGCCGTGCTTGAGAAGGCGAACAAGGTCATCAAGCAGATCGCCGAGCAGCAGAATTACGACCTGATCGTGCAGGAAGCCGTGTACGTCAGCCCGCGCATCGACATCACCGACAAGGTGCTCAAGGCGCTCGCGTCCGGCTCGACGAACTGAACGGAGCAGACGACGAATGGCATTGACGCTTGAGGAACTCGTAAAGCGGTTCGGCGGCGAGATCGCCGGCGACGCACAGTGCAAGGTGAGCGGGCTCGCACCGCTCGACCAGGCAGGCCCGCAGCAACTCGCGTTCCTCGCGAATCCGAAGTACCTGTCGCAGGTCGAGTCGACCCGCGCCGGCGCGGTGCTGATCGCGCCGAAGGATCTGGAAAAGCTGGGCGCGGCCGCGACGGGTCGCAATTTCATTGTCACGCCGAATCCGTACGCGTACTTCGCGCGCGTCGCGCAGATGTTCATCGATCTGGCTACGCCGCAGCGTACCGCCGGCGTGCATCCGAGCGCGACGATCGATCCGGCCGCGCAGGTCGCCGCGAGCGCGGTGATCGGCCCGCACGTGACGGTCGAGGCCGGCGCGGTGATCGAGGACGGCGTGCAGCTCGACGCGAACGTCTTCATCGGCCGCGGCACGACGATCGGCGCGGGCTCGCACATCTATCCGAACGCGTCGGTGTACCACGGCTGCAAGGTCGGCCCGCGCGCGATCATCCATGCGGGCGCCGTGATCGGCTCCGACGGTTTCGGCTTCGCGCCGGATTTCGTCGGCGACGGCGACGCGCGCACCGGCAGCTGGGTCAAGATCCCGCAGGTCGGCGGCGTATCGATCGGCCCGGACGTCGAGATCGGCGCGAACACGACGATCGACCGCGGCGCGATGGCGGATACCGTCATCGAAGAATGCGTGAAGATCGACAATCAGGTGCAGATCGCCCACAACTGCCGGATCGGCGCCTACACGGTGATCGCCGGCAAGGCGGGCATCGCGGGCAGCACGACGATCGGCCGCCACTGCATGATCGGCGGCGCGGCCGGGATCGCCGGCCACGTGACGCTCGGCGACTATGTCATCATCACCGCGAATTCGGGCGTATCGAAGTCGCTGCCGAAGGCCGGCATCTATACCAGCGCGTTCCCGGCCGTCGACCACGGCGAATGGAACAAGAGCGCCGCGCTCGTGCGCAACCTCGACAAGCTGCGCGAGCGCATCAAGGCGCTCGAGGCCGCGCTCGCCGCCCAGGGCGGCACGGGCGCCTGAGCGCATCATGCGAGACCTCGAACCGGGCACGGCCAGCGCAACCGGCCCGGTTTGCCAGACTGGGCCGCACGGCGGCCCGCTTCAGCCTTTGCATCACCACCGCGCAGCCTCTGCGTGAGACGAACCATCATGAGCACTGAAAAAATCAATCTCGACATCCACAAGATCCTCACGCTGCTGCCGCATCGCTACCCGATTCTGCTCGTCGATCGCGTGCTCGAACTCGAACCGCACAAGGGAATCAAAGCGCTGAAGAACGTGTCGATCAACGAGCCGTTCTTCCAGGGGCATTTCCCGAAGCGGCCGGTGATGCCGGGCGTGCTGATCCTCGAGGCGCTCGCGCAGGCCGCGGCGCTGCTGACCTTCTCGGAAGAGCAGCCGAAGGATCCGGAGAACACGCTGTACTACTTCGTCGGGATCGACGGCGCGCGCTTCAAGCGTCCGGTCGAACCGGGCGACCAACTGATTCTGAACGTGACGTTCGAACGCTACATCCGCGGCATCTGGAAGTTCAAGGCGGTGGCGGAAGTGGACGGCAAGGTGGCGGCGGAAGCCGAACTGATGTGCACGGTCAAGACGACCGACGTGGCGCCCTGAGCGACGCGGCACGCACAGGCAACGCAACGCGACACATCACATCGAGAGGCAACGGCGCATGACCAGGATTCATCCCACCGCGATTGTCGAACCGGGCGCGCAGATCGACGAATCGGTAGAGATCGGCCCGTACGCGATCGTCGGCCCGCACGTCACGATCGGCGCGCGCACGACGATCGGCTCGCACAGCGTGATCGAAGGCCATACGACGCTCGGCGAGGACAACCGCATCGGCCATTACGCGTCGGTCGGCGGCCGTCCGCAGGACATGAAGTACAAGGACGAGCCGACGAAGCTCGTGATCGGCAGCCGCAACACGATCCGCGAATTCACGACGATCCACACGGGCACCGTGCAGGACGGCGGCGTGACGACGCTCGGCGACGACAACTGGATCATGGCCTATGTGCACATCGGTCACGACTGCACTGTCGGCAGCCACGTGATCCTGTCGAGCAACGCGCAGATGGCCGGCCACGTCGAGATCGGCGACTGGGCGATCGTCGGCGGGATGTCGGGCGTCCACCAGTTCGTGCGCATCGGCGCGCACTCGATGCTCGGGGGCGCTTCGGCGCTCGTGCAGGACATTCCGCCGTTCGTGATCGCGGCGGGCAACAAGGCAGAGCCGCACGGCATCAACGTCGAAGGGCTGCGTCGGCGCGGCTTCTCGCCCGATGCGATCTCGGCGCTGCGCAGCGCTTACCGCCTGCTGTACAAGAACGGCCTGTCGTTCGAGGAAGCGAAGGTGCAGCTGCGCGAGCTCGCGGAAGCGGGCGGCGACGGCGACGCGGCGGTCAAGGCGTTCGTCGAGTTCATCGACGCGTCGCAACGCGGCATCATCCGCTAAGCGATGCCGCTTCCGACCACTCAGCTCCGGCTCGCGATGGCGGCCGGCGAACCGTCGGGCGACCTGCTCGGGGCGTCGCTGCTCGGCGGGCTGCGCGAGCGGCTGCCCGAATCGGCCCAGTATTACGGGATCGGCGGGCAGCGGATGATCGCGCAGGGCTTCGACTCGCACTGGCAGATGGACAAGCTGACCGTGCGCGGCTACGTCGAGGCGCTCGGCCAGATTCCCGAGATCCTGCGGATTCGTGGTGAGCTGAAGCGCCAGTTGCTTGCCGAGCGACCGGACGCGTTCATCGGCATCGACGCACCCGACTTCAACTTCAGCGTGGAACAGGCCGCGCGCGACGCGGGTATCCCGTCGATCCACTTCGTGTGCCCGTCGATCTGGGCATGGCGCGGCGGCCGCATCAAGAAGATCGCGAAGTCCGTCGACCACATGCTGTGCCTGTTCCCGTTCGAACCGGCGATTCTCGACAAGGCAGGTGTTGCCTCGACCTACGTCGGCCATCCGCTGGCCGACGAGATTCCGCTCGAGCCTGACATGCACGGCGCGCGCATCGCGCTCGGATTGCCGGCCGACGGCCCGGTGATCGCGGTGCTGCCGGGCAGCCGGCGTTCGGAAATCGCGCTGATCGGCCCGACGTTCTTTGCGGCGATGGCGCTGATGCAGCAGCGCGAGCCTGGCGTGCGGTTCGTGATGCCGGCGGCGACGCCCGCGTTGCGCGCGCTGCTGCAGCCGCTCGTCGACGCGCATCCGCAGCTTGCGCTGACGCTCACCGACGGCCGCTCGCAGGTCGCGATGACGGCGGCTGACGCGATCCTCGTGAAGAGCGGCACGGTCACGCTGGAAGCCGCGCTGCTGAAGAAGCCGATGGTGATCTCCTACAAGGTGCCCTGGCTGACCGGGCAGATCATGCGCCGGCAGGGGTACCTGCCGTACGTCGGCTTGCCGAACATCCTGGCGGGGCGTTTCGTCGTGCCCGAGCTGCTGCAGCACTTCGCGACGCCCGAGGCGCTCGCCGATGCGACGCTCACGCAGCTGCGCGACGACGCGAACCGCCGCACACTGACCGAAGTCTTCACCGAAATGCATCTTTCGCTGCGGCAGAACACGGCCGCGAAGGCGGCCGAAGCGGTCGTGCGCGTGCTCGAACAACGCAAGGGGCGCGCATGACCGCAGTACGTGCACCACGCCGCCGCGCGTCGAGCGACGTGCAGGACGGTTTCGATTTCAGCCGGCCCGACGAGATCGTCTGCGGCGTCGACGAAGCCGGTCGTGGCCCGCTCGCGGGGCCGGTGGTGGCCGCCGCCGTGATCCTCGCTCCGGCGCAGCCGATCGACGGGCTCGACGATTCGAAGGCGCTGTCCGCGAAGAAGCGCGACGCGCTGTACGACCTGATCGTCGCACGTTCGCGCGCGTATTGCGTCGCGTCGGCGAGCGTCGACGAAATCGACACGCTGAATATCCTGCACGCGACGATGCTCGCGATGAAGCGGGCGGTCGAGGGCCTGTCGGTGCTGCCGACGCTCGCGCAGATCGATGGCAACCGCTGCCCGACGCTGACGGTGCGTGCCGAGGCGATCGTCAGCGGCGATGCGCTCGTGCCGAGCATCTCGGCCGCGTCGATTCTCGCGAAGGTCACGCGCGATCGCATGCTCGTCGACCTGCACGAACGTTTTCCGGTGTACGGCTTCAACGTACATGCGGGCTACGGCACCGCGAAACACCTTGCCGCGCTACGCGAGCACGGGCCATGCGAAGCGCACCGGCGCTCGTTCGCGCCGGTTCGCGCGGCACTCGACCTGATTCGATGAAAAGCATCACTTCCCGCGACAACCCGCTGTACAAGCGCCTGAAGGCGCTCGCGGGTTCGACGCCCCATCAGCGCCGCAGCGGCCAGGCGCTGCTCGAAGGATTCCATCTCGCGAGCGCGTACCTCGATACGGGCGCGACGCCCGAGCTGTGCGTGGCGACCGAAGGCGCACTCGGCCACGCGGAGGCGCAGGCGATCGTCGCGCGCATCGATGCGCAACGGATCGTCACATTGCCCGACGCGCTGTTCGGGCAGTTGTCGAACGTCGTCAACGGCGTCGGCTTCCTGCTGCTCGTCGACCGGCCGGCGCAACCGCTGCCCACTCGCGTCACGCATACGTCGGTCGTGCTCGACGGCGTGCAGGACGCCGGCAACGTCGGCTCGATCCTGCGCAGCGCGGCGGCCGCAGGCGTGCGCCACGTGTTCTGTGCGCCGGGGACCGCGTACGCATGGTCGTCGAAGGTGCTGCGTTCGGGCATGGGCGCGCATTTCCTGCTGTCGATCCACGAGGACGTCGAAGCCGGTGAACTCGCCGAACGCCTCGATGTACCGGTTGCGCTGACCGACTCGCACGGCGCGCAGGCAATTTACGATTGCGATCTGTCGGGCCCCGTGGCGTGGGTGTTCGGCAACGAGGGCGCAGGCGTCTGCGCGTACTGGCGCGAGGTCGCCACGCATCGCGTGACGATTCCGCAGCCGGGCGGGATGGAGTCGCTGAACGTCGCAGCCGCGGCGGCGGTGTGCCTGTTCGAGCAGGTGCGCCAGCAGCGGTGAGCGTGACGCCACGCTCGCGCGTTCCCCGCACCACGAAAAAAGGCCGCGTTCGACGCGGCCTTTTTGTTTCCGACGGCGGCCGGGCGGCCCCCGGCGCTCGACCTTAGTACGACTGCCGGTCGAGGCGGACTTCCTGCAGGATCGTCGTCGCGATTTCCTCGATCGACTTGTGCGTCGACGACAGCCACTTGATCCCCTCGCGGCGCATCATCGCTTCCGCCTCGTTGATTTCGTAGCGGCAGTTCTCGGGCGCCGCGTACTTGCTGCCCGGGCGCCGCTCGTTCCGGATCTCCGACAGGCGCTGCGGGTCGATCGACAGCCCGAACAGCTTCTCGCGGTGCGAGGCGAGCGCCGACGGCAGCTTGCCGCGTTCGAAGTCTTCCGGAATCAGCGGATAGTTCGCTGCCTTCACGCCGTACTGCATCGCGAGATACAGGCTCGTCGGCGTCTTGCCGCTGCGCGACACGCCGACGAGGATCACGTCGGCCTCCGACAGGTTGCGGTTCGACTGGCCGTCGTCGTGCGCGAGCGAGAAGTTGATCGCCTCGATCCGGGTCTTGTATTCCTCGGTGTCCGCGTTCTGGTGGCCGCGGCCCATCGCGTGGCTCGACTTGAGCTCCAGTTCCTGTTCGAGCGGTTCGACGAAGCGCTGGAACATGTCGAGCACGAGTGCGTTCGAGCGTTTGACGATGTCGTTCGACTCGCTGTCGACGAGCGTCGTGAACACGATCGCGCGGCGGCCGTCGTGCACGGCGGCCTCGTTGATCTTCTCGACGGTCGCATAGGCCTTGTCGAGCGAGTCGACGAACGGCACGCGCACGAGACGGAATTTCTGGTCGAACTGGGAGAGGATCGAGTGCGCGAAGGTTTCGGCAGTGATCCCGGTGCCGTCGGAGACGATGAATACGGTAGGCAGCATGAATCTGGACGTCGAGCGTGAAGGGCGGTTGCGCGGGCGGCTGGAGGGTCGCCTCCAGACGCAGTGACAAGGTCGCGCCACATCCGGCAGCCGGCACGGTAGAATAGCGGCAACCTGTTGGATAAGCAATTGCGGGGGCAGGGCGCGAACGGCGCCCCAGGCTTTGCCGCTCGATTTCATAATTCCCGGCAAGTTTGGCGATTTGTCTGCAAATATCGCCCTTCTGCCGGGATTTTTGCAAATCGGGTCAGAAGATTTTCGCCGCTGCGAGTGTTTCTCCAACAGGTTGCGCAAGACGCGCCGCGCCTTTTTGCAAGCGCCCGCGTCCGAGCCCACTTGCGCAATCGAGCATTTTTTTCACACTTAGGGGCTTGTATGACTAACGCAGCAAACGTCGCAAAGGACCAGGCGTATGTAATTCCGTTCGAGCAGTTGCGGATGACCGATGTGGAAATCGTCGGCGGCAAGAATGCGTCGCTTGGCGAAATGATCAGCCAGCTTTCCGAAGCAGGCGTTCGCGTACCCACCGGTTTCGCCACGACCGCGCTCGCGTTCCGCGATTTCCTCAAGCACAACGACCTTACCGACCGCATCGCCAAGCGTCTCGAGTCGCTCGACATCGACGACGTGAAGGCGCTCGCCGAAGCTGGTGCGGAAATCCGCAAGTGGATCGTCGATGCGCCGATGCAGGCACGTCTCGAGCAGGAAATCCGCGAGCAGTTCGACATCCTGAAGAACAGTTCGCCGGGCGAGCTGTCGTTCGCCGTGCGCTCGTCCGCTACCGCGGAAGACCTGCCCGACGCATCGTTCGCCGGTCAGCAGGAGTCTTACCTGAACGTCGTCGGCATCGAAGACGTGCTCGACCGCATGAAGCACGTGTTCGCGTCGCTGTACAACGACCGCGCGATCTCGTACCGCGTGCACAAGGGCTTCACGCACGCGGAAGTCGCGCTGTCGGCCGGTGTGCAGCGCATGGTTCGCTCGGACGTCGGCGCGGCCGGCGTGATGTTCACGATCGACACCGAATCGGGCTTCAAGGACGCCGTGTTCATCACGTCGAGCTACGGCCTGGGCGAAACCGTCGTGCAGGGCGCGGTGAACCCGGACGAGTTCTACGTGTTCAAGACGACGCTCGCACAGGACAAGTACCCGATCATCCGCCGCTCGATCGGCTCGAAGCTGATCAAGATGGAATTCACGCAGCCGGGCGAGCCGGGCCGCGTGAAGACGGTCGACGTGCCGCACGAACAGCGCAACCGCTACTCGATCACCGACGAAGACGTGATCGAGCTGGCGAAGTACGCGGTCATCATCGAGAAGCACTATCAGCGTCCGATGGACATCGAGTGGGGCAAGGACGGCCGCGACGGCAAGATCTTCATCCTGCAGGCACGCCCGGAAACCGTGAAGAGCCAGGCAACCGGCAAGGCCGAGCAGCGCTTCAAGCTGAAGGGCCAGTCGCAGGTGCTCGCGACGGGGCGTGCGATCGGCCAGAAGATCGGCGCGGGCCCCGTGCGCGTGATCCAGGATCCGTCGGAAATGGAACGCGTGCAGCCGGGCGACGTGCTGGTGGCCGACATGACCGACCCGAACTGGGAGCCGGTGATGAAGCGTGCGGCCGCGATCGTCACGAACCGTGGCGGCCGGACCTGCCACGCGGCGATCATCGCGCGTGAGCTCGGCGTGCCGGCAGTCGTCGGCTGCGGCGATGCGACCGACGTCCTGAAGGACGGCGCGCTCGTCACCGTGTCGTGCGCGGAGGGCGACGAAGGCAAGATCTACGACGGCCTGCTCGAGACGGAAGTCACGGAAGTGCAGCGCGGCGAACTGCCGGAAATCCCGGTCAAGATCATGATGAACGTCGGCAACCCGCAGCTCGCGTTCGACTTCTCGCAACTGCCGAACGGCGGCGTGGGTCTCGCGCGTCTCGAGTTCATCATCAACAACAACATCGGCGTTCACCCGAAGGCGATTCTCGAGTACCCGAACATCGACCAGGACCTGAAGAAGGCCGTCGAGAGCGTCGCGCGCGGTCACGCATCGCCGCGTCAGTTCTACGTCGACAAGCTGACGGAAGGTGTCGCGACGATCGCTGCGGCGTTCTATCCGAAGCCCGTGATCGTGCGTCTGTCCGACTTCAAGTCGAACGAGTACAAGAAGCTGATCGGCGGTTCGCGTTACGAGCCGGACGAGGAAAACCCGATGCTGGGCTTCCGCGGCGCATCGCGCTACATCGCTGAAGACTTCGCGCAGGCGTTCGAGATGGAATGCCGTGCACTGAAGCGCGTGCGCGACGAGATGGGCCTGACCAACGTCGAGATCATGGTGCCGTTCGTGCGTACCGTGAAGCAGGCGGAGCGTGTCGTCGGCCTGCTCGAGAAGTTCGGCCTGAAGCGCGGCGAAAACGGCCTGCGCCTTGTGATGATGTGCGAAGTCCCGACCAACGCGATCCTCGCCGAAGAGTTCCTGGAGCACTTCGACGGTTTCTCGATCGGCTCGAACGACCTCACGCAGCTCACGCTCGGCCTTGACCGCGATTCGGGCATGGAACTGCTGGCTGTCGACTTCGACGAACGTGACCCGGCCGTCAAGTTCCTGCTGAAGCGCGCGATCGATACCTGCCGCAAGATGGGCAAGTACGTTGGTATCTGCGGCCAGGGCCCGTCCGATCATCCGGACTTCGCGCAATGGCTGACCGACGAAGGCATCGTGTCGATCTCGCTGAACCCCGACACGATCATCGATACGTGGCAGGCGCTTGCCAACCGGAAGTAACGGTCGGCGATGCCGCTTCGGTGAAAGCGCGGTACCGCCGCGCTTTCGTTGAAGGCAAAATGCAAGGTTCGTGTTATAAACACCCCGGTACGCACCGGGGTGTTTTTATTTGTCGGTACGCAACGTGCTGATCCGGGCGTGCCGGTCGCCTCCGCTCGCGGCAGCGAATATAGTGAGTATCGGGGGCGTTTTTCTGGAGGCCAAAATGATGTCGGGGCATCTGTTCTGGTGGGTCGCGGTGGGCGTGCTGGTCGTGGCCGAACTGCTGACGGGCACGTTCTACCTGCTGATGATCGCACTCGGCTTTCTCGCGGGCGGCTTGCTGCAACTGGCTGGTTTCGCGCCGCACGTGCAGTTCGGCGCGGCGGCCGCGGTCGCGATCGTCGCGATGATCGCGCTGCGCCGCTCGGGGCTCGGCCGCAAGCAGAAGCGCGACACGTCGACGAATCCCGACGTCAATCTCGACATCGGCTCGACCGTTACGGTCGATGCGTGGCGCGACGGCCGTGCGCGCGTGCAGTATCGCGGCGCCGACTGGGACGTCGAGCTGGCGAACGGCGAGCGCGACGATGCGCATGTGTATCAGGTGAGTGCCGTGCGCGGCAATTGTCTCGTGGTCGTGGCGAAACCCGCGGGCTGATCGTCCGCCGATACAACAAGGAGGGAATATTTCATGGATTCGCTGATCATCTGGGTTGTCCTGCTCGTCATTGCGATCGTGATCGTGTCGAAGACGGTGAAGATCGTGCCGCAGCAGCATGCGTGGGTGCTCGAGCGCTTCGGGCGCTATCACGCGACGCTGTCGCCCGGCCTGAATATCGTGCTGCCGTTCGTCGATCGCATCGCGTACCGGCACGTGCTGAAGGAAATCCCGCTCGATGTGCCGAGCCAGGTCTGTATCACGCGCGACAACACGCAGCTGCAGGTCGACGGCGTGCTGTACTTCCAGGTGACCGATCCGATGAAGGCGTCTTACGGGTCGAGCAACTTCGTGCTCGCGATCACGCAGCTCGCGCAAACGACCTTGCGTTCGGTGGTCGGCAAGCTCGAACTCGACAAGACGTTCGAGGAGCGCGACTTCATCAACCACAACATCGTGTCGGCGCTCGACCAGGCGGCGGCGAACTGGGGCGTGAAGGTGCTGCGTTACGAGATCAAGGACCTGACGCCGCCGAAGGAAATCCTGCACGCGATGCAGGCGCAGATCACCGCTGAGCGTGAAAAGCGCGCGCTGATCGCCGCATCTGAAGGCCGCAAGCAGGAGCAGATCAACCTCGCGTCGGGCGCGCGCGAAGCGGCGATCCAGAAATCCGAAGGCGAACGCCAGGCTGCGATCAACCAGGCACAGGGCGAGGCCGCTGCGATTCTGGCGGTGGCCGAGGCGAACGCGCAGGCGATCCAGAAGATCGCGAACGCGATCCAGTCGCAGGGCGGGATGGATGCGGTGAACCTGAAGGTCGCCGAGCAGTATGTCGGGGCGTTCTCGAATCTCGCGAAGCAGGGCAACACGCTGATCGTGCCGTCGAACCTGTCGGATCTCGGCACCGCGATCTCGTCGGCGCTGACGATCGTCAAGAACGCGGGGGCGGCCTCGGGCGGGAAGGCCTGATTCGGGCGTACGCGGCGTGCGAAGGGCGCGCCGCGTACGATCGGTGTGCGGCGAATCGTCGCGCAGCCGGGGCGCGGATGATGCCCGCGGCACCTTTCTTCGGCCGACGCCGGCGGTATGGCGTGCCTCAGCCGCCGCCGCACAGCCGGCATCGGCGATTCACGTAGTCCAAAGCAACACGGCCCGCTTCGAGCGGGCCGTGTCGTTTGCGGGGTGCGTCGCGCGTCAGGTGCCGGCGCGCATGATGCGTGCCTTTTCGCGTTCCCAGTCGCGCTTCTTCTCGGTTTCGCGCTTGTCGTGCAGCTTCTTGCCCTTTGCGAGCGCGATGTCGCACTTCACGCGACCGCCCTTGTAGTGGAAGTTTAGCGGCACGAGCGTGTAGCCGCGCTGCTCGACCTTGCCGATCAGCTTCTTGATTTCCTCGCGGTGCAGCAGCAGCTTGCGCGTGCGAACCGGGTCGGGCTTGATGTGCGTCGAGGCTTCGGGCAGCGGGCTGATATGGGTACCGATCAGGAAGATCTCGGCGTTCTTCACCACGACGTAGCCTTCCTTGATCTGGCCGCGCCCGGCGCGCAGCGCCTTGACTTCCCAGCCCTCAAGCACGAGCCCCGCCTCGTAGCGTTCCTCGATGTGATAATCGAAGTGCGCTTTCCTGTTGTCGATGATGCTCATGAAAGGATCGGGCCAACTCGTTTAAAATCACGATTTTAGCAAAGCAGGGCGGGAATCGCCCGGCTTGCGTTCTCACCTTGAGCGATGCCGCGCGATTTATGGCAGATGTCCAGAAAACCGTATTGATCCGTCATTCGGCGGAACAGATGTTCGACCTCGTCACCGACGTGGCCGATTACCCCAATTTCCTGCCCTGGTGCGGCGGTGTCGAGGTTCGCCGTCAGGACGAGAGCGGGATGGAAGCGCGCATCGACATCAACTTCAAGGGCATCAAGCAGCACTTCGCGACGCGCAACACGCAGCAGCGCCCGACTCGGATCGACATGGAGTTCACGGACGGCCCGTTCAAGAAGTTCACGGGCTCGTGGCGCTTCACGGCGCTGCGTGCCGATGCGTGCAAGATCGAATTCGCGCTGCATTACGAGTTCTCGAACATCCTGCTCGAGAAGATCATCGGGCCGGTGTTCAGCCACATCGCGAACACGTTCGTCGATTCGTTCGTGAAGCGCGCCGACCAGCGCTACGGGAAGGGGTGACGCGATGCTGTCGATCGAAGTCTGCTACGCGCTGCCGGATCGCCAGACGCTGATTCCGCTGTCGCTCCCCGAAGGGGCGACCGTTCGTTCGGCGATCGATGCGAGCGGCGTGCTCGCGCTGCATCCGGAAATCGATCTCGCGAACGCGAAGACGGGCGTGTACGGGAAGCTTGCGCCGCTCGACACGCTGCTCGCCGACCACGACCGCGTCGAGATCTACCGCCCGTTGATCGTCGATCCGAAACTCGCGCGCCAGCGTCGCGTCGACAAGTCGCGCCGCGACGGCTCCATCGAGGGCCGCAAGTGGATGCACAAGGACGCGCGCTGACGCGGAGCGATCCGCGTCCTTCAGCTCGATTCGTCTGAGCAAACGCCGCGGCGTTCAATGGGCTGCGGCATTCGCGTTTGCCGGTGCGTTTGCCGCCGCGCTTCCCGCCGTCCCGCCGCCGGCGGGCGTGTCGCCATGCCGGCGCACCGATCCATAGACGCCGGCGAGCAGCAGCACCAGCGCGGCGATCTCGAGCGCATGCGGCATCCGCTGGTCGTACACGAACGCGTAAAGCATCGCGAATACGGTTTCGAACACGATCAGCTGGCCCGACAGCGTGAGGGGCAGCCGCTTCGACGCGGCATTCCACAGCCCGTTGCCGAGCCACGACGCACCGATCGCGAGCACGAGGTTCAGCAGCCAGAACAATTGCCAGCGCGACGCGGGCACCGCTTCCTGCAGCGTGCCGGCCGGCAGCGCGAGGATCGCGATCCAGACGAGCCCGCCGATCAGGCCCGTCACGACACCCCACAAGACCGACCACTCGTTGCCGCCGAAACGATGATGGCGCTGCAGATAACGTGCGTTCGCGACCGCATACCAGGTCCAGCTCGCGAGCGCGCCCGCCGCGCAGGCGATGCCGGCGAGTTTCTGGCCGAGCGTCGTCGCATGTGCGGCCTCGGACGTGAACAGGTCGACGTTGATGCAGACGATGCCCGCGATCACCAGCGCCAGCGGGGCGGCGAGCCGGCGCAACGGCACGGCGCCGTGGTCGCCGAGGCCTGCGAGCGTCACCGTGACGGGCAGCACGCCGACGATCAGGGAGCTGGGTGCGATGCCGATCAGGTGCACCGCACCGGACAGCAGCATGTAGTACGCGACGTTGCCGATGACGGCGAGCCTGACCAGCGCGACGAGATCCTCGCGGGTCAGCCGCGCGAGCAGCGAGCGGGCCGCCGGCAGCGCGGCCGCGAGCGACACGAGACCGTACATCGCATAGCGGCCGGCGCTCAGCAGCAGCGGCGAGAAGTCGGTCAGCAGCCGCGGAACGAGAAACACCATGCCCCACAGGGCACCTGCCAGGACACCATAGACCACACCGCGCTGCATCGACTGCTCCGAACACGTGACTGATGAGCGCGCATCTTAGCGACGCCGTCGCGGCGTCGTCTTGTTCATTCCTGCACTCGGTGCAGGCCGGTGGGTGGGCGCGCCGCGCGCAGCAGCGATCGCGGCAGGCGGCGGATCAGTCGTCAGCCGGATCGGGCGCCGCCGCACCGCCGCCCGGTGCCCGCACCCGCGCGGGCCGCCGCACGGCGCGCAGCGTGCCGCTGTTGCCGCCGCCGCAGTAGAAGCGGTCGTGGCCGTCGGATTCGAGCCCCGACACACCGACGCCGGCCGGCATGTCGATCTGCTCGAGCACCCGGCCCGTGTGCGGATCGATGTGCCGCAAGTCGGCCTGATCGGCTTCCCAGGTGCCGTGCCACAGCTCTCCGTCGACCCACGTCACGCCGGTGACGAAGCGGTTCGACTCGATCGTGCGCAGCACGGCGCCCGACTGCGGATCCACCTGATGAATCTTGCGATCGCGGTACTGGCCGACCCACAGCGCGCCTTCGGCCCATGCCAGCCCCGAATCGCCGCCGCCGCCGGGAGCGGGAATCGTCGCGAGCACGCGGCCCGATTCGGGGTCGATCTTCTCGATGCGGTCCTCGACGATCTGGTACAGGTGGCGGCCGTCGAACGCCGTGCCCGCATGCGCGGCGACGTCGATCGAGCGGACGGTCGTGCCGCGCTCCGGGTCGAGCGCATTCAGCTTGTCGCCGGACGCGTACCACACGTACTTTCCGTCGAACGTGACGCCGTGTACGCCGTCGACGCCGGGAAACGGGCCGTATTCGCGAAGAATCTCTGCACTGGAGCGTTTCATGTTCGTCGCCTCGTCGTTCGGTGAGGTCATCCTAATCTCCCGGCAGCGGGGCAGGGAGTAACAAGGTCGTCGCGAAACCGGGCAGCGGCGGCGTCATCCAGCGGCGCGCGCGGCCGCGGCCGAGCGCCTGGACCTTGTCGGCTTCGGCGAGCACGTCGAGCGCGCGCTGCACGGTGCGCTGGCTCGCGCCGAGGGCCAGCGCCAGCGCGGAGCTCGACCATGCTTCGCCATCGGCGAGGAGCGCGAGTACGGCTGCGTGGCGATCGTCGACCGGGCGCGCGAGGACGACGGTCTCGCGTACGCCGAGCGGTTCGAGCGCAAAGCCGCGCGGCGTCGCGACGATGTTTGCGAGCGGCCGCAGCACCGCGCGCAGCCGGCCGATCTCGACGCGCAGGCGCGCGCGATGCGATTCGTCCGCGTGTTTCGCGCGGAACGCGACCGCGACGAGCGCGTTTCGCGACACGTCGGCCGGCCATGCCTCGCCGAGCGCGCGGGCGAGCACGAACAGCACGGGCCGTCGCGCGAGCGACACGGTCGTGCGCGCGTCGCGTACCGTGTGGCGGCACGCATCGACGACGAGTGCGTTCGACGCGAACAGCGTCTCGACTTCGTCGAGCTGCACGAGCCGCGACGTGCCGCGCGCGATGAGGCGCGCGGCCGGTGCGTCGAGCACGCGTGCCGCGGTGTCGATTTCGGCCGTCAGCGCGGCGATGCCGGCGTCGCGGGCCGCCGCGCGCGCCCGCACGAGCGCCGCGCGAGCCGCCTGCGTGCGGATGCGGCGCATCGCGATGCCGGCCGCGATCAGCTCATGGGCGGCGCGCGATGCAGCCGGCAGCGGTGCGGGATCGAGATTCGCGAGCATCCGTTCGGCGTCGTCGAGCTGGCCGACCAGCAGCAGCCGGCGCACGCCGAGATAGCGCGCGTGCGCGGCGTTCGCGCGGTCACCGTGCGCGTCGAGCGTCGCACAGGCGGCATCGAGCGCGCGTGTCGGCCAGCGCAAGTCGCGCGATGCGAGCGCGATCTCCGCTTCCGCGACGACGCAGCGCGCACGCGCCACGGCCTCCCGGGGGCCGAACGCGCGTGCGGCGCCGCGCACGAGTGCGCGCGCGCGTTCGAAATCGCCGAGCTGCGCCATCGCGATCCCGCGCAGCGCGAGCGCCGGCGCGTCGTCGCGCAGCGCGACGCGGTTCAGCGCGCCGAGCGCGTCACCGGCCGCGAGCGCGCGCGCGGCCGCCGTGATCAGCGAATCCATCCGAATCCCGACACACTTGTCACTCCCTCCGGCCCGATGCCCGCCACTAATCTAGCACCACGCACACGGCACCGGACGCCGTGCCCGGCTACCCATCGGAAGGAGGAACTCGCAATGACGACCCATCTCACCGGAACGCGCGACGAATGGCTGGCCGCGCGGCGCGCGCTGCTCGACGCGGAAAAGGCGCTGACGAGGCAAAGCGACGAACTCGCGCGGCGGCGCCAGGCGCTGCCCTGGGTACGCGTCGACAAGACCTACCGGTTCGACACCGAAGACGGGCAGGCCACGCTCGGCGACCTGTTTCGCGGCCGTTCGCAACTGCTCGTCTATCATTTCATGTTCGGCCCCGACTACAAGGCAGGCTGCCCGTCGTGTTCGGCGCTCGCCGACGGTTTCGACGGCTTCGCCGTGCACCTGGCGAACCACGACGTGACGCTCGCCGCCGTGTCGCGTGCGCCGCTCGCGACACTCCTCGCTTACCGGCAGCGGATGGGGTGGCGCTTCCCGTGGGCGTCGTCGGTCGGCAGCGATTTCAACTTCGACTTCAATGTGTCGTTCACCGAAACGCAGCAGCGCGCGGGCGCCGTCGAATACAACTACGCGCTGGCCGGTCACGCGATGGACATGGATCCGCCGCCGGCACCCGTCGTGCAGTTCGCTGCGACGTGCGGCACCGATGCGCTCACGTATTCGCTCGACCGGCCGGGGATGAGCGCGTTCGTGCGCGAGGACGGCGTCGTCTATCACACGTACTCCACCTATGCACGCGGGCTCGACGGGCTGTGGGGGATGTACCAGTGGCTCGATCGCGCGCCGCGCGGACGCAACGAGGCCGGCCCGTGGTGGCGCCGTCATGACGAGTACGCACGCGGCTGAGCGCGCCGGCGACGGGCGGGGGCGGGCGGTGCGGGCGATGGCGCGGCCGCCGGCCGGCGACGCGGGCCCCGATCCGCGAGCCTTCGGCGCGGCGCTCGTGGCCGTGTTCGCCGTTGCCGCGCTCGCGACCGTGGCGCAGCATGCGTCGATGGCCGCGATGGGCCGCGAACCGATGGCCGGCGGCTGGATGGCTTCGGCCGCATGGCTGCAGCCGTGCGGCCGAAGCGCCGGACGCGCATTCGCGGCGTTCGCCGGAATGTGGGGCGCGATGACGGTGACGATGATGCTGCCGGTGCTGGCGCCGATGCTCTGGCGATACCGGCAGCGCATCGGCCCGATGGCGACGGCGCGTTCCGCCTGGCTCGTCGTCGTGGCGGGCGCCGGGTACTTCGCGGTGTGGATGGCGCTCGGGGCGCTCGTGTTTCCGGCTGGCGCCGCGCTGACGGCCGCCGCCGCACGGCTGCCGGCGCTTGCCCGCGTGCTGCCGTTTGCGGCCGGCGCGGTCGTGTCGGTTGCGGGCATGCTGCAATTTTCCGCGTGGAAGGCCCGGCGGCTGGCGTGCTGCCGGCATGCGGCAGGCGACGCACACCGGTCGTCGGCAGTTGCCGGTGCGGCATGGTGGCACGGCGTGCGGGGCGCCATGCACTGCGGCGCCTGTTGCGGGAACCTGATGGCGATCGCGCTGGCGGCCGGCATGATGGACCTGTGCGTGATGGCTGCCGTGACGGTCGCGATCACCGCTGAGCGCCTCGGGCCGCCCGGCGGGCGTGTCGAGCGGATCGCCGGTTGCGTGGCGGTCGGCGGCGGCATCGCGATGATCGCGCGCGCGGCAGGGCTGCTATAACTCAGGGTAGGCAGGCCGATTCGACGCGTTACCTGGCCTTGCTTCGCCGCGGCTGCTTCGGCTGCGTGGCCCGTTTGCAACAGGCCGATGGGCCATATTGCCGCCCGTTGCGCGAATGGCTCGATGCGGCGGTGAAACGAAAGACGATCGAAAACGAACCGAACGGCGAACCGAACGATTCGGCCCCCGAACGGCCGAAACCGGCTAAGCCGTTGTTCGTGTTGTGAAAATTCACGGCGCTTCGCGTATAATTCGCTTTTGCGCCCATAGGATTTGCCATGCGTCTGATCCAAAAAGCACTCACTTTCGATGACGTGCTCCTCGTTCCCGCCTTCTCCGACGTTCTCCCGCGCGACACCAGCCTCAAGACCAAGCTGACCCGCAACATCTCCCTGAACATGCCGCTCGTGTCCGCCGCGATGGACACGGTCACCGAAGGTCGCCTCGCGATCGCGATGGCCCAGCAGGGTGGCGTCGGTATCGTCCACAAGAACCTCACGCCGGCCGAGCAGGCCCGCGAAGTCGCGAAGGTCAAGCGTTTCGAATCGGGCGTCGTCCGCGATCCGATCACGGTGCCGCCGCAAATGAAGGTGCGCGACGTGATCGCGCTGTCGCGCCAGCATGGCATCTCGGGCTTCCCGGTCGTCGAAGGCCCGCAGCTCGTCGGCATCGTCACGAACCGCGACCTGCGTTTCGAAACGCGCCTCGATGAGCCGGTCAAATCGATCATGACGCCGCGCGAGCGCCTCGTCACGGTCAAGGAAGGCACGCCGCTCGCCGAAGCGAAGGCGCTGATGCACAGCCACCGCCTCGAGCGCGTGCTGGTCGTCAACGACGCGTTCGAACTGCGCGGCCTGATGACCGTCAAGGACATCACGAAGCAGACCGAGCACCCGGATGCGTGCAAGGACGAACACGGCAAGCTGCGCGCAGGCGCGGCGGTCGGCGTCGGCCCGGACAACGAAGAGCGCGTCGAGCTGCTGGTGCAGGCCGGCGTCGACGTGATCGTGGTCGATACCGCACACGGCCACAGCAAGGGCGTGCTCGAGCGCGTTCGCTGGGTCAAGCAGAACTTCCCGCACGTCGAAGTGATCGGCGGCAACATCGCGACGGCCGCCGCCGCGAAGGCGCTCGTCGAATACGGCGCGGACGCGGTCAAGGTCGGTATCGGCCCGGGTTCGATCTGCACGACGCGGATCGTCGCCGGTGTCGGCGTGCCGCAGATCAGCGCGATCGCGAACGTCGCGGAAGCGCTGAAGGGCACGGGCGTGCCGTGCATCGCCGACGGCGGCGTGCGCTTCTCGGGCGACGTGTCGAAGGCCCTCGCGGCCGGCGCGAATGCGGTGATGATGGGCAGCATGCTCGCGGGCACCGAAGAGGCGCCGGGCGACGTGTTCCTGTATCAGGGCCGCCAGTACAAGTCGTATCGCGGCATGGGTTCGGTCGGTGCGATGAAGGACGGCGCGGCGGACCGCTACTTCCAGGACAACTCGGCGAACATCGACAAGCTCGTGCCGGAAGGCATCGAAGGCCGTGTCGCGTACAAGGGTTCGGTCAACGCGATCCTGTTCCAGCTGGTCGGCGGTGTGCGCGCCAGCATGGGTTACTGCGGCTGCCGCACGATCGACGAACTGCACGACAAGGCCGAATTCGTCCAGATCACCGCGGCAGGCATGCGCGAGTCGCACGTGCACGACGTGCAGATCACGAAGGAAGCGCCGAACTACCACGTGGACTGATCGCCGATGAAACCGCTGCTGCGAGCCGTGCTGATCATCGATGCCGTGCTGCTGCTGGCGTTCGGCGTGCTGTTCGTGCTGACGCCCTGGCAGTCGCTCTTCAACGCGCTGCAGCTCGCGAACGTCCAGCCGGCGATGCTCGGCCAGGCGTTCGGCATCGCGTTGCTCGGGCTCGCGTGGCTCGCGTTTCATGCAGCGTTCAACGGGGATCTCACCGCGCCCGTCGCGCGCGCGGTCGGCCATGTGTACTGGCTGACCGGCGCGCTGACGATCGTCTGGTCGATCGGCACCGGCAGCGGTCCCGCGCTCGCCGCCGCCGGCAGGGTGCTGTCGGCCGTGGCGGGTGTCGCACTGATCGTGCTCGGCCTCGGCGGCGTGCGGCTCGCGTCGGCCGTGCGCCGGCGCGAAAAAGCGCAGGCGCTCGAGGCGCGCGCGCCGGCGTCGCGTCCGGACGAGCCTGCGATGGCGCAAGCGTCGTCGGCCGCGCCGCAGCGTGTCGAACCCGTCGTCAGCCGCCCCGTGGCGCCGTCGCCGGCCGCCGCATCGTCATCGGCCGCATCCGGCCAATCGTCGTCAGGCACCGTCGCACTCGACGAGCGCCCGCCGATGCAGGATTGACCGGCCATGCGTCGCGCGTGCTGCCTTCCGCCCGACGCCGCTGTCCATGCTTTTGACGCAGCGCATGATGCAAACGATGCGCTGCTTTTCTTATTCTCTTCATCCCGTCCGCAGCCATGCACGACAAAATCCTGATTCTCGACTTCGGTTCGCAAGTCACCCAACTGATCGCGCGCCGCGTGCGTGAAGCGCACGTCTACTGCGAAATCCATCCGAACGACGTGTCCGACGACTTCGTCCGCGAATTCGCGCCGAAGGCGGTGATCCTGTCGGGCAGCCACGCGAGCACGTACGAAGACCACCAGCTGCGCGCGCCGCAGGCTGTGTGGGATCTCGGCGTGCCGGTGCTCGGCATCTGCTACGGCATGCAGACGATGGCCGTGCAGCTCGGCGGCAAGGTCGAGTGGAGCGACCACCGCGAATTCGGTTACGCGGAAATGCGCGCGCATGGCCATACGCGCCTGCTCGACGGCATCGAGGATTTCAAGACCGACGAAGGCCACGGGATGCTGAAGGTCTGGATGAGCCACGGCGACAAGGTGGCCGAGCTGCCGCCGGGCTTCGCGCTGATGGCGTCGACGCCGAGCTGCCCGATCGCCGGCATGGCCGACGAGGCACGCGGGTACTACGCGGTGCAGTTCCACCCGGAAGTCACGCATACGGTGAAGGGCCGCCAGATCATCGAGCGCTTCGTGCTGCAGATCGCCGGCGCGAAGCCCGACTGGATCATGAAGAACCACATCGAGGAAGCCGTCGCGAAGATCCGCGAGCAGGTCGGTGACGAGGAAGTGATTCTCGGCCTGTCGGGCGGTGTCGATTCGAGCGTCGCAGCCGCGCTGATCCATCGCGCGATCGGCGATCAGTTGACCTGCGTGTTCGTCGACCACGGCCTGCTGCGCCTCAACGAAGGCAAGATGGTGCTCGACATGTTCGAAGGCCGCCTGCATGCGAAGGTCGTGCACGTCGACGCATCCGAGCAGTTCCTCGGCCACCTGGCCGGCGTGACCGATCCGGAAGCGAAGCGCAAGATCATCGGCCGCGAGTTCGTCGAGGTGTTCCAGGCCGAGGCGAAGAAGCTGTCGAAGGCGAAGTGGCTCGCGCAGGGCACGATCTACCCGGACGTGGTCGAATCGGGCGGCACGAAGACGAAGAAGGCGACCACGATCAAGAGCCACCACAACGTCGGTGGTCTGCCGGAAACGCTCGGCCTGAAGCTGCTCGAGCCGCTGCGCGACCTGTTCAAGGACGAAGTGCGCGAGCTGGGTGTCGCACTCGGCCTGCCGCCGGAGATGGTGTACCGCCATCCGTTCCCGGGCCCGGGCCTCGGCGTGCGGATTCTCGGCGAAGTGAAGCGCGAATACGCGGACCTGCTGCGCCGCGCGGACGCGATCTTCATCGAGGAACTGCGCAACACGACCGCGACCGCGCAGGATGCGGCTGCCGGCCTGTGCGGCGAAGCCGATGTCGGCAAGACCTGGTACGACCTGACGAGCCAGGCGTTCGCGGTGTTTCTGCCGGTCAAGTCGGTGGGCGTGATGGGCGATGGCCGCACGTATGACTACGTGACGTCGCTGCGCGCCGTGCAGACGACCGACTTCATGACCGCACACTGGGCGCACCTGCCGTACGCGCTGCTCGGCCGCGCGTCGAACCGGATCATCAACGAGGTGCGCGGGATCAACCGGGTCGTGTACGACATCTCGGGCAAGCCGCCGGCGACGATCGAGTGGGAGTGAGCGGTAAAAAGCTCCTCTTGAATCATTGGCTTGCGCAGGACCTTGCAGGGTTTTCGTTGCGATCCGCATGGTTGTAAGCCATTGACGTAGAAACGAAGTTTCTACGAATCCGGAGACTGCCCGCCGCGTATGCGCTGCAAGTGACAGTGGGGCGGGCAGTAGCCGAATGCACGATTGCGACTCGATAATCTCCCGGCAACGGGATTCAGTCGTGGCAGTAAAAATCCTTCCGGAATGCGGGACGCGATGCGGGTTTGCGGGCACATCGAGGGCTCGTGATTGGTAACGGTAAAAGCGGTACCAATCTCGCGAGAACAAAAAACGAGGCTCACTGAATTCGCATTCCGCAATCCTTTTAAATCCCGTACAGCCCTGTACAAGATCGCCGACCGCGACGGTGTGCATGTCGCAGTATCTCCGGCGGGCATATTTCCTTTCTTCGATACGATTGCCAGCATTATTGAGTGAAGGGAAACGATGGCGGCCGCGCGCCGTGTTGAAGCCTTTCACTGAATGCGTCGCCAGTTGGCGTAATGAAGCCGGAATGGCGAATCAGAAAGCGCATTGTTGCGCTCGACAGGGATTTTGTCGTCGAATTGATGTCGCGCGTTTCTCCAAAGGATCGATATTTTTTCACGCAATCTGCACGGTTTTATCTTTCGCCACTTCCTATAATGGTCTTCAGCAACGTGGAACGCCTTGGTTCATTGCGGGGCTGTGTCGTCTCCGGGCGTGACCGCATTGCCGATGCGCCATGGTCAATTGGCCGTGGTATTTGGTGGCCTTCTACTGTAGTTGCAGCGTCGCGCGCCACCGCCAAAAAACGCTACGTCACAGGAAAGAAAAATGGCAAACCTACAAAACGGCATCAATGCGTGGATTTTCTTGAACGAAGACGAACCGCCACAAACCAACTACAACAGTCCCGAAAGTTGCTATCAATCGCTGATCGATTGCAAGGTTTACGACAGTGCAAATTTTCTTGGTATTGCTTTTTTCGAGGTCGTTCCCGCCGCACAGAGTTCCACGATCCAGATCGGCAACGCGTCGCATTCGGGTGGGTTGACCAATCAGGATTATTTGAATTTTGTACTCCGTGATGCGCGTCAGGTGAATCCTGGAATTAAATTTCTGGCCACGATGGTGTATTCCGGCGCCAATACATTGGCGGCGGTTTTCTCGGGAGGTGGAGATCCGCAAACGCAGGCGGCCAACTTTGCGAATAATCTGGTGACATATCTCCAGAATAATGGAATGAATGGCCTGGATATCGATTGGGAAGGCGATGTTTCCGATAAAATGACACGAACGCAGTTTCAGATTCTGTTCTCTGCAATTCGCGCCGAATTCGATCGGCAGCCAGTGAAATATTATCTGTCATTCACGCCCGCATGGCCGACCAGTTCGATTGATTACGCTACGGTTAATAGTCAGTTCGATTTTGTCTCTCCGCAATTCTACGACGGCACGCCGCTATCGGATTTTCTTGATGCCGGCATATCGCCGTCCAGGATTGGCTATGGCGCTCAGTTCGAACCGGGAAATTCCGCCCCCAATGCCAGTGCGCAACAGGTCTGGAGCATGGTTTCGGAAGGTTTTTCTTCCGGGGGTACGCGGTACGATTATCAGGATATTTTCGTCTGGCGCTTCAATTCGGGAAACTTCCAGTTCGAGCAGGCGCAGTTCATGATTCTCGATCAACTCGGAAATCCGCCCACCAGCAACGCCTTCGACGACACATCGATTATCAGCGCCGCAGGTAATCCCAACCTAACCCGAGTGACGATCCGGTCAGGCGACGTACTCAACGCGGTTCAGGCCGTCAATACCGGGACGGGGCCATATAACACCGGCACCCAGGGAACGGGAACCGGAATATTCACCTTGTTGCAACACGGCGGAAACAGCGGGACTGCCCAGGTCATCAATATTCCGCTTGACGATCCGATCGTGTCCATTTCCGGCTACACGGGCGTGTGGTACGGCTGGCAATGTGTTTTGCAACTCACGTTGACCGGGAAAAGCGGAGCCACTTATGGCCCGTTCGGCAGTATGGCCGGCTCAACCACCCGGAATGGTTTCGTGCAGTCTGCTCCGGCCGGACAAAGCGTGGTCGGCTTCAGTGGATCTACGGTGACGGTTCCGTTGGCAGGGGGCAGCCAGACCGCAATTCTTGCAACGCTGAATGCCGTTTTCGCCTGAGGCACCTGATAACGATTTTTCAGTACCTGCGGCAATAGTTGACCAAGGCCATGCGACTGCATGGCCTTTTTTCAATTCGTGTCGGGAGATTCCCAAGCCGTTTTGCGCTCACATGCTGCCCGAGTCATGAAACGTCGCGTGGCACGCGTGATGCGGCAATCCGTCATGTGCCTGACAGCGATCGCCCGCGGCCGTCGACCGATTCTCACGCATGCGCGCCCGCGAGCGAGCGCAGGTACATCGGCACTTTCGCCTTCGCCGTTGCCTGGACACGTGTCATGAGCGCGTGATCGATACGATCCAGCCCGTAAGTCCGGGCAATGTCCTGCTGCAGCCTGCACCACAGGTGGCTGGCCATTTCGGCATCGACCATCGCCCGGTGCGCCCGTCCCGATTTCGGCAATCGCAGCATGTCCGCGAGGCTCGATAGGCGATGGCTCAGCGCGTCCGGGTAAATGCGCCGCGCCACGAGCATCGTGCAGGCAAAGGCATGCTCGGCCGTCATGCCAAGCAGCCCGAGTTCCGCCTGCCAGAACCGTTTGTCGAAACCGGCGTTGTGGGCGACGACCGCGTGTTTGCCGACGAACGCAGCCGCTTCCTTCATGACTTTCGATGCCGGCGGCGCCGATGCGATCATCTCGTTCGTGATGCCGGTCAGCGCGACGACGTCCGACGGTATGCGTCTGCCTGCATTCATCAGGCTCTGGAAACGATCGACGACTTGTCCGTCGCGGAGGAGGATGACGGCGATTTCGGTCGCACGATCACCCAGGTTCGGCGAAAGTCCGGTTGTTTCGAAGTCCAGTACCGCAACGGTTTGCATGGTCGAATCCTGTTGCTTCACGCGGTGTCGTTCAGAGAGGCCGAGAGGTTAGCATTTCCCGGCCCACGACGGACTCGTTCAGCCCGGCAAACAACCGTCCGTGCGGCGCAAGCCGATCCGATCGATGCCTGGGATCGCCCGCGAATGCGTCCCGATTCGCCGTTGGCCTGGCAGGACGCACGAGGCGCGACGATGCAGAAGGGTGCAGGCTAGCGGCAGACCATCGATCCGCGCGTCATGCCGCAATCCCGTTTCCGCCTTCGACGATCCGGATCGGGCCCGTGGCGCGTCCCGCACCCTGCCCGAGACTGAACTCGATCAGCGCTTCGAAAATCTCCCGTTGCCCGGCTGGCAGCACGGGCAGCAGCGTCTCGCGCCGCTTGTCCGCATCGAACATCGATTCCACCAGCCATCCCGTCAGATAGAGCGACGCAAGGCATCCGCCCGCGGTCGCGACGTTGCCGTGACACACCAGCGGCTGGTCCATCACTTGCAGCCCGACTGCCTGCAAACCCTGCCGCGCTTCGGGGTGCGTCGTCGCGCGGCGCTGCGGTAGCAGCCCGAGCCGTTCGAGAATGAAGGCGCCGCCGCAGATCGACCCGACAAGCTGGCGTTCGGGATCGAGATCGAACGACGGCAGGAAATCAGGATCGGCGAGCGCGGCCGGTACACCTTCCTTGCCGCTCGAAAACAGGACCGCGTCGGCGCGATTGGCGTCGGCGAGCGGGCCGTGCGTCGGGATCGCCAGACCCTGGGCGGAACGCAGCACCGGCTGCGCACCCAGGATCCGGACGCGCCAGTCCTTGCTGTTGCGACCGAGAATGTCCCACATCAGGAACAGGTCGATATCGGTGAACCGGTCGAATGCGATGAGCGCGATGTCTTTCAAGGCGGACTCCTTACGTAATGGCGCGCTGCCGGAAGCGGCGGCGGCCGTGATAGAGTTCGCAGCCTATCTGTCCATGCCGCACCATACACAGCCTGTATGGCGAAGACGATGAGCACACTGACGCGAAACGACTGGATTGCCGCGGGCTTCGACGCCCTCGACGGAGAGGGGTATGTGGGGATTTCGGCCGAGAGCCTCGCGCGTCGGCTGAACGTGACGCGCGGATCGTTCTATCACCACTTCCGCAATCGCGAGGACTTCGTCAGGACGCTGCTGACCGCGTGGGAGGACGACTACACCGCGCGCATGCTGGCGTATGCGGCGGAGGGCCACGGTGCCGGCGACACGCTGTTGCGCTACCTGCGCATTGCCGCCGAGAAACGGCCAGGGCGTGAAATTGCGATCCGTGCCTGGGCATTGCACGATCCGCTGGTCGCGGAATGCCAGCAGCGTGTCGACGCGGTGCGGCTCGCGTTTGCGATCGATACGTCGCGCCGGCTGGTGCGCACGCCGGGCGAGGCCGAGATCGTCGGGCAGGCCGTGCACTTGTGCCTGATCGGTGGGCAGCAGTCAGGGCTGCGGCGCGACGCCGACCGGTTCAACGGCTTCATGCAGCGCGCTTTTTCAATGGTCGAACGCGTGCTGCCGATGCGTCGCGCATGATGCGTCACCTGGCACGCGTACCGGTGCACGCGCGGCATGCGGGGCGCGGACTCGGTAGTACGCAGCCGCGTTCGCATGTGCCGTGCGTGTGACGTAGAGGGCGGCGCGATCTCCCGCCCTGGCCAGACGGGTCATGCGTGCCGAGGCGCCGAGGGCGGTGCCGCGCGATGGCGCAGGTGAATCAGCGGATACGGCCGTCCTTGTCCGTCGAGCGCCGAGCGCCCGCAGCGCTCGAAGCCGAGCCGTTCATAGAATCGCGCTGCCGATTCGTTCTGCTCGTTGACGTCGGTCGACAGGTCGGGATGACGCGTGAGTGCGTCTTCTACGAGCAGGCGCCCGACGCCTGCCCCATGGTGCGCGGGATCGACGAACAAGGCTTCCATGTGACTGCCGTCGAGCAGCATGAAGCCGATCGCATGGTCGGCCTCGTCGACGGCGAGATCGAGCGGTGCACCGGGCAGGAACCCGACCACTTCGGATTCGATCGCGCGACGGTCGTCGTCGCTCAGGAAGTGATGCGTGGCGTCGACCGCGTTGCGCCAGATATCCAGCACGCGTGCGCCGTCGGCCTCGGTGGACTTGCGAATTCTGATCATGGTTTGACCTGTCTTGATTTGTAGTTTGAAGGTCGGCGGCCCGCCGACACCGTCATGGCCGCGATCGGGACGCTCGCAAGGGATGCGGGCAGACGGCGTTGTTCAGGGAATGGCCGGACGCCGTGCGTCGCCGAGGCTCGCTGCACGTTCGATCGCTCGTCGCGCGACGTCGCGAACGCCCGCGCTCATCGGCAAATCGTCGCGGTCGAGCTCGTCGAGATCGAACCAGCGCGCGTCGAGCGCATCGTCGCCGGCAGCAGGTGTGCCGCGTAACCAGTTGCACAGCACCGCGACCATGACGAAATGCTGGTGCACGTTGCCGCCGGCATCGTAATCGAAGGCATCCAGCGCGGTAAAGACGTCGAGTGCCTCGACGTCGACGGTCGTCTCTTCCACGATCTCGCGCACGATCGCGCTCGCAATCGATTCGCCTGCTTCGATCTTGCCGCCAGGAAAGCCCCAGCAGCCCGCATCGGGCGGATTGGCGCGGCGCACCAGCAGCACGTCGCGTTCCCGCAGGACGATGCCGATCACGGCGGGAACGGGGCGTATGGAGGCGATGACGCCGGTCGGGGAGCGGGGCGAGTCGGACATGACGGATCGATGCGTGCGCGTGGTCGAGGGGGCGGCCGGTGACGATTTACCGCGCGTCGTGCGTGCGCTGCTCGATTGCGCGGATCACGGCGACCATGTCGTCCGCGCCATGTCCGGCCTGCTCGGTCTCGCCGTAAAGCGCGTGGCAGATGTCGAGCAGCGGCGACGCGATGTTGGCGCCGCGCGCGGATTCCGCGACGAGGCGCGCATTTTTCAGCACGTCGGTGATCGCGGCCTGCACCGAGAAATCCGCTGCGACGAGTTTGCCGAGTTTCACGCGCGACACGTCGCTCGCCATCGGTCCCGCGTTCAGCACGTCGGCGAAGCGGGCGAGATCGATACCGTGGCTTTGCGCGAAATGCGTGGCTTCGGTCAGGCCGGTGACCATCGTGATGAGGAACAGGTTCACGGCGAGCTTCATCGTCAGCGCCGACGGTACGTCGCCGCACACGAAGCTGTCGCGGCACAGCGGCTTCACGAGCGCGCGGACGGCGTCGACTTCGTCCGGCGCGCCGGCGAGCATCACGACGAGTTGACCGGCTTCGGCCGGCTTGCGCGAACCCGACACCGGCGCTTCGACGTAGCGCCCCGACGCGGCGGCGATTTCATCGGCCAGCGCGCGCGAATACCCGGGAGCGTTCGTGCCCATGTTCACGATGGTGTGCCCGCCGACACGGGTAGCGAAACCGGGCGTGCCGCGCGCGAGAACGGCGTCGATCGCCGCGTCGTTCGCGAGCATCAGGATCACGGTGGAGCAGGCGGCGAACACGTCGTCGGCGTGCTCGGCCACGCGTGCGCCGGCGTCGCGCAACGCATCGTCGCTGCCGTGCGACCGGCTCCATACGACGAGCGGCGTGCCGGCCCGCGCGAGATTGAGCGCCATCGGCGTGCCCATCACGCCGAGGCCGATGAATCCGACTGCGGTTTGCATGTTCTGACTCCCACGGTGGGTGGAGACGATCGTGGGCGTCAGTATCGCAGCGTTTCCGCACGTCTGCCATGTCGTCCGCGCACCCGCGGGAGCCACGTCACGGCCGCGCCGTCGTGTCCGCCCTGTCAGCAATGTCAGCCATGTCAGCCAAAAACGGCCACGGATAGATGCCGCGGGCATGGCCGTCGCCGAAGAGGGCGCGGATGCCGTAGCCGGCTGCTTCGAGGCCGGCCAGCGTCAGGTCGGGCCGCGCATCGACACGACCGCCGTCGAGCCGGATCCTTCGGCATTCCGCACACGGGCAATCGCGGCGCAGCCGCGCATAGCCGATGCGCTGCGTGCGACCGTCCGGCCAGCGGAGCGTCAACGTGCGTGCAGCGTGATCGAGCGCGATTTCGGTCGGCGCGATCATCGCGACGCCTCGTCGATTTGCCGGATCGCGATTCGCACGGCTTTGCGCACTTCCGGATCGTGATCCTCCAGCGCGTGGGTGAGCGCGGCCAACGTCGCGCGGTCGCGCAATTCACCGAGCGCAAGCGCGGCTTCCTTGCGCAGGTTGCTGATCGCATGCGACAGCAGTGCGGCGACGGCCGGCGCCGCCGCAGCATCGCGCAGTTGCCCGAGCGCACGCGCGGCACGCAAGCGCACCTGCCAGTAGTCGTCGTCGAGCGCGGCGGCGAGCGGGTCGCGCGCGGCCGCGACCCGCAACTTGCCGAGCGTCGTGGCCGCTTCCTCGCGCACCTGCCATTCGCGGTCGCGCAGCGCGGCGAGCAGTGCGTCGATGGTGGCCGCATCGTCGGGTGTCGCGAACCCGATCGCGCCGACCGCGGCGCGTCGCACGTCCGCTGCGGCATCGGTGGTCGCGATGCACGCGAGCGACGGCAGCGCACGCGGATCCCTGAGCCAGCCGAGTACCGCGACGGCTTCGGCGCGCACGGCGGCGTGTTCGGCATCGAGTGCGCGCAGCGCGGGCGCGAACGCGCCGGGGTCGCGCAACTCGCGCAATCCGCGCAGCACGGCACGGCGCACGAACGACTCGGGCCGGTCGGCCCATCGGCACAGCACGGCACCCGATGCCGCGTCCTTCAGTTCGGACAGGCTCTGCGCGGCGGTGGCGCGTACACCTTCGTCCGGATCGAGCAATGCGCCGCACAGTGCGTCGACGACGTCGGGCTGTTCCCATGCGCCGAGCACGCGCGCAGCCTCGCTGCGTACGTCGGCCGACGGATCGTCGCACAGTGCCGCAACGAATGACGGCACCAGATCGGATTCCTCGAGATCGGCAAGCTCGATCAGTGCGATGCGGCGCACGGATGCGTCGGGCGCGGCGAGGCGGAGGGCGAGTGCGGCACGATCCGGATCGTGCGTGCCGGGCAGCGAGGCGGTGAAGGAGAAAGCGGTCATGGGCAAAGGATCGGTTCGGTGAAAAAGCCGCTGCTCGCGCAGCGCGATGCATGGGCGGCGCGGCATGGCGGCGCGAACCTGGCGAACGCCGGCCCGGCCGTCACGTCGTCGATGCACGGCCCGCGCGGGCGGCACGACGACGACCGGCCGCGCGCGCGCTCAGCGCAGCAGGTAAGGGATGTCGACCTTGACCGCGCCGGTCGGGCAGTCGCGCTCGCACGGCATGCAGTACCAGCATTCGTCGAACTGCATGTAGGCCTTGCCCTTGGTCACGTCGATCGCGAGCAGGTCGAGCGGGCACACGTCGACGCAGACGGTGCAGCCCTTGTCGGCAATGCAGCGTTCCTCGTCGATCGTCACGGGCGCGCTGCTGCGCAGGAAGATGTCGTGCGGGGTATGGGGCACGGTAGGGCTCCTCAGAGGGCGGCCGCGAGCGCGGCCGGTTCGCGGATGCGCAGATTCGTGTAGGCGCCGCGATCGTCGTCGGCGAGCGGCACGACGTACGGTTCGACCGGGCGCTTCTCGCTGCGCATCGCGCCGTCGGCGTCCTTGCGCAGCCAGGTGTGGCAGAACCATTCGGCGTCGTTGCGATGCGGAAAGTCGACGCGATGGTGGTACAGCCCCCAGCGGCTCTCGGTGCGGAACAGCGACGCGCGCGCGGCCATTTCCGCGCAGTCGCGGATCGCGCGCACCTCGGCGGCGCGCATCAGTTCGTGCGGATGGCTTGCCTTTATCTCTTCGATATCCTCGGTAATGGCATCGAAGCGCTGCAGCCCGATTTCCATTTTGCGTGTCACTTTCGGCGGTTGCAGATAGTCGTTCACCATGCGGCGCAGCTTGTATTCGACCTGCGCCGGTGCCAGGCCGCGCTCGCGCAGCAGCGGGGCAAGCACGCGCTTGCGTTCGGCGGCGACCTGTTCGTCGTTCACCGGCGCATGCTCGCGGCCGGCCACGTAATCGGCCGCGTTCTGCCCGGCAAACCAGCCGTACGTAAATGCGCCGAGCATGTAGTTGTGCGGGACGGCCGCCATGTCGCCGGCCGCGTAGAGGCCGGGCACGGTCGTCTCCGCGCGTGCGTTCACGTACACGCCGGACGCGCTGTGGCCGCTGCAGAAACCGATCTCGGAGATGTGCATCTCGACCATCTGGCTGCGGTAGTCGGTGCCGCGCCCCGCATGGAAGCGGCCACGGCTCGGTCGCTCGTTCGTATGCAGGATCTGCTCGATGGTCTGGATCGTTTCCTCCGCGAGATGGTCGAGCTTGAGGAACACGGGGCCGTTGCCGCTTTGCAGTTCCTGGTAGAACTCCCACATCATCTGGCCGCTCCAGTAGTCGCATTCGATGAAGCGTTCGCCCTTGCCGTTCGCGGTGAAACCGCCGAGCGGGCCCGTCACGTACGCGCACGCGGGGCCGTTGTAGTCCTTGATCAGCGGATTGATCTGGAAGCACTCGAGATTCGCGAGCGCGGCACCGGCGTGATAGGCCATTGCGTAGCCGTCGCCCGCGTTGGTCGGGTTCTCGTACGTGCCCATCAGGTAGCCCGAGGCCGGCAGGCCGAGGCGGCCGGCCGCGCCGCAGCAGAGAATCACGGCCTTCGCGCGGATCACATGGAACTCGGCCGTGCGGCAGTCGAAGCCGAGTACGCCGCTCGCGCGGCCCTGTGCGTCGGTCAGCACGCGCGTCGCGACGATCCGGTTCGTGATCGCGATGCGCGCGCGCTTCAGTTGCCGGTACAGCACCTTCTTGATGTCGTGTCCTTCCGGCATCGGCAGCACGTACGAACCCATGTGATGGACCTTCTTCACCGCGTAGTCGCCGGTGCCGTCCTTCTCGAACTTCACGCCCCAGCGGTCGAGCTGCTCGATCGTCGCGAAGCTGTGTGTCGCATACGCGTACACGGCTTCCTGGTCGACGATCCCGTCGTTGGCGATCGTGATCTCGCGCGTGTATTGCTCGGGCGTCGCATGCCCGGGAATCACCGCGTTGTTCAGGCCGTCCATCCCCATCGAGATCGCGCCGCTGCGTTTCACGTTGGCTTTTTCGAGCAGCAGCACACGCAGGGACGGGTCGCGCTCCTTCGCCTTGATCGCCGCCATCGGGCCGGCCGTGCCGCCGCCGACCACGACGATGTCGTATTCGAGCACATGGGTAGTCATCGTTGTTTCCTTGCAGGTTTGCGCGGTTTTTGCCGGTCGATGCGCAGCCGGTACTGGAAGGCATCGCCGCGGAAGTACAGGTATTCGTAGTCGATCGGTGCACCCGACGCGTCATGCGTGAGGCGCTCGATGCGCAGCATGGGGCTGCTTTCCTCGACGTGCAGCGCATCGACGATCTCGTCGTCGGCGAGGATCGCGTCGATCGACACGTCGGCATGGCCGAGCGGAATGCCGCAGTCGTTTTCCAGCACGAGGAAGATGTCGCGGGTCGCGAGATCGGCACCCGCGAGGCGCTTGCCGAGTGCCTCGGGCACCCAGGTCTGTTCGAGCGACACGGGCTCGCGATTCAGCAGCCGCACGCGGTGGATCTCGACGAGCGGTGCGCCTTCCGGCACGTTCAGCTTCGTTGCGAGATGGCGGTCGGCCTTGACGGTGCGGACACTGCGCACCTGGTTGACGATCTCGTAGCCCATCGACGACATCGCCTCGGCGAAGCCCTGCAGCGACGTCACGTTCTGGAATGCCTTCGGCTTCGACACGAAGGTGCCCTTGCCGTGCAGCTTGAACAGCAGTCCTTCCTTCTGCAGATCGCCGAGCGCCTGGCGCACCGTGATCCGGCTGACGCCGAACGCCGCGCAGAGTTCGTGCTCGGAAGGCATCCGGCTGTGCGGCGCATAGGTGCCGTCGAGGATGCGTGCGCGCAGCGTGTCCTTGATCTGCACGTAGAGCGGGGCCGCGGACAGCGGCACGACGTTGGGTGAGGTCATCGATCAACTTGTTATGACAAGATAGCTCGAGTGTAGTCAGCGCGATCGCGCGTCCCAACCAACGATTTCTGATTTCGACTTTCCGATTCCGGAAAAGCACGGCGGCAGGGGCGGACCGGACGGACGATCCGGCGTGAGGTGTCGATCCGATCCACCCATGACGGGCGAAGTGGAGCGGCGGACAATCAAGGAAATTCGCGGGCGCATGTGCCGCGCGTGTCGATTTCCCGATGCGTCGCCCGTCGTATCCATGTCGACCGGGCATTGCACCTTGCGGGTAGCGCCCGGGTACCGAGGAGTGCCGTAACGAAAAGGAGACCTCCCATGCCGGATTCCCGATACCGCTGGGTCATCGTCGCCGCGGGCGGCTTGATGGGCTGCATCGCCATCGGCGCGATGTTTTCGCTGCCCGTTTTCCTGCGCGCGATCGCGCGCGACACCGGCTGGTCGATGACCGGCATTTCCGGCGCGATGACGCTCGGCTTCATCGCGATGGCCTTCGCGAGCATGGGGTGGGGCAGCCTGTCGGACCGCGTCGGCACGCGCCCGGTCGTCATGACGGGGGCCGTCCTGCTGTCGGCAAGCCTGGCGCTGGCGAGCCGCGCGCCGTCGCTGCTCGCGTTCCAGCTGACTTTCGGCCTCGCCGTCGGTGGTGCGACGGCCGCGATATTCGCGCCGATGATGGCATGCGTGACGGGCTGGTTCGACACGCACCGCAGCCTGGCGGTGTCGCTCGTGTCGGCCGGCATGGGAATGGCGCCGATGACGATGGCCCCGCTGGCCGCGTGGCTCGTGTCGGTGCGCGACTGGCGCACGTCGATGCTGCTGATTGCGGCGCTGGCGGCCGTCGTGATGATTCCGGTGTCGCTGCTGGTGCGCCGGGCGCCCGCGCTCGACGGCGCGCATGCGGCCCCGGCGGCCTCCGCGGCTCCTGCGCCGGCCGGTGACCCCGCGGCGATGTCGGTCGCGCACGCGCTGCGTTCGCCGCAGTTCATCGTGCTGCTGCTGACCAACTTCTTCTGTTGCGCGACGCATTCCGGCCCGATCTTCCATACGGTCAGCTACGCGGTGACTTGCGGGATTCCGTTGATCGTCGCGGTGTCGATCTACAGCGTCGAAGGGCTCGCCGGCATGGGCGGCCGGATCGCGTTCGGGATCCTGGGCGACCGCATCGGCGCGAAGCGCACGCTGGTGGCCGGGCTGTTTGCGCAGGCGCTCGGCGCGCTCGGGTACGACTTCGTGCGCACGCTCGACGGGTTCTACGCGGTCGCGACCTTGTTCGGCTTCATCTATGCGGGCGTGATGCCGCTGTATTCGGTGCTCGCGCGCGAGAACTTCCCGCTGCGGATGATGGGCACCGTGATCGGCGGCTGCGCGATGGCCGGCAGCCTCGGGATGGCCGCGGGCCCCGTGGCCGGCGGCCTGATCGTCGATACGTTCGGCAGCTATGGCTGGTTGTACGTCGGTTCGTTCGCGATCGGCGTCGGCGCGTTCCTGATGGCGATGATGTTCCGCCCGTTCGCGAAAGCGCGGCCGGAAACGGTGGCCGCGTGACCCGGCGGCGGAAACACGGCGGCCTGAATTTCACCGTATCGGCGCGGCTCGGCCCGCGTCGTCACTGACAAAAAACGGGGCCGGCATTGCGTCCGTTCGCGGGTGTCTGGACAGCCTGCAGCCCGCTGCGGCGCAGCAGCGCGGCAAATGATGCCGATCGGCACGCATGCGCCGCGATTCGGCCCCTAAAAATGCAATGTCGAGCATATATTCGAAGGGCCTGTCATACCCGCGTCACCCTGCTAGAATTCGGCCTGCCGCATTGTTCCGATTGACTGATGAGATTGCTTGACGCCCTGGTCGAACAACGTATTGCCGCCGCCGCCGCGCGGGGCGAGTTCGACGATTTGCCGGGTACCGGCGCGCCGCAGGCGCTGGATGACGACCTGCTCGTGCCCGAGGAGGTGCGGGTGGCCAACCGTATCCTGAAGAATGCGGGCTTCGTGCCGCCGGCCGTCGAGCAATTGCGCGCGCTGCGCAACCTGCACGACGAAGTGCAGGCGGTCAGCGACCGTGCCGCGCGGTGCCGGCTCCAGGCGAAGATCCTCGCGCTCGACATGGCGCTCGAATCGCTGCGCGGCGGCCCGATGGTGATGCCGCGCGATTACTGCCGGCGCATCGCGGAGCGCCTGTGCGAGCGCGGGCTCGACGAAGCGTCCGCCGAAGCGGGGCCGATGTGACGTCCGACGCGCTGCACGACGCAGCCCGCCCGGCAGACACCCCGGCGGCCGAACCCGCCGCCGATTCCCCCGTTCCCGAAGCTGCGCCCGTATCGGCGCGCGACCTGCATTTCATGCGTCTCGCGCAGGCCGCCGCCGAAGAGGCGCGCGCGGCCGGCGAAGTGCCGGTCGGTGCGGTGCTCGTGCGCGGCGACGAAGTGATCGCGCGCGGCTTCAACCATCCGATCGGCGGGCACGACCCGTCGGCCCATGCGGAAATGGCCGCGCTGCGCATGGCCGCGCAGCATCTGCAGAATTACCGGATGCCCGGCTGCGAGCTGTACGTGACGCTCGAACCGTGCCTGATGTGCGCGGGCGCGATCATGCATGCGCGTATCGCGCGGGTCGTCTACGGCGCCGCCGATCCGAAGACGGGCGCCTGCGGCAGCGTGATCGACGCGTTCGCGAATCCGCAGTTGAACCACCATACCGAAGTGACCGGCGGCGTGCTCGCCGACGAGTGCGGCGCCGCGCTGAAGTCGTTCTTCGCCGAGCGCCGTCGCGCGCTGCGCGAAGCGCGGCTGGCCCGCGACGCCGAATCCGGCGCGTCATAGGCGCGCCCGCCGCCCCGACCCGAGCCGGGCGTGCACGGCTTCGTGAACCGGAGACGGTTCAGACCCTCTAAGCAGGTTTGACGACCCGACACCTTTCGCCATGTCCTTCCAGCCCGCCGCGTCCTACACCATCCGGCTGCTTGCGCCGTCCGGCTATCCGCACGACCCCGACGCGATCAACCGCGCGCTCGAGCGCCTCAGCACCGCACAGCACCGCATCGAGAACATCGAGGCGACGCAGCGGCGCTTCCAGCGGTTCGGCGGCACCGACGGCGAGCGGGCAGGCGACCTGAACCGTCTTGCCGATCCCGAGCGGCCGCTGCCGGACATCGCGCTGGCGGTGCGCGGCGGCTACGGCGCCGCGCGTATCCTGCACGGGCTCGACTATCGCGGGCTCGAACGCAGGCTGCGCGACCAGCCGGTCGCGCTCGTCGGCCACAGCGACTTCACGGCACTCCAGCTCGCGCTGTATGCGAAGGCACGCATCAAGACGTTCGGCGGCCCGATGCTGTCCGCCGATTTCGGCGCGGAAACGCCGAGCGACTTCACGATGCAGCACTTCTGGCAGACGCTGACGCAGCCGAGCACGACGATCGTCGCCGACGCGCCGCAGGTGCAGAGCGTGAACGTGACGGGCACGCTGTGGGGCGGCAACCTCGCGATCCTCTCGTCGCTCGTCGGCACGCCGTACATGCCCGACATCGAAGGCGGCATCCTGTTCATCGAGGACGTCAACGAGCAGCCGTTCCGGATCGAACGGATGATCTATCAACTGCACCTGTCGGGGCTGCTCGCACGCCAGCAGGCGCTGGTGCTCGGCCAGTTCACCGGTGCGCGGCCGTTCGAGTACGACAACGGCTACGACATGCAGGCGATGATCGAGCAGGTGCGCGCGGTGGTCGGGATTCCGGTCGTCACGGGGCTCCAGTTCGGCCACGTGCCCGACCTGCTGACGCTGCCGTTCGGCGCGCACGCGCAGCTGGTCGCGAATGCGCACGGTTTCCGGCTCACGCTGTCCGACTATCCGCACCTCGGCTGAGATGGGCGCGATCGATCGAAAGGCGGGTTTCCCGCCTTTTTCTTTAGGTAAGCGCGCAACTAACGATCAAGTTTTTTCGTCGACATCTACAGCGCAGTCGCCGAATTTTGCACCAGTTTTGTCAACAAAAAGGCCGGAAGGGTATACGACGAGAAGGGCCTCCGTCGTACGTCTCGGCCTTGTCGTGCATGGATTCGACGCATCATGCACCGAACGGGGTCGCGTCGATGCACGCAGATTGTGCGCAATGCCGGAAAAGAATTGTTGACAATCTTTATGTCCGCCCTAGGATGAGGATCATCACACGATGCCGATCATGAACGAGCCCGAAGCCCACCTGTCCGGTGCAGTCAGCCCCGAAGCGATCGCCGAGCGGATCCGCACGGCGATCCTCGAGCATCGGCTCGCGCCTGGTTCGAAGCTGACGGAGGCGCAGCTCTGCGACGTATTCGGCGTGAAGCGCGGGACGATCCGCCAGGCGCTTGCGCAGCTCGCGACCGACAAGCTCGTCGAGCTCGAGCCGAACCGCGGCGCGTTCGTCGCGAGCCCGACGCTGCAGGACGTACACGAGGTGTTCGAGATGCGCCGGATCATCGAGCTGGCCGTGGTCGAGCGGCTCGCGACCGGGCCCGGCGCGAAGCGGCTGAAGGGCGTCGCCGCGCTGATCGACAAGGAACGCAAGGCGTTCGAGCGGCACGACTTCGCGGCGTGGATCCGGCTGTCGGGCGAATTCCACACGGCGCTCGCGACGCTGATGGGCAATGCGACGCTCAGCGAGTGCCTCGAAGGGCTCGTCGCACGCTCGACGCTGATGTCGGCGCTGTACGAATCGCACGGGCGCAGCCCGTGCTCGTGCGACGACCACGAAGAGATCCTCGCCGCGCTGGAGGCGGGCGATCCGAAGCGGGCGGTGACGCTGATGGCGCACCACCTGCAGCATGTCGAACTGAAGATGCTGGACCGGCCCGCACAAGGGCAGGTCGATTTGCGCGAAGTGTTCGGCGGCGCCTGAGCGGCGACGCGAACCCGGCCGCGCGCCACATAACGAGCGAAATGCAGGCCCGCGGTATTTGCCGCGGGCCGCTGGTCCGACTCCGGGCGTCGATCCGGAGCGATATCGATGACGGTGGAGCGGCCATCCGGTCGCGTCAAGGAGAAGTCATGGCTCAGTTCAGTGTGGCGCACGATAGCGCCTATCCGGCGGAAGAGGGCGGCGAGGGCGGCGACCCGACGCTGCCGAAGGGTTACAGCGAACGTCTGTATAACGAAGATTTGGCACCCCTTAAAAATCAGACATGGGGTTCGTACAATATCTTCGCGTTCTGGATGTCGGATGTGCACAGCGTGGGCGGCTACGTGTTCGCGGGCAGCCTGTTCGCGCTCGGGCTGACGAGCTGGCAGGTGCTGATCGCGCTGATCGTCGGGATCAGCCTCGTGAACGTGCTGTGCAACCTGATCGCACGGCCGAGCCAGCAGATCGGCGTGCCGTACCCGGTCGCGTGCCGCGCGACGTTCGGCGTGCTCGGCGCGAACGTGCCGGCCGTGATTCGCGGGCTGATCGCGATCGCGTGGTACGGCATCCAGACCTATCTCGCGTCGAGCGCGCTCGTGATCGTCGTGCTGAAATTCTTCCCGCAATGGCTGCCTTACGCGGACGTGCATCGCTACGGCTTCCTCGGGCTGTCGGCGGTGGGCTGGGCCGGCTTCATGCTGCTGTGGGTGCTCCAGGCGTTCGTGTTCTGGAACGGGATGGAGACGATCAAGAAGTTCATCGACTTCGCGGGGCCGGCCGTCTACGTCGTGATGTTCATCCTCGCCGGCTACATGGTGTGGCGCGCGGGCTGGCGCAACATCGGCATCAACCTCGGCGGCGTCAAGTATCACGGCGCGGAAGTGATTCCGGTGATGATCACGGCCGTATCGCTGGTCGTGTCGTACTTCTCCGGGCCGATGCTGAACTTCGGCGATTTCTCGCGCTACTGCCGCTCGTTCGGCGACGTGAAGCGCGGCAATTTCTGGGGGCTGCCGGTCAACTTCCTCGCGTTCTCGCTCGTCACGGTGATCACGACGGCAGCGACCTTGCCCGTGTTCGGCGAACTCATCACCGACCCGGTCGAGACGGTCGGCCGCATCGACCATCCGACCGCGGTGATCCTCGGCGCGCTGACGTTCACGATCGCGACGATCGGCATCAACATCGTCGCGAACTTCGTGTCGCCCGCGTTCGACTTCTCGAACGTCGCGCCGCGCCTGATCAGCTGGCGCGCGGGCGGCATGCTCGCGGCCGTCGCGTCGATCTTCATCACGCCGTGGAACCTGTTCAACAACCCGGCCGTGATCCACTACACGCTCGACGTGCTCGGCGCGTTCATCGGCCCGCTGTACGGCGTGCTGATTGCGGACTTCTACCTCGTCAAGCGCGGCCGGCTCGTGCGCGACGACCTGTACACGATGTCGGAAAGCGGGACGTACTGGTACACGGGCGGCGTGAACCGCCGCGCGCTCGTCGCGCTGTTGCCGGCCGCGGTGATCGCGATCGTGTGCGTGATGGTGCCGGGCTGGCAGGGCGTCGCGAACTTCTCGTGGTTCATCGGCGCGGGGCTCGGCTTCGTGTTCTACCGGCTGCTCGTGAACACGAAGGCCTGAGGAGCGTGCGATGAAGATCCGGCTGATCAATCCGAATACGACGCAGCGGATGACCGACTCGATGGGCCGCTGCGCGCGCGAGGTCGCGGCCGCCGGCACGGAGATCGTGGCGGTGAGCCCGCCGATGGGGCCGCCGTCGATCGAAGGGTATTACGACGAGGCGCTCGCGACACCGGGGCTGCTTGCCGAGATCGCGCAAGGCGAGCGCGACGGCTGCGACGCATACGTGATCGCGTGCTTCGGCGATCCGGGCCTGTACGCGGCGCGCGAACTCGCGCGCGGGCCGGTGATCGGCATTGCCGAGGCCGCGATGCATGCGGCGAGCGTGCTCGCGCCGGGCTTCTCGGTCGTCACGACGCTCGCGCGCACCTGCGGGATGGCGTGGCACCTCGCGGAGCGCTACGGAATGAAGCGGTTCTGCCGCAACGTGCGCGCGACCGACGTCGCCGTGCTCGAGCTCGACCGGCCGGGCTCGGCCGCGCGGCGGATCATCGTCGACGAATGCCGGCGCGCACTCGACGAGGACGGTGCCGACGCGATCGTGCTCGGCTGCGCGGGGATGGCCGAGTTCGCGCACGAAATCGAGCAGCAGATCGGCGCGCCGGTGGTCGAGGGCGTCACGGCGGCGGTCAAGTGGGCCGAGGCGCTCGTCGCGCTGCGCCTCGCGACGGCGAAGCGCGGCGATTACGCGCGGCCGCTGCCCAAGCGCTACGACGGCGCGTTCGCCCGCTTCAGCCCGCCGGACGGGGACGAGGCGGAGCCGGCCCCGAATTTGCCGCAACCGCACATACACACCGTCTGACACGCACTATCTGCGCCGCTGTATGGGCGCGTATGGGCGTTTTCGCTACACTGGGCCGTCATCGCATCGGCTTGCGCAGCCGGCCTCCGGCACCCGCGCGGTCGATGCGAACCCATTATTTCAGCGAGCTTTCGCCGCACCTCGAACCATGTCACTCGATCCCAACTATCCTCGCGACCTGATCGGCTACGGCCGCCATCCCGTGCAGGCGAACTGGCCGGGGCGCGCCCGCGTCGCCGTGCAATTCGTGCTGAACTACGAAGAGGGCGGCGAGAACTGCGTGCTGCACGGCGATCCGGGCTCCGAGCAGTTCCTGTCCGAAATCGTCGGCGCGGCCGCGTATCCCGACCGCCACATGAGCATGGAGTCGATCTACGAATACGGTTCGCGGGCCGGCGTGTGGCGCATCCTGCGCGAATTCGAGAAGCGCGGGATGCCGCTGACGGTATTCGGCGTCGGCATGGCGATCGAACGCCACCCGGAGCTCGCACGCGCGTTCGTCGAGCTGGGCCATGAAATCGCGTGCCACGGCTGGCGCTGGATCCACTACCAGAGCATGGCGCCGGAACTCGAGGCCGAGCACATGCGCCTCGGGATGGAAGCGATCGAGCGCGTGACGGGCGAGCGCCCGCTCGGCTGGTACACCGGCCGCGACAGCCCCAACACGCACCGTCTCGTCGCGGAATACGGCGGTTTCCTGTACGACTCCGACAACTACGGCGACGATCTTCCGTTCTGGATGGACGTCGAAGTGTCGGGCGGCAAGACGTCGCCGCAGCTGATCGTGCCGTACACGCTCGACACGAACGACATGCGCTTCGCGACGCCGCAGGGCTTCAACACCGGCGATCACTTCTTCGACTACCTGCGCGATGCGTTCGACGTGCTGTACGCGGAGGGCGACGAAGCGCCGAAGATGCTGTCGATCGGCATGCACTGCCGGCTGCTCGGCCGGCCGGGCCGTTTCCGCGGGCTGCAGCGTTTCCTCGATCACATCGAGAAGCACGATCGCGTATGGGTGACGCGCCGCGTCGATATCGCGCGTCACTGGCGTGAACATCATCCGTATCAGCCCAATCATCGAAACGAAGGGAAAGCATGAAGGCGATGCGCTACACGTTGGATCAACTGAACACGATGGCGCCGAGCGCATTTGTCGCGGCGCTGTCGGGGATCTTCGAACATTCGCCGTGGGTGGCCGAAGTCGCCGCCGGCGAGCGGCCGTTCGCGAGCATCGACGCGCTGCACAAGACGATGTCGGGTGCCGTGGAATCGGGCGGCGAAGCGCGCCAGCTCGCGCTGATCAACGCCCACCCGGAACTGGCCGGCAAGGCCGCCGTGCGCGGCGAGCTGACGGCCGAGTCGACGCGCGAGCAGAGCGGCGCGGGCCTCGACCAGTGCACGCAGGAAGAGTTCGACAAGCTGCTGACGCTGAACCGCACGTATCGCGAGAAGTTCGGCTTCCCGTTCATTCTCGCGGTGCGCGGTTATGACCGGCACGGCATCATCGCGAACTTCGAGTCGCGCGTGAATCATTCGCGCACCGAGGAACTGCGCGCGAGCCTCGACCAGATCTACCGGATCGCGCGCTTTCGCCTCGACGACCTGATCGACGCCTGACACCGCAGTACGGCCCGCTGCGTCGCAGCGGCCGGATCGCCTCACTGAAACAAGGAAACATCATGGCTGTTCCGCTTCTCGATCCCAACGCACCCGAATTCACGCGGCGCTACGTGAATCTTGCCGACCCGCGTCTCGGTGCGCAGGCGCTCGAGGCCAGCGACGATTTCTTCGCGCCGAAGGACCGGATGCTGAACCCCGAGCCGGCCGTTTTCATTCCCGGCAAGTACGACGACCACGGCAAGTGGATGGACGGCTGGGAAACGCGCCGCAAGCGCACGACGGGCTACGACTGGTGCATCGTCAAGCTCGCGCGCCCGGGCGTGATCAAGGGCTTCGACATCGACACGAGCCACTTCACCGGCAACTTCCCGCCGGCCGCGTCGATCGAGGCCGCGTTCGTGACCGACGGCGCGCCGACGCAGGCGACCGAGTGGGTCGAGATCGTGCCGTCGACGACGCTGCAGGGCAACAGCCATCACTATGTCGACGCGAGCGACGCGCGTGCGTTCACGCACCTGCGCGTGAACATCTACCCCGACGGCGGCATTGCACGCCTGCGCGTGTACGGCCAGCCGCAGCTCGACTGGGCCGGCGCGAGCGCGACCGAGCAGTTCGATCTCGCGGCGATGGAAAACGGCGGTTACGTGGTGGCCGCGAACAACCAGCACTTCGGCGTCGCGTCGAACCTGCTGCTGCCGGGTCGCGGCGTGAACATGGGCGACGGCTGGGAAACCCGCCGCCGCCGCGAACCGGGCAACGACTGGGCGATCATCGCGCTCGCGCAGCCGGGCGTGATCCGCAAGATCGAAGTCGATACCGCGTTCTTCAAGGGCAACTATCCGGATCGCTGCTCGATCCAGGCCGCGTACGTGTCGGGCGGAACGGACAGCTCGCTGATCACGCAGTCGATGTTCTGGCCGGTGCTGCTCGGCGAACAGAAGCTGCAGATGGACAAGCAGCACTACTTCGAACAGGACATCGCGTCGCTCGGCCCCGTCACGCACGTGCGACTGAACATCATTCCGGACGGCGGCGTGTCGCGCCTGCGTCTGTGGGGGACGCTCGACAAATGAAGACGCTTGTCATCGAACCGCTGACCAGGGAAGCGTTCGCGCCGTTCGGCGACGTGATCGAAACGGAAGGGGCAAGGCAGATCCCGATCAACCTCGGCACGACGATCCGCTTCCACGATCTCGCGAAAGTCGACGTGACCGATGAAGACGGCCGCACGCTCGTCAACCTGTTCCGCGGCCAGCCGCGCACGCTGCCGTTCGAAGTGAAGATGCTCGAACGGCACCCGCTCGGCAGCCAGGCGTTCGTGCCGCTGAACGACCAGCCGTATCTCGTCGTCGTGGCGCCCGCGGGCGATCTCGATCCGGCAAAGATCCGCGCGTTCGTGACGAGCGGGTGGCAGGGCGTCAACTATGCGAAGGGCGTGTGGCATCACCCGCTGATCGCGCTCGGCGGCGTCAGCGACTTCATCGTCGTCGATCGCGGCGGCGACGGCCTGAACCTGAACGAGCAGGACCTGCAGGAATCGCTGTGGCTCACCGACGAGGCGCTGCACGCGCTGACGGCCTGAGTCGTCGCTGGCGGTTCCGCCATGGCCGATCGAAAACCCGCGCACGTTGCGCGGGTTTTTTCATGGTGCCGCCGTTTCGACGCGATTCAGGTCGCCGCGGTCTTGCGCGCGTCGCGCGGACCGTGGGCGCGGCGCCGGTTCGCGACCGGCGCATGCTCGGCGATCAGCCCGGCGGCCCAGTCGATGAAGACGCGCAGCTTCGTGCTGACGTGGCGGTTCGGCGGGAACGCGACGTACATCGGCATCGGTTCGAGCTGCCATCGCTCGAACAGCGGCACCAGTTCGCCGCGGGCGCGATGCGCGCCGGCCATGTAGTCGGGCAGCCACAGAATGCCCAGCCCGGCGAGGCCGGCCTCGAGGTACGCATTGCCGTCGTCGACCGCGAGCACGTAGCGTCCGCGCACGGTGATCCGCTCGCCGTCGCATGCCATCGCAAACGGCAACGCCTTGCCGGTGCGCGCCCACAGGAACCCGACGATCCGGTGATGCGAGTCCTCCAGCTCGTCCGGATGAGCCGGCGTGCCGGCACGCGCGAGATAGGCCGGCGACGCGTACACGCCGAGCCGCAGGTCGCCGACATGCCGCGCGACCAGCGAGCGGTCGGTCGGCTCGCCGCCGCGCACGACGCAGTCGACGTTCTCGCCGATCACGTCCACCACGCGGTCGCTCACGCCCATGTCGAGCTGGATGTCCGGATAGCGCGCATGGAACGCGGGCAGCGCGGGGATCAGGATCAGGCGCGCGAACGGGCTCGGCACGTCCACGCGCAGCCGCCCGCGGGGCGTCGCGGACGCCGCGGACAGGCTGGTTTCGGCATCGTCCATGTCGGCCAGCAGCCGCACGACGCGGTCGTAGTACGCGGCGCCGTCCGCGGTGACGACAACCTTGCGCGTCGTGCGGTTGAACAGCTTCACGCGCAGCCGTGCCTCGAGCTGCTGCACGAGTTGCGTGACGGTGGTGCGGCTCATGTGCAGTGTCTCGGCGGCCTTCGTGAAGCTGCCGGCTTCCACCACGCGGGCGAACGCCTGCATTGCGTCGAATCGGTCCATCGGGTCAGGGCTCCGCGTCGGTCGGGAATTGTTTGGGGCGCGCAAACAGTGTTGGACAGGGTTGCCGGTTTATTCGCCGTGCCACCGTCCTTAAAGTGCCTTCATCGTTGATGCCGGGGCGGTTTCGCCCCACAAACCGAAGGAGGTGCTGAATGGTAAAGCGTAGCGTGGTTTTTCCGCCCGGTCGGCAGGCACTGTACGAGCGCAACCGTTATTCGCCGGCGCTGCGCTCGAACGGCTTCCTGTTCGTGTCCGGGCAGGTCGGCAGCCGCGAGGACGGCTCGCCCGAACCGGAACTCGGCGCGCAGGTCCGCCGCGCGTTCGACAACCTGAACGCGGTACTGCGCGCGGCCGGCTGCACGTTCGACGACGTCGTCGACGTGACGGTGTTCCTCGTCGATCCCGAAGCGACGTTCGAGCGGATCTGGGAGATCGTCCCCGAGTACTGGGGCGACGCGCCTTATCCGACGCTGACCGCCGTCGGCGTGACCTGGCTGTACGGCTTCCAGTTCGAGATCAAGGCGATCGCGCGGCTGCCGGAGACGGTCGACGGGTGAGCCATGCCCGACACGGGGCCCGCGCGTCACGGCGCGACGGGCACCTCCTGTTCGTACGCGCGATGCAGCAGGGCGACGAACGACGACGCGTCCGGCAGCGTCGCCGTGCCGAACCGGTGCACGGCGACACCGGGCGTCCACGAGTTCATCACGACGGCGCCGGCCATCGACGGCAGGTCGGCCGGCGTCAGTTCGCGATCGTGCTGCGCGACGCCCAGGCGCGCCAGCTGCCGGCGCACGATGTGCATCGTGACTCCACCGAGCATGCCGGCCACCGGCCACACGACCGCGTCGCCCGTCCAGAACGCCAGGTTCCAGATCGAGCCTTCGCTGATGCGTCCGTGGCGATCGACGAATGCCGCATCGTCGAAACCCTGCGCGATCGCGCGGCGCAGGAAGTGCGTCTTGGCGACTTCGCCGACGTGCTTGATCTCCGGCAGCACGCGCTCGTGATCGAACAACACGAGATCGAGCGGGCCCGCCGGCCCCGACGACGGCGCGGCGGTGCGCACCAGCACGTCGAGCGCTTCGTCGTCGCGCGGCGCGATGAATTCACCCGTCGTCGCATGCACGGTCGCCGTCAGCGACAGCGCCGACGGCGCGCGCTCGAGCGCAGCGCGCAGGAGCGCGCGAATCCGGGTGTCGGGCAACGCCTGGCCGAACAGTGCGTTCGACGCATCGCGCAGCCGCGCGAGATGCAGGTCGAGGCCGCGTACGCGGCCGTCGCGCACCTGCATCGCGGTGAAATGCGCGTGGCCCGCGAATGCGAGCGGCGCGAGCGCGTCCGGGGTGGCGGCGCCGCCGTTGAGCTGAACGACGGACGGGAACGGGGCAACGGTCATCGGCGGATCTCCGGGTTCGGTCGCGAGCGCGGGGCGGCTCGCGGCATCGTCAAGAAAGCCTATTGTTTGCGGATTGATGGCATCTTGAAAAACGAGTAGTTTTGGAACGGTCATCAAATCCGGTTTGAAGATCGATGGAACGCATGTGGCCCGGTACGCGCGCGCTGAGGACGTTCGATGCGGCGGCGCGGCACCTGAATTTCTCGCGGGCGGCCGACGAGGTCGGGCTGACGCCGGCGGCGGTCAGTCATCAGATCAAGGAAATCGAGGCGCAGCTCGACGTCGTACTGTTCGTCCGCACGAGCCGCAGCATCCGGCTGACGCCGGCTGGTGCCGTGCTGGCCGCCGCGGCCGCCGATGCGCTGGCGGGCCTGCAGCGCGCGACGGCCCGGGCGCGGCGCATCGCGCGGGAGCAGACGGAGTTGCGCGTGTCGGTCGGCGCGCGTTTCGCGACGCACTGGCTGCTGCCGCGCCTGCCGCGTTTCAGGGCCGCGCATCCGGCGTTCGAGCTGACGTTCGACATCACCGACCGGTTGCGCGATTTCGACGATGACGATGTCGATGTCGCGATCCGCTTCGGCACCGGGCGCTATCGCGACGCGTGCGCGCAGCGCCTGTTCGATACGTCGGTCGTCGCGGTCTGCGGCCCGGCACTGCTGTCGGCCGTGCCGCCGTTGCGCAAGCCGCGCGATCTGCTGCGCCATACGCTCTGCCAGGTCGATTGCGAAGTCGACGGCGTGACCTGGCCGCGCTGGTCGGCGTGGATGGCCGCGGCCGGCGTCGACGGTTTCGACGACAGCCGCTGCGTGTCGTTTCCGGATTCGAGCCACGTCGTGCAGGCCGTGACGGACGGCACGGCGGTCGGTCTGGCGGAACCGCACATGATCGCGCGCGATCTCGCGGAAGGGCGCGTCGTGCAGCTGTTCGACGTGAGCGTCGGGGTGGCGCCGGGCCTTGCTTATCACGTCGTGTATCCCGAACGCACGCAGGACGATCCGCGCATCGTCGCACTGCGCGGCTGGCCCGCGGACGAAGTCGCGACGATGCGCGCGTAGCGGTAGCAGCGGCGGCGCATGCTATCGTGCCCGCATCTCCACCGCACGATGCCCGGTTCCGGGCGTGTTCTTCCGATGAGTCAACCTGAAAACGACCTCGCGGTCCTGCTGCGCACGATGCAGCCCGAACTGCATCCGGGTGCGTTTGCCTTCGTGTCGCTGTCGGCCGATGCAGACGTATCGTTATCCGAAGTCATTGCGACGTTCCGCGAAGCGGAAGGGCTGACGGTCGTGGTCGACGAGGAAACGGCTGCACGTCGCGGCTGGCCGGTGCTGTTCCGCTCGGCCTGGATCACGCTGACCGTGCATTCCGACCTGGCGGCCGTCGGCCTCACGGCGGCGTTCGCGCGGGCACTCGGTGCGGCCGGCATCAGCTGCAACGTGATGGCGGCCGCGTATCACGATCACATCTTCGTGCCGTTCGACGACGGCCCGCGCGCGCTCGATGCGCTCGTCGCGCTCCAGCGCGACGCGACGCGCGGCTGACGCGCGAAGGGCATCCGGGGCGCGCCAAAAAGAACGGGCCCGTCACCGGGCCCGAGAACGGAGAGGATTGCACCGGGCACTCACACCCGGCGCACGGCGGCTTACTTGTTCGCGCCACCCTCGAACCAGGCGGCGAGCTTCGTCCGCTCGTCGTCGGTCATGTGCGTGACGTTGCCGATCGGCATCGCCTTCAGGCGCACCGCCTGTTCGTAGATGCGCTGTGCGTTCTTCGACACTTCGTCCGGCGTGTCGAACATCACGCCCGCGGGCGCGCTGCCCATCAGCGTCGGCTTCGACGAGTGGCACTCGACGCAGCGTTGCTGCAGGATCGGCATGATGTCGTTGATCACGATCTTCGGTGCGTTGGCCGCCTGCGCTTCCGGCGCGACCGGCTTCGGCATCGTCCAGACCAGTGCGCCCGACAGCAGTGCGACGCCGCCGATCGGCAGGTACCACAGCTGCTTGCCGCGGTGACGCATCACGAAGAACTGGCGGATCAGCGCGCCGGCCAGCATGATCAGCACGAGCACGACCCAGTTGAACTTGTTCGTGTAGGTCATCGCGTAGTGGTTCGACAGCATCGCGAACACGACCGGCAGCGTGAAGTACGTGTTGTGCACCGAGCGCTGCTTGCCGCGCTTGCCGTAGATCGGGTTCGGCTCTTCGCCCTTGAGCATCTTGTCGACCATCTTGCGCTGGCCGGGGATGATCACGAAGAACACGTTCGCCGACATGATCGTGGCGAGCATCGCGCCGACGATCAGGTAGGCGGCACGGCCCGCGAAGATATGGCACGCGAGGTAGGCGGCGGCGACCACGTAGATGCCGACGCAGATGCCGAGCACGCGGTCGTTGGTGCCGAGGATGCGGCACAGCGAGTCGTAGACGATCCAGCCGGCCGCGAGGAAGCCGAGTGCGGATGCGACGGCGACCACCGGGCCCATGTCGAGCACGCTCTTGTCGATCAGGTAGGTGTTCGGTGCGAGCAGGTACAGCACGAAGAACAGCGAGAAGCCCGACAGCCAGGTCGTGTACGACGGCCACTTCGACCAGTGCAGGTCATCGGGCATTTCCGGCGGGGCGACCGTGTATTTCTGCATGTTGTAGAAACCGCCGCCATGGACATGCCACAGCTCGCCGAACACGCCGCGCTTGCGCTGGTTCGGGTCGGTCGGCGGTTTCAGGCTGTTGTCGAGCGCGACGAAATAGAACGACTCGCCGATCCACGCAATGGCGACGATGACGTGCAGCCATCGCAGCGCGAGGTTCAGCCAGTCGGTGATGAAGCCTTCCATGAAACTCCTCCAGACTCAAATCGTTTGTTTGATGCGGGCGCTGATTCGAATGTCAGCTGCCGCGATAGGTGCTGTACGACCACGGCGACACGAGCAGCGGCACGTGGTAGTGCGAAGCGGTGTCGGCGATGCCGAAGCGCAGCACGACGCGGTCGACGAAGCGGGGTTCGGGCACCTTCACGCCGAGCGACGCGAAGTAGTCGCCGGCGTGGAACACGAGTTCGTATTCGCCGGCGGCGAGCGCGGCGCCTTCGAGCAGGGGTTCGTCGCAGCGGCCGTCGCTATTGGTGAGCACGGTCTTGAGCGCGCGGCGCGATTCGCCGTCCAGCGCGTAGAGGTCCACCTTGATTGCCGCGCCGGGACGGCCGTGCGCCGTATCGAGTACGTGGGTAGTGAGCTTTCCCATTCGTTGTGTCCTTATGTGAATGCGGGGTTCGGCGGCGACTCGATCCATTGACTGTGCGGCGGATCGAGGCTCCACGTCACGTGGCTACATACCCGTCGGCGAGATTGAAGCGAGCGCCGTGCAGGCATTGTAAAAAGGTTCCCCGCGCAAATACGGGCGCGATATCAAAGATAATGCGCCGCGCATGAGCGGCTGTCGACGGTATGCCGGATACCGCTTCCGGCGGGCTTTTCGGGTGTTTCCGGCCTTTCGCCGGGCGGTGCGCGGCGTACCATATCGAAACCGTGAAGCGCGGTATTCCGGATCGCGCATTGTGTGCGGCGCGTGCTTGGGCGATCCTCCCGCCGTGCGCGTCGGCCTGTGGCCCGCGCGTACCCCGAAGACGGCGAGCACGCCGGGTAACCGGGCCAGGGCGTTCGAACGGACGCAGGCACCGGAGCGTGCCGCGATTCAGCGTTCGAACGGCTGTGTGACCGCCTCCAGGATCAGCGCCTGGAGGCAGACCGACGCGGAGAACGCATGAACCTCGAGCAGCACGCTGGCGCACGCGCGCCGAACCCTTCCTCATCCCGCCCGAAAACCCTGCTGGTCAAGCACGCCGACGTGCTCGTGACCATGGACGACACGCGCCGCGAGCTGCGCGACGCCGGGCTCTACATCGAAGACAACCGGATCGTCGCGGTCGGCCCGAGCGCCGAGCTGCCCGACACGGCCGACGAAGTGCTCGACCTGCGCGGCCACCTCGTGATCCCGGGGCTCGTGAACACGCACCACCACATGTACCAGAGCCTGACGCGCGCGGTGCCGGCCGCGCAGAATGCCGAACTGTTCGGCTGGCTCACGAACCTGTACCGGATCTGGGCGCACCTGACGCCCGAGATGATCGAGGTGTCGACGCTCACCGCGATGGCCGAGCTGCTGCAGTCGGGCTGCACGACGTCGAGCGACCACCTGTACATCTACCCGAACGGCAGCCGCCTCGACGACAGCATCGGCGCCGCGCAGAGGATCGGCATGCGCTTTCACGCGAGCCGCGGCTCGATGAGTGTCGGCCAGCGCGACGGCGGGCTGCCGCCCGATTCGGTCGTCGAGCGCGAGCCCGAGATCCTGCGCGACACGCAGCGCCTGATCGAGACCTATCACGACGAAGGCCGCTACGCGATGCTGCGCGTGGTGGTCGCGCCGTGCTCGCCGTTCTCGGTGAGCCGCGAGCTGATGCGCGACGCGGCCGTGCTGGCGCGCGAATACGGCGTGTCGCTGCACACGCACCTCGCGGAGAACGTCAACGATATCGCGTACAGCCGCGAGAAGTTCGGGATGACGCCGGCCGAATATGCGGAAGATCTCGGCTGGGTCGGCCACGACGTGTGGCATGCGCACTGCGTGCAGCTCGACGATGCGGGCATCGGCTTGTTCGCGCGCACCGGCACGGGCGTCGCGCACTGTCCGTGCTCGAACATGCGGCTCGCGTCGGGCATCGCGCCGGTGAAGAAGATGCGTCTCGCGGGCGTGCCGGTCGGCCTTGGCGTCGACGGCTCCGCGTCGAACGACGGCGCGCAGATGGTCGCGGAAGTGCGGCAGGCGCTGCTGCTGCAACGGGTCGGTTTCGGGCCCGATGCAATGACCGCGCGCGAAGCGCTCGAGATCGCGACGCTCGGCGGCGCGAAGGTGCTGAACCGCGACGATATCGGCGCGCTGAAGCCCGGCATGGCCGCCGACTTCGCCGCATTCGACCTGCGCCAGCCGCTGTTCGCGGGCGCGCTGCACGATCCGGTCGCGGCGCTGGTGTTCTGCGCGCCGTCGCAGACGGCGTACACGGTGGTGAACGGGAAGGTGGTGGTGCGGGAGGGGCAGCTGGCGACGCTCGATCTGCCGCCTGTCATCGCGCGGCATAACGCGCTGGCGCAGGCGCTCGTGGAGGCGTCGCGCTGATGCACTGAGCTGGAGAGTGCGCCGCGCGCTGCACGTCGGGCGCGTGGCGGCCGAGGCCGGGATCCGTCGCGCGCGGCCGCACGAGGCCGCTTCGGGCCACGCCGGGCCACTCCATAGCGGCGTGGCCGGCGCGCGCGTCGTGCGCGCTTACGCTTCGATCAGCGTGCGGGTGGCTTCGGCGACGAGGCTGCGCAGCCAGCGCACTTCGTCGGAGTAGTGGCAGCGCTCGTGCCACAGCTGGTAGTACTGCATCGGCGGGAAGTCGAGCGGCGCCGGCACGACCGACAGCGGCAGGAACTTCGCGTAGTGATCGGCGAACAGGCGCGTCGTCGTGAAGATCAGGTCGGACTTCACGAGCACGTACGGCGCGAGGTTGAAGTACGGCAGCGTGACGACCACGTGGCGCTTGAGCCGTTCGCGCGCGAGATGCACGTCGATCGCGCCGCGCTGGCCGACCGAGTACGGCGTCGGCGCGAGATGCGGCGCGTTCAGGTACTGGTCGAGCGTGAGCCCGCCACGCTTCGCGAACGGGTGCGTGTTGCTCATCAGGCAGACGATTTCGTCGACGAACAGGTTCGACAGGTGCAGCTGCTCGGGCGGTTCGGGCCAGTTGCCGACGACGATGTCGAGCTTGCCGTCCTCCAGCGCGAGCTCGTAGTCGAAGGCGGGGCCGAGCGAATGGAACTCGAGCGTCGCGTTCGGCGCGGCCAGGCGAAAGCGCTCGACGACGGTCGGCACGAACAGCACGTTCAGGTAGTCGGGGCAGCCGATCCGGTAGCAGCGGATCGACGTGGCCGGGTCGAAGTTGTGCTGCTGGAACTTGATCCGCTCGATTTCACGCAGCGCGTTCTGCACCGGCTCGAGCAGGCGCAGCCCGTATTCGGTCGGCACCATGCCGGATTTGCCGCGCACCAGCAGCGGATCGCCGGTGATGTCGCGCAGGCGCCGCAGCGCGGCGCTGATCGCCGGTTGCGACTGGTTCAGTTTGACGGCCGCGCGCGTGACGCTGCGCTCCATCAACAAGGTGTGCAAGACGCGCAAGAGGTACGTGTCGATCGCCTCGCGTTGCTGACTCATGATTTCTCCGGGTTATATGGCTGGGCTGATCGAGGGGTACTGTGGGTATATCGTTTTTAATATGAACGAAAATCAGCGTCAAGAGATGGATACCCGCAGGCACCCGCCGGCCGGGCCGCGACAAGGGGCCTGAACGGGGTTGCAAGCGGGCGCGCCGCGCCGTGCGGAGGCACGTGTCGTGCGACTCCGGATCGCGGCGCGGCGTGGGGTGCGACGGGCGCGTCAGTCGTCGATGCGCATGCCGACCTTCAGCGTCACCTGCCAGTGAACCACCTGGTCGCCTTCGATGTGGCCGCGCGTTTCGGTCACCTGGAACCAGTGCAGGTTGTGCAGTGTCTTGCCGGCTTTCGAGATCGCGTTGCGGATGGCGTCGTCGCTCGATTGCTGTGACGAACCGGTCAGTTCGATCATCTTGTACACGTGGTCGCTCATGATGCGCTCCCTGGGATATCGGCATATATCGCCGGTGCAGGTCGCGTTCCCGAAGCGGCGCCGCGCGTGCCCGGCTTCTTGAGTGATAGGTATGATGGGCGGCAAGTGCAACCCATATCGGAGACGAGGAACATCGTGGAAGTCGGATTTTGCGGACCGGGATTGATGGGCGCGCCGATGATTCGGCATTTGCTGGCGGCCGGGCATCGGGTCAGCGTGTGGAATCGTTCGCGCGACAAGGCCGAGGCGCTCGTGAAGGATGGCGCGCAAGTGGCCGGCACGCCGTGTGAACTGGCGGAGCGCGTCGATACGGTATTCATGTGCGTGCTCGACGGCCGCGCGGTGGGCGACGTCGTGTTCGGCGAGCACGGGCTGCTGGCCGGCGACGCCGCCGCGCGTCGCCTGCAACGCATCGTCGATCATTCGAGCATCCCGCCCGCCGCGACGCGCGATTACGCGGCGCGCGCGGCCGCACTCGGCGTCGGTTGGATCGATGCGCCCGTATCGGGCGGCGTGCCCGGCGCGCAGGCCGGCACGCTCGCGGTGATGGCCGGCGGCCGCGCGGCCGATCTCGACACGGTGCGGCCGCTGATCGACACGTACGCGTCGCGTATCACGCACATGGGCGACGCGGGTGCGGGGCAGACGGCGAAGCTGTGCAACCAGGCGATCGTCACCGCGACGGTGACCGCGATTGCCGAGGCCGTCGGTCTCGCGCAGGCGAGCGGCATCGATGCCGCCCGGTTGGCCGAAGCGCTGGCCGGCGGCTGGGCCGATTCGGTGCTGCTGCAGACGTTCGTGCCGCGCATGACGTCGGGCGGTCATGCACCGATCGGCGCGCTCAGCACGTTCCAGAAGGACGTCGATGCGATCGCCGACGCGGCGCGCGACACGGGTGCGGTGATGCCGGTGTCGGCCACCGTGCAGCAGGTGCTGCGGCTGGGCGCCGCGCAAGGGCTCGCCGGCGCCGATTTCGCCGCGTTCATCGACATCGTGCGGCCCGGTAACGGGCGTCGGCAGGCGTCGTGACGGGCAAGCGGGGCGCGTGAATGGCAGATGGGCCGCCCGGAGGCGGCCCATCGAATGGCAGGCGGATCAGCCGAGGGAGCGGGGTGTCGTGTCGCCGGCGTTCTGGCGGCCGAGCCCGCCGCGCAGGCTCGCTTTCGTGCCTGCACCAAACTCGGGCAGGATGCGCGCACGCGCACGGCTGGCGAACACGAGGAAACCGAAGCCGTTCGCTTCGTACCAGTAACCACCGTTCTCGAGGCCGTCGAGCGGCTGCTCGAGCGCGTTGGCGATCGATTCGATGCAACGCTTGCGCAGCTCGGCGATGGCGGGATAGGGCGGCTGGGCGCCGCGCACGCTGCACAGGAGCACGTCGAGACCGGGCAGCACGTGTGCGTACAGGACGGGTTCGTCCTGCGCACGGGCGCGGGCAATCTTGGTGTCGAGCTGGGCAAACGGTTTCGAGTGGCGCAATACCGCGAGGAATGACTCCTGGCCATCCTGCTGGGCACGCCGACGTTTTTTCGGGAAGGACATAAACACTCGCCTCAAAAACAATTGCAAGAAATGCGGCATTTTCATGCGACCCACTCCCGGCTATGTACGCCGCATGTCGATCCTTTATAGCACACGAAAATGCTGCCTTCGTGCAGTACGACGATCAATGTCTCCCGTCGACCTGCTCGCCATGATCGACACAGTCAGCGTCTTGGCGCCCGTACTGTCGTTTAGTCTCCATCATAGACCTGCTTTTCCCGCGCGTGCATTCGCCCGTCACAAAAAAGTGAGATAGGCCGCATGCGGCAGTGCATCGCGCGCGCAATAAAAAGGCCCGCACGGGGCGGGCCTGGCAGGCGGGGTGCTCGGCGATCAGCGCTGCTTCAGCGAATCGCGGATCTCGCGCAGCAGCACCGTGTCTTCCGGCGTTGCGGCCGGTGCGGCTTCTTCCGGCTTGCGCAGCTTGTTGATGAATTTCACCATCAGGAAAATGATGAATGCGAGGATGACGAAATTGATCGCCACGGTGATGAACGAGCCGTAGCCGAACGCGGCGACACCCGCGGCCTGCAGGTCCTTGAACGAATCGGGATTACCCTTGAACGTCGGGGGGATGGTGCCGAGCAGAACGAACTTGTTCGAGAAATCCAGACCGCCCGTCAGCACGCCGATCACCGGCATGATGAGGTCTTTCACGACCGAGTCGACGATCTTCGAGAACGCGCCGCCGATGATCACGCCGACGGCGAGATCCATGACGTTGCCCTTGACGGCGAACTCCTTGAATTCCTTGATGATGCTCATGAGCGGCTTTCTCCTGTTGGGGCGAGGGGAGGCGTGCCGCGACGCGCAGGGATGCAGAGCGTCGAATGAGGGTCGGTGGCACGCCGATGGCCGCATGATAGCGAACGCTCCCCATTGCCGGTAGTCCATCTTGAAATGATTGACAAATCCGCGCGTCGGCGCGGCCGGCGCTGAAGGGGAGCGTGGCGTGCGTTGCAGCGCGTCGTGGGTGTGTCGACGCGCTGCGCGGCGTCAGGTGTTGTCGTCGGTCCAGCCGTCGTCGTTGCTGCCGAGGTCCATGCCGCCGCCGTTGCCGTCGCTCCAGTTCGACGCATCGCCGCGGCCGAGGTCGAAGCCCGGATCGTTGTCCTGCCGGTGGCGTTCGCCGTCGACGATCACGTCGCGTTCGACCACGCGCTCGCGGCCGCCCGACATCGCCTCGCCGAGCAATACGCCCGTCAGCAGCCCGCCCATGCCGCCGCCGAAACCGCCGCCGCCTTGCTGGATCACGACAGGCGGCTGCTGTTGCGGGTAGGGTTGCGGCGGATACGGCTGGCCCTGCGCGCCCGTCATGCGATCGGCTTCCTGCGCATACACGGAGCCGCTGCCGTTCACCGGTGCAGCAGGCTGCGCGGCCGGGTCGGGACGCCCTTCGACGCGTGCCTTCACGCTAGCATGGCGCTGTTCGAGTTCGTCGACGCGATAGGGCGGTACCGGATTCTTGCCGTTGGACAGCGTTTCGACGAGCGTGCGCGCGTCGGTCTCGATCGCTTCGAGCTCGCCCGTGAGCGCCGCGGCCCCCGGCGCCGTCGACAGCTTCGCGTCGAGCTTCAGCGGGCGGATGTCGTTCAGCACGTCGGTGGCGCGCTTGAGCTGCGTGCGGCGTTCGTCGTCGGCGCGGCTGTCGTCGGCCGTGCGCGCGCGCCGCAGCGTCCAGCGCAGCACCAGCGCGATCACCGCGACGATCAGCCCGAGCCCGATCCACATGCCGGTCGACGGGCCGTGTTTTTCGGCCGGCGCGGCAGCGGGCGCGAGCGACGATTGCAGCGTGCCGGCCTGCGTCGCTGACGGTGCGTTGCCGCTCACGCGCGCGGCGTCGGCGCGAATGCGCGACTCCGTCTGGGCAAAGCGCGACGCATCGGTGAACTTCATTTGCGGATCGAGCGACTTCGCGCGCTGCAGCTGCGCGAGCGCATCGGACGCGCGGCCCTCGCGGTCCAGCACCTGCGCATACAGGTAGCGCGCGTGCGCGTTGTTCGGGTGGGCGTCGATGACTTGCGACAGCTGCGTGTCGGCTTGCTGCCAGTTGCGTTGCGCGATCGACTGCTCGACCTGCTGCAGCGACGGGACCGCAAACGCGGCGGACGACAGCAACATCAGCGAGAGGCCGAGTGCGGCGAGAGATTTCTTCATGGTCGAACCGGGCGCAGGCGCCCGTCTCCTGACGATCGGTTCGCGCCGCGCGCCCGGGGCGGGCGGCGGCGCGGTTGCCCGCAGTTGCCGTTACTGCGCGGGCGTGTCGAGCTGCTTCTTCAGCGCGGCGAGGCGATCCTCGACCGACGGGCCCTTGTTCAGCGCGGCGAGCTTGTCGTCGAGTGCCTTGCCGCTCGACGTGTCGGCGGAATTGAGGCGCGCGTCCGAGCGGGCGTTCTGCAGCGCGACCTTGTCCTCGAGCTTCTGGAAGTCTTCGGACAGGTTCTTGCCGCCGATGCCGCCCAGCGCGCTTGCCGCGACGTCCTTCGCCTGCGCGATTTCCTGCTTGGCCTGCAGGATGTTCGAGCGTGCATTCAGGTCGTTGCGGCGCTGGCGCATGTCGGCGATCTGCCCCTTCAGCTTGTCGACCGACGGCTCGAGCGTCGACAGCTCGGCCGCGAGCGCGTCACGCTCGGCCTCCGCGTTCGACTGCGCGCCGAGCGCCTCGCGTGCGAGTGCCTCGTCGCCGGCCTGCAGCGCGCGCTTCGCGCCGTCCTCGTACTTCTTCACCTTGTCGTCGGCCGCATCGCGCTTGCTGCGCTGGGTCGCGACCTGTGCCTCGATCTCGATCAGCGAATTCTCGGCACGGCCGATGCTGTCGTCGAGCTCCCGCACGATCTGCCGTGCGTCGCGCGACGGATCCTGTACCGAATCGGCCGCATCGTTCAGCAGGCCTTTGATCGTGCGCGAAACAGAGTCGAAAAGCGACATGAAATCCTCCGTGGTTGAAAGGCGCCGCGTAGCCGCGGCAGTGCCCGTAGCGAGCCGGTTCCGACCCGCATGAGCCGGCGGATATTACACCACCGGTTCACTTAAATACGGCTTAAACGCGCGAGTTCAAGCGGCGCGCGCATCAGGATGTCGAACCTTTCGCGGTTGAAAGAAAATCGACCGTGCGCACCATATTGCGTGTCCATGATAGGCAGAGGATGCCGACAATACGTTCCTCAAATCACGGCATTGCGGGAATTTTTACAAAAAATCGCGAAGGCACCCGGTCGATTTCATTAAAATGCGCTGTCACGTCGCGGGAACGGATCGCCGCGCGGCGGGGTCTGTCGACGTGACAGCCGCATCACGCTGTACCCGCTCTGATTCATCCGCTTGCATTTCCGCATGCGTCCGAGGGTGCCACGTACGCCCGCCATTCCGACATGCCAATTATCAAACGACCGCCTTCTTCTTCCGACAGGAACGAACCCCACTACACGCTGCGCCGTTCGCCGTCCGGAGCCTATTACCCCGATGACGACGATCGCGACGACGACCGCCGCACCCAGCGCAGCGGCGGCGGAGGGCGCCGTCGCTCGTTCGGCTCGCGCGTCGCGCTGTGGTTCGCCGGCCTGTTCGCGACGCTGGCGATCGTCGGCGCGCTGATCGTCGGCTACGCGCTGGTCGTGATGGCGCCGCAACTGCCGTCGCTCGATGCGCTGACCAACTACCAGCCGAAGGTGCCGCTGCGCGTGTTCACGGCCGATCACGTGCTGATCGGCGAGTTCGGCGAAGAGCGCCGCAGCCTCGTGCGGTTCCAGGACATTCCCGACGTGATGAAGAAGGCCGTGCTCGCGATCGAGGACTACCGCTTCTACGAGCACGGCGGTGTCGACTTCGTCGGCATCCTGCGCGCGGGCGTCGCCGACCTGATGCACGGCGGCGCGCGCCAGGGCGCGAGCACGATCACGATGCAGGTCGCGCGCAACTTCTTCCTGTCGAGCGAGAAGACCTACACGCGCAAGATTTACGAAATGCTGCTCGCGTACAAGATCGAGAAGGCCCTGACGAAGGACCAGATCCTCGAGCTGTACATGAACCAGATCTATCTCGGCCAGCGCTCGTACGGTTTCGCGGCCGCCGCGCGCGTGTATTTCGGCAAGGACCTGAAGGACATCACGCTCGCTGAAGCGGCGATGCTCGCGGGGCTGCCGAAGGCGCCGTCCGCCTATAACCCGGTCGTCAATCCGAAGCGCGCGAAGGTGCGCCAGGAATACATCCTGAAGCGCATGCTCGAGGTCGGCTACATCACGCAGCCGCAGTACGACGAGGCCGTGAAGGAAGAGATCCACGTGCGCACGCCGGGCAACCAGTACGCGGTGCACGGCGAGTACGTCGCCGAGATGGTGCGGCAGATGATGTACCAGCAGTACAAGGACGAAACCTATACGCGCGGGCTGACCGTCACGACGACGATCAATTCGGCCGATCAGGAAGCCGCGTACCAGGCCGTGCGTCGCGGCATTCTCGACTACGAGCGCCGCCACGGCTATCGCGGGCCGGAAGCGTCGATCCAGCTGCCCGCGGCCGGCGACGACCGCGACGAGGCGATCGACGACGCGCTCGCCGATCACCCGGACAACGGCGACCTTCAGTCGGCGGTCGTGCTGTCGGCGTCGCCGAACGCGGTCGAGGTGCAGTTCGTCGGCGGTGCGACCACGACGATCGGGCCGGCCGGGCTGCGCTTTGTGTCGGCCGCATTGAGCCCGCGCGCGAACGATACGCTGCGCATCAAGCCGGGCTCGGTCGTGCGCGTGCTGAAGGACGGCAAGACGGGCTGGCAGGTCGTGCAGCTGCCGCAGGTCGAAGGCGCGCTCGTCGCGATCGCGCCGCAGGATGGCGCGATCCGCTCGCTCGTCGGCGGCTTCGACTTCAACAAGAGCAAGTTCAACCACGTGACGCAGGCATGGCGGCAGCCGGGTTCGTCGTTCAAGCCGTTCATCTACTCGGCGTCGCTCGACAAGGGCATGGGGCCGGCGACGATGATCAACGACGCGCCGCTGTATTTCCCGCCGAGCGTGCCGGGCGGCACCGCCTGGGAGCCGAAGGACGACGACCAGCCGGACGGCCCGATGACGATGCGTACCGGCCTGCAGCGTTCGAAGAACCTCGTGTCGATCCGGATCCTCGCGTCGATCGGCACGCAGTATGCGCAGCAGTACGTGACGCAGCGCTTCGGCTTCGATCCCGCGAAGACGCCGCCTTACCTGCCGATGGCGCTCGGCGCGGGCCTTGTGACGCCGCTGCAGCTCGCGACGGGTTATGCGGTGTTCGCGAACGGCGGCTACAAGGTCGATCCGTACCTGATTGCCGAGGTCGACGACGCGCGCGGCCAGCCGCTGCAGAAGTCGCAGCCGGTGCTCGCGGGCAGCACGGCGCCGCGCACGATCGAAGGCCGCAACGCATACGTGATGAACAGCCTGCTGCATTCGGTCGCGACGGCCGGCACGGGCGCGGGCACCAACGCACTGGGCCGCAGCGACCTGCAGGGCAAGACCGGTACGACGAACGACGCGAAGGACGGCTGGTTCGCCGGCTACCAGCAATCGCTCGTCGCGGTTGCATGGATGGGCTTCGACCAGCCGAAGAGCCTCGGCAGCCGCGAGTTCGGCGCGCAGCTCGCGCTGCCGATCTGGGTGAACTACATGCGCACCGCGCTGAACGGCGTGCCCGAGCAGCAGATGCCGATGCCGGACGGCCTGACCTCGATCGACGGCGAGCTGTACTACGCCGATCGCACGCCGGGCAACGGCTTCGTCGCGAACGTCGACATCAACCCGGCCGAGAACGCGATCAGCGCGAACGACGCGCTGGGTTCGGCCGGTGCGGCCGGGCTGGCGCCGCCGCCCGTCACGCCGCAGGAGAAGCAGCAGATCATGGACATGTTCGAGAACAAGTAAGCGGGATACCGCTGTTCATGCATGCGACGGGCGCCTTCGGGCGCCCGTTTTTTTTGTGCGTCGAGGCAAGCGGGAGCGGCTGAATCAGAACGACGCGCAGGCAGGCACCACCGTCATGCCGACCGATTCCTGATGAAACCGCTCCATATAGGCCTTGCGGATCGTGGCGAGCCGCACGCGCGTGTCGGGCGTATCGTCGGCGATGATACGGATCACGAAGCTGTCCTCGCGCGTGATGCCGCCCGTCGTGCGGTCGCGCCATTGGCCGTGTGTATCCCAGTAGGTCAGGCCGTCGGGAAAACGCGGCGTGACCGTGTCGGCGAGAAACGCCGCGCGCTCCGCATCGGTGACGGAGCCGTGTCCCGCGATGTCGCGCCCGAACAGCAGGTCGGCCTGCAGCATGCGGCTCTCGCCCGTCTGGGTGCAGGCCGCCGCCGTGCCGGCGGCGGGCGGGGGCGGTGCCGCGCAACCGGCGAGCAGTGCGATCGCGACGCCGCCAATCATGGGCGCCGCGCGGTGCCACCAGGCCGCGGGGCGGGCGGCTGAAGGCCGCATCTGCCCAATTCGTGTCGATCGACCTCCGCGCGCGCAAAACGCTGCGCGCTCAATCACTTGCGTGCTTGTCCGGCGGGTTATCAACAGGGCTGTCAACATAATCTGGGGATAACCCTAGGTTGGTTCGCTGACGCCCGGCGCGCGATCAGTGCTGCAGTTTCGCGTGCGCGAGATGCATGCCGAGCGTACCCGGGTCGGTATTCGTGCCCGACAGCAGCACGCCGACGCGCTTGCCCTGCAGCGTTTCGCGCAGCGGGCCGAGCAGCGCGGCGAGGGCGGCCGCGCATGCCGGTTCGACCGACAGCTTCAGTTGCGAGAACAGGAACAGCATCGCGGCACGCAGCGCGTCGTCGGACACGGTGACGATGCGGTCGACGTGGCGCCGGCACAGCTGGTAGCTGTATTCCTCGGTATGCGGCGCCATCAGCGAATCGGCGATCGTCTGCATCGCGCTCATCTTGATCGTGTGATTGGCCGCGAAGCTGCGGCTCATCGCGTCGGCGCCTTCCGGCTCGACGCCGTACACGTGCACGCGCGGATTCGCGAGCCGCAGCGCGGTCGCCATGCCGGCCGCGAGCCCGCCGCCGCCGATCGGCACGATCACCGCGTCGAGGTCGGGGGTCTGCGTCGCCCATTCGTAGCCGAGCGTCGCGGTGCCGAGGATCGTGTGATAGCCGTTGAACGGATGGATGAAGAAGCGGCCTTCCTCGGCCTCGATCCGGCGCACCAGATCGAACGCCTGCGACGCGCTGCCCGCCAGCACGACTTCCGCGCGGTACTGTTTGCACTGCGCGATGCGCGTCGGGCTCGCGGTGTGGAACATCACGACCTTGGCGCTGCTGCCGAGCCGCATGGCCGCATACGCGACGGCCGCCGCGTGATTGCCGGCCGACACGCAGGTGACGCCGGCGTTCTTGCGCGCCTCGTCGAGCGCGAGCAGGTGCGTGAACGCGCCGCGCGCCTTGAAGCTGCCGCTCACCTGCAGCAGCTCGAACTTGAAGTTGACGTGCGTGCCCTCGAGGGAAGGCAGGTCGGCGCGTTCGAACACGGGCGTGCGCGCGACCCAGGGCGACAGCGCGAAATGCTGCGCGGCGATTTCGTCGAGCGTCGGGATCGGCTCGCCGTCGATCGTCGTATGGGCCGTGCCCTGTTGTTCAGTCGACATGACGTGGCGGGTGGCGGAGTGGGCCGGCCCGCACACGCGGGCCGGCGTGGCGGGAGGCAGTCAGTGCGCGTCGACCGACATGCTGCGGATGAACTTGCGCAGGAACTGCTCGCAGCCGGCGAGCTGCGCGAGCTCGACATATTCGTTCGGCTTGTGCGCCTGCTCGATGTTGCCGGGCCCGCATACGACGCTCGGGATGCCCGCGCGTTCGAACAGGCCGGCCTCGGTGCCGTATGCGACCTTGCGCTTGTCCTGGTCCGCCGTCAGCGCGCGCACGAGTTGCGTGATCGCGGCCTGTTCGGTTGCGTCGAGGCCGGGCGCCGCGGCGATCTTCGAAAATTCGATCGCGGCATTCGGATGCTCGCGAAGCATCTGCGGCAGCAGCGTTTCCCGTGCATACGCTTCGATGCGCGTGAAGATCTGCTCGGGATCGAGCGTCGGCAGGTTGCGGAATTCGAAGTCGAAACGGCACTCGGCCGGCACCGTGTTGATCGCGTTGCCGCCCTGGATCGTGCTCGTCTGCGCGGTCGTGAACGGCACGTCGTACAGTGCGTCGAACGGGCCTTCGGCGCGGAAGCGGTCGGCGATGTCGCGGATGTGGCAGATGAGGCGCGCCGCATACTCGATCGCGTTCAGCCCCTTCGGCGTCAGCGACGAATGCGCCGCGTGGCCGCGCACGCAGCAGCGGTATGCGTTGATGCCCTTGTGCGCGATGATCGGCCGCATGCTGGTCGGCTCGCCGACGATGCAGCCCGACGGTTGCACGCCGCGCTTGACGAGGTCGGCGATCATCAGCGGCGCGCCGGCGCAGCCGATTTCCTCGTCGTAGGACAGCGCGAAATGGATCGGCTTCGCGAGCTTCGTCGCCTGCATCTCGGGCAGCAGCGCGAGCGCGGCGCCGATGAAACCCTTCATGTCGCAGGTGCCGCGGCCGTACAGGCGGCCGTCGCGGATTTCCGGCGCGAACGGGTTGCTGTCCCATTGCTGGCCGTCGACCGGCACGACGTCGGTATGCCCCGACAGCACGATGCCGCCGTTCGTCGAGCCGTCGTGCGCAGGCACGGTCGCGAACAGGTTCGCCCAGCCTTCGCGTGGATCGTGCGTGATCGTCGAGGCGATGCCTTTCGCGGCGAGCGCGTCGCGCACCGTTTCGATCAGGCCGAGGTTCGGCACGCGGCTCGTCGTGTCCATCGACACCAGTTGCTTGATCCAGGGCAGGCTGACGAGCGACGCGTCGCCTTGGGTGTCGGTGGACGGCGCCGTGGCGTCGAGAGTGGACATGGCAAAACTCCGTCTGATGAATGCGAAAATCATACTCAAAAACGCGCCGGCCCGCCCGCGCCGCGCGCAGTGCGGTGCAGCATCGGCGCGGCCGTCAGGATCGCGTCACGACCCGTCAGCGCGCCGCGGCCACCGCGCCCTGCCTCGGGGCGAGCGCGCGCAGCGTTTCCTTGATCGTCGACACGCGGATCGCGAGGTCGGGCGAGCGCGTCTCGATCCGCAGCTTGTCCTGGCCCGCGAGCTTGATGTGCCGGTGCTTCTGCACCATCTCGATGATCCGCATCGGATCGATCGGCGGATTCGGCTCGAACTGCAACCCGATCGCGGCCTCGCTCGCGTCGATCTTCACGATGCCGAGCGGCTTCGCGGCGATCCGCAGCCGGTGCGTCTCGACGAGCGCGTGCGCCTGCGGCGGCAGCTTGCCGAAGCGGTCGATCAGTTCTTCCTGGATACCGTCGATCGCGTCGCCGTGCTCGCAGTTCGCGAGCCGCTTGTACAGCGACAGCCGCTCCTGCACGTCCGCGCAGTAGTCGGCCGGCAGGATCGCCGGCGCATGCAGGTTGATTTCCGTCGTCGCGGCGAGCGGGGCGGTGAGGTCGGGCTCCTTGCCGTTCTTCAGCGCCTTCACCGCGTCGTTCAGCATGTCCGTATAGAGCTGGAAGCCGATCTCGTGGATCTCGCCCGACTGCTTGTCGCCGAGCACTTCGCCGGTGCCGCGGATCTCGAGGTCGTGCATCGCGAGATAGAAGCCCGAACCGAGTTCCTCCATCTGCTGGATCGCTTCCAGCCGGCGCTGGGCCTGCTTGGTCAGCGCCTGCGGATCGTGCACGAGCAGGTACGCGTACGCCTGGTGGTGCGAGCGGCCGACGCGGCCGCGCAACTGGTGGAGCTGCGCGAGACCGAACTTGTCCGCGCGATGCATGATGATCGTGTTCGCGCTCGGCACGTCGATGCCGGTCTCGATGATGGTCGTGCACAGCAGCACGTTCGCGCGCTGCGCGACGAAATCGCGCATCACCCGTTCGAGCTCGCGTTCGTGCATCTGGCCGTGCGCGATCACGATGCGTGCCTCGGGCACGAGCGCCTCGAGCATGGCCTTGCGGTTCTCGATCGTCTCGACCTCGTTGTGCAGGAAGTACACCTGGCCGCCGCGCTTCAGCTCGCGCAGCATCGCCTCGCGAATCACGCTTTCTTCCTCGCGGCGCACGAAGGTCTTGATCGCGAGGCGCTTCTGCGGCGCGGTCGCGATGACCGAGAAGTCGCGCAGCCCCTCGAGCGCCATCCCGAGCGTGCGCGGGATCGGCGTCGCGGTGAGCGTCAGCACGTCGACCTCCGCGCGCAGCGCTTTCAGCGCTTCCTTCTGGCGCACGCCGAAGCGGTGTTCCTCGTCGATGATCACGAGGCCGAGGCGCTTGAACTGCACGTCCGACGACAGCAGCTTGTGCGTGCCGATCACGATGTCGACGCTGCCTTCGTTGATCTGCGCGATCGCCGCGTTCACTTCCTTCGTCGTCTTGAAGCGCGACAGCTCGACGATCCGGACCGGCCAGTCCGCGAAGCGGTCGGCGAAGGTCTGCGTGTGCTGCTCGGCGAGCAGCGTGGTCGGCGACAGCAGCGCGACCTGCTTGCCGCCCAGCACCGCGATGAACGCGGCGCGCAGCGCGACCTCGGTCTTGCCGAAGCCGACGTCGCCGCACACGAGGCGGTCCATCGGCTTGCCGCTCGTCATGTCGCCGATCACGGCCGCGATGGCTGCCGCCTGGTCGGGCGTTTCCTCGAAGCCGAAGCTTTCGGCGAACTTCACGTAGTCGCGCGGATCGAGCGAGAACGCGTGGCCTTCGCGGGCCGCGCGGCGCGCGTACAGGTTCAGCAGCTCGGCGGCCGTATCGCGGATCTGCTGCGCGGCCTTGCGTTTCGCGCGCTCCCACTGGCCGGAGCCGAGCGCGTGCAGCGGCGCGCTGTCGGGATCGGCGCCGCTGTAGCGCGAGATCACGTGCAATTGCGCGACCGGCACGTAGAGCTTGCTGTCGCCCGAGTATTCGAGATGCAGGAATTCGGTCTCGCCTTCGCCGAGGTCCATCGACACGAGGCCCATGTAGCGGCCGATGCCGTGCTGCGCGTGGACGACCGGGTCGCCGACCTTCAGTTCCGACAGGTCGCGCACCATCGCGTCGACGTTGCTGGCCTGTTCCTGCCGGCGGCGGCCCGCGCGGCGGCCGAGCGCGCCGTACAGCTCGGTCTCGGTGACGACCGCGTAGCCTTCGCCCGGCACCGCGAAGCCGTTCGCGAGCGGCGCGACGCCGAGCGCGAAACGTTCGTCGCTCTCGAGCCAGCCCGCGAAGTGGTCGTTCGACGCGGGGCGCAGACGGTGTTCGGCGAGCAGTTGCAGGATCGTCTCGCGACGGCCGGCCGATTCGACGGTCAGCAGGACGCGCTTGCCGGACGATTCGACGAACGTGCGCAGCGACGCGAGCGGATCGTCGGCATGGCGATCGACGGAGAGCTGGGGCAGCGCCGTCGCCCAGCCGCCGGCCGGCTGCGCGGGCAGCACGACGCGTGCGAACGGCTTCGCGAACGCGAAGAAATCCTCGTCGGACAGGAACAGGCGCTGCGGTTCGAGGATCGGCCGCTCGCGATCGTGCGCGAGGAACGCATGACGCTGCTTCGTATCGGCCGTGAAGCGGCGGATCGACGCCTCGAGATCGCCGGCGAACACGAGGTGCGCATCCTGCGGCAGGTAGTGGAACAGCGTGGCGGTTTCGTCGAAGAACAGCGGCAGGTAATACTCGATGCCGGCCGACGGCACGCCGTTACCGATGTCCTTGTAGATCGGCGCGCGGCTCGGGTCGCCTTCGAACGTCTCGCGCCAGCGGCTGCGGAAGGCCGTGCGCGCGGCTTCGTCGAACGGAAACTCGCGGCCCGGCAGCAGGCGCACGTCGCGCACCGGGTAGAGGCTGCGCTGCGTGTCGGGGTCGAACGCGCGGATCGAGTCGACCTGGTCGTCGAACAGGTCGATCCGGTACGGCAGCGGCGAGCCCATCGGGTACAGGTCGATCAGCGAGCCGCGCACGCAGTATTCGCCGGGCCGCACGACCTGGCTCACGTGCTCGTAGCCGGCCAGCGTGAGCTGCGCTTTCAGCTTCGCCTCGTCGAGCCGCTCGCCCTGCGCGAATGCGAACGTGTACGCGGCCATGAACGACGCGGGCGGCATCCGGTACAGCGCGGTGGTCGCGGGCACGAGCAGGATGTCGCAGCGGCCCTCGCCGAGATCGTGCAGCGTCGCGAGACGCTCCGATACGAGGTCCTGGTGCGGCGAGAACGTGTCGTACGGCAGCGTTTCCCAGTCCGGCAGCAGGCGCACGCGGGCGTCGGGCGAGAAGTAGCGGATTTCCTGCGAGAGCCGCTGCGCATCGACCGCGTTCGCGCAGATCACCGCGAGGAGCGGCACGTCCTGGCGGTTGTCGGCGAGATAACGGGCGATGGCGAGCGCGTCGGCGGAACCATGCGCGCCGTCGAAGGCGAAACGCTGGCCGGACTTGACGCGGGCAATGGGCGAGGCGGACGGGGTGGAAGCGTTATCTGGCATAGGGACGACAGGGGTGGCGTGCACGGGCGCATCGCGGTGCGCCGGTCGAGACGAAAGACCTATTATAAAATCCGCTTCTCGATTTCATCTTTCCGGCGTTTCCCTTCGTGACTCCCCGACTTTTCGCCCTGATTCCCTGTGCCGGCACGGGCAGCCGTTCCGGTTCGGCCGTGCCGAAGCAATACCGCACGCTGGCCGGCCGCGCGCTGCTGCACTACACGCTTGCCGCGTTCGACGCGTGCAGCGAATTCGCGCAGACGCTCGTTGTGCTCGCGCCCGACGATTCCCATTTCGACGCGCGCCGCTTCGCGGGCCTGCGCTTCGCGGTGCGCCGCTGCGGCGGCGGCTCGCGCCAGGCGTCGGTGCTGAACGGGCTGCTCGGGCTGGCCGAATTCGGCGCGACCGACCAGGACTGGGTGCTGGTGCACGACGCCGCGCGCCCGGGCATCACGCCGGAGCTGATCCGCACGCTCGTCGCGACGCTGAAGGACGATCCGGTCGGCGGCATCGTCGCGCTGCCGGTTGCCGATACGCTCAAGCGCGTGCCGGCCGGCGGCGACGCGATCGCGCGCACCGAGTCGCGCGACGCGCTGTGGCAGGCGCAGACGCCGCAGATGTTCCGCATCGGCATGCTGCGCGAGGCGATCCTGCGCGCGCAGCGCGAAGGGCACGACCTGACCGACGAAGCGAGCGCGATCGAATGGGCCGGCCATACGCCGCGCGTCGTGCAGGGCAGCCTGCGCAATTTCAAGGTCACGTACCCGGAGGATTTCGCGCTCGCGGAAGCGATCCTCGCGCGCCCCGCGAACGCCTCCTGACTTTCACCCCCTCTCAATCGGAACACGCATGGATTTCAGAATCGGACAAGGCTACGACGTGCACCAGCTCGTCGAGGGGCGCCCCCTCATCATCGGCGGCGTGACGATTCCGTACGAACGCGGCCTGCTCGGCCACTCGGACGCGGACGTGCTGCTGCACGCGATTACCGACGCGCTGTTCGGCGCGGCGGCGCTCGGCGACATCGGCCGCCATTTCTCCGACACGGACGCGGCATTCAAGGGCGCCGACAGCCGCGTGCTGCTGCGCGAGTGCGCGGCCCGCATCAAGGCGGCCGGCTTCACGATCCAGAACGTCGACAGCACCGTGATTGCGCAGGCGCCGAAGCTGGCACCGCATATCGACGGGATGCGCGCGAACATCGCGGCCGATCTCGGGCTGCCGCTCGATCGCGTGAACGTGAAGGCGAAGACGAACGAAAAGCTCGGTTATCTCGGCCGCGGCGAAGGGATCGAGGCGCAGGCCGCCGCGCTGCTGGTGAAGCAGGGCGGTTGACGGGGGCCAGCGGCATCGCGCGGTTCGCCCCGCGCGATGCCGCGGCAATGAAAAATGCCACGCATCTGCGTGGCATTTTCGTTTGAAGCCGGCGCCGCGCGCGGCATTGCTGCCGGCGCGGAACGCAACCGCTTATTCGCCTTCGGCGGCGATCACCTGCGCGGCGGCGTTGATCACCGATGCGATACGGCCGACGTCGCGCAGCTGCGTGACGGTCATCCCTTGCTCGTTCTTCAGCAGCGCATAGTGCGACTTCACGCAGAAGTGGCACTTGCCGACGATCGACGCGGCGAGCGCGTACATCTCGAACTTGCGCTTGTCGACGCCGCCGTGCGTCGCGTACGCGCCCATCCGCAGTTCGGCACGTTGCGTCTTCAGGTCGGCGTCGTCGGCCATCTCGACATACGGATACCAGGTGTTGTTCATCCCCATCAGCGCGGCCGCCGTCAGCACGGCATTCGTCTCTTCGGGCGACAGGACGCCGGCTTCGCGGATCGTCTTGATGAGTACCGTGCTCTTCGCCGCGATCGCCGCCGCCAGCGCGACGCCGACCGCGTCGGTGCCTTCGAGCGACGAGCGCGAGATCGTGCCGTCGAGGTTCAGGCGAATGTCCTTCGCGTAGTCGGGAATACGTGCCTTAATCGAATCGATGAATTCCATTGATATCTCCTATGGGTTGGCCGTTAAAAAAGCCCGCAGGCAGGACGTGCGCCGCGGGCTTCGTGCATCGATGCGCTTACAGCGTTGCGCCGCCGACTGCACGGTTGCACGGGCAGAGTTCGTCCGTTTGCAGGCCGTCCAGAATCCGCAGGACTTCTTCCGGGCTGCGGCCGACGTTCAGGTTGTTCACCGAAACGTGCTGGATCGTGTTGTCCGGGTCGACGATGAACGTTGCACGCAGGGCCACGCCGGCTTCCTTGTCGCGCACGCCGAGCTGGTCGATCAGCTCGCCCTTGACGTCGCCGAACGAGTAGTGGTTCAGCTTGTCGAGGTCCTTGTGCTCACGGCGCCATGCGAGCTTGACGAATTCGTTGTCCGAGCTGCCGCCCAGCAGGACGGCATCGCGCTCTTCGAACTGCTTCGTGAGCTTTGCGAATTCGACGATTTCCGTCGGGCACACGAACGTGAAGTCCTTCGGGTAGAAGTAGATGATCTTCCACTTGCCCGGGAACGACGCTTCGGTGACGGTCTCGAATGCCGACTGGCCGTTTTCTTCGTGGTTGTTGAAGCCCGGCTTCGCGGCCACGACGGTGAAAGCTTCGAGTTTATCGCCAACGGTTTTCATGCGGATACTCCTGTATGAGTTGGGAAGAAGACTGAGTCAAGCTACCTCGGTGCTGCAACGATGGTGTGACAGCATGGGCGAGACTGTAACACTATTGGTAAGACGCTTCAATAGATTTTGACTAACGCCATCCATAGTTTTTTTCAACCGGATCGATAGTGTGAAGGGCGGCAGGCGTACGCGAGCGCGTCACGCCGTCGCACGTGCCTTGCCGGCGCCGGGGAATTCGAGCGTGACTTCGAGGCCCGCGTCGGGGCTGCGGTTGCGCAGGCGCAGCGCACCGCGATAGCGGCCGACGAGGCGCAGCACGATCGCCATCCCGAGCCCCGTGCCGTCCGCCTTGGTGCGCGCCGTGTCGACGCGATAGAACGGCCGCATCACGAGCGGCAGCTGGTCCTCGGGGATGCCGGGGCCCTCGTCGCTCACCGAGAGCTCGACGCGCGCGTGCGTCACGCGCGTCTCGAGCGTGATGCGCGACACGCCGTCGTCGCGGCTCTGGCCGTATTTGCGCGCGTTTTCGACGAGGTTGCCGATCACGCGGCGCATGTCGGTCTCGTCGGCTTCGATCACGGCGTTCGGCGCGAGCCGCGTGCGGATCTCGACGCCGTCCTCGCCCGATACGCGCGCGGCGACTTCGTGCGCGATCGAGGAGAGGTCGACCGGCTCCGGCTTGCGCTGGGTCGGACGCGCGTAGTCGATGAAGGCCGCGATGATGCGATCCATTTGCTCGATGTCGTCGACCATCGCGTCCTTGGTCGCCTGATCGGACGGGCTCATCTCGGTCTCGAGCCGCAGCCGCGCGAGCGGCGTGCGCAGGTCGTGCGAGATGCCCGCGAGCATCAGCGCGCGATCGGCCTCGAGCTGCTCGAGGTCGCGCACCATCTGGTTGAAGCTGCGGTTGGTGTCGGCCGCGACGCCCATCCCGCGCTCGGGCAGCGGGTCGGGCGCCTGCCCCGAGCCGACCTGGCGCGCGACGAGCGCGAGCCGCGAGAACGGCCGGTTCACGAGGCTGGTGATGAACGCGGAGCCGAACAGCGACAGCGCGAGCGCGAACAGCCCCCAGCCGGCCCACTGCAGGCCCGTGACGTTGTCGAGCTGGTCGCGGTCGAGCGCGACCCAGTAATCGTCGTCGTCGATCTTGAAGCTGATCCACACGCCGGGAATGTCGTTGACCGACTGCGCGATCACGGTATCGTCGCCGAGGCGGCTGCGGATGTCGTGCTCGATCAGGCGGTTCAGCGATTCGTCGGGCTGCAGCTTGAACTTGTCGGTCTTTTCGCGCGGGTACACGCGCACGCCCTCGTTGCTCTCGAGATCCTGCAGCAGCGCGCGCCGCAGGTCGGGATCGGAATAGAGCAGGGCGGTGCGCGTGAGCTTCACGACCGCGACGAGCTGGAGAGCCACGCGCTGCGCGCGCGGCTCGCGCTCGATCACACGAAAGCTCTGGAACCACGCGGCGAGACTGACCGAGATCAGCAGCGCGATCAGCAGGAAGGTGCGCCAGAACAGCCCGCCGAACGCGAGCTGCAGGAGGCGCCGGTCGATACGCATGGGACGGGCCGTGGGCGGGCGAAACCGGAAAGGAAAAAGATCAGGCGGCGCCGTCCGGGATGAACACGTAGCCGAGGCCCCAGACGGTCTGGATGAAACGCGGGCTGCCCGGATCCGGTTCGATCAGCTTGCGCAGGCGCGAGATCTGCACGTCGAGGCTGCGGTCGAACACTTCGTATTCACGGCCGCGCGCGAGCTCCATCAGCTTCTCGCGCGACAGCGGCTGGCGCGGATGGCGCGCGAATACCTTCAGCACCGAGAATTCGCCGGTCGTCAGTGGAATTTCCTGGCCGGATTTCGTCAGTGTGCGGGTCGCGAGGTTCAGCGAGAACTCGCCGAACTCGAACACCTCGGTGGTTTCTGACGGTGCGCCCGGCAGCTCGGCCGGCGCCTGGCGGCGCAGCACCGCATGAATGCGCGCGACGAGCTCGCGCGGGTTGAACGGCTTCGGCAGGTAATCGTCGGCGCCCATCTCGAGGCCGACGATGCGATCGACGTCCTCGCCCTTCGCGGTGAGCATGATGATCGGCGTGCGGTCGTTGCTGCCGCGCAGGCGGCGACAGATCGACAGGCCGTCTTCGCCCGGGAGCATCAGGTCGAGCACGAGCAGGTCGAAACGCTCGCGGACCCAGAGCTTGTTCATTGCGGTTGCGTTTTCGGCGACGTAGACATTGAAACCCTGCTCGCCGAGATAGCGGCGCAGCAGATCGCGCAGGCGCGGGTCGTCGTCGACGACGAGAATCTTGGAGGGGTTTTTCGTTTCCATGATCGGCATCTTATCGCGAATGGGAATTGACGCACGGCCACGTATTTTCGTGCGTTACAGTCGGTTACAAAATTTACCCGTAGTGTCGCGCCGAGTAAAGGCAGGCTATATAGATTCCTTTACTCGAAGCCGAAATTCGGTAGATACTCCCCTGCACTCCATCATTCATCTTTGCACACCCGAATTCCGCAGGGTTTTTCAAGTACCAGAGGTAACCGGTTGCCGCGTGACGAAGGGAACAAATCGACCAAAGAAGCGAGGACGGTCATGCGATCTGCCCGGATTGCACTGATGCTGACGATCGCGCTCGCCGGTCCGTATGCGTCGAACTTCGCGTATGCGCAGCGCCCCGAGCAGGGCGCATCGTCGCGCAAGCTGCCGCGCGGCAAAGCGCCGCAGTCCGATCGTACCGCCGAGATGACGGTTCGTTCCGCCGTGCCTCCCGATCTCGAACAGCGCCGCCGCGACGGGCACATGACGCCCGAGGAGCGCCACCTTTTGCGCCAGCACATCGAGGACGCCGTTCGCGAGCTGTACAAGCGCTGACGCGCCGTCTTTCGCCCTGCACGGATGACACCGCGATACATCGCGCGGAAAAGATTCGTAGCAATTTTTCCGTCAACTTTCGCCTGCCGATTGCCGTTGTACCGGCATCCGCACCGCCGGTGCGCACCGGGAGTCCATGACGATGAAAGCGAACGCTGCCGCACCGGCGCCGTCGCCCGCCATGCAGTCGCCGCTCGACGCCGACGATGCATTGTTTTTCCTGAGCCGTACCGGTTTTTCTCCCGCCCCCGCCGATGTCGCGCGCATCGTCGGCATGACGCGCGCGCAGGTCGTGGCCGACACGCTCGGCAGTGTTCGGCGCGAGCCCGTCACGACGTGGCCGGACTGGATCGCCGAGTTGCCACCGACGCGCGCGCAACGCCAGGCGCTGACCCCCGACATGCGGCGCGACGAGCAGCGCGAGCGCAATGTCCGCTACGATGCGCTGCGCGCGGCCTGGGTCAACGAGATGATCGTCACGCCGTCGCCGCTGACCGAGCGCATGACGCTGTTCTGGCACGGGCACTTCACGTCGGGGCAGGACAAGGTGCCTTACCCGCAGACGATGGCCGCGCAGAACGCGCTGTTTCGCCGCGAGGCGCTCGGCAATTTCGGCGTGCTGCTGCACGCGGTCGCGAAGGATCCGGCGATGCTTCAGTATCTCGACGGCGCGAGCAATCGCAAGGGCCGCCCGAACGAGAACTTCGCACGCGAGGTGATGGAACTGTTCACGCTCGGCGAAGGGCATTACACGCAATACGACGTGACCGAAGCCGCGCGCGCGATGACGGGCTGGACGGTCGATCCCGACACGCTGCGCTTCGAGGTGCGGCCGGAATGGCACGATGCGGGCGACAAGACGATCCTCGGCGAGACGGGGCCGTTCGACGGCGACGGCTTCCTCGACATCCTGCTGAAGCAGCCCGGCACCGCGCGCTTCATCGCCGGCAAGCTGTGGCGCGAGTTCGTGTCGGATACGCCCGATCCGGGCGCGCTCGATGCGGTGGCCGAGCGGTTTCGCGCGAGCGGCTACGACATTCGCGCGGCGCTCGCCGCGCTGTGGTCGACCGACGCCTTCTGGGACCCGCGCAATCGCGGCGTGCTCGTCAAGTCGCCGGCGGAATTCGTCGTCGGCTCGGTGCGGCTGTTCGACGTTGCGTACGGCGATCCGCAGATGCTTGCGAACACCGTGCGCACGCTCGGGCAGAACCTGTTCTATCCGCCGAACGTGAAGGGCTGGCCGGGCGGCGCGCTGTGGATCAACAGCACCACGCTGCTTGCGCGCAAGCAGTTCGTCGAGCAACTGTTCCGCGCGACCGAGACGGCCGGCATGCACCCGCCGGCGCGTGCGATGGTGCCGCCGCTGAATGTCCGCGCGCACGCGATGCCGGTGGTCGATGCGGCGTCCGCCGCCGGCATGCGCGCGGCGCCTGCCAGGCCCGCGCGCGGCGGCCTGCGTTTCGACCTCGAACGCTGGCTCGCGCAATATCGCGCGCGGCCGCAGGCGATCGCGGGCTTGTCGACCGAGCTTCAGTTGCAGCACGCGGTGCTGCAGCTTTCGCCGGTCGCGGCGATCGACACGGATTCGACCGGCAGCGCGTATCTCGAGGCGCTGCTGATGGATCCGGTCTATCAACTGAAATGATTCGAACGACGATGAAGCGGGGAGCCGGTGCGGCAAAGGTGCCGGGCGGCGAACCAAAGGATGCGCGATGAACCGACGTGATTTTCTGACGCTGACGGGCGCCGCGGCCGCAGCCGGCGTGTCGCTGTGGCAGGCGCCCGCGATGGCTGCGACCGGACGGCAGCCGGCGGCAGGGTATGCGAACGTGCTGATCCTCGTCGAGCTGAAGGGCGGCAACGATGGCCTCAACACGGTGGTGCCGTATGCCGATCCGCTGTATTACCAGTTCCGGCGCAGCATCGGCATCAAGCGCGAGCAGGTGCTGCAACTCGACGCGCACACGGGGCTGCATCCGTCGCTCGCGCCGCTGATGCCGCTGTGGCGCGACGGGCAAGTCGCGGTCGTGCAGGGCGTCGGTTATCCGCAGCCGAACCTGTCGCATTTCCGCTCGATCGAGATCTGGGATACCGCGTCACGCTCCGACCAGTACCTGCACGAAGGCTGGCTCACGCGGACGTTCGCGCAGGCGCCGGTGCCGCCCGGGTTCGCGGCGGACGGCGTCGTGCTCGGCAGCGCCGAGATGGGGCCGCTCGCGAACGGCGCGCGCGCGATCGCGCTCGTCAATCCCGCGCAGTTCATCCGTGCGGCCCGCCTCGCCGAGCCGTCGTCGCTGCGCGAGCAGAACCCCGCGCTCGCACACATCATCGACGTCGAGAACGACATCGTGAAGGCCGCCGACCGGCTGCGCCCGCGCGGCGGGATGCGCGAATTCCGGACGGCTTTTCCGGCCGGCGCGTTCGGCACGTCGGTGAAGACCGCGATGCAGGTGCTGGCCGCGTGCGAAGCGTCCGGGCCCGGCGCGCAGGATGGTGTCGCGGTGCTGCGCCTGACGCTCAACGGCTTCGACACGCACCAGAACCAGCCGGGGCAGCAGGCCGCGCTGCTCAAGCAGTTCGCGGAAGGGATGAGCGCGATGCGCGGCGCATTGATCGAACTCGGGCGCTGGAACCAGACGCTCGTGATGACGTACGCGGAATTCGGGCGGCGCGTGCGGGAGAACCAGAGCAACGGCACCGATCACGGCACGGCCGCGCCGCATTTCGTGATGGGCGGTCGCGTGGCCGGCGGGCTGTACGGCGCACCGCCGGCGCTCGGGCGGCTCGACGGCAACGGCAACCTGCCGGTCGCGGTCGATTTCCGCCAGCTTTATGCGACCGTGCTCGGGCCGTGGTGGGGGCTCGATGCGACGCGCGTGCTGCAGCAGCGCTTCGACACGCTGCCGTTGTTGAAGGCGTGATGCGTCGTGACGTTCAGCGGCGGCGCGCGGCGCGCCACGCGATCCACAGCTTGCGGATCGGCGTCAGCGCAATGCGCTGGTGCAGCACCTGGTAGTCGTCGCGCTCGATTTCGTCGAGCAGCGCGCCGGCCAGCGCGATCTGCGCGCGCAGCGTGCGCTGTGCGCGGCGCCCGGACGCGGGGATCGCCGCTTCGGCGGCCGCAAGCGCTTCGCGCGCCCGTGCCGTCTGGAATTGCAGCAGCTCGGTGAACGCCGGGCTGTAGCGACGGTTCAGCAGGTCGGCCGCCGTCACGTTGTAGCGCTGCAGTTCGTCGATCGGCAGGTAGATGCGGCCATGGCGCGCGTCGTTGCCGAGTTCCTGCACGAACTGCGCGAGCATCAGCGCGCGGCCGGCGTCCGCGGCCCACGGCTGCGGGTCGGCCGGGTTCGCCGAACTGGCGCGCGCGACCAGCGACGCGAAGGTGCCGCCGACCTGCGCGATGTAGCGCTGCAGATTCGCGAAATCGAGGTAGCGCGCCTGTTCGAGATCCATCCCGTAGCCGTTGACGAGCGTGCGCAACGCGTCGGCTTCGGCGGTAATCGCGGGGTGATGCTGCGCGAGCGCCTTCGTGACCGGATGCGACGGCTGTCCGTCCGCCAGCGCCGCGAGTTCCTTGTGCCACCACGCGAGCTTCGTGTGTCCGACGGTCGGGTCGCTGGTTTCCTTGACGGTTTCCTCGAGTTCGCGGCGCAATGCGAACAGCGCGGTCAGGCGCGGTTGCGTGGCGAGCGGCGCCTGACGCAACGCGTAGTAGACGCTGGAGCCCGCAGGGGCGGCCTTTTGCTGACAGTAGTCGTCGAAGTTCACGGGCGGAATCGTGTGGGGGCGGGTTCGGGGGACGCGCGGCGGCGCGGTGCCGAAACGTCGAGCGCGGCATTCTAGCACCGCCGCACGACGGGCGCCGGCGGGGCGAGACAACGCCGCCCGGATCGGGTAGAATCTCGCGCTCGCCTGATCGGGCGTGCCGGCTCGAGGCCGGCGCGATGTCCCGGGCGCGCGGCAAAGCATCTTGCGTGCCGCGTAGTTGGGCGATGGAAAATGCGCGTGAGTGGCGAAATTGGTAGACGCACCAGGTTTAGGTCCTGACGCCCGCAAGGGTGTGCCGGTTCGAGTCCGGCCTCACGCACCAGAAGTCGAACATGCACTCGTCGGGGTGCTGTTCCCGAAAAAGCGCTGCCGGTCGGCTGACCGCAGCGCTTTTTTGTTGATGCCTGTCTTGTTCGCGGACGTGCAGCCGTACGAGGAGCGCACCCTCAAATTCGGCCGCATGTAATATCGTCAGCGCGATCGAATACAAGAAGTACGAGAACACCGAGGGGCCACCGATGAAAAACACCGTACGCATCCCGATTTCCGTTCTGGCGCTGATGCTGGCCGCGCCGGCGTTTGCCAATACACCTGCCGACAACGTCGCATGGAGCGCCAGACCGGTGCACGCGGCTGCATCGACGTCGGCGTGCTCTGCGTACTCGGGGCGGGTGATGTCGGGCGGCGAGTCGCTGTCGACCGAAAACGTGCTGAAAGCGCTCGGCACGTCGCTGGCCGGCGCCGTGCTGGGCGCCGTCACCGGTGGGTATCAGGGCGCGGTCTCCAATCCGTGCCCGCGTCCCGGCCTGTGACCGGCGCGCAGGCGAGTCGAGGGGCTCGCCGCGTCATCCGGAACAAGCCCGACGAAGCGCCGCGCGTCACCCGACTCGCGGCGCTTCGCCGTTTCAGGCGCGTCTATTCCCAGAAACTCCGGATCGCGACCGCCACGATCACCGGCACCGAAAAAACCAGCGGGATCGCGAAATACTGCGCTTCGCGATCGACGATCCAGCTATAGATCACCCACGCCGCGCCGAGCGCGAACGTGATGAGGCCGACCGTCACGGCGGCGATGTTCAGGGCCAGTTTCGAAGGCTGGCGGCGCGTCTTGGCATCGTCATTGTTGTCGCGCGGGGACGATTTCATCGGAAGAGTACGGCTTCGGGCCGGAACGGGAATAAAGGCACAGGAGACCCCATCCGCTCCGATCGCGCAAGAGGGCCGCCGCCGGCCGCCCTCCGTCGCGTTCGTCAGCGCGCATTACAACCCGAACGATGCCGCCAGTTCGTCGAGCAGCCCGCGCTGGAACGCGACGAACCGTTCGCCCGGCTGCTGCGCGATCGCGAGGTCGAGCATCGGATCGGCGACGTCGGTACGAATGCCGGCCAGTTCCTCGACGATCGCGAGCCCGCAGAACGGTACGTACGCCTCCGAATAGCCGCCTTCGTGAACGATCACGAGCCGCCCGCCGCAATGGCGCTGCGCGGCATCCTTCACCGCACGCGTCATGAACCGGTAGCTGTCGGTATGCAACTGCATGCGCGCGAGCGGATCGACCGCACTCGCGTCGAGGCCGCTGGCGATGACGATCAGCTCGGGCCGGAAACGCGCCAGCGCCGGCAGCACGATCCGCTCGAACGCGTACCGATAGGCATCGTCGCCGCTGCCCGCGAGCAGCGGCACGTTCAGGTTCGCGCCGACCCCCGCGCCTTCGCCGCGATCGTCCGCGCCGCTATAGCCGGGCGGGAAGCAGCGGTCCTGATGCAGCGAGATCGTCAGCGTGTCCGGATCGTCGTAGTAGATCGACTGCGTGCCGTTGCCGTGATGCACGTCCCAGTCGATCACCGCGACGCGCTCGATGCCGTGTTTCGCGCGGGCGGCCTCGATAGCGATCGGGATGTTCGCCAGCATGCAGAAGCCCATCGGGCGATCGCGCAGGCAGTGGTGACCGGGCGGCCGCGACAGCGAGAACGCGTTGGCCGCGCGCTCGCCGACGACCGTATCGACGGCCGCGATCGCAAGGCCGGCAGATAGCGCGGCGATCTCGTAGCTCCCTTTGCCGAACGGCGCGAGATCGCCGAGGTCGCCGCCGTTCGCGTCGCTGAGTGCGCGGAACGCGTCGAGATAGTGCGCGGGATGAATGCGCAGCAGGTCGGCGGTCGTTGCCGGTTCGGCGCCGCGCAGGTCGAGCTGCGCGGCCAGGCCCGAGGCCTGCACGAGCGACAGGAAACGGCGCTTCGAATCGGGCGATTCCGCGTAGCCCGCGCTCGACGGCGGCTGGACCCAGCCGCCGACCGGGAAGAACAGCGCATGCGTGCCGCCGGTGTGCCAGAAAGTGCGTTCGTCGGTGAAAAAGGCAGTGCGATTCATGGATGTGCGAGACCTGTCACGGTTGGGAGGAAACGGAGGCGTGCGTGCGGCGATCGATGTGGCGCAGCGCGGCGAAAGACACGATAGCGACGGCCGTCGCGGCCGTGAACAGCGCGTGCATCGTGCCGCCGGCGTCGAGCATCAGCCCGGCGAGCAACGGGCCGGCAGCGAGGCCGGCGCCGATCACGAAATTGAGCGTGGCCACGAGGCGCCCCGACGTGTCGATCTGCGCGACGGTCGCGAGGATGAACGGCAGGACGAACGTCCACGCGAACTTGAACGCGAAGATCGCCGCGCTGTAACCGCCGGCTTGCCGCACCACGGCGAGCGCGACGAGCGAGGCCGCCAGCAGCGCATAACCGGCCGTCAGCATGGCGCGCCGCGCGAGCCGGCCGCCCGCGCACGACGCGAGCGCCGCGCCGGCGATGCCCATCACGCTCGCGATCGCGAGTACGTTGCCGGTCGACTGCGGATCGAGCCCGGCTTCGGCCGCGGCGCGGCTCGCGAACGTCCACACGCTGCCGATCGCGAGATAGAACGTCAGCACCGCGCCGATCGCGAGCACGATCAAGCCTTGCGGCGTCCGTGCCGCCGCGCCGCGCGCGCGTTGCGCAGGCGCGGTTCGTGCGCCCAGCGATGACGGGAAGCCGCGCGACAGCGGCGCGGCGAGCAGCGCGAGCCCGGCGAGCGCGACGTACAGCGCGCGCAGCCCGAATGCCGCGAACACGTGCGGCAGCACGAACAGGCCGATCGCGCCCGCGATCAACTGACCGACGACCCACAGGCCGTACACGCGGTCGCTGTTCTCGCTCGTTGCGGCGCTCGTCATGCAGAGCACCATCAGCGAACCGCCGCCGAGCGCGGTCACGGCGCGCAGTGCGAGCAGCGCGACGAAGCCCGGCATCCACAGCGCGGTCAGCAGGTTGCCCGCGCCGAACAGCGCGATGGCGAACGCGGCCACGCGGCGAGCGTCGATGCGACCGAGCCACAGGTACGACGGCACGGTCGCGAGGCTGAACGCGCCGAGTTCGACGAAGAAGTAGGTGCCGATCTGCGAGGCGGACAGCCCGAGCTGCGTCGCGAGCTGGCCGGCGACGGCGGGCGCCACGAGCAGCAGCAGCGGCGTGATGGCCGCGAACACGACGAGCGCGACGAGCGTCGAGCGCGCGAAGGCCGATGCGCGGCCGTCGGGCGGGAGTGCGGCATCCGGGGACAGGGTTTTCATGGCGGGATCTCGTGTGGGGAATCAGAACAGGTGGTACATGCCGACCATCGCGCCGAACTGCGATGCGCCGGCGAGCGGCGTCGGGTCGTATTCGTAGACGGTCTGCGAACTCTGGCCGCTGTTGCGCGCATAGCCGAGGTTCACGTAGGCGACGGTGCGTTTCGACAGCGCATACGTGGTGCTCGCGATGAACAGCGTCGGGTGGCCGATGGCCGGCGCGCGCGAGTCGGTGTGGTAGACGCCCGCGTTCAGGCCGATCCCGTTCGGTGTCAGGTAGCGCGCACCGCCCCAGACGATCGTGCGCGCGGCGTCGAGGTCGCCGGTCAGGCGTTCGACACCTGCATAGACGGTGAGCGGCAGCGCGGCGAACGCATAGCGCGCGGCGAGCGTGCCGAGTTCGCGGCGGCGCGCCGACGTGTCGTCGGCCGCCGATACCTCGCCGTGTGCCTGATGCAGCACCGCGCTGACCGACAGGCCGTTGCTCGTGTACTGGCCGCCGAGTTCGAGTACGCGTCCGGCGCGCGTATTGCCGGCGACGCCGGACGTCGCGGCAAGCGCCTCGACGTCGAAGCCGGCGAACGTCGGCGACTGGTACTTGACGGAGTGGTCGATGAAGTTCGCGTTCATCGGCACGATGACGCCCTGGCCGCTGTACGACGCGTACCAGAGCGGGTCGTAGAACAGCGTCTTGTCGAACAGCACGCTGAACTGACGGCCGAGTGTGACGGTGCCCGCGGGCCCGGCGATGCCGACGTACGCGCCGCGGAAGAACGCGTAGCCGGGCACGGTCGCGGTGCCGTCGTTGAGGTTGAGGCCCTGTTCGAGCTTGAACAGCGCACGCCAGCCGCCGCCGAGATCCTCGTTTCCCTTCAGCCCGACCTGAGAAGGCAGGATGCCGTAGTTCTGCAACTGCACGGCCGAATGGCGCCCGTCGGCATGCGTCAGGTATTGCACGCCGGCATCGAGCGCGCCGTACAGCGTGAGGGTCGACTGCGCATGCGCGCCTGCGCCGCACGCGGCAAGCGTCGCGACGGCCGCGGCCGTGCGGATGAAGCGGGGTTTCGTCACGTGGGGTTCTCCATACCGTCCTGCATCGGTTTGTCGTTGGTGTTGTCGCGACGCAGTGTCCGCAGCGGGAAAACCTTCGAACAGTCGTACAGATGAACGGTGCGGAAAACCCGAGGTGCGCGGCATGGTCGCGACGCGCTGGCGTCGCGCGGCGTGCTGCGGAGCAGCAACGTGCCGCGTACCGTTCAAATGGATGGGGCTGGCGCCGGTTCCGGCACCGGGGCCTGTCAAAAAAGCCGGTCGCTATAATCGGCCGGTGTCGTTGCGCACGTCAGCAGCCCGATCGGGCAGGGGAGCGGAAGGTGAGGATCACGACGGATATCGGGCAGGATCTCGAAGCGCTGCGTGACGTGCCGGCAGCCATCGTGCTCGACGACTTCGCCTGGCCGCCGCTGCCGTCCCGGCGTGCGGATTTCGACGGCGTCACGCGCGGCGACGCATCGCAGCGCGAACTTGGGTTGATGCTGCTCGACCTGTACGCGGTTGCCGCGCGGTCCGGCATCGGCGAATTCGAATACCGCTTCTTTTCGCTGCTGCAGGCGCTCATTCCGTTCGACGCCGCGTGGACAGGCGTCGCGACGCATGTGCCGACCGGCCCGGTGATGCACAACAGCTTCCTGTACCGTTTGCCGCACGCGTTCTTCAGCGACTGGAAGCGCGTGCGCGATTGCGACCCGCTCGCGCACCGCACGCTGCGCGGCGCACACGGCCATGCGGTGCGGCTGTCGGTCGTCGAGCCGGGGCTCGATGCACGGTTTCGCGACTGGTGCGTGAAGTACGGGCTCGCGCAACTGTTGTGCGTGTGCACGCTCGATCGCCGTTTCGGCCTGACGACGTTCATGTCGATCTACCGTCAGGGCCTGAACCGTCCGTTCAGCGATGACGATGCACGCCGTTTCGAGGAAGTGATTCCGCATCTCGCGGCGGCGCTGACGATCAATCGCGCCGCGCAGCTCACGCGCGAGCGTGGCGATGCGGTCGCGCCGGCCGCCCGCGCGTTGTGCGACAACTTCGGTGTGCTGCATCACGCCGATCATGGTTTCGACGACGTGCTGCGCACCGAATGGCCGGCATGGGCCGGTGCACGCGTGCCGGAGCCGCTCGTTGCGCACCTGCGGCGCCAGCCGGGCCAGCCGTTCGTCGGCGATGCGTTGCGGATCCAGTGCGTGCCGGTTGCGGGGCTGTTCCAGATCGAGGCGCGGCCGCGCTCGCTGCTCGACCGCCTGAGCCCGCGCGAGCTCGCGGCGATCCGCTATTACGGCGCCGGGCGCTCGCACAAGGAAGTCGCGCAACAGATGGCGATTTCGCCGACGACCGTGCGCCACTACCTGCGCTGCGCGTACCGCAAGCTCGGCATGCACGACAAGAGCCAGATCGCCGGCGTGCTCGGCGCGACGGGCGGCGCGGCCAACGACGAACCGGTGGAAGCCGGCGGCGAGCCGCGCTGACGCATGCGTCGCACGGGGCGCGTGAATGGTTGTGCCCGCAACCATTGAGCGTTATGCTCGTCAGCTCCCAGGAGACGGAATTCCATCATGAACGACACGAATTCAGGGTCGGTGCGCGCGGCGGTGGTCGGGGTTGGCGCGATCGGCGGATTGCTCGCGGCCGCGTTGTCGCGGGCCGGGATGACCGTGAGCGCGTACGCGCGCGGCGCGACGCTCGACGCGCTGAACGCGCACGGCGTGCGCGTGATCGACGAGGCGGGCACGACGTCGTCGGTTCCGGTGCGAGCGAGTGACGATGCGGCCGCGCTCGGCGTGCAGGACTACGTGGTGATCGCGCTGAAGGCACAGGCACTGCCGGCATTGGCCGCGCGCATCGCGCCGCTGGTCGGGCCGGACACCGTGATCGTCGCGGCGATGAACGGGCTGCCGTGGTGGTTCACGCACGGGCTCGAAGGCGCGCTCGACGGCGTGCCGCTCGACGCGGTCGACCCGGCCGGCGCGGTGTCGGCGGCGTTGCCGCCCGCACAGGCGATCGGGTGCGTCGTCCACCTGTCGTCGAGTACCGACGCGCCGGGCGTCGTGCGGCGCGGGCGCGGCAACCGGCTGATCGTCGGTGCGCCCGATGCGCGGCTCGATACGGCCGCTGCCCGGTTTGCCGCGGCGCTCGCGGCGGGCGGTTTCGACGTCGAGTCGACGCCGGCGATCCGGGCCGAGATCTGGACGAAGCTGTGGGGCAACATGAACATGAATCCGCTGAGCGCGCTGACGGGGTCGACGGCCGAGCAGCTGCTCGACGATCCGTTCACGCAGGGCCTCGCGCTGCGGATGATGGAGGAGGCGGCCGCGATCGGCGCGAAGCTCGGCCTGTCGACGGGGATGAGCGGGCCCGAGCGGATCGCGGTCACGCGCAAGCTCGGTGCGTTCAAGACGTCGATGCTGCAGGATTTCGAGGCGGGCCGCGCGCTCGAGATCGGGCCGATCCTCGGTGTGTTTCCCGAGCTCGGGCGCAAGCTCGACGTGCCGACCCCGTATTGCGACGCGGTGCTCGGGTTGCTGCGCCAGCGGGCGACGAACAGCGGGCTATAAGTGCGGGAGGGCCGCTGCATGCGCGATGCCGGCGAGGTGACGCGCTGCAATCCGGTTGCCGCGCGCAGCGCATCACGCAAAGCGGGCCGCCCGCGTCGCTGGTGTGGCGACCGGGGCGGCCCGTCGAATTCATCGGATCAATACTGCGGGCGTCGTGCCCGCGTGCCGGTCAGTCGTCCCGCTCGATTGCGTGCGCGACGACCTTGTCGAGCAGCCGCTCGAATGTCTGGCGTTCGCTGTCGGACAGGCATGCGAGCAAGCCATCGTTCCACTTGCGCACGATCGGCATGATCTTGCGATGCAGCGCGCGGCCGTCGGCGGTCAGCGCGATCAACACGATCCGGCCATCCTCCTCGCTTGCGCTGCGTTCGAGCAGCCCCTGGCGCAGCAGCGCCTCGGCCGCCCGGCTCGCCTGGCTCTTGTCGAGATTGGTGTGGCGCGCCAGATCCATGATCGAGAACGGGCCGAAGGCGCCGACGGCGGCGATCACGCGCGCCTCGGGCAGCGAGATGTCGAGCTTGTGCCGGTACACCTCGCCGATCCCGCGGTCGGATCGCTTCGTGAGCGCGTGGAGGCGATAGGTCAGAAACTGATCGAGCCCGGCTTGACGGCCTTTCATGTCGAATCCTGAAGAAAAAGGGCGGGCCCGATTGTTCCTGTATCGCGCGCTCGGGTCAACGGTCAGTGTGCGCCGTACTTCAGGCGTGTCAATTGCTCCGCTTCGTTCGCGAGCAGATTGGCCGCGTCGCGGATCGCGACGTCGAGCGTGATCGGCCCGGGAGCCGGCGAGAAGCAGCCGGAAAAATGTTCGGACAGGCGCGGCAGCGCGGCCGGGTCGACCGCGCCGGACAGCAGCGACGCGGGTACGCCCGCGGCCTGCGCGTGGCGGCACGCGATGAACGGCGCCTTGCCGTGCAGCGTCTGTACGTCGGAGCGGCCTTCGCCGGTGATCAGCCAGCCCGCGCCGGCGAGCGCCGCGTCGAGCCCGACCTGCCGCGCGACCACCTCGGCCCCCGCTTCGAATTGCGCACCGAGCATGTGCAGCGCGAATCCGAGGCCGCCCGCGGCACCGGCGCCCGGCAGGTCGCGGCCGCGACGGTCGAGCGCGCCTTCGAGCAGGTCGGCGAAGCGGGCGAGTGCGGCGTCGAGGGTGGCGACCTGCTCGGGCGTCACGCCCTTTTGCGGGCCGAACACGGCGGTTGCGCCGTGCGTGCCCGTCAGCGGGTTGTCGACGTCGGACATGCCGATGAATTCGGTTTCCTTCAGCCGTGGGTCGAGCCCCGACGCATCGACGCGCGCGATGTCGGCGAGCCGCGACGGCACGGGCTCGACCGGCTGGCCGCCCGCGTCGAAGCACTGCAGGCCGAGGCCTGCGAGCAACCCGGCGCCCGCGTCGTTGGTGCTGCTGCCGCCCAGTGCGACGAAGAAGCGGCGCACGCCTTCGTCGAGCAGCGTGCGGATCGCCTCGCCCATCCCGCGCGTGCTGCGCGCGTCGACCGGCACGCTCATGCCGACCGGGTCCGTGATGCCGACGATCTCGGCCGTTTCGACGATCGCGGTGCGCGCGTCGATCACGCCGACCGCTGCGTCGCGCGCCGCGAGCGACGCACCGGCTACCCGCAGCGTGCGCCGCGTGCCGCCGCCTGCCAGCATCGCGTCGAGCGTGCCTTCGCCGCCGTCGGCCATCGGGCAGCAGCGCACGACGGCGTCGGGCCGGGCGCGGCGGATGCCGGTGGCGATCGCGTCCGCGACCTGCTCGGCGGAAAGCGAGCCTTTGAACGAATCGGGCGCGATGACGACGACAGGCGCGGACGGGTGTTGCGGCATGGTGTCTCCGGAAGGCGTGATTGGTGTGAAGAATATTGGGGCGCGACGGCGGTGCACCTCATTCGGAGCTTACAGGATGGCGGGCCCGTGGTGGATACGCCATGCGGCATAGCGGCGATCCGCGCGCATTGCCGTGCGAAGGGCTGCAGGCGCGGTGCGGACGCACGCGCGTCGCGTCGATCTGGCGGTGTGAGGAAAATTGTTTGCTAGAATAGTCGATTCTTCCGGCCAAAGCCGTGCTCCGAGCCGCTTGCGCTAGCCATCCGGCGCGTGCAGGGATGGCGTGGCGCTCCGGCGCGGCGAGTGTATGTGACGCACATCACGCCGCAGGCAGGCACGGCAAGGAAAACCCGATTCGCTCGAATAATTTTAGGACGATTGAAGCCATGGCTAACGTTGTTGAGAACCTCGGCAAGCTTGAACGCCGCGTGACGATTTCCCTGCCGAAAGACACCGTGCAGAAGGAAATCGACGCCCGTATCCAGAAACTCGCGAAGAACGTGCGCATGCCGGGTTTCCGCCCGGGCAAGGTGCCGCTGAAGATGGTCGCGCAACAGTACGCGGGTCAGGTCGAAGCGGAAGTGCTGAGCGACAAGATCGGCCAGGAATTCTTCACGATCAGCCGCGCGGAAAACCTGCGCGTCGCCGGCCAGCCGAGCTTCGAGCCGAAGCAGGAGCAGGCTGAAGATGCATACGCGTTCGACGCGACGTTCGAGGTCTACCCGGAAGTCAAGATCGGCGATCTGGCGACGGCTGAAGTCGAGCGCTCGACGACGTCGATCGGCGACGCCGAAATCGACCGCACGCTGGACATCCTGCGCAAGCAGCGCGTGCACTTCCACGCACGCGGCGAAGCCGGCGAGCACGGCGACGGCGGCGCGGACACCGCAGCGAAGAACGGCGACCGCGTGACGGTCGACTTCGTCGGCAAGATCGACGACGTCGCGTTCCAGGGCGGCACGGCCGAAGATTTCCCGTTCGTGCTCGGCGAAGGCCGCATGCTGCCGGAATTCGAAACCGCGGCGCTGGGCCTGAAGGTCGGTGAAGCGCGCACGTTCGACCTGAAGTTCCCGGACGACTACCACGGCAAGGACGTGGCAGGCAAAACGGCCCAGTTCACGGTCACGATGAAGAAGATCGAGTGGCCGCACCTGCCGGAAATCGACGGTGAATTCGCGAAGTCGCTCGGCATCGAAGACGGCGATCTCGCGAAGATGCGCGCCGAGATCAAGGAAAACCTCGAGCGCGAAGCGAAGCGCCGCACGCAATCGATCGTCAAGAACCAGGTGATGGACGCGCTGCTGAAGATCTCCGAACTCGACGTGCCGAAGGCGCTGATCGAGCAGGACCAGCAACGCCTCGTCGAAATGGCTCGCCAGGATCTGGCGCAGCGCGGCGTGCCGAACGCGAAGGACGCACCGATCCCGGCCGAGATGTTCACCGAGCAGGCAGAGCGCCGCGTGAAGCTGGGCCTCGTGCTGGCCGAGCTGGTGAAGTCGAACGGCCTCGAAGCGAAGCCGGAACAGATCCGCGCGGAAGTCGACGAGTTCGCGAAGAGCTACGAAGACCCGAAGGAAGTGGTCCGCTGGTATTATTCGAACCAGCAGCGCCTCGCCGAGATGGAAGCGTTCGTCGTTGAAAGCAACGTCGTCGATTTCGTGCTGGGCAAGGCGAAGGTGACGGACAAGGAAGTGAGCTTCGAAGCACTCGCGAGCGCATCGGCGCAAGCGTAAGTGTTGCTCTAGCGGCGTGCCGGCTGTCGGAGCGACGGCCCGCACGCCGTTTTTACGTCAAGCGCACGGTTGCCATTAATATGGCGATTGAGCGGGCGGCTTCCTTCCGTTCAATTTTCCATTCGAACAAGGTTCATTGAATGATCACTCGCGCTGAATTGCTGGACATGCTTGCTTCGAACGCGCCGCAAGGTTTCGAGGCGCAAGCGCTGGGGCTGGTGCCGATCGTCGTCGAAACGAGCGGCCGCGGCGAGCGTTCGTACGATATCTATTCGCGTCTCCTGAAGGAGCGCCTGGTGTTCATGGTCGGCGAAGTGAACGACCAGACCGCCAACCTCGTGGTCGCGCAGTTGCTGTTCCTCGAGAGCGAGAATCCCGACAAGGACATCAGCCTGTACATCAACAGCCCGGGCGGGTCGGTGTCGGCCGGCATGGCGATCTACGACACGATGCAGTTCATCAAGCCGGACGTGTCGACGCTGTGCATGGGCCTCGCGGCCAGCATGGGCGCGTTCCTGCTCGCGTCGGGCGCGAAGGGCAAGCGTTTCGCGCTGCCGAACTCGCGCGTGATGATTCACCAGCCGCTCGGCGGCGCACGCGGCCAGGCATCGGACATCGAGATCCAGGCGCGCGAAATCCTCTACCTGAAGGAGCGGCTGAACCAGTTGCTCGCGCAGCACACGGGCCAGGACGTCGAACGCATCGCGCGCGACACCGACCGTGATAACTTCATGTCGAGCGAGGATGCGAAGGCGTACGGGCTGATCGACCAGGTGCTGCTGAAGCGCCCGTGAGCTTAAGTGGGGTGCCGCCCCGATTCGTGCGGCGCCCTGCGACTTCCCGAACGCCCAGAGCATCTGCGGCAAGCGCATCCGGTCGGCTCCGGTCGCGCCCTAGGCGCGGTGCCCGGAGCATTCGGCGTATCATGTCATTTACCTGTCCGGAGGCTCTACATTCATGGCGGACAAAAAAGGTTCGAACAGCGAGAAGCTGTTGTATTGCTCGTTTTGCGGAAAAAGCCAGCATGAGGTGAAAAAACTCATCGCGGGCCCGTCGGTGTTCATCTGCGATGAATGTATCGACCTCTGCAACGAAATCATTCGCGACGAGGCGGCTGCCGCCGGCGTCGAGGCCAGCCTGTCCCGGTCGGATCTGCCGAGCCCGCAGGAAATTCGCGACATCCTCGATCAGTACGTGATCGGCCAGGAGCGCGCGAAGAAGATCCTCGCGGTGGCCGTGTACAACCACTACAAGCGCCTGAAGCATCTCGACAAGAAGGATGACGTCGAGCTGTCGAAGAGCAACATCCTGCTGATCGGCCCGACGGGCTCCGGCAAGACGCTGCTCGCGCAGACGCTCGCGCGGTTGCTCAACGTGCCGTTCGTGATCGCCGATGCGACGACGCTGACCGAAGCCGGCTACGTCGGCGAGGACGTCGAGAACATCATCCAGAAGCTGTTGCAGAACTGCAACTACGAGGTCGACAAGGCCCAGCGCGGGATCGTCTACATCGACGAAATCGACAAGATCAGCCGCAAGTCGGACAACCCGTCGATCACGCGCGACGTGTCGGGCGAGGGCGTCCAGCAGGCACTGCTGAAGCTCGTCGAGGGCACGATGGCGTCGGTGCCGCCGCAGGGCGGCCGCAAGCACCCGAACCAGGATTTCATCCAGGTCGACACGACCAACATCCTGTTCATCTGCGGCGGTGCGTTCGACGGTCTCGAAAAGGTGATCACCGATCGTACCGAGAAAACCGGTATCGGCTTCGGTGCGACGGTCAAGAGCAAGCAGGAGCGTGACGCGGGCGAAGTGCTGCGTGAAACGGAGCCGGAAGACCTGATCAAATTCGGTCTGATCCCCGAATTGATCGGCCGCCTGCCGGTGGTCGCGACGCTCGGCAAGCTCGATGAAGCGGCGCTGATGAAGATCCTGGTCGAGCCGAAGAATGCGCTCGTCAAGCAGTATCACAAGCTGTTCGCGATGGAGCGTGTCGAGCTGGAGATCCGGCCGGGCGCGCTGCAGGCGGTCGCCCGCAAGGCGATCCGCCGCAAGACCGGCGCGCGCGGTTTGCGTTCGATCATCGAACAGGCGTTGCTCGACGTGATGTACGAGCTGCCGACGATGAAAGGGGTCAGCAAGGTCATCATCGACGAAAACGTCATCGATGGCGACGGCAAGCCTTTGCTGATCTACGAGGACACGCCGAAGGTGGCGGGTTCGAACTGACCGGCTTGCCGACGATGTTCTGCGAAAAAGGCCGTTCATGAGTCCGTGGGCGGCTTTTTTTCGTTTATCTTGTGGGTAACTCTGACTCGACTCGCGGTGGTTACTTTCTTACCGAATATTTCCCGCACTTGAAGGCTTGCAATTCGTTGTGGCGGCCTCAATTACCGAACAATTGATTCCACTCATGGGGAAATGAAATGTCAGGCACCCAACTTCTTCCGCCGGAACGCATCACGCTCCCGCTGCTGCCGCTGCGGGATGTCGTCGTTTTCCCGCACATGGTCATTCCGCTCTTCGTGGGCCGGCCGAAATCGATCAAGGCCCTCGAAGCAGCGATGGAAGGCGGCAAGCACATCATGCTTGTCGCCCAGAAAACCGCGGCCAAGGACGAACCGACCGAAAAGGACATGTACGAGGTCGGTTGTATCGCCAACATCCTGCAGATGCTGAAGCTGCCGGACGGCACCGTGAAGGTGCTCGTCGAGGGCCTGCAGCGTGCGAAGGCGTTGTCGATCGAAGAGCAGGAAACGCAATTCTCCTGCGAAGTGATGCCGCTCGAGCCCGATCACGCCGACAGCGCTGAAACGGAAGCGCTGCGCCGCGCGATCGTGTCGCAGTTCGACCAGTACGTGAAGCTGAACAAGAAGATCCCGCCGGAGATCCTCACGTCGCTGTCGGGCATCGACGAAGCCGGCCGCCTCGCCGACATGATCGCCGAGCGCCTGCCGCTGAAGCTCGACCAGAAGCAGCACATCCTCGAGATGTTCCCGGTCATCGAGCGCCTCGAGCACCTGCTCGCGCAACTCGAAGCCGAGATCGACATCCTGCAGGTCGAAAAGCGCATCCGCGGGCGCGTGAAGCGCCAGATGGAAAAGAGCCAGCGCGAGTACTACCTGAACGAACAGGTCAAGGCGATCCAGAAGGAACTGGGCGAAGGCGAAGAGGGTGCGGATCTCGAGGAACTCGAGAAGCGCATCAACGCCGCGCGCATGCCGAAGGAAGCGAAGAAGAAGGCCGACGCGGAGCTGAAGAAGCTGAAGCTGATGTCGCCGATGTCGGCGGAAGCCACCGTCGTGCGCAACTACATCGACACGCTGATCGGCCTGCCGTGGCGCAAGAAGAGCAAGGTCAACAACGACCTGTCGAACGCCGAGCAGGTGCTCGACGAAGATCACTTCGGCCTCGAGAAGGTGAAGGAACGCATCCTCGAGTATCTCGCGGTGCAACAGCGCGTGGACAAGGTCAAGGCGCCGATCCTGTGCCTCGTCGGGCCCCCGGGCGTCGGCAAGACGTCGCTCGGCCAGTCGATCGCCCGTGCGACGAACCGCAAGTTCGTCCGGATGGCGCTCGGCGGCGTGCGTGACGAAGCCGAGATCCGCGGCCACCGTCGTACGTATATCGGTTCGATGCCGGGCAAGATCCTGCAGAGCCTCACGAAGGTCGGCGTGCGCAATCCGCTCTTCCTGCTCGACGAAGTCGACAAGATGGGCATGGATTTCCGCGGCGATCCGTCGTCGGCGCTGCTCGAGGTGCTCGATCCGGAACAGAACCACACGTTCGCCGACCACTACATCGAAGTCGACTTCGACCTGTCGGACGTGATGTTCGTCGCGACGTCGAACTCGCTGAACATCCCGCCGCCGCTGCTCGACCGGATGGAAGTGATCCGTCTGTCGGGCTACACGGAAGACGAGAAGGTCAGCATTGCCCAGCGTTACCTGCTGCCGAAGCAGAAGAAGAACAACGGGCTGAAGGAAGGCGAGATCGAGGTCACCGAGCAGGCGATCCGCGACATCATCCGCTACTACACGCGCGAAGCCGGTGTGCGTTCGCTCGAGCGGGAAGTGTCGAAGATCTGCCGCAAGGTCGTGAAGATGCTGCTGCTGAAGAAGGCATCGGGCGCGATCAAGGTCGACGGCGAGAACCTCGATACCTTCCTCGGCGTGCGCAAGTACGACTTCGGCCTCGCGGCGAAGGAAAACCAGGTCGGTCAGGTGACGGGCCTCGCGTGGACGGAAGTCGGTGGCGATCTGCTGACGATCGAAGCCGCGGTGATGCCGGGCAAGGGCAACGTGATCCGTACGGGTTCGCTCGGCGACGTGATGAAGGAGTCGGTCGAGGCGGCACGTTCGGTCGTGCGCTCGCGTTCGCGGCGTCTGGGCATCAAGGACGAAGCGTTCGAGAAGCAGGACATCCACATCCACGTGCCGGAAGGCGCGACGCCGAAGGACGGTCCGTCCGCCGGCGGTGCGATGACGACCGCGCTGGTGTCGGTGCTGACGGGTATCCCGGTGCGTGCCGATGTTGCGATGACGGGCGAAATCACGCTGCGTGGTGAAGTTCTGCCGATCGGTGGCCTGAAGGAGAAGCTGCTCGCAGCGCATCGCGGTGGCATCAAGCTCGTGCTGATCCCGGAAGAGAACGTCAAGGATCTCGCCGAGATTCCGGACAACGTGAAGAACGCGATCGAGATCGTGCCGGTCCGCTGGATCGACAAGGTGCTTGAACTCGCGCTCGAGCGTTCGCCGACCCCGCTGCCGCCGGAAGAAGAGGCGAAGGCGGCGGCACCGGTCGCCGATGCGGCGAAGGATGCCGGCTCGACGGAATTCGTCAAGCACTGAGCATCGGAGCGCCGTTCGTTCTGACGGTTGTTCACGAAACCCGCGGCCTGGCCGCGGGTTTTTTTATGCGCCCCGGAATCGTATGCGCGAGCGTGGAAAATATTCGCGTCGGGGCTTTGCAAAATGATCGGGGATGAATTAAACTTGCGGGCTCGCTGGTTGTTGATGCCGAAACGCAGATCGCAGCCAGAACGAATCGGAAACGGGTGCTTAGCTCAGCTGGTAGAGCGGCGCCCTTACAAGGCGTAGGTCGGGGGTTCGAACCCCTCAGCACCCACCAGTTTCCTGATTCAGCCAGACCAAGGAGCGGTAGTTCAGTCGGTTAGAATACCGGCCTGTCACGCCGGGGGTCGCGGGTTCGAGTCCCGTCCGCTCCGCCAAACAAACAACAATGCCCGCCTCGTGCGGGCATTGTTGTTTGTGCGTTCGGTTTGCGCCAGATCGCGGGCGCAAACCGAACGCAAAAACGGCGGGGGAAATCGTCTGCGCGGCTTCCGGGGCGCGCCGCCGTCAGAATGAAAAACCCGCGACCGCTCGAACGTGGTCGCGGGTTTTTCATGCTTTCTCGCCGCAGAGGCGCCGGTTTTTCCGGCTCGCGCGGGGCGGTATTACTGAACGCGCATTACCGGCGGCAACTTGTAGGTTCCGTTCAGGAGCGGGGCGTCCGGCAAGTAGGTGCGCAGCGTCAGATTGAACGCGCCGGCAGGAGCCGGCAGCCAGTTGCTGGCGGGTACGCTCGCGGGTCGCACATGGCTGATGGTGAGCACGAGCGAGCCGTCGCTCGTGAACTGAAAGTTCGACGCCGGATAGGACAGCGCATAGATTCGATCGGGATTCGGATAAAAGAAAGCCTGCGCCTGGTTCGTGCCGGCGTACAGCGTCAATGACCAGAAGGCGCGCGCCGGAGGAAGCTGTCCCGCCGGGAACGTCATCTGATAGACGCCGTTGCCGTCGTAATTCGCCCCCGACGTGTTCGCCGCTCCCGTACTGGTGTAGTAGATCGCTTCGCTGCCGGGCAGCGCACCGAGGCCGTTCAGCGCAACGCGCGCCCGTAGCGTGTACTGGGTTCCATAGTTGCCGACGTTGGCCGGGCCGCCTGTCCAGCCATTCGAGCCGGTACTCGTCTGGGCGGCGGCTTGCTGCGTTCCGCCGCCCGTCAGACTCGCCAGCGCCTCTGCCGCGCCTGCGTCGATCGATGCGATGTCGGCGGACGACGCGTTGAAGGTCTGCGCCGGGCCTATACCTGTCACGTCGAGAGCGTTCGGCGCCTCGGCCGTATCCTGCGGCGTCGGCGGACTCTTTTTCAAGAGCCGGTTCACGTACTGAAAATAAGATGGCCAGTTGGCATAACCGGGCGGCTTTTGCGTGTCCACGCTGTCCCACGCAGCGACACCGGTTCCAGCGGGGCGCGACACGACCAGTTGATTCTGAACGGCCCACGCGGCGGGGTAATCGTTCGCATCGCTCACGTAAGTCCGCGCCAACGCCCACACCGCGTTGGTCGACGAGCGGAGCACGGTGACGCCTGCCGGGGCAGTTCCCTGCCAGTTCGGCCCCACGACCCAAAAGACCTTCGCGACACCGTTGTCGGCGCTCGTGCCGCGAATAGCGAAGTTGTTCGTATAGGCGTCCATCAGCGCGAGGGAGAAGTAGCGGGTGCCGCTGGCGGGTGTGTCGATCTGAACAGGACCGGCGTCCAGTTGAAGCATGGCGACGGAATACAGCGTGTCGTGATTGGGCTTCGTCACCGAGGTGGACGAAGCATCGGACAGCTGCCGACTGTGCACAAACGTATTCGGCGCAAGGCCCTGAGCGATGTAGCTCTGTCGGGTTGCGTAGAACTGGTACAGCGGAATCGTGAATAGCGTGGCACTGTTTGCGGCATTTTTCGTCGCGACGGGCGAAACGCCCGAGCTATCGACACTTTCCCCATTGCAGCCCGCGAGAAGGCCGACAGAGGCAGCGAATGCGACGAGGCGCGCGTGGTGAAGAAAACTCATCGAGTGGTGCGGTAGGGTTGAATGGTCGAATGGGCCGCACCCGTTCATCGTTTCGTCGACGAGCGTGGCACGGATTGCACGGCGCGAAAAGCGTATCCGGCTTGCGATGCGGCACGAACGATCTATTTTCGATATGCAAAGTCCGACGACTCGTTAGGGCGGTGTCGACCGATCGGCATCGTGCGGTTGATTCTTGTCGCCTTTCCGGTCGTCACGTTTCTCTCGGCCCATGCCGGGACGTACATCTCGGGCTTGTGCCGTGTGCTCCCGTGTCGGGCGCCTTCCGTTGGCTCGATTCGCGGCCCTGGCGGTGCCGTGCGGTCGTCGGCGCGAATGACGCCAGCCCCGCATCAGGCAAGCCGCTCCGCGAACGAGTGATCGTGTGCTGCCGCGAGCCCGGGCGGCCGCGGTGGGGGCGATCATTGGGCGAGCTGCTTTCCGAACTTCGCGAGGAGAGGCGGGTGACGGTGCGTGGTCGGTTCTGAAAGACGGGTATTTTTGCTTGTACTCCCGGTGGCGATCGCCGCGGGCGCCGCCGCTTTTCTCCCGTTCCACCCCGTATGTTGTAATATCGGGCGTTTTGTCCAATTTTCCCGTCACGCATGCTCGATTTCTTCCGTAATCACCAGCGCCTGATGATGGCGCTCCTGCTCCTGATCGTGTTGCCGGGGCTGGGTTTCGTCGGGATCCAAGGCTTCCGCGGCTTCTTCGACGATAGCGCGAACGTCGCGGCAGTCAACGGGCACAAGATCACGCGGGTCGAATTCGACGGCGCGTTACGCCAGCAGATCGACCAGGCGCGCCAGGCACTCGGCGGGCAGTTCGACATCAAGATGTTCGATACGCCCGAGCACCGCAAGCAGGTGCTCGACGGCCTGATCCAGCAACGCGTGCTGGCCGACGAGACCCAACGTCTGCACCTGACCGCATCGGACAACGCCGTGCGCGACGCATTGATGAGCGATCCGATGATCGCGTCGCTGAAGAAGCCCGACGGGTCGATCGACGTCGAGCGCTATGCGCAGCTGCTGTCGTTCCAGGGGATGACGCCCGAGCAGTATCAGGAGCGCGTGCGCTACAGCCTCGCGCTGCAGCAGATTCCGGCCAGCATCGTGTCGAGCGCGTTCACGCCGAAGAGCCTCGCGCAACGTCTGTCCGAACTCGCCGCGCAGCAGCGCGAAGTGCAGGCGCTCGTGCTGAAGACGAGCGACTTCGCCGCAAAGGTCCAGCCGACCGACGCGCAGCTCGCCGCGTACTACGACGCGCACAAGCAGAGCTTCGCGACGCCGGAGACCGCGACGATCCAGTACCTCGTCTATTCGCCGGCGGCAGCGGCCGCGAGCGCGCAGCCGACCGACGCGGACATCAAGAAGTTCTACGATGACAACCCGACGCACTTCCGCACCGAAGCGCAGGTGCGCGTGAGCCACATCTTCATCGCCGCACCGGGCAGCGCAAGCGCGGCCGACAAGACTGCAGCGAAGACGAAGGCCGAGCAACTGCTTGCCGACGTGAAGGCGCACCCGGACCAGTTCGCGCAGATCGCGCAGAAGGACTCGCAGGATGCGCCGTCGGCCGCGAAGGGCGGCGACCTCGGCTTCATCACGCGCGGCTCGACGGCGGGCGGCAAGGCGTTCGACGATGCCGCGTTCGCGCTCAAGCAAGGCGATGTGAGCGGTGTCGTGCAGTCGGATCTGGGCTTCCACATCCTGAAGGCAACGGAAGTGAAGCCGGCGGCCGTCAAGCCGTTCGCGGAAGTGAAGGACCAGATCGTAGCCGACCTGAAGCAGCAGTACGCATCGAAGGCGTTCACGGACAACGCGGAAGGCTTCACGTCCACCGTCTACGAAAAGGCGAAGACGCTCCAGCCGGCCGCGGACAAGTACAAGCTGACGATCCAGACGGCTACCGTCACGCCGACGCCGAATCCGCAGTTGCCGCCGACGAGCCCGCTGAACAATCCGAAGTTCCTGGCCGCCGTGTTCGCAAACGACTCGGTGAAGAACCAGAACAACACGCAGGCGATCGACGTCGGCAACAACACGCTGATCTCGGCGCGTGTGACCGACTACAAGCCGGCTGCCGTGCCCGCGCTCGACGCGATCAAGGACGTCGTGCGCCAGAAGGTGGTCGCCGAGCAGGCTGCCGAACTCGCGAAGAAGGACGGCGCGGCGAAGCTGGCCGAACTGCAGAAGTCGAAGTCGACCGACGGGTTCGCGGCCGCGCAGAAGGTATCGCGTACGCAGTCGCAGGGCCTGACGCCGGCTGCGCTGAGCGCCGTCTACAAGGTCGATGCGAAGACGCTGCCGGCCTACGTCGGTGTCGATCTCGGCGCGGACGGCTATGCGATCTATCGCGTGAACGCGGTGATCCCGGGTTCGGCGGTCGATCCGCAGCAACTGGCGGCCGCGCAGCAGCAGATGGCGCAGGTCGACGCGCAGAGCGAAGGCGAAGCGTATCTCGCCGCGCTGCGCGATCGCTCGAAGGTGAAGCTGTACGGCTCGACGGCCAGCCAGTCGCCGGACGGCGACAACTGAGCGTCGTTTCGCACGCAACAAAAAGCCCCGCTTCACGCGGGGCTTTTTGTTTTCCGGCGAGGCGGCGTCAGCCGCGCGGCTTGCCGAGCAGCGGTTTCAGTGCCGGCCAGACGTTGTCGAGCAGAATGCCCTGAGCCTGCTGCGCTGGATGCATCTGGTCGGCCTGGAACATCTCGGGCTTGTTCTCGATGCCGGCCAGCAGGAACGGCACGAGCGGCACGCCGAGATCCTTCGACAGCCGCGTATAGACGGCGTGGAACTTCTGCGTGTAGTCCGGGCCGTAGTTGGGCGGCACGTACATGCCGACCAGCACGACCCTGGCCCGCGCTTGCCGCGCACCGGCGATGATGTCGCGCAGGTTCTGTTCGGTCGTCGCGAGCGGCACGCCGCGCAGCGCATCGTTCGAGCCGAGCTCGACGACGACGATCGACGGCTTGAGCCGCTGCAGCACCGCAGGCAGCCGCGCGCGGCCGCCGCTGGTGGTGTCGCCGCTGACGCTGGCGTTCGCGACGCTATAATCGATTCGCTCGGTCGTGAGCCGTTGCCGCAGCAACGCCACCCAGCCGGTGTCGCGCGGCAGCCCGTACTCGGCCGACAGGCTGTCGCCGAGCACGACGATCACGGGCTGGCCCGATGTCGCGGCCGGTGTCGTCGCGGCGCGTGCGGGCACGGCGGCGGCCAGCAGCGTACCCAGCAGCGCGGCGATCGCCGCGCGTCTTTTCCAGCGAAATGTCGTGTCCATGTTCAAGATTACCGATCCGATCATCGAAGTCCATGACGTGTGCAAGCGGGTCGCCGACGCAACCGGCGAGCTGACGATCCTCGACGGCATCACGCTCGCCGTGCGGCCGGGCAGCAGTCTCGCGATCGTCGGCGCGTCGGGGTCGGGTAAATCGACGCTGCTCGGCCTGCTTGCGGGGTTGGACAGCGCGACGAGCGGCACGGTTCGCCTGCTCGGTCGCGCGCTCGACCAGCTCGACGAGGACGCGCGCGCTGCGCTGCGCAACGGCGCAGTCGGGTTCGTATTCCAGTCGTTCCAGTTGATGCCGCACCTGACGGCGCTCGAGAACGTGATGCTGCCGCTTGAACTGCAGGGCGGCATCAGTGCGCGCGATGCCGCTGATCGCGCCCGGGCGCTGCTCGTGCAGGTCGGTCTCGGCGAACGCACCGCGCATTATCCGAAGCTGTTGTCCGGCGGCGAGCAGCAGCGCGTCGCGCTTGCGCGCGCATTCGTCACGCGCCCGGCGATCCTCTTCGCCGACGAGCCGACCGGCAGCCTCGATGCGGCCACGGGCCATGCGGTCATCGACCTGATGTTCGAACTGAACCGCACGAACGGTGCAACGCTCGTGCTCGTCACGCACGATGCCGAACTGGCACGCCGCTGCGCGACGACGGTGACGCTCGACGCCGGGCGCATCGTCGAGCCGCGCGCGGCGCAGCGCAACGGCTGAATGCTTTTGCCGGCCGCGCGGCGTGCGCCGAGCGGCCGGCATGGGCATGACGCCGCTGCGTCAGTGCCTCAAACGCCTCAGCGCTTCAACGCCGCGCGGGCGCGCTCGATCAGCGCGGTGGTCGACGAGTCGTGCTTCGCCGGATCGACCGACTCGGCCGACAGGTCGGCTTCCACCACCTTGCCGAGAATCTTGCCGAGCTCGACGCCCCACTGGTCGAACGGATTGATGTCCCACACCGTTGCCTGCACGAGCACCTTGTGTTCGTACAGCGCGATCAGCGCGCCGAGCGTGCGCGGCGTCAGCGCATCGACGAGCAGCGTCGTCGTCGGGCGGTTGCCCGGGAACGTCAGGTGCGGCGCGAGCGCCTCCTTGCCCGGCCCCGCGACCTTGCGTGCTTCCTCCAGCGTGCGGCCGAGCATCAGTGCCTCGCTCTGCGCGAAGCAGTTCGCGAGCAGCTTCGGGTGGTGGCTCGCGAGCGGATGCTCGGGCGTCAGCACCGCGATGAAGTCGATCGGGACGATCGTCGGCCCTTGGTGCAGCATCTGGAAGAACGCATGCTGGCCGTTGGTGCCCGGCTCGCCCCACGTGACGGCCGACGTCGGGTAGTCGACGAAGGTGCCGTCCAGGCGTGCGGATTTACCGTTGCTTTCCATTTCGAGCTGCTGCAGGTACGACGGCAGGTAGTGCAGCGCTTCCGAATACGGCGCGACGAGATAGCTCTGCGAACCGAAGAAATTCCGGTACCAGATGCCGATCAGGCCGAGCAGCACGGGCAGGTTGCGCTCGAGCGGCGCCTCGCGGAAATGACGGTCCATGTCGTTCGCGCCAGCCAGCAGCTCGTCGAACTGCTCGGGGCCGATCGCGATCATGATCGACAGCCCGACCGCCGACCACAGCGAATAGCGGCCGCCGACCCAGTCCCACATTTCGAACACGTTGTCCGCGGCGATGCCGAACTTCACGACTTCGGCCGGGTTCGCCGACACGCCGACGAAGTGCTTTGCAAGCGCGTCCTCGGGGCAGCCGCGCGCGACGAACCAGTCGCGCAGCGAGCGTGCGTTCGTCATCGTCTCGAGCGTCGTGAAGGTCTTCGACACGATGATCGCGAGCGTTTCCTCGGGATCGACCTGTTCGAGTACGCGTGCGAGATCGGCGCCGTCGACGTTCGACACGAAGTGCGTGGCAATTTCGGGCGTCGCGACGTGGTGCAGCGCGTGCACGACCATCTTCGGCCCGAGATCGGAGCCGCCGATGCCGATGTTGATCACGTGGCGGATGCGTTTGCCGGTGTAGCCCGTCCAGGTGCCGCTGCGCACGGCGCGAGCGAACGTCGCCATCTTCGCGCGCTCGGCGCTCACCTGCGCGTGGAACGGCGCTTGCGGATCGGTCGCGCGCAGCGCGGTGTGCAGGGCGGCACGGCCTTCGGTCGGGTTCACGATTTCGCCCGCGAACATCGCGTCGCGGCGCGCCTCGACACCCGCGTCGCGCGCGAGCTGGACGAGCAGGCGCAGCGTTTCGTCGTTGATGCGGTTCTTCGAGAAATCGGCCGCGAGACCGCCGCCCGGAATCGTGAAGCGTTCGGCGCGGGTCGGCGCGCGGTCGTGTTCCGGCGCGAACCAGTCGCGCAGCCGGGCGTGACGGATCTGTTCGAAGTGGGATTGAAGGGCAGTCCAGGCGGGGAGCGAATTCAGCGTCATGGCGGTTCGAGTGAAGCGTGAATCGGGAGGAATGCCGCGCCGGCTCATCGGGATCGGAAGGCCGGCGGACGAGAGGGCCCGCCGTGCGGCGGGGCAGTCAGTATAGCGGCGTTATGTGCCGGCGCGCGGCGACGCATAAAAAAGGCGATTGACCAGCGTGCGGACCATCGGCGCGAGTTCGCCTGCCGTGAGTCCGGCCGGGCCGGTTCCGTTCGCGGTCAGCGTGTCGGCCGCGAGGCCGTGCAGGTAGACGCCTGCCAGCGCCGCTTCGTACGGCGCGACGCGTTGCGCGAGCAGCGCGCCGATCAGGCCGCCGAGCACGTCGCCGGTGCCGCCCGTGGCGAGCGCTGCGTTGCCGGTCGGGTTGATCGTCATGCGGCCGTCGGGCGCCGCAATCACCGTGCCCGAGCCTTTCAGCACGACGATGGCCGCATAACGTGACGCGAGCGCCTGCGCGGCCGCGAGGCGGTCACGCTGAATCGCCGCCGTGTCGCAGCCGAGCAGCCGCGCGGCCTCGAGCGGATGCGGCGTCAGCACGCACGGATAACCGCGCGCGCCGCGCGTGGCGACGGCGGCCGCGAGATCCGCATGCGTCGCGACGAGGTTCAGCGCGTCGGCATCGAGCAGCGTCGCGACGTCGCGGGCAAGCACGTCGCGCACGAGCGTCGCCGCGGCCTCGCGCGTGCCCAGCCCGCAGCCTGCGGCGATGGCGGTCATCGCGCCGAGGTCGAGGGTGTCGGCCGCGTGCAGCATCAGTTCGGGGAACGGCGGATCGTACGGCGGTGCGCCGGTGCCGAGGAAGCCGACATGCACCTTGCCGGCACCGGCGAACAGCGCGGCGCGCGCGGCCAGGATCGGTGCGCCGCACATGCCGGTGTCGCCGCCGAGTACCGCGAGGCTGCCGTACGTGCCCTTGTGGGACGCGAATGCGCGCGCGGGCAGGGCGGCGGCGAACCGCGCGGGCGCGTTCAGCACGATGGCCGGCGCGGCGGGTGGCGCGACGTCGAGCGATTCGACGTCGATCGCGCCGGCGAGATCCCGGCCTTCGCCGGTGTAGAGGCCCGGCTTCGCGCCGATGAACGTGAGCGTGTGGGTGGCGGCGACGGCGACGCCCGCGCCGACGATCTGGCCCGTATCGCTGTCGAGGCCGCTCGGCACGTCCAGCGCAAGCACGCGGCCGCCGCTGCGCGCATGCGCGGCGATGCGCGCGGCCTGCTCGGCGAACGCACCGTCGAGCGCGCGGCCGAGACCGATGCCGAACAGTCCGTCGACCACCCACGCATAGCCGTCCAGCGAAGCAGGCGGCGTGGACGACAGCGGCACGCCGGCGGCGCGCGCGAGGCCGAGCGCCCATTGCGCGTCGTCGGGCTTCACCGGCACCGGCATCCACGCCTGGGTCGCGACGCCGAGCTGCTGGAGGTGCGCGGCGGCAACGAGCGCGTCGCCGCCGTTGTTGCCCGGGCCGACCGCGAACCACACGGGGCGGTCGTCGCCGGCCGCGCGTTCGGACAGCCAGCGCGCGGCGGCGGCGCCGGCGCGACCCATCAGCGTATGCGGCGGCAGCGCCGCGGCTGCGTCGGCTTCGGCCGTGCGCAGGTCGGCGACGCGCAGCAGCGCGATCGGAGCGGAATCGGGAAGCGGAAGGGTAACGGTCATCGCGGGGTCATCGCCGGGTCGCGGCGGCTGGCAAGGCGGCCGCCGGGGACGGGCCCGCGGCGGTCAGGTCGTGAAGCGCCCGGCGCTTAGCGCGGCGAGCGTGTCGGCGCGCCAGTGCTGCACGTCGCCGCCCAGGTAGTCGGTCACCACTTTAGCAGACCCGCATGCGAGCCCCCAGCCGGCCGGGCCGTGCCCGAAATTGACGAATACACGCGGATGCGGGGTCGGACCGACGACCGGCAGGCCGTCCGGCGACAGCAGTTGCGTGCCTTGCCAGGACAGCGCGGCCGAGATCCTCGCGGCACCGGGCACCCAGTCGTGGACGGCCTGGCCGAGCAACGCGAGCGCGGCCTCGGACAGCGGCTCGGCGAGCGGCTTCGCGGTGTCGGGCAGGCTCTGCAGCACGGCGCCGCCGCCGACGCGCAGCCGCTGGTGGGTGCGCGTGATCGAGATGCGCTTGATCGAATCGATGACGTTCAGGTGCGGCGCATGTTCTTCGTAGGCGACCGGCGCGGTCAGCGCATGGACCCGCACCGGGTGCAGCGGCAGGCGCCAGCCGAGGCGGTCGAGCAGCGGGAGGCTGCCGGCGCCGGCGGCGACCACGATCGCATCGGCGGAAATCACGTCGACGTCGCGGGCGTTCGACGCGTGGCGGTCGCCGGGCGGGACGAGCTCGACCGCGGCGCGGCCGTTGTCGACGCGGATCGCGGCGACTTCCGCGCCGAAGCGGAACTGCACGCCGTGCTCGTCGAGCGTCTGCTTGACCAGTTTCGCGAACAGCGGGCAATTCCCGGTGCGTTCGGTCTCGAGCAGCACGCCGCCGGCGAAACCGGGCTCGGCCGGCACCGACGGCTCGAGTGCCGCGCATTCGTCTGCGGAGAGCACGCGGTACGGCTGGTCGAGCGTGCGCAGCAGGTCGAGCGCGGGCTGCATCGCTTCCCAGTCGCGCGGATCGCGCACGACGTGCAGGATGCCGGGCTTCTGCTCGAACTCGAGCTCGAGGCGCGTCTCGATGTCGGCGAGCGCGTCGCGCGACGCGTCGATCAGCGGCCGCAGCCGCGTGTACTGCGCGGCGAACGCGTCGGGCTCGCGCAGCCTGCCGAGCTGCTTGACGAAGCGCCGTACGCCGCCGTTGAAGCCGGGCTTGTAGACGATGCCGCTGTCGCGCGGCTGGCGCTGGCGCATGAAGGTCGGGCCGAACCAGACGTCGAGCGGGCTCGGCAGCAGCGCGCCGCCGTCGCCGTAGGTCGCACCCTGCGCGACGGTCGCGTGGCGTTCGACCACGCATACGCGATGGCCGGCCGCGCGCAACTGGTAGGCGGTGGCGACGCCGCTGATTCCGCCGCCGATGACGATGACATCCATGGATTGCTTCGATGACGGGCGGCGCGCAGGCGCTGCCCGGTGAGAATTCGCTGAGGGCCCGGGCCCGGTGAACCCGGAATGATAGCGCCAAAATCGCGGGAACCGGCGCCGGGGTGGCACGGGCCGTGCCGCCGTGTCGCGGCCGCCGGCTGCCGCGCCCGCGCGGGGCGGCCCGGCGGGCAGGCCGTGCGCGGTAGATATCGCGGCACCGATGCGGTGCATGCGGGTTGCCGATCGGCCGGTCTTGGGCGACCGACTTCCGGGTATAATTACGGCCTTCCTTTCGCCCCACGTCGCCACCTCGCGCGACTCATCGACGTCAGTCCAGCCCATGGCTCACTTCTCGTGTTTTCCCGGCGCTTCGGCCCTCTCCGATTTCCGTCAAACCCGTCTGCTCGACACGCTCAGGCAAATCGACGCCAACATCGTCGCGGTGCGCGGGCAGTTCCTGCACTTCGTCAATGCGGCCGAGCCGCTGTCGGCCGACGACAGCGCGCGCATCGACGCGCTGATGCACTACGGCGCGCCGTTCGAGCCGGCGGCCGAGAAGGGCACGACCGAGACCTTCGTCGTGCTGCCGCGTTTCGGCACGGTTTCGCCGTGGGCGAGCAAGGCGACCGACATCGCCCAGCACTGCGGCCTCACGCACGTGCGCCGCATCGAGCGCGGCGTCGAATTCACGGTCACGCTGAAGTCGGGCCTGCTCGGCGGCAAGAAGGCGCTGTCGGACGACGCGCGCGCGGCCGTCGCGGCCGCGCTGCATGACCGGATGACCGAAAGCGTGGTCGCGGCGCGCGACGACGCGCAGCACCTGTTCGACGAACTGCCGGCCAAGCCGCTCTCGACCGTCGACGTGCTGGGTATCGGCCGCGGCGCGCTCGAGCGCGCGAACGTCGAGCTGGGCCTCGCGCTCGCCGACGACGAGATCGACTACCTGGTCGACGCGTTCCGCAAGCTCGAACGCAACCCGACCGACGTGGAACTGATGATGTTCGCGCAGGCGAACAGCGAACACTGCCGCCACAAGATCTTCAACGCGCAGTGGACGATCGACGGCGAAGCGCAGGACATGTCGCTGTTCGCGATGATCCGCAACACCGAGAAGCTGAGCCCGCAGGGCACGATCGTCGCCTATTCGGACAACTCGTCGATCATGGTCGGCGCCGAAGCCGAACGCTGGTTCCCGCGCAACGCAGGCGCGGCCGGCGAGCCGGGCGAGCGCTACGGCCGCCACACCGAGCTCACGCACACGCTGATGAAGGTCGAGACGCACAACCACCCGACGGCGATCTCGCCGTTCCCGGGTGCGGCGACCGGCGCGGGCGGCGAGATCCGCGACGAAGGCGCGACGGGCCGCGGCGCGCGTCCGAAGGCCGGCCTGACGGGCTTCACCGTGTCGAACCTCGACCTGCCGGACGCCCGCCAGCCGTGGGAAAACGCGCGCGACGCCGCGCAGCCCGTCGGCGAGCGCAACCCGAACGACGCGCACGGCCCGTACGGCCGTCCGGATCGCATCGCGTCGCCGCTGCAGATCATGATCGACGGCCCGCTCGGCGGCGCCGCGTTCAACAACGAATTCGGCCGCCCGAACCTCGGCGGCTACTTCCGCGTGTACGAGCAGAACGTCGGCGGGAAGGTGCATGGTTATCACAAGCCGATCATGATCGCGGGCGGCCTCGGCAACATCGCGGATCAGCATACGCACAAGCACGACGTGCCGGCCGGCTCGCTGCTGATCCAGATCGGCGGCCCTGGCATGCGGATCGGGATGGGCGGCGGCGCCGCGAGCTCGATGGCGACCGGCGCGAACACGGCCGAACTCGACTTCGACTCGGTCCAGCGCGGCAACCCGGAAATCGAACGTCGCGCACAGGAAGTGATCAACGGCTGCTGGCAGCTCGGCGCGGAAAACCCGATCCTGAGCATCCACGATGTCGGTGCGGGCGGCCTGTCGAATGCGTTCCCCGAGATCGTCGACGGCGCGGGCAAGGGCGCGCGCTTCGAGCTGCGCAAGGTCGCGCTCGAGGAATCGGGCCTGTCGCCGCGCGAAATCTGGTCGAACGAAGCGCAGGAGCGCTACGTGCTGGCGATCGCGCCGGCCGACCTGCCGCGTTTCGAGGCGATCTGCGCGCGTGAGCGCTGCCCGTTCGCGGTGGTCGGTGTCGCGACCGACGAACGCCAGCTGAAGCTCGTCGACGACGAAGCGACGGGCGCCGACGAATACCCGGTCGACATGCCGATGGAAGTGCTGCTCGGCAAGCCGCCGCGCATGCATCGCGACGTCACGCGCGTGACGACCGAACGCGCGCCGGTCGACGTGACGGGCATCGCGCTGTCGGAAGTCGCGATCGACGTGCTGAAGCACCCGACGGTCGGCAGCAAGTCGTTCCTGATTACGATCGGCGACCGTTCGGTCGGCGGCACGTCGGTGCGCGACCAGATGGTCGGCCCGTGGCAGGTGCCGGTGGCCGACTGCGCGGTCACCGCGCTCGACTACGCGGGCTTCAAGGGCGAGGCGATGACGATGGCCGAGCGCACGCCGCTCGCGGTGATCGACGCGCCCGCATCGGGCCGCATGGCGGTCGGCGAGGCGATCACGAACATCGCGAGCGCGCCGATCGCGTCGCTCGACAAGCTGAAGCTGTCGGCGAACTGGATGGCCGCGTGCGGCACGGCCGGCGAGGACGCCGCGCTGTTCGACACGGTCAAGGCGATCGGCATGGAGCTGTGCCCGGCACTCGGGATCGGCATCCCGGTCGGCAAGGATTCGCTGTCGATGAAGACGAAGTGGGACGAGCAGGGCGTCGCGAAGGAAGTGGTGTCGCCGGTGTCGCTGATCATCTCCGCGTTCGCGCCGGTCGAGGACGTGCGCCGTCACCTGACGCCGCAGCTGCGCCGCATCGCCGATGCGGGCGACAGCGTGCTGATCGCGATCGATCTCGGCCGCGGCAAGAACCGGATGGGCGGCAGCATCTTCGCGCAGGTCACGCAGCAGGTCGGCGACACGACGCCGGACGTCGACGATGCGGAAGACCTGAAGCGTTTCTTCAACGCGATCCAGTCGCTCAATGCGCAAGACAAGCTGCTCGCGTACCACGACCGCTCGGACGGCGGCCTGTGGGCGACGGTGTGCGAAATGGCGTTCGCGGGCCACGCGGGCGTGTCGCTGAACGTCGACATGCTGACGCTCGACCCGAATCACGAATCCGACTACGGCGACGCGAAGGACTGGGCGAAGCAGACGAGCGGCCGCCGCGAGGATCGCACGCTGCGCGCGCTGTTCTCCGAGGAACTGGGCGCCGTCGTGCAGGTGCGCGCGACCGACCGCGACGCGGTGCTGGGCGCGCTGCGCGAGTTCGGCCTGTCGGCGTGCTCGCACGTGATCGGCTCGGTCAACGATCGCGACGTGATCGAGGTGTACCGCGACGCGAAGAAGATTTTCGACGCACCGCGCGCCGAACTCCATCGTGCGTGGAGCGAAGTGAGCTGGCGCATCGCGCGCCTGCGCGACAACCCCGCGTGCGCGGATGCCGAATACGACGCGCTGCTGGACGTGGCCGACCCGGGCATTTCGCCGGTGCTGAGCTTCGATCCGGCCGACGACATCGCGGCGCCGTTCATCGCGACGGGCGCACGGCCGCGCGTCGCGATCCTGCGCGAGCAGGGCGTGAACTCGCATCTCGAAACGGCCTACGCGTTCGACCGCGCGGGCTTCGATGCGCACGACGTGCACATGAGCGACCTGCTGGCCGGCCGCGCGAATCTCGCCGATTTCGCGGGTGCGGTCGCATGCGGCGGCTTCTCGTACGGCGACGTGCTGGGCGCGGGCGAAGGCTGGGCGAAGACGATCCGCTTCAACGCGAATCTCGCCGACATGTTCTCGGCGTTCTTCGCGCGTCCCGACACGTTCGCGCTCGGCATCTGCAACGGCTGCCAGATGCTGTCGAGCATCTCGTCGATGATCCCGGGTGCGGAAGCCTGGCCGAAGTTCACGCGCAACAAGTCCGAGCAGTTCGAGGCGCGTTTCTCGTTCGTCGAAGTCGAGAAATCGCCGTCGATCTTCTTCGCGGGGATGGAGGGCTCGCGGATTCCGGTCGCGGTCGCGCACGGCGAAGGTTATGCGGACTTCTCGCAACAGGGCGACATCGATCGCGTCGCGGTCGCGATGCGCTTCGTCGACCACCGCGGCGAAGCAACCGAGCGTTATCCGTTCAACCCGAACGGCTCGCCGGCCGGCATCACGTCGGTCACGACGGCCGACGGCCGCTTCTCGGTGCTGATGCCGCACATGGAGCGCGTGCATCGTACGGTCGCGATGAGCTGGCACCCGGAAAGCTGGGGTGAAGCGAGCCCGTGGATGCGCGTGTTCCGCAACGCGCGCCGCTGGATCGGCTGATCGGGATGATGTTCGATCCGAACGCGCCGGTCGAGGTCGTCACGCTGCGCGACGAGCGCGCGAGCGAGGCCGACGCGATCGGCCGTGTGATCGTCGCCGCGTTCGCGGGCGAGCCGGAAGGCGGGCAGTTCGAACGGCGGATCGTCGACACGTTGCGTGCGGACGGTGCGTTGAGCGTCTCGCTCGTCGCGGAACGCGACGGCCGCCTGATCGGGCACGTCGCGTTCTCGCCGGTGTCGATCGGCGGCGAGGCGCCCGGCAGCCAGGGCTGGTACGGGCTCGCGCCGCTCGCGGTGCTGCCCGACTGCCAGCGGCAGAGCATCGGCACGGGGCTGGTGCGCACGGGGCTCGACGCGTTGCGCCGCCTCGGTGCGCGCGGCTGCGTCCTGCTCGGGGAGCCCGCGTACTACACGCGTTTCGGCTTTGCGCCGTCCGGCGACATCGTGTTCCCGGGCGTACCGCCCGAGTATTTCCTTGCGCTGTCGCTCGACGACTCGGCGCCGCGGCCGTCAGGCGACGTTCGCTATCACGACGTGTTCCATCCCGCGTAAGTCTGCGGCGCGAGCCGATCAGGCATATGGCAAAGGCCGCTCTTCGGAGCGGCCTTTTCTTTGGTGGGAACGCCGCACATCGCGATGCGCTGGCGGCCGGCCTGCGGGCACTGCGGGCAACAAAAAAGCCGCTCCGGGGAGCGGCTTTTCGATGCGCGAGCGGCGAGCGCCTGCGTTACTGGATCTTTGCCTGCTGGCGCAGACCTTCCTCGAACGCCTGCAGCTTCTGCTGCACGAGCTGCTGCGCGATCTGTGCCTTCACCTGATCGAGCGGCGGCGGCGCGATGTCGCGGATGTCGTCGACGCGGATGATGTGCCAGCCGAACTGCGTCTTCACCGGCGTGTCGGTCATCTGGCCTTTCTGCAGCTTCTGTGCGGCCGCCGCGAATTCCGGCACGTACGCCTTCGGGTCGGACCAGTCGAGATCGCCGCCGTTCTTGCCCGAGCCCGGATCCTTCGAGAACTGCTTCGCGAGATCCTCGAACTTCGCGCCGGCCTTGATCTTCGCGATCAGGTCCTTCGCCTGCTGCTCGTCGCTGACGAGGATGTGGTGCAGGTGGTATTCGCGGTTGCCGCCGGCGCCCTTGACGAGGTCGTCGTAGCGCGCCTTCACTTCGGCGTCGGTCGGCTGGTTCTTCTTCAGGAAGCTCTCGATCATCGAACGCAGCACGACGGTCTGCTGCGCGACGGCGACCTGCGCCTTCACGTCCGGACGGTTCGGGATGCCTTCACGGATTGCTTCCTGCATCAGGATTTCGCGGTTCACGAGTTCCTGGCGCACGGCCTGCTGCAGCTGCGGGCTGTCGGTCTGGCCTTGCTGCACGAGCTGGGCGACCATCGCGTCCGCACGCGACTTCGGAATCGGCGTGCCGTTGACGACGGCGATGTTCTGGGCAAATGCCGGTGCCGCTGCGAAAGCAGCCGCCGCGACCCACAGGCGGGGGGATTTCAGGATCATCGGGAATTCCTAATGAGACTAGATTGAAGATTCGTTGAATTCTTCGGGCGTGTAAGCCACGATCGCGAGCGCGTGAATGCCGCGCTGCATCGCATCAGCGAGCGCATCATACACCAGCCGGTGCCGCGCGACGCGCGGCTTGCCCGCGAACGCGGCCGACACGATCGTGACCGTGAAGTGGCCGCCGGCGGCCGCGCCGGCGTGGCCCGCGTGCTGCGCGCTGTCGTCGCGCACGGTGAGCGACAGCGGGGCGAGCGCTGCGGTGAGGCGCGCTTCGATCAGCGCGATGCGTTCGTCGGGCGACGCGTGGAGAAAGGCGTCCGTCATGTCACTCGTCCTTCAGGTATTTCGTGAGCCACAGGCTCTGCAGGATGATGAATACGACCATCGCGCCCGTCGTGCCGAACAGCTTGAAGTTCACCCATTGCGACTCGGTGAAGTTGTGCACCACGTACAGGTTCGCGACGCCGAGCACCGCGAAGAACAGCGCCCACGCGACGTTCAGTTTGTCCCACACGGGGTGCGGCAGCGTGAGCTGCTTGCCCATCATCTTCTCGATCAGGTTGTTGCCGAACGCATAGCGCGCGGCGAGCAGCCCGATCGCAAACAGCCAGTACAGCACAGTCGGTTTCCATTGAATGAATTTCTCGTCATGCAGGACGAGGGTGGCACCACCGAAAACGACGATCACGCCCAGGCTGACCCACAGCATCGTGTCGACCTTCCGGTGCCGGAAGGCGACCCACGCGACCTGGGCCAGCGTCGCGACGATCGCGACGGCGGTGGCGGTAAAGATGCCCCAGACCTTGAAGGCGGCAAAAAACAGGATGATCGGAAACAGATCGAACAGGAATTTCATGGCGCTCGCAGCTGCGTGAAAGGCCGCTTGCGCGGCCTTTCACCGTTGTAGGGACCCGCCAGGCACCGCCGGAGCGGATCGGGGCGGCGGCGCGGGGTGCCCCGCCGATCCGCCCGGCGCCGCTCATTCGTTTTCGGGTCGGGACTCGAAGTTTAACGCAGCCGAATTGATGCAGTAGCGCAAACCGGTCTTGTCGCGCGGGCCGTCCTCGAAGACGTGGCCGAGATGCGCGCCGCAGTGGTTGCAGCGGACCTCGACGCGCACCATCCCGTGCGAGTAGTCGACCTTCTCGTCGATCACCTCGCCGTTGAGCGGCTTGAAGTAGCTGGGCCAGCCGCAGCCCGAGTGGAACTTGGAGCCGGATTCGAACAGCGGCGTGCTGCAGACGACGCACTTGTAGATGCCGGCGTCTTCGGTGTCGGTGTATTCGCCGGTGAACGCACGCTCGGTTGCCGCGTGCTGCGTGACTTCGTACTGCATCGGCGTGAGCCGCCGGCGCAGCTCGGCGTCGTCCTTCTGGTACGGGAAGGTCTTGTCGTCGGAATCGTGGGACATGGGGTTCTCCTGATCGGTCGGTCGATACGCGCGGGTTGCGGGCTTCAGGACGAGCAGCTCACTTCGAGCGACCCGGCCCAGTCGGGCGGCAACGCCGCGTACGCTTCATGCTCCGGTTGTTCGTCGAACGGCCGGCGCAGGATCTGCGCGAGCCGCTCGACTTCCGAAAAATCCTTTTCCTTCGCGCGCCGGATCGCGACTTCGGCCAGATGGTTGCGCAACACGTATTTCGGGTTCGCGCGATTCATCGCGGCCGCGCGTGTCGCGTCGTCGCGCGTTTCCTCGGACAGGCGCGCGCGGTAGAGGTTCGCCCACGCATCGAACGCGTCGCGGTCGATGAACAGGTCGCGCACGGGTGCGTCGCGGCTCGCGTCGTGCTTCGAGACCTGTGCGAGCCGGCGGAACGTCAGCGTGAAATCCGCGTGGCTCGCATGCATCGTCTCGAGCAGCTTGTTCGCGAGGTCGGCATCGTTCTCGCGCTCGAGCTCGAGGCCGAGCTTCGCGCGCATCGCGCGCTCGAGCGCGGGGCCGAAACGTTCCGGGAACTTCGCGAGCACGGCCTGCGCGTCGTCCACCGCGCGCTCGGCGCGCGCATCGTCGTCGGCGATGCCGTGCTGCAGCCCGATCAGCGGCAGCAGCGCCTGCGCGAGGCAGTAGCAGTTCCAGTGCGCGATGCGCGGCTGCATCCGGAACGCGTAGCGGCCGTTCGTATCCGAGTGGTTGCAGATGTGGTTCGCATCGAACGCATCGACGAAACCGAACGGGCCGTAGTCGATCGTCACGCCGAGGATCGACATGTTGTCGGTGTTCATCACGCCGTGGCAGAAGCCGACGGCCTGCCACTGCGCGACGAGATCCGCCGTGCGCAGCGTCGCCGCTTCGAGCAGCGCGAGGTACGGATCGTCGGCGTGGCGGCAATCCGGATAGAAGCGGTCGATCACGTGATCGGCGAGCTGGCGCAGCAGGTCGGGGCGATCGTTCGAGAAGAAGTGTTCGAAGTGGCCGAAGCGCACGAAGCTCTCCGACACGCGCGTAACGACGGCCGACGTCTCGATTTCCTCGCGCACCACCGGCTGGTCGGAACCGATCACCGTCAGGGCGCGCGTGGTCGGGATGCCGAGGTGATGCATCGCTTCCGAGCACAGGAATTCGCGGATCGACGAGCGCAGCACCGCGCGGCCGTCGCCCATCCGCGAATACGGCGTGCGGCCGCTGCCTTTCAGCTGCAATTCGTAGCGGCGGCCGTCGGTGCCGGTGCGCTCGCCGATCGTCAGCGCGCGGCCGTCGCCGAGCTGGCCCGCCCACACGCCGAACTGGTGGCCGGAATACACCGATGCGTACGGCATCGCGTGCGCGGGCCAGTCGCGCGTCGGGTTGCCGGCGAACAGCTCGGCGAAGCCGGGCTGCGCGGCGAGCGACGGCGGCAGGTCGAGCAGGTGCGCGACTTCGCCGGAAAAGCCGACGACGTACGGCGCGGCAAGCGGCGCGGCCGGCAGCCGCGTATGAAACGCGTCGCCGAGCGCGACGAACGCGCCGGCGGCGGGCGCGCCGAGCGTGGCGGCGAGGTCGGGGAGGGTGTCAGCCGTATCGGCTGCGCTTCGGGAAAACGACATGTTGAGCGCCTCTGGGTAAGCCGATATTGTAAGGCGGCGCCGCGCCGCCCGCATGGCGGCCCGCGCGCCCTGCGCGACGCCCGTCCGGGGCCGCTGACGGGCGCGCCGCAGAGGCTGGTCACCGATTCGCATCCTCACGGAGAACAAGACGATGGGTAAGCCGTTGCTGGGCCAGATGATGGACATGCCGTTGCTGGTGTCCTCGCTGATTTCTCATGCCGCGCGACATGCCGGCGACACGGAGATCGTATCGAGGCGCGTGGAAGGCGATCTGCATCGCTACACGTACCGCGATTGCGAACGCCGCGCGAAGCAACTGGCGCAGGCGCTCGCGCGGCTCGGCGTCGAAACCGGCGATCGCGTCGGCACGCTGGCGTGGAACGGCTACCGGCATCTGGAAGCGTATTACGGGATCGGCGGCATGGGTGCCGTGTGCCACACGATCAACCCGCGCCTGTTCCCCGAGCAGATCGCGTACATCGTCAATCACGCGGAAGACCGCTACGTCTTCTTCGACCTCAATTTCGCCCCGCTCGTCGATGCGATCGCGCCGCAGTGCCCGCACGTGAAGGGCTGGGTCGCGATGACGGACGCCGCGCATCTGCCGTCCGGCACGACGCCGTTCCTGTGCCACGAAACGCTTGTCGAAGCGGAGGACGGCCGCTACGACTGGCCGCGCCTCGACGAGCAGCAGGCGTCGGGGCTCTGCTACACGTCGGGCACGACCGGCAACCCGAAGGGCGTGCTGTATTCGCACCGCTCGACCGTGCTGCACGCGTACGGCGCCGCGTTGCCGGACGCGATGAACCTGTCCGCGATGGACGCGGTGCTGCCCGTCGTGCCGATGTTCCACGTCAACGCGTGGGGGCTGCCGTACGCGGTGCCGCTCACGGGCGGCAAGCTCGTGCTGCCCGGCAAGGATCTCGACGGGAAATCGCTGTACGAGCTGATGGAAGCCGAGCGCGTGACGTTCTCCGCGGGCGTGCCGACCGTGTGGCTCGGCCTGCTCAACTACATGCGCGAGGCCGGTGTGCGCTTCTCGACGCTGAACCGCACGGTGATTGGCGGCTCCGCGTGCCCGCCCGCGATGCTGCGCACCTTCGAGGACGAATACGGCGTGCGCGTGATCCATGCCTGGGGGATGACCGAACTGTCGCCGCTCGGCACGCTCGCGAAGCTCAACTGGGCGCAGTCGCAGCGGCCGCTCGACGCGCAGCGCAAGCTGCTCGAGAAGCAGGGGCGCGTGATCTGCGGCGTCGACATGCGCATCGTCGGCGAGGACGGCCACGAGCTGCCCTGGGACGGCGTCGCGTTCGGCGAGCTGCAGGTGCGCGGCCCCTGGGTGATCGACCACTACTTTCGCGGCGATACGTCGCCGCTGTCGGACGGCTGGTTTCCGACCGGCGACGTCGCGACGATCGACCCCGACGGCTTCCTGCAGATCACCGACCGCAGCAAGGACGTGATCAAGTCGGGCGGCGAGTGGATCAGCTCGATCGACATCGAGAACGTTGCGATTGCGCACCCGGGCGTGGCGGAGGCCGCCTGCATCGCCTGTGCGCACCCGAAATGGACCGAGCGTCCGCTGCTCGTCGTGGTGCCGCGCGAAGGGGCGAACCTGAACCGTGACGCGCTGCTCGCGTTCTACGAAGGCAAGGTCGCGAAATGGTGGATTCCCGACGACGTCGTGTTCGTCGACTCGCTGCCGCACACCGCGACCGGCAAGCTGCAGAAGCTGAAGCTGCGCGAGACATTCCGCGATTACGTGTTGCCGACGGCGGTCGGCGAGTCGTAACGCGAGCCGTAACGTCTGCGCCCGGGCCGCAAGCGGCTCGCGAAACGGTCGCCCGATCCGTCCCCGGATCGGCAGCAAAATTCAAATTGAACGACCGTGCTTTTTCGTTGTATGCTGCCTGCGTTCAACCGGACATGCGGCTGTTCGACCGCGCACAATGAAGCGCAGCCACCCCGGCGCGCGATGCATGGAGGCAGGCAGATGGCAGTGGATTACTCGACTCGCGACGGCGTGGCCGTCCTTACGCTCAACAATCCGCCCGTCAACGGGCTCGGCCTGTCGACCCGTCAGGGCGTCATGGACGCGCTCGATCGCGCCGCGCAGGACCCGTCGGTCACGGCCATCGTGCTGACCGGCGCAGGACGCGCATTTTCGGGCGGCGCCGACATCACCGAATTCAATACGCCGAAGGCGCTGCAGGAGCCGACGCTGCACACCGTGATCCGCGCGGTGGAGGCGAGCGCGAAGCCCGTCGTCGCGGCGCTGCACAGCGTCGTGATGGGCGGTGGCCTCGAGCTCGCGCTCGGCGCGCATTACCGTGTCGCGGCACCCGGCGCGCAGGTCGCGCTGCCCGAGGTGAAGCTCGGCCTGCTGCCGGGCGCGGGCGGCACGCAGCGCCTGCCGCGTGCGGTGGGGCTCGAAACCGCGCTGAACATGATCGTGTCGGGCGCGCCCGTGCCGTCGGAGCAACTCGCGAAGAGCGGGCTGTTCGACGAGATGGCCGACGGCGACCTGCTCGACGCGGCTGTCGCGTTCGCGCGCAAGGCCGGTGCGCAGAAGGGGCCGCATCCGCGCGTGCGCGATCGCAAGATCGTCCACGCGAACGCCGCGGGCTTCATCCAGTTCGCGCGCAACTCGGCCCGGGCCGCCGCACCGAATTTCCCCGCGCCGCACAAGTGCATCGACGCGATCGAGGCCGGCGTGCTGCACGGCTTCGACAAGGGCAGCATCGCCGAGCGCGAGGGTTTCGTCGCGCTGATGATGACACCGGAAAGCCGTGCGCTGCGGCATGCGTTCTTCGGTGAGCGCGCGGCGAGCAAGATTCCCGACGTGCCGTCCGATACGCCGCTGCGCGAGATTCGCCGTGTCGGCGTGATCGGCGCAGGCACGATGGGCGGCGGCATCGCGATGAATTTCGTGAACGCAGGGCTGCCCGTCACGCTGCTCGAAACGAAACAGGAAGCGCTCGAGCGCGGCGTCGCGACGATCCGCAAGAACTACGACGCGCAGGTGAAGAAGGGCAAGCTCACGCAGGAGAAGCTCGACGCGCGCATGGCGCTGATCACGCCGACGCTGTCCTACGACGACCTGAAGGATGCCGACCTGATCGTCGAGGCCGTGTTCGAGGAACTCGGCGTGAAGGAGCAGGTGTTCAGGAAGCTCGACGAAGTCGCGAAGGCGGGCGCGATCCTCGCGTCGAACACGTCGACGCTCGACGTCGACAAGATCGCGGCATTCACGAAGCGTCCGCAGGACGTCGTCGGCATGCACTTCTTCAGCCCGGCGAACGTGATGAAGCTGCTCGAGGTCGTGCGCGGCGCGCAGACCGCGAAGGACGTGCTCGCCACCGTGATGGCCGTGGCGAAGAAGATCCGCAAGACGGCGGTCGTGTCGGGCGTGTGCGACGGCTTCATCGGCAACCGGATGATCGAGCAGTACATCCGCCAGGCGCTCTTCATGCTCGAGGAAGGCGCGCTGCCCGCGCAGGTCGACCGCGCGATCGAGAAATTCGGTTTCGCGATGGGTCCGTTCCGGATGAGCGACCTCGCCGGCAACGACATCGGCTGGGCGATCCGCAAGCGCCGCTATGTCGAGCAGCCCGGCCTGCAGTACTCGAAGATCGCCGACCGCCTGTGCGAGCAGGGCCGCTTCGGCCAGAAGACGGGCGCCGGCTGGTACGACTACGTGCCGGGCGAGCGCAAGGCAAAGCCGTCGTCGCTCGTCGACGAGATGGTCGTGGCGTATTCGAAGGAGCGCGGCGTCGAGCGGCGCAAGATCGGCGACGACGAGATCGTCGAGCGGCTCGTGTTCGCGCTGGTGAACGAAGGCGCGAAGATCCTCGAGGAGAAGATCGCGTCGAAGGCGTCCGACATCGACATGGTCTACCTGACCGGCTATGGCTTCCCGCTGTGGCGGGGCGGCCCGATGCTGTACGCGGACGTGGTCGGCCTCTACAACGTCGAGCGCGCGATTCGCCGCTACGCGGCCGCGCCGAACGGCGACGCATGGCAGCTCGCGCCGTCGATCGCCGAGCTCGCGAAGGCCGGCCGCGGGTTCAACGGCTGACGCGCCGGATCGCGGCGCGACGAACACCCGGAGAAACGCAATGAGACACACCGACGACGTACTGCTCGTGATCGACGTGCAATACGACTTCATGCCGGGCGGCGCGCTCGCGGTGCCCGACGGCGATGCGGTCGTGCCGGTGATCAACGCGCTGGCGCGGCGCTTCGACCAGGTCGTGCTGACGCAGGACTGGCACCCGCGCGAGCACGTGTCGTTCGCGGCGAACCATCCGGGCCGCGAACCGTTCTCCACGCTCGCGCTGCCGTACGGCGAGCAGGTGCTGTGGCCCGTGCACTGCGTGCAGGACACCGACGGCGCGGCGCTGCATCGCGACCTCGACATCCCGCATGCGCGGCTCGTCATCCGCAAGGGCGGCGACGCGCAGGTCGACAGCTATTCCGCGTTCGTCGAAGCGGATCGCACGACGCGCACGGGGCTCGCGGGCTATCTGCGCGAGCTCGGCGCGAAGCGCGTGTGGTGCTGCGGGCTCGCGACCGACTATTGCGTCGCGTGGTCGGCGCTCGACGCGCGTGCGGCCGGTTTCGACGCCGCGGTGATCAACGATGCGTGCCGCGCGATCGACCTGAACGGGTCGCTCGCCCACGCATGGCAGCAGATGCAGGCAGCGGGCGTCGCGCATGTGACGTCCGCGGGCGCGCGCCCGGCGGCGTAGCGCATTCCCATTCGATGCAGGACATGAAGCAGGACCGAAGGAGACTCGCATGACCGAAGCCGTAATCGTATCGACCGCCCGCACGCCGCTGGCGAAATCCTGGCGCGGTGCTTTCAACATGACGCACGGCGCGACGCTCGGCGGCCACGTGGTCGCGGCCGCGCTCGAACGCGCGAAGCTCGACCCCGCGCGCGTCGAGGACGTGATCATGGGGTGCGCGAACCCCGAAGGCGCGACCGGCGCGAACATCGCTCGGCAGATTGCCTTGCGTGCGGGGCTGCCCGTGAGCGTGCCGGGGATGACGGTGAACCGCTTCTGCTCGTCGGGGCTGCAGACCATCGCGCTGGCCGCGCAGCGGATCATCGCGGGCGAAGGCGAGGTGTACGTCGCGGGCGGCGTCGAATCGATCTCGTGCGTGCAGAACGAGATGAACCACCACATGATCCAGGAAGGCTGGCTCGCGCAGCACAAGCCCGAGATCTACTGGAACATGCTGCAGACGGCCGAGAACGTCGCGAAGCGCTACGGCATCTCGAAGGAGCGGCAGGACGAGTACGGCGTGCAGTCGCAACTGCGTGCCGCGGCCGCGCAGGAAGCCGGACGCTTTCGCGACGAGATCGTGCCGATCACGGTGCTCGCGGGCATCGCCGACAAGGCCACGGGCCGTCTGTTCACGAAGGAAGTGACGGTATCGGCCGACGAAGGGATCCGCCCGGACACGACGCTCGAAGGCGTGTCGAAGATCCGGTCGGCCGTGCCCGGCGGCGTGATCACCGCCGGCAACGCCAGCCAGTTCTCGGACGGCGCGTCGGCCTGCGTCGTCATGAGCGCCGACGCCGCGCAGCGCGAAGGGCTGCAGCCGCTCGGCGCATTCCGCGGTTTCGCGGTGGCGGGCTGCGAGCCGGACGAGATGGGTATCGGCCCCGTGTTCGCGGTGCCCAAGCTGCTGAAGCAGGCGGGGCTGAAGGTCGACGATATCGGCCTGTGGGAACTGAACGAAGCGTTCGCGGTGCAGGTGCTGTACTGCCGCGACACGCTCGGGATTCCTGAGGATCGCCTGAACGTGAACGGCGGCGCGATCGCGGTCGGCCATCCGTACGGCGTATCGGGCGCGCGCCTGACGGGCCACGCGCTGATCGAAGGCAAGCGGCGCGGCGTGAAGTACGTGGTCGTCACGATGTGCATCGGCGGCGGGCAGGGCGCGGCCGGCCTGTTCGAAATCCTCTGATCTTTGGCGGGTGGTGGCGGCCGCGGCTTCGCTTCGGCGAGGCAGGCGGCCGCGATGCGAATCGGCGCGACTGAACCGCCATTCGAAACAATCGGGAAGCAAAAGGCATGCGCCGGGCAATGCCGTTTCCCCTTACTTGTCAAACAATTTGCCCCACCTATACTTGCTCTGACATTTGCCTTTCGGCACGATGGGCCGGATCGTGCGTCGCACGATCCGTGCCGCGAAGGTTCGAACCAACGCAGCAGACCGACCGGGGACCGAATGAGTACGACCTATGCAGCCGGGGAACCGCCGCGCGTCGTCAGCGCGGCCGCGAGGCTCTACGCGAAATGCCTGCTGGTCGGATTCGCGTTGCTGCCCGCCTATCTGATCGCCTATCTGTGGTTCTTCAGCGACCCGCACGCGGTGTTCGAGAACCACGCGTTCCATGAAATCGCGATCGCGGCCGCGACCCTCGAGGGCGGGTTCGTTACCTACGTGACGTGGGTGTGCTACCGGTCGTCCGGCGAACCGCTGCTGCGCTGGCTGACACTCGGCTTTCTCGGCTTCGCGATGATCTACGCGCTGCACGGTGCGTTCACCGGGATGGCGCATCACAATATCTGGCTGTTCCTGCTGTACGGGCCCGCGTCGCGGCTCGTGATGTCGATCCTGCTGCTCACGGGCCTGCTGTCCTATGCCCGTCCGCCCGATCGCTTCGACAAGCGCACGAGCGTGCGCACGTGGCTGCCGTGGATCGTGTTCTTCGTGATCGTCAACGTCGTCGTGGCGTACATCGCGTATTCGCCGGTCGCGGGCGCGCCGGGCACGCGGCTGTCGATGGAAGGCGGCGCGCTCGTGTTCTCGCTGCTGAACGTCGCCGTGCTGCTCGCGCGCCGGATCCGCTCGCCGCTGATGGTGATCTACGGCGTGTCGATCATGGCGTTTGCGCTGTCGTCGCTGGCGTTCATCCTCGGCAAGCCGTGGAATCACATGTGGTGGCTCGCGCACGCGATTTTCGCGGGAGGCTTCTTCCTGCTCAGCTACGGCGTCGTGCAGGCGCTGCAGACGACGCGCTCGTTCTCGGCGATCTACAGCCAGGAAGACCTGATGAGCCGGCTGTCGGAATCGATGGCGCGCACCGAGAGCGCGCTGCAGGAACTGCGGCGCACGAACCAGAAGCTCGAATACATGGCCGCGACCGATCCGATGACGGGCGCGTCGAACCGCCGGCAGTTCATCGCGCAGGTCGAGCGCGAGATGGTGCGGGCCGAGCGCGACGGCACGCCGTTCTGCCTGCTCGCACTCGATCTCGACAATTTCAAGAACATCAACGATGCGTACGGGCACCAGATCGGCGACGAGGTGCTGCGCGGCGTCGTGCGTCAGTGCCTCGACGCGATCCGGCCGGCCGGCGGGCTCGCGCGGGTCGGCGGCGAGGAGTTCATGGCGCTGCTGCCCGAGATGCCGCTCGAAGGCGCGCGGATGACGGCCGAGCGCGTGCGCTCGTCGATCGCGAGCTCGCCGTTCGGGCTCGATTTCAAGCGCGTGCAGGTGACGGTCAGCGTCGGCGTCGCGCAATACGGGGTCGACGGCAGCACGGTCGACGCGTTGCTGCGCGTCGTCGACGAACGGTTGTACCAGGCGAAGCGGGAAGGGCGAAACCGCGTCGTGTCGCGGTGACGCGCGGTGGCGCGGCACACGGGACGTTCGGCAACGCGGCCGTGCCGAAAGCGTGTCGATCGTTTCGGTTTCTGCCCAAGCCCCGGGCGAGGTAACGTACCCGGGGCTTCGGCATGCCCGGTCGGCATCCGACGGGCGATACGCAGCTAGCGCGATGCCAGGGCCGCCGCGTTTTCCGGCTGCGCATCCTGCATCTGCCGCGACGCCTGCCACCAGTACTTGCCCGCGCGCTGTTGCGGATCGCGGATCGCGAGATACGTCGTACTCCAGAGCTGTGCCGCGTTGGCTTCGGTCGCATCGGCGCTGCGCGTGCCGAACGCGTCGGTCTGGTACTTGCCGTTCACGTAGGACCACGTCCACATCTCCGACGTCCGCATGTCGCGCCCGTTCGAGATCACCTGCCAGATCGTCTGGCGCGCCTGCGCGAGCAGCGTGCGGGTCGCGGCCGACAGGTCCTGGCGCGCGAGCTGGCGATCGAGCCCGGCCACCCACATCGCCTGCTGCCACGACCAGATCACCGTGCCGTGATACGCGGAACTCGTGAATTTCGGCCACAGTGCCTGGCTCGCATACGCAGGGTTCGCGATCAGCATGCCGGCATCGGTCACGAGCCCGGTCGGGAACGGCCGCGTGACGTCGGCGACGATCCGCTGGAGCTGGTCGTCCGGTGGTGTGCCGAACAGCAACGCGAAGCCGCCATCGGAGTTCATCACCGGAATCGGGTTGCCCTGCTGATCGAGCGACAGCGCGTAGAAGGCCAGCGGTGCGCCAGGCGCGGCACCGGCCGGCACGCCGGCGGACGGCGCATAGGCCGACACGTCGGCGGTCGCCTGCGCGGCCGGCACGCTGACCTGGAACAGTGGCGGCGCCTGCGTTTCCCATGTGGCCGCCTGGTTCGCCGTGTTGGCGAGCGTCCCGCGCTGCCCGGCATCCAGGTACGGATCGAGCAGGCCGCGCGTGAGGAACGCGTTCGCCGCGCGCAACGCGGCCGGCACGAGCACCGCGTTCACGTCGTACGGGTAGACGCCGCCGCCGAGCCCGTCGGTGCTGTCGCGCCAGTTGCCGACGATCTCGCCGGGCCGCAGGTGGATCAGGTTCGCGACCGACGGCTGCTGCGCGAACGGCTGCGCGGTGTTCGCGACATGCAGCAGGTTGACGACCAGACGGGCGCCGTTGGTCTGCCCGTCGCTGCCGCGCTGCGCGAGATACGCAGCCGCACGCGCCTGGCCGCGCGTATCGTCGATCAGCCACGCGGCCGCGATCGGCGCGAGCAGGTAGTCGCTGTCGATCATCTTGTAGTCGTAGGTCGGCGTCGGATCGTTCGGTTTCCCGTTCTTCTGGTTGTCGACGAGTGCGAACTCGCCGATGCCTTCCTCGTGCGCGACCTTGCCGTCGGCCGACAGCCGGCTCAGCACCGACGACAGGCCGGCCTCGATCGCCGCGGGTTCGAGCACGGGCATCAGCATGCGAACCGAGATCAGCGTGTCGCGGCCGAAGTAGGTGTCGTACTGCCACGAGCCCGCCAGCAGCTTGTCGTGGAAGCTCAGGAATTCGAGCACGTTCTGGCTCACGGGGTCGGGGTTCACCGATGGCGCGAGCAGGTCGGCGCGCGTGATCGGCGACAACGGCGTCTCGCCCGACAGCGCATCGACATGCAGCCGCAGCGTGTGCGAGCCCGCCGGTGCGCTCAGGACGAGCTTGCCGCCCGCAGCCGGCACGATGCTGCCGCCGTCGCGCAACGTGATGCGCAGCGAATAGCCGGGTGCGCCGTCGATCCGGTCGCGTTGCCATTGTGCGGCGCTGCCCTGGACCGTCGGCGCGGCGAGAATCTGTTGCGGAATCGTTGCGCCGCCGTTGAAGTCGCGCAGGAAGCGCACGTTGCTGAGCACGCCCTGGCGGATCGTCAGCGTGCCGGTGTCCACCGACACGTCGGCGCCGATGCCGTACAGCGGGCGGCCGTGCGCGTCGGGTGCCGACAGCGCGGACGGCGGCGTGTCGAGGCTCCAGTTCACCGGCTGCGCGGTGTCGTCGAACCACAGCCCCGTGCCGCTGTTGCCGGCGGGGAAGACCACGAGCAGGCGCGGTTTCGTCGACGAGCGCACCAGCAGGTGCGCGGCGACCTTGTCCTGCCGGTAGAACGCGTTGATCTGGCCGCCGGCGTCCATGCGGAACGACAGCGCGGCGTGGTTCGACGGCGGGCTGTTCGATTCGACGTTGTCGTCGTTGCAGGCCGCGAGCAGGCCGGCGCAGATGAATCCGAGGCACAGCGACTTCACAAGGCGATGCATGTTGATGTCCCTCCTGATGACTGGCGATTTTTTATCGGGATGGTCGAATGAACGGATCTGTTGTCCGTTTGGTACCGTGTCGCGGGCATTCAAAGTGAATGCCGGGTGTTAATCAGGATGTGATGCTGTTGCGGTGAGTGAATCGAGCAGGAAATCGGCAAACAGGCGATAAATGCCGAAAGCCGAAGCGGCAAGGGACGCCGCCCCGACGTGAAGCGAGAAAAGGCAAGGCGGACGGCGTTCGTACAGGTGCGTGCCGGCTTGTGTGCGGCGGGAGAAAATCAATCGTAAGCCGCTGTATGGAATTCTAAATTTTCGGAAGAATCGAAGTCAATCACGTTTTCCTGATTTCAGGCTGTTTTGCGAAAAGGCGATCGTAACTATTACTCATTGAGTCGGTAAATTATGCGATTTAATGAAGGCGGGTATTGGAATCCGGATATTCGGTGAATAAATAATCGGCAATGACGTTTCATTTTGCCGATTGCTGCCGTGCCGGAATTGAATCGTCGAGTTTGCGCGGGCGATTACCGAGGCGCGTAGGCCTGCGCCGAAGCGGCGCGCGCGAAGCCGGGCAAGCCGCGTTCCCGCGATTCAATGGAAGGCTGCGCGATCGTTCCATCGGAGCCTTCAAGTTTGGTAGGCTTGGCGATTGCCGCCGCTTGCGCGGATCGCGCCGTCGGTGAGCGACACGGTGAAAATGCGCGTATCGTCGCCGGAAAGGCCGGACGACAGCCGATTCGATACGCGTTTTTCCCCCGTTGCCGCGACCGCGTGCAAGCGAAGCGGGCAGACGACCGGCCGGGCATCACCCGGCCGGCCACGAAGCGGGTCGAGCCCGCATCGTGAACACCAACGAACAGGAGCAACCGAAGTGATCCGTCATATCGTCATGTGGAAGTTGAAAGAATCGGCCGAAGGCGCGACGCGCGCGCAGAACGCGCTGAAGCTGAAGGAAAAGCTCGAAGGCTGCCGCGACCTCGTGCCGGGCACGCTGCAGATCGACGTCGGCGTGGCAACGCCCGGCCTCGACGCGACCGCCGACATCGTGCTCGTGTCCGATTTCGCGGACAAGGCCGCGCTCGATGCCTACCAGGTGCACCCGGTTCACCAGGAAGTGAAGAAATTCGTCGTCGCGGTGGCCGAGTCGCGCGAATGCGTCGACTACATCGTCGACAGCGCACGATGAGCGACGCGGCAACCCCGACGGACGGCCCGTCGATCGAAAGCCCGTTCGTCGACCTGCTCGGCGTGCAGCTCGTGTCCGCGAAGGACGGGGCGAGCGAGCTCGTGCTGCCGCTCGAAGAGCGGCACATGAACACGTGGAGCATCGCGCACGGCGGCGTGACGATGACGCTCGCGGACATCGCACTCGCGATGGCCGCGCGCAGCCTGACCGACGACGGTGTCGGCGTCGTGACGGTCGAGATGAAGGTGAACTTCATGCAGCCGGGGCGCGGCGAGTTGCGCGCTTACGGGCGCGTGATGCATCGCTCGACGACGATGGCCTACTGCGAAGGCGAAGTGCGCGACAGCGACGGCAATTTCGTCGCGAAGGCGCTCGGCACGTTCAAGTACATGCGGCGGCTCGCGGTGGGCCGCGACATCAAGCGGCAACGCTCGCGCACGGCGCCGGACGCCCAGCCCGGCCCGAGCGACGCGTAAGCGCCGGGACGCACGGCCCTGCCGCTTTGCCGGCAGGGCCGTTTTGTTTTTCACGGCGCAGGTGTGCCGTCGAACGCGTTCACGGCAGGCGGAGAGAGGGCCGGGATTGCGCACCGCGCCTGCACGACGAGGGCGTGGCATCATGTGACGCTTGTCCGTTCACGGCGTCGCACCGGCGCCGTCCTTATCGATGCCGCTGAATCCGAAGATCGCCCAGGTGCTCGACATGATCGAGCGCGCGAAACGTCCGTCCTACCATCACCAGACGCCGCAGCAGGCGCGCGCCGCGTACGAGAAGAGCGCGCCGATCCTCGACGTTGCACCGGCGCCGATGCATTCGGTCGAGGAGTGCGTCGTCCCGACGCGCGATGGCCGCACGATCGGCGCGCGGCTGTACCTGCCGGTCGCGCCGAGCCTCGCGGAGCCGCTGCCTGCGCTCGTGTACTACCACGGCGGCGGTTTCACGGTCGGCAGCGTCGATACGCACGACGCGTTGTGCCGGATGTTCGCGCACGACGCGCAGTGTGCGGTGCTGTCGGTCGGCTACCGGCTCGCGCCGGAGCACCGGTTCCCGACCGCGGTGAACGACGCCGACGACGCGTTGCAATGGCTGCATCGCGAGGCCGCCACGTTCGGCATCGATGCCGAACGGCTGGCCGTCGGCGGCGACAGCGCGGGCGGCACGCTCGCGACCGTCTGCGCGGTGCTCGCACGCGATGCGGGCATTCACCTCGCGCTGCAGATGCTGATCTATCCGGGCGTGACGGGCTACCAGGACACCGGATCGCACGCACGGCTCGCGAACGGCTACTTGCTGACGCAGGACACGATCCAGTGGTTCTTCACGCAATACGTGCGCGATCGGGCGGACCGCGACGACTGGCGTTTCGCACCGCTCGACGGCACGCGCGATGCGCCGTCGTTCGCGGGCGTCGCGCCGGCGTGGATCGCGACGGCCGAATACGATCCGCTGAGCGATGAGGGTGCCGCGTATGCAGAGAAGTTGCGTGCGGCGGGCAATGCGGTCACGCTGGTCTGCTATCCGGGGATGATCCACGAATTCTTCAAGATGGGCGGCTACATCCCCGAGGTGCGGGCCGCGCATGCCGACGCGGTCGCGGCGCTGAAGGCCGCATTCGACGACGTTTGACGGCATTTGACGGCGCGCGCGCCGCGTGGAGGGCTGCGATGACGGACGGCGTGGTGGAAACGGGCGACTGGGCGGTGCTGGGCGGCGACGCCGCGCGGATCCGCGACGCGGTGTTCGTGCGCGAGCAGCAGATTCCGCCGGAATGGGAGCTCGACGACGACGATCCGCTGTCGCTCCACGCGGTGGCGTACCGGGTCGACGCCGCGACCGGCGTACGCCGCGCGGTCGCGACGGGGCGGCTGCTGCCGTCGGGCACGATCGGCCGCGTCGCGGTGCTGGCCGATGCGCGCGGCCAGGGCGTCGGGTCGGCCGTATTGGACGCGCTGCTGGACGCGGCGCGGCGCCGCGGCGAAATCGTCGTGCGGCTCTATGCGCAGGATTCGGCCGTGCCGTTCTACTTGCGGCACGGCTTCACGGCGGTCGGTGAACCGTTCGTCGAAGCCGGCGTGCCGCACGTCGAGATGGCGCGGGCGCCGTAGCACGGCGCCCGCACGCGTGCTCAGCGCGGCGGGGTCGCGTCGAGGTCGAACGTGAACGCGCGCTCGAACGAACCCGGCCGCACGGTACGGTGCGAACCGTCGTCGTCGCAGCGCTCCTTGATCTCGACCGTGAGCCGCACGCCTTCCTTCATCGTGACGCGCAGCGCGGTCGTGCCGCGCGTGCCGTATTCGGGCGTCTCGATGAACGCGGCCGACAGCGCACGCTCGCGCTCGATCGGAATGCCGGTGTGCGGCAGCGCGTCGTCGGCCGCGACATGCGGGTCGCGCATCAACGCGATCAGGTCGTCGAGCGACGGGGTCGGATTGTCGGTGAGCAGCGTGCCGAGTTCCGCGCGTTTGCGCACCACTTTCGGCCAGGGCGTATCGAGCCGCGCATTCGACAGCGCATGCACGCCGGGCGCGATCGCGACGGGGGCGGCGACACCGCTTTCGCCTTCGGGCGCACGATTGCAGAACCACGCGAGTTCGCGCCGCCTCCAGTCGCCGACGAGCAGGTTGAAGCCGTTGTAGACGGCCGCATGCTCGGCCAGCCGCCCGAGATAGTCGAGCGGCGCAACGGACGGGCCGCCGAGGAAATCGGACACGAGCTTGCCGCGGGTCGGCGCGCCGGCGCGGATGTCGAACGGCGCGCGGTAGTTCGTCAGCGCGGCGAACCGGCCGTCGCGCGAGACGCCGAGCCACGTGCCGCCCGCTTCGAGATCGCGGCCGGCCAGTACGCCCGGGACATCTTCCCACCACGAAACCGGCGCGCTCGTCCGGCGAAAGAACTCGTCGCGGTTGGCGGTGAGGGTAAAGACGGGACCGGCGGCGGCATCGGGCTGCCAGTCGAAGGCAATCAGACACATCGGGCGAATCTCTCGCAGGAAACATCGGGCGCCGGCTGCGACTCGCGAGCCGGCGCACGAACGGGTTGTCAGTGCGTCACGCTTCCGTCGGCCATGCGTACGGCAGCGCGTCGAACGCGAGCACCGGGCCGTCGGCCGAACCGAGGTGCACCGTGCCGTTGTCGAGCGCGGCGAGCTTGATCTCGACGAGCGCGTCGACGCCGCCCGCGGGCGCGGCCGCCGCGTTGACGATCATCCCGCACGGCTGGCCGGGATCGTCGCTGTGGAACAGCTCGACGCCGGCATGCACGGTATCGGTCTCGCCGGCGACGTGCGCGAGCGCCGTGCGGCGCTTGATCGTGCCGCGGTACTGGCTGCGTGCGACGATTTCCTGGCCCGGGTAGCATCCCTTGCGAAAGTTAACGGCGCCGATCACGTCGAAGTTGACCATCTGCGGCACGAACTGTTCGACGGCAGGCTGCGTGATGCGCGGTTCGCCCGCGCGGACGTCGAGCCAGTCCCATACGGCCGGCGACACGACCGGCAGCGTACCGCCGAGCGCGGCGACGCGCGCGTCGACTTCCGCGCGCGGGCCGATCCACAGATAGCGCTTGCGGCCAGCTGCATCGGGCACGCGGATCAGCGTGCCGGCCGGGCCGTCGACCTTCACGTGCACGCCGTCCGGCAGCGCGTCGAAGATGCCCGACAGCACGTCGCGCACGTCGCCCGCGAAGCCGACCACCGCGAGCGTGTCGCTCGAGTCCGTCAGTTTCGCCTTCGCGCGCAGCACGAACATCGACAGCCGCTTCTGCACGGCGGGCTGCACGTCCTTCGACACCAGCAGGCGCACGCCGTGGCCGGCGCGCCACGCGAGGAACGACCCGAGGAGGCGCCCCTTCGGCGAGCAATAGCCGGACAGCCGCGCGCTCGCGGCGTCGAGATGCTCGATGTCGTTGGTGAGCTGGCTGTGCAGGAACGTCGCGGCGTCGTCGCCGGCCACGTCGATCACGCCGAACTGCGGCAGCGGCATGCAGGCGCCCGGCGCGTCGAAATCGGCGGCGGACGGGCGGGGAAAAACGGGGAGCGAGGCAGATGCGGCCTGGGCAGCCGGTGAAGCGAACGGTGTGCTCATGGAATGAGGGAACAGTCAACCCTGACTTTGACGAAGGCGAGCAAGTATTATATGGGTCTTACCTGAGTCACGTTTCCATGTCCCTACTGAAGAAATGCGCCGCGACGATCGTGGCGCTGGCCGTCGTTGTGGCCGCTGCCGGCGCGGGCGGCGGGTATTACTGGGCGACCCGGCCACTGCTGCTGGGTTCCGCATCGCTCGACGTCACGATCAAGCCGCGCAGCAGCGTGAAGAGCGTCGCGCTGCAGCTCAGGCGCGGCGGCGTGCCGGTCGAGCCGCTCGGCTTCGTCGCGATGACGCGCGTGCTCGGGCTGTCGAGCCGGCTCAAGTCCGGCAACTACGAATTCAAGACCGGCATCACGCCGTACGAGGTACTCCAGAAGATCGCGCGCGGCGACGTGAACGAATACGTCGCGACGGTCATCGAAGGCTGGACCTTCAAGCGGATGCGCGCGGAACTCGATGCGAACCCCGATCTTGCCCACTCGACGGCCGGCATGAGCGACGCCGAGCTGCTGCGCGCGATCGGCGCGTCGGACAACGCGGTGCAACGCGGCAGCGGCGAGGGGCTGTTCTTCCCCGATACCTACCTGTTCGACAAGGGCACGAGCGACCTGAACATCTATCGGCGCGCATACCATCTGATGCAGACGCGTCTCGACGAGGCCTGGGCCGCACGCGTGCCGGGCCTGCCGTACAAGACGCCTTACGAAGCGCTGACGATCGCGTCGATCGTCGAGAAGGAAACGGGCCATGCGGCCGATCGCGCGTTCGTCGCGGCCGTGTTCGCGAACCGGCTGCGCATCGGCATGCCGCTGCAGACCGATCCGTCGGTGATCTACGGGCTCGGCGACGCGTACGACGGCCGCCTGCGCAAGCGCGACCTGCAGGCCGACACTCCTTACAATACCTACACCCGACGTGGGCTGCCGCCGACGCCGATCGCGTTGCCGGGCGTCGCCGCGCTGCAGGCGGCGATCAATCCGGCCCAGACGAGCGCGCTCTATTTCGTCGCGAAAGGCGATGGCACGAGCGTGTTCTCGGACACGCTCGGCGACCACAACAAGGCCGTGGACAAGTACATACGAGGTCAATAATGGCGAGCGGTAAATTCATCACGTTCGAAGGCATCGACGGGGCGGGGAAGACCACCCACCTGCAATGGTTCTGCGAACGCCTCCAGGGCAAGCTGGCCGCGGCCGGCCGGCAGGTCGTCGTCACCCGCGAGCCGGGCGGCACGCAGCTCGGCGAGAAACTGCGCGAGATCCTGCTGAACCAGCCGATGGATCTCGAGACGGAAGCGCTGCTGATGTTCGCCGCGCGTCGCGAGCATCTCGCGCTTGTGATCGAGCCGGCGCTCGCGCGCGGCGACTGGGTCGTGTCCGATCGCTTCACCGATGCGACGTTCGCGTACCAGGGCGGCGGCCGCGGGCTGCCGCGCGACAAGCTCGAGACGCTCGAGCGCTGGGTGCAGGGCGGCTTCCAGCCCGACCTGACGGTGCTGTTCGACGTCGCGCCGCAGGTCGCGAGCGAGCGGCGCGGCGCCGCGCGCATGCCCGACAAGTTCGAAAGCGAGTCCGACGCGTTCTTCGCGCGCACGCGCGGCGAATACCTGCGGCGTGCGGAAGAGGCGCCGCACCGCTTCGCGATCGTCGACGCGACGCGGACGATTCCCGAGATTCGCCAGCAGCTCGAGCGCGTGCTCGCCGCGCTGTAATTCGCAAGGAACGCACCACATGATCTATCCGTGGCAGACCGACGACTGGAACCGCCTGCAGCAACTGCGTGCGCAATGGCCGCACGCGCTGCTGCTGCATGGCCAGGCCGGGATCGGCAAGCTGCAGTTCGCGCAGCATCTCGCGCAGGGCTTCCTGTGCGAATCGCCGCAGCCGAACGGCGAGCCGTGCGGCGCCTGCGCGGCCTGCACGTGGTTCTCGCAGGGCAACCATCCGGACTACCGGATCGTGCTGCCCGAGGCGCTGGCGGGCGAGGCGCCGGGCGCCGCGGACGACCCGAAAGCGGCCGACGCGGACGAAGGCGGCAAGAAGACCCGTGCGCCGAGCAAGGAAATCAAGATCGAGCAGGTGCGCGCGCTGCTCGATTTCTGCGGGGTCGGTTCGCACCGAGGCGGCGCGCGCGTCGTCGTGCTGTATCCGGCCGAGGCGCTCAACGTCGCCGCGTCGAACGCGCTGCTGAAAACGCTGGAGGAGCCGCCGTCCGGCGTCGTGTTCCTGCTCGTGTCGGCACGTATCGACCGCCTGCTGCCGACGATCATCAGCCGCTGCCGGCAGTGGCCGATGACCGTGCCGGCGCCCGACGCGGCGGCGGCCTGGCTCGCGGCGCAGGGCGTCGAGCATGCGGACGCGCTGCTCGCCGAGGCCGGCGGCGCGCCGCTCGCCGCGCTGGCGCTCGCGAGCGACGAGAACCGCCCGCTGCGCGACTACACGCTCGGGCAGCTCGCGGCCGGTGCGGCATGCGACCCGTTCGCGTGCGGCGAGACGCTGCAGAAACTGCCGGTGCCGCTGGTGCTCGGCTGGCTGCAGCGCTGGCTGTACGACCTGCTCGCGCAGCGGATGGCGGGCGCGCCGCGCTACTTCCCGATGCATGCGGCGGCGCTCGCGCGGTGCGCGGAAGCGGTCGATGCGAACGCGTTCGCGCGTTTCATGAAGGCCGTGACGCGGCAGCGGACGGTCGAGAACCATCCGCTCAACGCGCGGCTCGTATTCGAGGAATTGTTTCTCGGGTACCGGGAAATCTTCGCGTGATCCGGCATTGTTTCCCGTGGGTTGCGAAACGATGACCGGCTCACACCGCGACGCGACCGTGGCCGGCCGGCCCGCGAACGCCGCCCGTTGCCGCATGCCGGCGCGCGCATGAGCGCGCGCCTTACGAATTCAGGAAACACGATGTTCGTCGACTCTCACTGCCATATCAATTTCAAGGGCCTGGCCGACCGCCTGCCGGCCGTGCTCGAGAACATGCGCGAGCACGACGTCACGCACGCACTGTGCGTGTCCGTCGATTTCGAGACGCTGCCGGAGGTCCTTGCGATCGCGGACGCGCACGACAACGTCTATGCGTCGGTCGGCGTGCATCCCGATCACGAGGACGCGCGCGAGCCGACACTCGCGGAGCTCGTCGAGCTGGCCGCGCACCCGAAGGTCGTCGCGATCGGCGAAACGGGCCTCGACTACTACCGCCTCGAAGGCCGCTCGATCGCCGACATGGAGTGGCAGCGCGAACGCTTTCGCACGCACATCCGCGCGGCGACCGCGACGATGAAGCCGCTGATCATCCACACGCGCTCGTCGTCGGAGGACACGCTGCGGATCATGGCCGAGGAGCGCGCGGACGTGCCGGGCGGCGTGATGCACTGCTTCACCGAGCCGTGGCCGGTGGCCGAGCAGGCGCTCGCGCAGAACTTCCATATCTCGCTGTCGGGCATCGTCACGTTCAAGAACGCGACCGACGTGCAGGACGTCGCGCGGCGCGTGCCGCTCGACCGGCTGCTGATCGAGACCGACTCGCCGTACCTCGCGCCGGTGCCGTATCGCGGCAAGCCGAATGAACCTGCGTACGTCAGCCATGTCGGACGCTTTATCGCGTCCGAGCGCGGGATCGCCGTCGAGGCACTGGCCGACGCGACGACGCAGAACTTTTTCCGGCTGTTCAAGATCGCCCGCTAACGACGTGCGCGCAGCCGACAACCCAGGGAAGGAGCCCACAACAATGACGAAGCCGACCAACCATCTGCCGAAACGTGCACTCGTTGCCGCCGCGCTCGTCGCGAGCGGCCTGTTCGCGGCAGCCGGCGCGCATGCCGAATCGCTCGACGCGATCGTCAAGGCCGTCAAGTTCGACGACATCGCCGACATCGGCAAGCAGCTCAAGAGCGGCAAGCTCGACCCGAACACGATCGCGCCGAATGGCGACCCGCTGATCGTGATCGCCGCGCGCGAGAAGTCCGACAAGGTCGCGGCGGCGCTCGCCACGACGCCGAACGTCGACCTCGAGAAGGAAGACAAGGCCGGCGAAACCGCGCTGATGCTCGCCTCGCTGAACGGCGACCTCGGCCTTGCGAAGCTGCTGGTCGACAAGGGCGCGGAAGTCAGCAAGAAGGGCTGGGCGCCGCTGCACTACGCGGCCACCAACGGCCAGGACGCGGTCGTGAAGCTGCTGCTCGACCACGACGCGTATATCGATACCGCATCGCCGAACGGCACGACGCCGCTGATGATGGCCGCGCGCGGCAACCATGCGTCGACGGTGACGCTGCTGCTCGACCAGGGCGCCGATCCGCAGGTGAAGAACCAGCTCGGCATCACCGCGCTCGAATTCGCGAAGCACTACAACGCGCCGGACGCGATCGAGATCCTGAGCAAGCGGACGACGCGCATCGGGGCGTCGACGCCGGCAGACGCGCAAAAGAGTGCAAAATAACGGTTTTCGGTGCGGCAGACGGTGCCCGCCCGGCCGGATGCCGGCCGGAGCAGGGCATTCCGGCGCCGCGCCGGCCAGGGCAGCAGGCGGTCTCGGGCCGCATTGACATAAGGAACACCATGTTGCGCGCAATGTTTTGTGCCGCGGCGTTTGCCGTGCCGTTGTCGGCGGCGGCTTTCACGGGCGCGGATCTCGACCGGCTGTGCGCGAAGACGGACGTCAAGTCGCGGGCGTCGTGCGCGGCCTACATCGAAGGCGCCGCCGACGGCGTCTACAACACCATCGATGCGATCGGCGGCACGACGGGGCCGCGGGTCGGCCAGTATTTCTGCCTGCCGCCCGACATCCGGGCGCAGCAGATGACCGACGCGGTGCGCAAGTACATCGCGGAAAATCCGAAGCTGGCCGACTACAACGCAAGCACCGCGGTGTCGCTCGGTCTCGGCAAGGCGTTTCCCTGCAGGAGCGGCAACTGACCTGACGCCGTGTCCGGGCACGCGCGTGGCCCGGACGTCGCCGACGCATCCCAGGACGAGGCATGCACGCCTCATCACCGAAGGGCGCCGATGATTTCAATCGAGGAACTGCAGCGCATCGCCGATGCGCCGCTGCATTCGTGGCTCGGCACGCTGGCCGTGTCGGTCATCGTCATACTGGTCGTCACGGTCGTGCACCGCCTCGGCGCACGCATCGTCAAGCGCCTCGCGCAGCCGTATCCGCTGATGAGCGCGATCCTGCGCTACATCGACAAGCCGTCGCTCGTCGTGCTGGCGCTGCTGGCGCTCGAGTTCGTATGGGTCCAGGCGGACGACGGCATGTCGTTCGTGCGCGGCATGCGCACCGCGGCCGCGGTCGGCTCGATCGTGTCGCTCACGTGGCTGCTGGTGCGGCTCGCGGCCGGCGTCGGCGACGCGATCATCCAGGCGCATCCGATCGATACGGCCGACAACCTCCAGGCGCGGCGCATCCATACGCAGGCCAAGGTGCTCGTGCGGACCGTGATGGTGCTGATCGTGATCATCGGCACCGGCGCCGCGCTGATGACGTTCCCGAACGTGCGCCAGGTGGGCGCGAGCCTGCTGGCGTCGGCCGGCGTCGCGGGCCTGGTCGCGGGTATCGCCGCGCGGCCGGTGCTCGGCAACCTGATCGCCGGGCTGCAGATCGCGCTCACGCAGCCGATCCGGCTCGACGACGTGGTCGTGATCCAGGGCGAGTGGGGGCGCATCGAGGAAATCACCGGTTCGTTCGTGTCGGTGCGGCTGTGGGACCAGCGGCGCCTCGTCGTGCCGCTGCAATGGATCATCGAGAACCCGTTCACGAACTGGACGCGCAGCAGCTCGGAGATCATCGGCACGGTATACCTGTCGGTCGACTACCGTACGCCGCTCGCACCGCTGCGCGAGGAACTCGCGCGGCTCGTCCATGCGGCGCCCGAGTGGGACGGCCGCGTGCAGGTGCTGCAGGTGACTGACGCGACGGAGCGCACGATGCAGTTGCGCGCGCTCGTCAGCGCGGCCGACTCGTCGTCGTGCTGGGACCTGCGCTGCCGCGTGCGCGAAGGGTTGATCGCCTATCTGCAGGACCGCTATCCGCAATGCCTGCCGCGCAGCCGGATGGAACTGTATCCGCACGATTCGGCGCCGGATGCGCCGAATCCCGAACGGCCGCACGCGCGCGCCCCTGCCGCCAGTACGGCGGCCAACACCGCGGCCGACCCGCAGGCCGTCGAAGGCCGCTGAACGCGGCTCGCCCGCCATCGTCATGACCGTGCTGAAAACGCTTGCCATCGCCAATTACCGCTCGCTGCGCGAGCTGATCGTGCCGCTCGCGGCGCTCAACGTCGTCACGGGGCCGAACGGCAGCGGCAAGTCGAGCGTGTACCGCGCGCTGCGGCTGCTCGCCGACACCGCACAGGGGCGCGTGATCCCGTCCCTCGCGCGCGAAGGCGGGTTGCCGTCGACGCTGTGGGCCGGCCCCGAGCGTTTCTCGCGGGCGATGCTGGATGGCGACGCGCCGGTCACCGGCACGGTGCGCAAGGGGCCCGTGAGCCTGAAGCTCGGTTTCGCCTGCGACGATTTCGGTTATTCGATCGATCTCGGCATGCCGATTCCGAGCCACTCGCAGTTCTCGCTCGATCCGGTCGTCAAGCGCGAGTGCATCTGGGGCGGCGCGGTGCTGCGCCCGTCGACGCTGCTGGTCGACCGGCAGGGCGCGCAGATCCGTGCGCGCACCGCGACCGGCGACTGGCAGACGATTCCGCAGCCGGTGGCGAGCTTCGACAGCATGATGACCGAGTTCGCCGATCCGACCGGTGCGCCGGAAATGATCGCGGTGCGCGAACGGATCCGTTCGTGGCGCTTCTACGACCATTTCCGCACCGATGCGCAGGCACCCGCGCGGCAGTCGCACGTCGGCACCCATACGCCGGTGCTCGCGGACGACGGCGCCGATCTGGCCGCCGCGCTGCAGACGATTCGCGAAATCGGCGACGGCGCGGCACTCGATGCGGCGATCGACGACGCATTTCCGGGCGCGTCGGTCGAGATCGACAATCCGGACGGCCGTGGCCGCTTCGACGTGCTGATGCGCCAGCCGGGGCTGCTGCGGCCGCTCGCGGCGGCCGAGCTGTCGGACGGCACGCTGCGTTACCTGCTGCTCGCGGCGGCGCTGCTGACACCGCGGCCGCCGGCGCTGATGGTGCTGAACGAACCGGAAACCAGCCTGCACCCCGATCTGCTGCCGGCGCTTGGCCGCCTGATCGCGCAGGCGGCGCAGCGTTCGCAGGTGCTGGTCGTGTCGCACGCGGCGCGGCTCATCGCGACGCTCGAGCGCGAGGCCGGCTGCGAATCGCTGGTGCTCGACAAGCAGCTCGGCGCGACGGGGCTCGTCGACGCGGACACGCGCGACCTGCCGGCATGGAGGTGGTCGTCGCGCTGACGGGCGGCGCGGCGTACGTTCGGGTGCGATCGTCGCGTCGGGGGCCATATCGGCACGGCAGGCGGAATGTATCCTGCCTGTAACAACACCCATAAAATGAAAGACGGGCGGTTCCGGGCAACCGGATCGCGAATAATGAGGAGATATCCGGCGGGCGCTGCATCGGGGCGAGCCGCGCGCGAAAGCGCAAGGGCCCGCCGGCCGTGCCGCAACGGACAGGACACAGGAGACGTGGACCATGAGAATTGCCCAGATCGCGCCGCTGACCGAATCGGTGCCGCCGAAGCTGTACGGCGGCACGGAGCGCGTCGTGTCCTACATCACCGAGGCGCTCGTCGAGCTCGGTCATGACGTGACGCTGTTCGCCAGCGGCGATTCGACGACGCGGGCGAAGCTCGAGCCGGTCTGGCCGCGTGCACTGCGGCTCGACTCGTCGATCCGCGACCGGGTCGCGCCGCACATGCTGCTGATGGAGACGGTCGCGCGCCGCGCGAAGGACTTCGACGTGCTCCATTTCCACATGGATTACTACTCGTTCTCGGTCTTCAACCGGCAGGAAACGCCTTACGTGACGACGCTGCACGGCCGGCTCGACCTGCCCGAGCAGCAGCCGGTGTTCGACACGTTCAACACGGCGCCGGTGATCTCGATCTCGAACTCGCAGCGCCAGCCGCTGCCGCAGGCGAAATGGCTGACGACCGTCTACCACGGGCTGCCCGAGACGCTGTACATGCCGCAGCCCGTCGAGCCGCGCTATCTCGCGTTCCTCGGCCGCATCTCGCCGGAGAAGCGCGTCGACACGGCGATCCGCATCGCCCGTCAGTGCGGGTTGCCGATCAGGATCGCCGCGAAGGTCGATGCGGCCGACCAGGAATACTTCGAGCGCGAGATCAAGCCGCTTTTCGCGTTGCCGCACGTCGAATACATCGGCGAGATCGCCGATCACCAGAAGGCCGAATTCCTGTCGGGCGCGCATGCGCTGCTGTTTCCGATCGACTGGCCGGAGCCGTTCGGCCTCGTGATGATCGAGGCGATGTCGTGCGGCACGCCGGTGATCGCGTTCAATCGCGGCGCGGTGCCCGAAGTGGTGGACGAGGGCGTGTCGGGTTTCATCGTCGAGGATGAAATCAGCGCGGTGGCCGCCGTGAACCGGCTGCACCTGCTGCCGCGCGCGCGCGTGCGGCAGCGCTTCGAGGCGCGCTTCACGTCGCGCCGCATGGCGCAGCAGTATGTCGACGTCTACCAGTCGGTGATCCGCGCACAGAAACGCTCGCGCTTCAAGGTCATCGACTCGACGACCTGACGCGCGTCGCGCGCGGATAAAAAAACGGCGATGCCCGCGAGGACATCGCCGTTTGTGCGTGGCCCGCGCGCGGTGCGCACGGGCGGCACGCCAGCGTCAGATCTTCAGCTTCGAGACCTTCGTGCCGTTGATCGACACGTCGCCCATCAGGCCCGCGTTCGTCAGCACGACGACCTGGACCGGTGCGGTGGCCGTGGTCGTGTCGACCGCGCCGTTCGCGCCCATCTTCACGAGCGCGACCGACGCGCCGGCGCCGGCGGCCCAGCCGTCCGAGCCGCGGAATTCGTCGAGCGCTTCCTGCGTCATGAACAGGAACACGATCGCCTTCGACTGCGCACCGGCCTGCAGGCCGACCGACAGCGACGACGTGTTGTAGTAGCCGACCGTGCTGCCGCCGACGCGCAGTGCGCCGTTGCCGGACTGGCCGCCGACGATGAAGCCGGCCTGGATCACGTCCGGGAAGACAAGCACGCCGCGCGACTTCGCGACGAGTTCCCGCGAACCCTTGACCGTGGAGTACATGCGCGACAGCGTGGCGTCGACGCTCGAGTCGATTGCCTGGCGCTTCGACGCGTTGGTCGCGGCGTTGTCCGGCTTGTCCGGGGTGGTGGTGCAACCGGTGAGCGCGAGGCTACCGACGATGAGCGCAGCGGCGGCTTTCAGCACAAGATTCCGTTTTTGCATCGTTCTTCTCCATCGGATGACGTTCGGAGTGAGTCTCGCTCAGGGAGCGGATCACGTCGGCAGTTATATCACAATGGATTACACCCCCTTTTCGTCCGCGCAACAAAAAGCGTCAAATCGCGCGAGGGTGTCGCGGCGTGCCAACGGACGATCCGGCGCCCGCGCGCCGGGGGCGGGGTGGCATGTGGTCGATCGTGCGGTGGGTGGCGCCTGCGGCGCGCATCAGTGCGTGACGGGCGGAACGGGTGGAGCCGGCGGCTTGATCGGCGGGCGGCGCAGCACGCGGCGGATCAGCGCGATCACGACGCCGCACGCGAACAGGAACGCGGCCGGCACGACCCAGTAGCCGACGAACGCATGCCACAGGTAGCCCGCGAGCGTATTGCGGCGCAGCACGTATTCGTCGCGGGCCGCCTGCTGGCGCGGCGCGTTGGCGGCGAGCACGTCGGCCGGGCAGCCGGCCGCGCGCGCCTCGTCAGGATCCCCGTGGCACTTCGCGGCGGCGCCGGCGGCCTGCTGCGCATCGGTGAGCTGCCAGGTGGTCAGCGCGAGCTGCAGGTCCGCCTTGTTGTAGGCCATTTCCTCGCGGATCTCGCGGACGGCGACGATCGCGACGGGCACGGCCCAGAACACGATCACGATCAGCCAGCGGCGGAACCAGCGGTGTTGTCTCCATGCCATCCATGCCTCCGTTTGACGCGCGTGCGCGTCCGTCTCGAGGGCGGCCCGATGGCGCTTCTTGTACTTGGATGGGCCGCGTTGCAGCCATCATAGAAGAAATCGCGGCGAATTGCCGCACCATGTGGCGGCGCCGGCACGGCGGGCCGGGAAAGCGGGGCGGGAGAGGTCGGGGCCGGGCGCGTCGATGCGCGTGCAACGAAAACAAAAATGCCGCGCCCGCCGAAGCGGTGCGCGGCATTCGATACGGGAGCGCCGGAACTCAGGCTGCCGGCTGATTGCTCAGGCAGCTCTTCATGAACGCCTTGCGGTCGTCGCCCTTCTTGCCGGTGGCCTGCGTGTTGCATGCCTTCATCTTTTCCTGCTGCGTCATCGCCTTCGCGGGCTTCGCCGACAGGCAGTCCTTCATGAACGCCTTGCGTTCATCGCCCGTCTTGCCGGCTGCCTGGGTGTTGCAGGCCTTCATCTTGTCCTGCTGGCTGTTCGCCGCGAACGCGGGGGAAGCCAGCATGCCGCCGAGAAGCACTGCGGCTACGAGCGATTGGATTTTCATTTCGACACTCCCATGGGGTGAATTGCGTTTTATCGACGCCGTCACGACGCCCCGCACGATGAGCATGGGGCCGCATCGCGCGGGGCGATCCGATTATGGCCAATCAATGTGAAAACACCAAAACGGCACTTCCTATAACGTTGCAGATACCACGTCCGTTGACGGCGCACCCGGCCGGACGATCGGGGCAAACCATGATGTGCGGCGGCCGACCCCGGCCGCCGTGCCGGAACCTGCCGGATACCGGCCGCAAGCCTTTACAATCGCGGCCATGAATACTCCGAATCCCGCATCCCCTTCGTCCGCGGCGGCCCTGCCGCGCATCGCCGTGCTCGCCACCGGCGGCACGATTGCCGGTGCCGCGCCCGACGCGGCCAGCACGGCCGGCTACCAGGCCGGCGCGCTCGGCGTCAATTTCCTGGTCGACGCGGTGCCGGCGCTCGCGTCCGTCGCGCGCATCGACGCCGAGCAAGTCGCCAGCATCGACAGCAAGGATCTCGCGCTGCCGCTGTGGAACACGCTCGCCGAGCGGATCGACGCGCTGATGGCCGACCCGGCGGTCGACGGTATCGTGATCACCCACGGTACCGACACGCTCGAGGAAACCGCGTATGCGCTGCACCTGGTCGTCAGGGGCGACAAGCCCGTTGTGCTGACGGCCGCGATGCGGCCGGCGACCGCGCTGTCGTCCGATGGCCCGCTGAACCTGCTGAATGCGGTGACGGTGGCCGCGCATCCGTCCGCGCGCGGGCAGGGCGTGCTGGTCGCGTTCAACAACCGGATCCACGGCGCGCGCGACGTGGTGAAGACGAGCACCTATGCGGTCGACGCGTTCCAGTCGCCGGAACTCGGTGCACTCGGCTGGGTGCAGGACGGCCGGGTCGAATTCGCGCGCCGCGTCACGCGTTCGCGCGACGCGCAACTGGCGATCGCGGCAACCTGGCCGCCGGTCGAGGTCGTTGCGAGCTACGCGGGCGTGACGCGCACGGCCGTCGACGCGCTCGTCGCGGCCGGCGTACGCGGTCTCGTCGTCGCCGGCACCGGCAACGGCTCGATCCATGCGACGCTGCAGGCGGCGCTCGCCGATGCGGTCAACGCGGGCGTGGCGGTGGTGCGTGCGTCGCGCGTCGGGTCGGGGCACGTGATGCGCAACGGCGCCGCGAGCGACGATGCGCTCGGTTTCGTGAGCGCGGGTTCGCTGCACCCGTTCAAGGCGCGCGTGCTGCTGATGCTCGCGCTCGCGAACGGCATTCACGATCGCGACGCATTGCAACGCGCGTTCGATACGCTGTGATTCGATGAGGGGATGACCGACACGCGCCGATTGCACGGCGTGCGTCGCCCATGAAAAAGGCAGGCCGAGCGGCCTGCCTTTTTTGCGTCAATGCTGCACGAATGCTCAGGACTGCGGCGGAATCACGAGCTTCTGGCCCGGGTAGATCCGGTCCGGGCTCGACAGCATCGGCTTGTTCGCCTCGAAGATCGCCGGGTACTTGTTCGCGTCGCCATATACCTCCTTGGCGATCGCCGACAGCGTGTCGCCCGGCTTCACGTCGTGGTACTGCACTTCCGGATCGTCCGGTTGCAGATCGTCGTCGTTGACGCCCGCGACGCCCTGCACGTTGCCGGCCGCGACCTTGACCTTCGCTTTCGTGTCGAGGTCGGCGACGCTGCCCGACAGCGTCACGGTGCGCGATGCGCCGTCGAACGCCACGGTCAGGTTCGACGTATCGAGACCCTGCGTGTTGATGTAGTTCTTGATGGCATCGGCCGCGGTCTGGTTTGCGGCATTCGGATCTTCCGCTGCTTGCGCGTCGGCATGACCCAGCAGTTTTTCACCCGCCTCTTTGATAAACGAAAGAAGACCCATCGTTGCACTCCTTGGGTGGTTGAAAAGAAAACGCGCCGTGAAGTGGCGAAAAAAACACCGCGCTGGGCGCGGTCACCGGAAGTGACCGCAAGCGCGGCGGTTTTCTCGAAAGGCGTGGCGAAAGTGTAGGCGTTCATCGCGACGATTGCATGAAAAATCGCACGCTCGAACGTAAAGAAATGTAATACGCGAAATCCGACAGGCGGACACCCGACGACGACGTCTGACCGACCAAGGCTTCCCCGGCGTCGCCGGGTGCCGCTGCGGACCCCACCACGCCGCTCTCAGCCCAGAGCGGCGTTTTTCGCCCCGTCCCGCATGCCGTCGGCAGTGCAGGGCGGGGCACCCCACCGTGATGCGCGCGTGTCCCGCGCATCGATGCGACCGGCCGTGCCGGTCGCGTGTGTCATTCGCGTGTCCGTCATCGCGACGGACCGCGCGTTACTGCATCATCGGAAGCAAGCCGCGCCAGGCGGCATGCGTTCAGCCCGCCGTCTTCTCGATCTCGAAGTTCGACATGATCTCGAGCGCGCGCACGAGTGCCGAGTGATCCCACGCCTTGCCGCCGTGCGCTGCGCACACGCTGAACAGCTGCTGCGCGCTCGCCGTGTGCGGCAGGGCGAGGCCGAGCTTGCGTGCGCCGTCGAGCGCGAGGTTCAGGTCCTTCTGGTGCAGCTCGATGCGGAAGCCCGGATCGAACGTGCGCTTCGTCATCCGCGCGCCGTGCACTTCGAGGATGCGCGACGCGGCGAAGCCGCCCATCAGCGCCTGGCGCACGCGCTCCGGATCCGCGCCCGAACGTGCGGCGAACAACAGCGCTTCGCCGACGGCTTCGATGTTCAGCGCGACGATGATCTGGTTCGCGACCTTGCAGGTCTGGCCCGCGCCGTTGTCGCCGACGAGCGTGATGTTCTTGCCCATCTTCTCGAACAGCGGCTTCGCGCGCTCGAATGCCGCCTCCGGGCCGCCGACCATGATCGTCAGCGTCGCTTCGCGGGCGCCGACTTCGCCGCCGGACACCGGCGCGTCGAGGTAGTCGCAACCGAGCGCGTTGATCTGCTTCGCGAATTCCTGCGTGTCGAGCGGCGAGATCGAGCTCATGTCGATCACGAGCTTGCCGGCCGTCAGGCCCTTCGCGACGCCGTCGTCGGCGAACAGCACGTTACGCACGTCCGGCGTATCCGGCACCATCGAGATGATGATGTCCGCGTTCCGTGCGACTTCGGTCGAATTCGCGACGACCTTCGCGCTCGTGCGCAGGTCGTCGGGAATCGGGAACGCGCCGTTCACGACGAGCTGGTGGTCACCCTTGAGCAGGTTGCGCGCCATGTGCGCGCCCATGATGCCGAGGCCGATGAAACCGATGGTTGCCATGTGAAAGTCTCCTATAGGGGCGTATGCGGAAAGGGCGGATCTCAGGCGGCGCGGCGCGCCGAGCCCGGTGCGCAGCCGGCGACGCTTTGCAGCCAGCCGAGGCCTTCCGTCGTGGTGGTGCGGGGCTTGTATTCGCAGCCGACGTAGCCGGCATAGCCGAGCCGGTCGAGCAGCGCGAACAGGAATGCGTAGTTGATCTCGCCCGTGCCCGGCTCGTTGCGGCCCGGGTTGTCCGCGAGCTGGACGTGGCCGATCGATGCGAGGTTGCGTTCGATCGTCGCGGCCAGTTCGCCTTCCATGCGCTGCATGTGATAGATGTCGTACTGCAGGAACAGGTTGTCCGAGCCGACCGCGCGGATCACGTCGAGCCCTTCCGACGAGCGGTTCAGCGCAAAACCCGGGATGTCGAAGCTGTTGCACGGCTCGACGAGCAGGCGGATGCCTTCGCGCTTCAGCGCGTCGGCGGCAAAGCGCAGGTTGTCGACGATCGTGACGAAAGTCTTGTCGCGTGCCGTGCTCGCCGACGGAATCCCGACGAGGCAGTTCAGCTGCGGCACCTTCAGCGCCTTCGCGTACTCGATCGCGCGGCCGACACCTTCCTGGAACTCGCCGACGCGATCGGGCAGGCACGCGATGCCGCGCTCGCCCTGGTCCCAGTTGCCGGCGGGCAGGTTGTGCAGCACAAGGCGCAGGCGATGCGTCTCGAGCCGTTCGGCGAGTTCCTCTTTCGCGTACGGGTACGGGAACAGGAACTCGACGGCGTCGAAGCCCGCATCGGTGGCCGCCTTGAAGCGGTCGAGGAACGGCACTTCGTTGAACAGCATGGTCAGGTTTGCAGCAAACTTCGGCATGAGCTAAGCCTCTTCGGTCGGTCAGTCAAAAATGTCGTGCGGTTCAGTCGAGCATCGAGATCGCGGTCGGTGCGTGCTCGGCCTTTTCGGCGAGATCCTCGAATTCGTTGATCGCGTCGATTTCGGTACCCATCGAGATGTTCGTCACGCGCTCGAGGATCACTTCGACGACCACCGGCACGCTGAATTCTTCCGCGAGCGTTTGCGCCTGGCGCAGCGCCGGCTCGATCTCCTCCGGCTTGAACACGCGCAGCGCCTTGCAGCCGAGGCCTTCCGCGACGGCCACGTGGTCGACGCCATAGCCGTTCAGCTCCGGCGCATTCACGTTGTCGAACGCGAGCTGCACGCAGTAGTCCATGTCGAACGCACGCTGCGCCTGGCGGATCAGGCCGAGGTACGAGTTGTTCACGACGACGTGCACGTACGGCAGCTTGAATTGCGCGCCGGCTGCGAGTTCCTCGATCATGAACTGGAAGTCGTAGTCGCCGGACAGCGCGACGATCGGGCGGCTCGGGTCGGCGGCACGCACGCCGAGCGCGGCGGGGATCGTCCAGCCGAGCGGGCCCGCCTGGCCGCAGTTGATCCAGTTGCGTGCCTTGAACACGTGCAGGAACTGCGCGGCGGCGATCTGCGACAGGCCGATCGTGCTGACGTAGCAGGTATCGCGTCCGAACACCTTGTTCATCTCTTCGTACACACGCTGCGGCTTGACCGGCACGTTGTCGAAGTGCGTCTTGCGCTGCAGCGTGCGCTTGCGTGCCTGGCAGTCGGCAACCCATGCGCTGCGATCCTTCAGCTTGCCGGCGGCCTTCCATTCCTGCGCGACCGCGACGAACAGTTCCAGCGCGGCCCTGGCGTCCGACACGATGCCGAGATCCGGGCCGAACACGCGGCCGATCTGCGTCGGCTCGATGTCGACGTGCACGAACTTGCGGCCCTTCGTATAGACCTCGACGCTGCCCGTGTGACGGTTCGCCCAGCGGTTGCCGATGCCGAGCACGAAGTCCGATGCGAGCAGCGTCGCGTTGCCGTAGCGGTGCGACGTCTGCAGGCCGACCATGCCGGCCATCAGCGGGTGGTCGTCCGGAATCGCGCCCCACGACATCAGCGTCGGGATCACCGGCACGCCGATCGTTTCGGCGAACTGGACGAGCAGGTCTTCCGCCGCCGCGTTGAGCACGCCGCCGCCCGACACGATCAGCGGCTTGTCCGCGTCGTTGAGCATTGCGAGCGCCTTCTCGATCTGCGCGCGGGTGGCCGCGGGCTTGTAGACCGGCAGCGGTTCATAGGTGTCGATGTCGAACTCGATTTCGGCGAGCTGCACGTCGATCGGCAGGTCGACCAGTACCGGGCCCGGGCGGCCCGAGCGCATCAGGTGGAATGCCTGCTGGAACACGCGCGGCACCAGCGCCGGTTCGCGCACGGTGACGGCCCACTTGGTGACGGGCTTTGCGATCGATTCGATGTCGACGGCCTGGAAGTCTTCCTTGTACAGGCGGGCACGCGGTGCCTGGCCCGTGATCGCGAGGATCGGGATCGAGTCGGCGGATGCGGAGTAGAGACCGGTGATCATGTCGGTGCCGGCCGGGCCCGACGTGCCGATGCACACGCCGATGTTGCCCGGGGCCGCACGCGTGAAGCCTTCGGCCATGTGCGACGCGCCTTCGACGTGGCGGGCCAGCACGTGGCTGATGCCGCCGGACTTGCGCATCGCCGAGTAGAACGGGTTGATCGCCGCACCCGGCACGCCGAACGCGGTCTGGATGCCTTCCTTCTCGAGCACGAGCACAGCTGCGTCGACGGCTCTCATCTTGGCCATGAATGTCTCCTTGAATGGGGTAGATCTTGCGAATGGGTCTGTTGGGGACACTTTAGGGATGCAGGAAAGGTTTGATAAGATCCGCCGAAGTCGCTTTTTTCGAAACTAAAAGTATGGAATGACGGCCGGGCGGGGCGTTCCGCCGGAGCCGGAACAGAGACGGAGACGGGAGATGGATCGCTTCAAGCAGATCGAGACGTTCGTGCGCGTGGCCGATGCCGGCAGCCTCGCGGCGGCGGCGCTCGAGGAGGGCGTGTCGCCGGTCGTGCTCGGGCGGCGCATCGACGCGCTCGAGAAGCGGCTCGGCGTGAAGCTGATGTACCGCTCGACGCGGCGGCTGGTGGTCAGCGAGGAGGGCGCGGCGTTCCTCGAGCGCTGCCGCGGGCTGCTGTCCGAATGGGACCAGGCCGAGAACGAACTGGCCGCCGGGCGGCGCGCGGTCAGCGGGCACCTGATCGTGTCGGCGCCGGCCGCATTCGGGCGCAAGCACGTCGCGCCGCACGCGCCGGGCTTTCTGGCCGACAAGCCCGAGATGCAGCTGTCGTTCAACCTGACCGACCGCGTCGTCGATCTCGTGCGTGAAGGCTACGACCTGTCGATCCGGATCGGCGGTGCCGTCGATCCGAACTTCGTCGCGGTGAAGCTCGCGTCGAACCGGCGCGTCGTGTGCGGCACGCCCGAGTATTTCCGCCGGCACGGCCGGCCGAAGTCGCTCGACGACCTGCTCAGGCACAACTGCCTGGCGTTCAACCTGCAGGGCGGGCAGAACCGCGGCTGGTATTTCCAGCGCCACGGCAAGATTGCGACGATGCGCGTGGCCGGCAACCTCGACTGCAACGACGGCGAGCTGCTGCACCGCTGGGTGGCCGAGGGGCTCGGGCTCGGCTGGCGCTCGACGTGGGAAATCGCCGCGCAGCTCGAGACGGGCGAGCTCGAGACCGTGCTCGACGAATACGCGCTGCCCGATTACGACATCCTCGCGGTCTATCCGCAGCAGCGCTACGTGCCGGCGCGCGTGCGCTATTTCATCGATTACCTGCGCGCCGCGTATGCGCGCCCCGGTTACTGGAGTACCACGCCGTAACGGGAGGCGGGCGGCCCGGCGTTTTTTTACGCTTCATGCGCCCGGCGCGGGAATAAACTCGACGCAGCAACGGTATGGTCATCGAGCGCGCACGTTGCCGGTCTGTCCGGGCGCCGTGCGCGGAACGGGCGCGGCATCGGCCGCCGGGACCAGGGAGGCCATGTGGGGCAAGCCGGACAGGCGGTCGAAGAACGGGTGGCAGACGACGCAGTCGCGCGCGGCGAGCGGTTTCGCGCGCTCGTGCTGCCGCATCTCGACGCCGCGTACAACCTCGCACGCTGGCTGAGCGGTAACGCCGGCGATGCGGACGACGTCGTCCAGGACGCGTGCATGCGTGCGTTGCGCTTCGTCGATTCGTGTCGCGGCGACAACGCGCGGCCGTGGCTGCTGACGATCGTGCGCCACACCTGGTACACGGAGTGGCGGCGCCGCACGCATGCGCACGAGGTCGCGCTGCCCGACTCGCTGGACGACACCGACGTGCCCGACGACTGGCAGCCCGCCACCGACGACCCGCTCGCGCACCTGCTGCGCGGCGAGAACGTGCGGCTCGTGAACGCGGCGCTCGCGAAGCTGCCGCCCGAATACCGCGAGGTGCTGGTGCTGCGCGAGATGGAGGACCTGAGCTACCGCGAGATCGCGGCGATCGCGGACGTGCCGGTCGGCACGGTGATGTCGCGGCTCGCACGCGGCCGGCGCAAGCTCGCCGCGCTGCTGGGCGGCCCGCCGGCACCGGCGGTCGAAGGCAGGCCGGGCCGTACGCCGGCAGGCGGAACCGCATCGGAGGCTATCGATGGACTGTAACGAAGCGCGAGCATTGCTGGACGCGGACGTCGACCGCGAGCTGTCGGCGCCCGACGCGTTGCGGGTCCAGCAGCATGTCGAAGGGTGCGACGTGTGTCGCCAGGAACGCGAACGGATCGTCACGCTGGTGCAGGCCGTGCGTCAGGCCGACTATCACCGTGCGCCGGATGCGTTGCGGGCGAGCATTCTTGCGAGCCTGCCTGCCGCGGCCGACGCGCCTGCCCGAGAGCAGGCGCGGGCGGAGCCGCAATCCGGATCCCGATCGCAGCCGCAGCGGCGGCCGCGCGGGCGTAACGGGTTGTCCTGGTTGCCGGGGCTTGGCGGGGCGGCACGCCCGGCCACGGCCGGCACCGGGCCGCGCTTCGCGGCATTGCCCGGCCTCGGCTGGGGCGTCGCGCTGCTGGTGGCGCTTGCCGCGGCCGGCGGGATGGTGGTGTCCGCGCGTCACGCCGACACCGACCGCACGATCGACGAACTCGTGTCGAGCCACGTGCGTGCCGACCTGTCGGCACGCGACATCGACGTGATCTCGACCGACCGGCACACGGTCAAGCCGTGGTTCAACGGCCGGCTCGACTATGCGCCGCCGGTCGAGGATCTCGCGGCGAACGGCTTCGCGCTGGTCGGCGGCCGGCTCGACTACGTCGGACGCCGCCGTGTCGCGGTGCTGGTCTACCGTTACCGGCAGCACGTGATCGACGTCTATGTGCGGCCGGCCGGGGAAGGGCCGGGGGCGCCGTACTCGACCGTGTCGCAGGGTTATGCGCTCGACCGCTGGGATGCGGCCGGGATGACGTGGTGGGCCGTGACCGACGCCGAGCCGTCGGCACTTGCGGCATTCAGGACCGCGCTCGACGCGCGGCTGGCCGGCACGCGCAGCGAATGACGCCACGACGGCGGGCTGCGGGCCCGCCGCACGCTTGCGTTCCGACCCTCACCGGGGAAAAGGCCGAAGAACGGCCCGCCTGCCCGGTCTCGCCCCTTCAAGTCTTTGAAAACATGGCCGAATCCGCGCGCCAATCGTCGATTGGTCTTGCATGCGCCCCGTATCCGGGTTAGAATCTTCGGCTTCTCACTTGCCACACCGGTTCAGACGCCCGGGTGGCTTTAATCCACAAGGAGTGTGTAATGCGTCATTACGAAATCGTATTCATCGTGCACCCCGATCAGAGCGAGCAAGTGCCCGCGATGATCGAGCGTTACAAGACCACGATCACGTCGCACGGCGGCCAGATCCACCGTGTCGAAGACTGGGGCCGTCGCCAACTGGCCTACATGATCGAGAAACTCGCGAAGGCTCACTACGTCTGCATGAACATCGAGTGCGACCAGACGACGCTCGACGAACTCGAACACGCGTTCAAGTTCAACGACGCCGTGCTGCGCCACCTCATCGTCAAGATGAAGAAGGCCGAAACCGGCCCGTCGCCGATGATGAAGGAAGTTCAGCGCGAAGAAGCCAAGAAGGCGGCTGCAGCTCAGCCGACCGAAGCGCAGGCTTAAGTTCGTCATTCATTAAGCCATCAAGGAGCGCGCCACTCACGTGAACAGGTTGCAATTGACGGCGAGCGTCGTCGAACGCGCACCGGTGCGATATACGCCGGCAGGTGTTCCGATCGCAAGCGCCACATTGCATCACCGCACGGAAGTCGTCGAAGCAGGCATTCCCCGTCAGGTCGAAATGACGATCGAGGCGGTGGCGGCCGGTGAGGCGAGCGGCAGGCTGGAAAGCCGTGAAATGGGCGTCGAAACGCTGTTCACGGGCTTCCTGGCAAAGAAAAGCCGCAACGCGAGAACCTTGGTGTTTCACATCACAGCATTGCAGGACATTGGAAAGGACTGAAATCATGCCCCGCCCGACTGGTAAGAAATTCGACAAGCGTCGTCAGCAACAAAACCCGCTCTTCAAGCGCAAGAAGTTCTGCCGTTTCACGGCCGCAGGCGTCGAGCAGATCGACTACAAGGACACGGAAACGCTGAAGGACTTCATCGGCGAAAACGGCAAGATCACGCCGGCGCGTCTGACGGGTACGAAGGCGCACTATCAGCGTCAGCTCGACACGGCAATCAAGCGTGCGCGTTTCCTCGCGCTGCTGCCGTACACCGATCAGCACAAGGCGTAACTCGGCGACGCCATAAGGAGAATTCGAATGCAAATCATTCTGTTGGAAAAAGTCGCCAATCTGGGCAACCTCGGCGACATCGTCAAGGTCAAGGACGGTTACGCTCGCAACTTCCTGATCCCGAACCGCAAGGCTCGCCGTGCAACGAAGGAAGCGATCGCCGAATTCGAAGTGCGCCGCGCTGAACTCGAAAAGATCGCCGCTGAAAAGCTGGCAGCATCGCAGGCAGTCGGCGAGAAGCTGAACGGCCAGTCGTTCGAAATCACGCAGAAGTCGGGCGTTGACGGCCGTCTGTTCGGCTCGGTCACGAACGGCGACGTCGCGGAACTGCTGAAGAAGGCAGGTTTCGAAGTCGAGAAGCTGCAAGTTCGCATGCCGGAAGGCCCGCTGAAGATGATCGGCGAGCACAACGTCCAGGTCGCGCTGCACACGGACGTCGTCGTCGACGTCACGATCAACGTGATCGGCGACCACGCGTAAGCGTATGCAAGCTTTCCGGGCGGCTTCCGTCGTCCGGACAAGGGCAGGCGCCCGGGCAACCGGGGCCTGCCTTTTTTATTGCCCGATCGCCGGAGCGGTAGCGCTGCCGTGATCTATTCGCGATAATCCCAACCCATGAACGCGCCGCAAGATCCCCAAATCGAATCGCTGAAAGTCCCGCCACATTCGGTCGAAGCCGAACAGTCGGTGCTCGGCGGCCTGTTGCTCGACAACGCGGCATGGGACCGGATTGCCGACTTCCTGTCGCAGGGCGATTTCTATCGCTACGATCACCGGATCATCTACGAGCACATCGGCCGGCTGATCGCGTCGACGCGCCCGGCCGACGTCGTGACCGTGTACGAAGCGCTGACCACGTCCGGCAAGGCCGACGACGTCGGCGGCCTCGCGTACCTGAACGCCCTCGCGCAGAACACGCCGAGCGCTGCGAACATCCGCCGTTATGCGGAAATCGTGCGCGACCGTGCGGTGCTGCGCCGGCTCGTGTCGGTTGCCGACGAAATCTCGGCCGATGCGTTCAACCCGCAGGGCAAGGAAGTCCGCCAGCTGCTCGACGAGGCCGAATCGAAGGTGTTCTCGATCGCCGAAGAGGGCGCGCGCGGCAACCAGGGCTTCCTCGAGATCGGCCCGCTGCTCACGCAGGTCGTCGAGCGCATCGATACGCTGTACCACACCGCGAACCCGAGCGACGTCACGGGCACGCCGACGGGCTTCGTCGACCTCGACCGGATGACTTCCGGGATGCACGGCGGCGAATTGATCATCGTCGCGGGACGACCGTCGATGGGTAAGACCGCCTTTTCGATGAACATCGGCGAATACGTCGCGGTCGAGTACGGCCTGCCGGTCGCGGTGTTCTCGATGGAAATGCCGGGCACCCAGCTCGTGATGCGTATGCTCGGCTCGATCGGCCGGCTCGACCAGCACCGGATGCGTACCGGCCGCCTGACGGACGAGGATTGGCCGAAGCTGACGCACGCGGTGCAGAAGATGAGCGAGGCGCAGCTCTTCATCGACGAGACGGGCGGCCTGAACCCGATGGAATTGCGCTCGCGCGCACGGCGTCTGGCGCGGCAGTGCGGCAAGCTCGGCCTGATCATCGTCGACTACCTGCAGCTGATGTCGGGTTCGTCGCAGGGCGAGAACCGCGCGACCGAAATCTCGGAAATCTCGCGATCGCTGAAGAGTCTCGCGAAGGAGCTCGACGTGCCGGTGATCGCGCTGTCGCAGTTGAACCGCGGCCTCGAACAGCGCCCGAACAAGCGTCCGGTGATGTCCGATTTGCGCGAATCGGGCGCAATCGAGCAGGATGCGGACGTGATCCTGTTCATTTACCGTGACGAAGTTTACAACCCGGACAGCCCCGACAAAGGCACGGCTGAAATCATCATCGGCAAGCAACGTAACGGCCCGATCGGCCCCGTTCGACTCACGTTCCTGGGGCAATACACGAAGTTCGACAATTTTGCGGGAGCGCAGACTTTCTACGGCGAGTAGCGCCGGTTGTAAAGCCCTAAATCGCCAAACGTTGTATCCAATCCCGGCGTGCGCATGTGCGCGCGTCGCGGCGCGACCGAAAACGGTACAATGTCGCCCGTTTTCGTGACAGTAGTTTGACAATCTCTCAGGAATCCCATGTTCGGTCGATTCATGCCCACCGAGGGCAAGTTCTTTGAACTCTTCAACGCGCACGCGAAGCACATCGTTTCCGGTGGCCGCGAGCTCGAACTGCTGATCGACAATCTCGCCGACGCCGAGATTCACAAGCAAAACGTGCAAATTGCCGAGAAGGCCGCTGACAAGCTCACGCACGAGGCGATCGATCTGCTGCACAAGACTTTCATCACGCCGCTCGATCGCGACGAGATCCACAAGCTGATCACGACGATGGACGACATCCTCGACCTGATGGAAGACGTCGCGACCGCCGTGTCGCTGTACGACGTGCAGTCCGTCACGTCCGAGGCGAGCCAGCTCGCGCACATCGTCACGCAGTCCGCCCAGCACGTGCAGCAGGCGGTCGGGTTGCTGTCCGACATGAAGCAGTCCGCGCAGATCCTCAAGCAGTGCGAGGAGATCGACCGCTGGGAATCGGAGGCCGATCGTGTGCTGCGCGCGGCGATGTCGAAGCTGTTCCGCGAGGAAGACGACGTGAAGACGCTCATCAAGCTGAAGGCGATCTACGAGCTGCTCGAAGAGATCACCGACAAGTGCGAGGACGTCGCGAACATCATCGAAGGCATCGTGCTGGAAAACGCCTGAGCGGACCACGATGCATTCGATACAACTCGCCCTCTGGATGGTCGCGACGCTGGTGCTCGTCGCGCTCGTATTCGACTTCATGAACGGCTTTCACGACGCGGCGAACTCGATCGCCACCGTCGTGTCCACCGGGGTGCTGAAGCCCCAGCAAGCCGTGGTGTTCGCGGCGGCGTTCAACGTCATCGCGTATTTCATCTTCCACCTGAAAGTCGCGCAGACCGTCGGTAAAGGCACCATCGATCCCGAGATCGTCGACCACTACGTCATATTCGGCGCGCTGGTCGGTGCGATCGGCTGGAACGTGATCACCTGGTACTACGGGATTCCGTCGAGCTCGTCGCACGCGCTGATCGGCGGCCTCGTCGGCGCGGCGCTCGCCAAGTCGGGCTGGGCTTCGCTGAACATCGACGGGTTGCTGAAGACCATCGCGTTCATCTTCATTTCGCCGCTGCTCGGCTTCATCCTCGGTTCGCTGTTCATGCTCGGCGTGTCGTGGCTGTATTTCCGAACCGCGCCCAGCAAGGTCGACCGGCGCTTCCGCCGGCTGCAGCTGCTGTCGGCCGGGCTGTACAGCCTCGGTCACGGCGGCAACGACGCGCAGAAGACGATCGGCATCATCTGGATGCTGCTGATCGCGTCGGGCTATGCATCGGCGACCGCCGATGCGCCGCCCGCGTGGGTGATCGGCGCGTGCTACCTGTCGATGGGCCTCGGCACGCTGTTCGGCGGCTGGCGCATCGTGCGCACGATGGGCCAGAAGATCACGAAGCTCAAGCCGGTCGGCGGTTTCTGCGCGGAAACCGGTGGCGCGATGACGCTGTTCCTCGCATCGTTCCTGGGCATTCCGGTGTCGACCACGCACACGATCACCGGCGCGATCGTCGGCGTCGGCGCGACGCAGAAGCTGTCGGCCGTGCGCTGGGGTGTGGCCGGCAACATCGTGTGGGCGTGGGTGCTCACGCTGCCGGCGGCCGCGCTGTTCGCGGCCGGTGGATGGTGGCTCGGCCACCAGATCTTCTGATCGACCGCACTGTCGAACGGACATGAAATGCGCCGCAAGCCGAAAGGCTGCGGCGCATTTTCCTTTTGGGGCAGCGGAAATGTGCGGCGAATGGCGGGTTTGTAGTCGCGCGTGATCGCAGGCGAACGCGAAGCGGGCTAGTAACTTCCGTTCGCGAACCGGGCAATCGGATCGTCTGCGGTGGCGGTGCGCGGGCTGACGGGGGTAGATTGCGTCGACGCGCGCAATACCTGCACGGGGGCTGGTTCGGTGCCGCGCGGTGACGTCGCCGCGACGGCGGGTGGCGGCTCAGCATCGAAGGCGGCAGCCTGGGCGGCCGTCAGTGCCGTCGTCGGAATCTGGGTGCCGACCTCGGCCGGACCGGCTGGCGCCGCATTCGCGGTCATGGTGGCGGCGGCTGTGCTCGTGCCGTTGTTCACGGAAGTTGCCTGCTGCTGAGCCGTCTGCATGCGCGGCGGCGGAGGTTCATACGGGTCGGCCGACGCGGCTGCGGGCGCGACCGCGGCGGTCGACACGGCCTGCGCGGCCGGCACGACCGGGGCAGGCGCCCGGGTCGCGGCGGCTTGCGACTGCGTATAGGCCGGCTGCCGCGGCGCGGCGGCAGTCACGACGACAGGGGCGGGCGCAACGACCGGCGCGCTGCGCGGCTCGTCGCGCTTTGCCTCGTAGGTCGGCGCATCGAACGGCGTAGGTGCCCCGCGCGGCGGCGCGACGCGGCGAATGCCGTCGAAACGCTTGGCCCAGTACGGGTTCGTCAGGTAGTCGAGCCGCACGGTGCCGCCCGTCGACGGTGCGTTGACGAAGCGCAGCTTGCCGACGTAGATGCCCACGTGCGAATGCGGCCGTCCGGTCGTGTTGAAGAAGATCAGGTCGCCCGGCGCGATCTGGTCGGGCTCGACCGATATGCCGCGGCCGCTCATGTCGGCGGTCGTGCGCGGCAGGTTCACGTCGGCTGCGCGGCCGATCACGTAGCGCACGAGCCCGCTGCAGTCGAAGCCGCTCGTCGGCGTGTTGCCGCCCCAGCGATACGGGACGCCGACGAGGCTCATCGCCTGGATCGAAATTTCTTCCTGGCCGACGCTGTGATCGACGAACTTCGGGAAATTGGCGGGGGCGGGGAATGCGCGCGGCGTCGTGATCTTCATGCCCGACGCGGGGCGCGATGCCGACTGCGGCGGCACGCTGGAGCAGGCCGCAAGCAGTGAAACGACAGCAACGGGAACCCAGATTCGAAGCATGGCAAGGCGGGCGAGCGCGGGACGCTCGCGAATCGTATGACAACAGACAGACCCGATGGTAGACGTTCCGGCGGGGCTTAAGCAACCGTTCCTGAGAATTTACTTGAAGTTTCGCGCGTAAGTGCGGCTGTTGCGTAACGGTGCATGACCCACGTTTCAGACCCCAAAAATAAAAACGGCGCTCCGGAAACGGAGCGCCGCGATGCGTCGACAGCCGGCCGACGGGCCGGCCTGTCGCATTACAGGATGTCCGACGCGTAGTCGGCGAGTCGCGAGCGTTCGCCGCGCGCGAGCGTCACGTGGCCGCTGTGGCCCCAGCCCTTGAAGCGGTCGACGACGTACGTGAGCCCCGAGCTGCCTTCGGTCAGGTAAGGCGTGTCGATCTGCGCGATGTTGCCGAGGCACACGATCTTCGTGCCCGGGCCCGCACGCGTGACGAGCGTCTTCATCTGCTTCGGCGTCAGGTTCTGCGCCTCGTCGATGATCAGGTACTTGTCGACGAACGTGCGGCCGCGCATGAAGTTCATGCTCTTCACCTTCAGGCGCGAACGGATCAGCTCCTGCGTCGCGGCACGCCCCCATTCGCCGGCGGCGTCGTCGGTCTTCTGCAGCACTTCGAGGTTGTCGTCGAATGCACCCATCCACGGCTGCATCTTCTCTTCCTCGGTGCCGGGCAGGAAACCGATGTCCTCGCCGACGGGCACGGTCGCGCGCGTCACGATGATCTCGTTGTAGCGCTTGTCGTCGAGCACCTGCGCGAGGCCGGCCGCGAGCGCGACGAGCGTCTTGCCGGTACCGGCCTGGCCGAGCAGCGTGACGAAGTCGATCTCCGGGTTCATCAGCAGGTTCAGCGCGAAATTCTGCTCGCGGTTGCGCGCGGTGATGCCCCACACATTGTTCTTGTGGTGGCTGTAGTCGCGCAGTGTCTGCAGCAGCGCCGTCTTGCCGTTCAGTTCGCGGACGATCGCATGGAACGTCGGCTCGCCGTTCTGCGGCTCGAGATAGACGAACTCGTTGACGAGCATCGACGCGACGAGCGGGCCCGTCACGCGGTAGTACGTGGTGCCCGTCTTCGTGTCCTGCCAGCTCTCCATGCCCTTCGCATGCTTGGTCCAGAAATCCTGCGGCAGCTCACGCACGCCGTTGTACAGGAGATCCGAATCCTCGAGCACCTGGTCGTTGAAGTAGTCTTCAGCGGGCAGGCCGAGCGCATGCGCCTTGATCCGCATGTTGATGTCTTTCGACACCAGCACGACCTGACGGTCCGGCCGGTCGCGCTGCAGCGCGCGCACGACGCCGAGGATCTGGTTGTCGGCCTTGCCTTCGGGCAAGCCTTCGACGGGCGCGATGTCGGTGAGCTTCGTCTGGAAGTACAGGCGGCCGACCGCCTCGCGGCTGCCGAGGCGCGACAGCGGAATGCCGGCCGTGATCGGGCCCGCGTCGGCGACCAGCGCGTCGAGCGTGCGGCTGACCTGGCGTGCGTTGCGCGCGACTTCGGACATCCCCTTCTTGTGGTTGTCGAGTTCCTCGAGCGTCATCATCGGCAGATAGACGTCGTGTTCCTCGAAGCGGAAGAGGCTGCTCGGGTCGTGCATCAGCACGTTGGTGTCGAGCACGAACAGTTTCTGCTGTTCGGCTTCGGCGGCCTTGCGGCTGCGCGATTTCGTCGCGGCGCCCGTGTCGCGCGCGGGTGCCGCGGCCGGTTTGCCGGCGGCCGGCTTGTCGTTGCGCGCGACGACCGGCGCCGCGGGTTCGGCGGGTGCCGGCATCGGCTGCAACAGTGCGGCCGTCTGTTTGGTCTTGCGCCCGCGTGCGGGTGCGCTCGCGGTTTCCTGCGCCGAAGACGCGACGGCGCGCAGCGGCGCGGCCGTGTTCGCGGCTTCGATCATCGGTTGGGCCACGCTCGCCGGACCGTAGTCACCGGCTGTGGATGCGTCCCCTTCGGCGGATTTCTTCGCGGCTTTCGCGGGCCGCGCTTTCACCTTGTATTCGTCGGGCGGCAGCAGGCTGCCGAGCTTGCTGGGGGGAGTAGGCAAAGGCATGGTGTCCCTCGGGAGGAATCGTGTCGCATGGCGTGCGCCGCTGATCGCATCCTGCGTGACGTAGACGCATGCAGTTTGCGCGCGGTGGCGCACAGGAAGTTCGTCTAGCCGGTTCGCCTAAGTGTCGATCAGCTCCTTGACGGGGTGAGGGCCGGACCGAGGGCCGGCGCGCAATCCATAAAAAAAGCCGCTGCCCCGTCGACAGGGACATGCGGCTCGGCTGATACGGTCGTGATGCGCGTCAAGTGCCGGAAAGCATCGCATCGAGCACCGGCGCAGCTACGAGAAATATGGGGCGAACTGGCATTCATTGCGGCCCAATATAACGCGCCTCAAAGCGCTTGTACAGCACTTAGCACGTCGTCCACATGGCCCGGTACCTTGATGCCGCGCCATGCCTGGCGAAGCACGCCGTCGGCGTCGATCAGGAACGTCGAGCGCTCGATTCCGCGCACTTCCTTGCCATACATTTTCTTCATCTTGATGACATCGAACAGCGCGCACAGCGCTTCGTCGGCATCGGAAATCAGCGGGAACGGCAGTTCGAGCTTTGCCTTGAAGTTGTCATGCGAGCGCAGGCTGTCGCGCGACACGCCGATGACTTCCGCACCGGCTTTCTTGAACTTCGGATAGAGATCGCGGAACTGCAGCCCTTCGGTCGTGCAGCCCGGCGTGTTGTCCTTCGGATAGAAGTACAGCACGAGTTTCTTGCCCTTCAGGTCGGACAGCGAAATGTCTCCGCCCGTGGCCGGTGCGGTGAAATCGGGAACTTGACGGTCAACTTCGACGGACACGTGTTTCTCCTGTTGTTATGGAAAGGCGCCGCTGCGGCGGCGCGGTTCGGCGGGGCGTCGCGGCAGCGCGCCGCATGGGCGGCGCGGGCGACGCAGGCGCGCGCGAACTCAGTCGGGCTGGACGATCAGTTCGCCGGAGCGGCCGGGAATTTCGCCCCACGTGACAGGGTACGATGGCAGCGAGTCGCGGTCCAGCGTCGCGTGGTAGTCGCCCATCGTCGCAAACGTGTGGCCTTGCGCGCGCCAGCCGGCGAGCAGTTGCTCGAACACGGGCGCGAGCTTCTGGCCTTCCAGTTCCGCATGCAGCGTGAACACCTGGTCGTGCGGATTGGTTTCGGTGAACTTGAGGATGTGCGCGGCGACGTTGTGCGTGTCGACGCCGTCGATGCCGAGCACTTCGTCGAGCGTCGGCAGCGTGGTCGGCATCTGCACGTGCGACAGCGTGCGGCCGTCGACGACGGGCAGGTACGGCGAATGGCCGCGGCCGTCGGATGCGTAGCGCATCCCCCATGCATCGATCTGCTCGAACGCGAAATCGTTCATCTGCCAGCCGGCCGCGCCGTGCGTGACGGGCGGCGCGCCGAAGATCTCGATGAAGCGCGCGTGACTCTTCTGCATTTCACGCGCGGTCCAGTCGCGATCGCGCGCACGGACGTTGTCCTGCCAGTACACGTGATCCCACGTGTGGATCCCGCATTCGAAGCCGGCCTCGTGAATCGCACGCATGTCGGCGATCGCGCGGCGGCCGATGTCGGGGCCCGGCAGCAGCACGCCGTACATCAGCTGCTTCACGCCGTAGTGTTCGACCACCGACGTGCGCGACACCTTCTTCAGGAAGCCGGGGCGGAACACGCGCCGCAGCGCCCAGCCTGTGTGATCCGGCCCGAGGCTGAAGAGGAAAGTCGCGCGCGCACTGAAGCGGTCGAAGATGCGCGCGAGGTTCGGCACGCCTTCGCGCGTGCCGCGCAGCGTGTCGACGTCGATCTTGAGGACGATGCGAGCCAAGCGAACGTCCCGCTCAGCCTTGCTGCTCGACGAGCGCGCGCGCGTCGGCGACGTGGCCGCGATACGCTTCGAAGATGTTGCGCAGCGCGTCGTCGAACGTGGCCTGCGGTGCCCAGCCGAGCTCCTGCATCGTGTTGTCGATCTTCGGCACGCGGTTCTGCACGTCCTGGTAGCCGTTGCCGTAGTACGCGCCGGACGTCGTCTCGACGAGCTTCACCTGCTTGGCCGAATCGGCGTATTCGGGGAATTCCGCCGCCAGTTCGAGCATCTTGTGCGCGAGTTCGCGAACCGAGAAGTTGTTCTTCGGATTCCCGATGTTGTAGATCTTGCCCGACGCGACGCCGTCCTTGTTCTCGATGATCTTCATCAGCGCGCTGATGCCGTCGCCGATGTCGGTGAACGCGCGCTTCTGCGAGCCGCCGTCGACGAGGCTGATGTTTTCGCCGCGCACGATGTGGCCGAGGAACTGCGTGACGACGCGCGAGCTGCCTTCCTTCGGCGTGTAGATCGAGTCGAGGCCCGGGCCGATCCAGTTGAACGGACGGAACAGCGTGAAGTTCAGGCCTTCCATCCCGTAGCCCCAGATCACGCGGTCCATCAGCTGCTTCGAGCACGCGTAGATCCAGCGCGGCTTGTTGATCGGGCCGTAGGTGAGGGCCGATGCATCCGGGTCGAACTGCTCGTCCGAGCACATGCCGTAGACCTCGGAGGTCGACGGGAACACGAGGTGCTTGCCGTACTTGACGGCCGAACGCACGATCGGCAGGTTCGCCTCGAAGTCGAGTTCGAACACGCGCAGCGGCTGCTGGACATAGGTGGCGGGCGTTGCGATCGCGACGAGCGGCAGGATCACGTCGCACTTCTTCACGTGATACTCGACCCACTCCTTGTTGATCGTGATGTCACCTTCGAAGAAATGCATCCGCTCGTGGTTGACGAGGTCGCCAAGCCGATCGGTCTGCATGTCCATGCCGAACACTTCCCAATCGGTGGTTTCAAGAATGCGCTTCGACAGGTGATGGCCGATGAAGCCGTTCACACCCAGGATCAGGACTTTTTTTGCTTTCATGAATGACGGGAAGAATGAATGAACTGCGCGAATTCCGCGGGCGTCACGACGGTTTCGCTGCCGTCGCGCTGCTGCCACAGCTCGAGAATGGATAGAGCGCGGCTGTCGCCGCAGACGCCGAATAGCGCATTATCGCTTACGTGCAGGCCGGGCGGCAAATCTGCCGCGGCGGCCGCTGCCGCGCTGCCGGGCGCCGCGAGGCGCGCGCGCGCGATCACGAAACGCGTGCCGTCGACGTCCGTGAACGCGCCCGGATACGGGGGCGCGACCGCGCGCACCAGGTTGTAGACCTGCGCGGCCGGCTTCGACCAGTCGACGCGGCCGTCTTCGGGCTTGCGCCCGCCGTAGTAGCTGCCGGTCGCGAGATCGTTCGGCAGGTGCGGCGCCTCGCCCGCGAGCAGCGCGGGCAGTACGCGCCAGAGCGTCTGCTCGGCGGCCACCGTGACCTTGTCGAACACCTGCGTGGCCGTGTCGTCCGGCAGGATCGGCACCGCGGTCTGGGCGATGATCGCGCCCGCGTCGGGCTTCGCGGCCATCTCGTGCAGCGTCGCGCCGGTTTCGGTCTCGCCGTTCAGCACGGCCCAGTTGGTCGGTACCCGACCCCGGTATTTCGGCAGCAGCGAACCGTGCATGTTGTACGCGCCGCGCGGCGCGATCGCGAGCAGGTCCACCGGGAGCATGTGACGGTAGTAGAACGAGAAGATGAAATCGGGCTGCGCGTCGGACACCGCGCGGCGCAGCGCCGGATCGGCGGGATCGGCCGGCGTGACGACCGGGATCCCGTGCTCGGCGGCGACCGATGCGACGCTGCCGAACCAGATGTTCTCGTTCGGGTTGTCCTCGTGCGTGACGACGAGTGCGACGTCGACGCCGCGCGCGAGCAGCACCTGCAGGCAGCGCACGCCGACGTTGTGATACGCGAAGACGACTGCGCGCGGTTTCATTGCCCGGCTCCCGTGCGGTTCGCGCCGGCCGGCACTGGCGGCACGCCGTCGTGCTGCTCGAGCACGGCCTGGATCAGGTAGCGCGGCCGCGCGCGCACCTGCTGGTAGATGCGGCCGACGTACTCGCCGAGCAGGCCGAGCGCGAAGATGATCACGCCGAGCAGGAAGAACGTGATCGCGAACAGCGTGAACACGCCTTGCACTTCCGCGCCGACGATGAAGCGTCGCACGAGCAGCAGCACGAACAGCGCGGCGGAGCCGAGCGACAGGATCACGCCGATGAACGACAGCCACTGCAGCGGCACGACCGAGAAGCCCGTCACGAGGTCGAAGTTCAGCCGGATCAGGCTGTACAGCGAGTACTTCGATTCGCCGGCGAAGCGCTCCTCGTGCGCGACCTCGATTTCGGTCGGCTTCTGCGCGAACGTATAGGCAAGGGCGGGGATGAACGTGTTGACTTCGCCGCACACGTTGATCGTATCGATGATGCGGCGGCTGTACGCGCGCAGCATGCAGCCCTGGTCGGTCATCTTGATGCGTGTGATGCGCTCGCGCAGCCGGTTCATCATCTGCGACGCCTTGCGCCGCCACAGGCTGTCCTGGCGCTGCTTGCGGATCGAGCCGACGTAGTCGTAGCCCTCGCGCATCTTCGCGATCAGCTTGCCGATTTCCTCGGGCGGGTTCTGCAGGTCGGCGTCGAGCGTGATGACGATCTCGCCGCGCGATTGCGCGAAGCCGGCGAGGATCGCCATGTGCTGGCCGTAGTTGCCGTTGAGCAGCACGATGCGCGTCGTGTCGGGACGCACGTGGAACTGATCGGCGAGCATCGCGGCCGAGCGGTCGCGGCTGCCGTCGTTGATCAGGATCACTTCGTATGACGTGTCGAGTGCGTCGAGCGCCGGATACAGCCGCGCGAACAGCGCGGCGAGGCCGTCTTCCTCGTTGTACACGGGGATGATGACCGATACTTCGGGACGGCCTGCGTCCAGGTGCCCGGCGCCCGGATGCCCGGCGCGTGCTTCAAGGTGACTCATGTACGCTTAATTTCCGTATTGTTCGCAAATCTGGTTGATGGCGTCGACCACGCGACGCACATCGCCTTCCGTCATCTGCGTGAAGAGCGGCAGCGTGACGGTCGACGCGCCGTACCGTTCGGCGTGGGGGAACATGCCCTCCTTGAAGCCGCGCGCACGGTACAGCGTGAAAAGATGGATCGCCGGGTAGTGGATGCCCGTGCCGATGCCGCGTTCCTTCATCTGCGCCATGAACTCGGCGCGGGTGATCGTCAGCCGCTCGAGCGGCAGCGTGATCAGGAACATGTGCCAGTTGCCGTTCTCGAATTCGGCGACCGGCAGGCCGACGCCGAGCTTCACGGCCGCGCTGCCGTCGAATGCGGCGAAATACGCGCGGGCGAGCGCGCGGCGCTGGGCGGTGAAGCGTTCGAGGTGCGGCAGCTGGCCCAGGCCGACGCGCGCGGCGACGTCGGTCAGGTTGTACTTGCCGCCGAGCACGTCGCAGTCCATCCCGTCGAAGCCCGTGCGCGTGATGCCCTGCAGCCGGTACTTCTGCGCGAGCGTCGCTTCTTCCTCGTTGTTCAGCACGAGCGCGCCGCCTTCGATCGTCGTGAGGTTCTTGTTCGCGTGGAAGCTGAACGACACGATGTCGCCGATCGCGCCGATGCGCTTGCCGTTCCACGTCGAGCCGAATGCCTGCGCGGCGTCCTCGATCACGCGCAGCTTGTGCGCGCGCGCGATCGCGTACAGGCGGTCCATGTCGACCGGCAGGCCGGACAGGAACACCGGGATGATCGCCTTCGTGCGCGGCGTGATCGCCTGCTCGAGCTTGTCGAGGTCAATGTTGCGCGTGACGGGATCGATGTCGGCGAACACGGGCGTCGCGCCCGTCTCGAGGATCACGTTGCTGGTCGAGACCCACGACGCCGGCGTCGTGATCACCTCGTCGCCGGGGCCGACGCCCGCGATGCGCAGGCCGATCTCGAGCGTGCAGGTGCCCGAGTTGAACGCGCGGACGGGACGGCCGCCGCAGTATTCGGACAGCGCCGCTTCGAATTTCTGGCTTTGCGGGCCCGTGGTGATCCAGCCCGAACGCAGCACTTCGACGACGCCCTGGATGGTTTCCTCATCGATCTCGGGGCGGGTGAACGGCAGAAACGGAGCGGTAGTCTGGCTCATGTACGCTTTGGCCTGTAATGGCGTGTAATAAAAGGGTCGGGCGATCCCGGCCGAAACCGGCATTAAACACCGGTTGGCGGAAACGCACCGTGATTTTTTGTAGGCGGACGCTTAACGCGGCGGGGCATGCTCAGCTTCGCGCGAGCACCAGCACGCCGATCAGGATGATGCCGATGCCGACGAGCCGCTGGACCGACAGCACCTCGCCGAACAGGTACCAGGCCGCGAATGCGTTGACGACGTAGCCGAGCGACAGCATCGGGTACGCGATCGACACGTCGACCCGCGACAGCCCGAGGATCCAGACCACGACGCTCAGCACGTAGCAGCCGAGGCCGCCGATGATCGGCAGCTGGGTGGCGATCTTCAGCCCGACCGGGATGATGTTCGCACGGCTGAATTCGAAGTGCCCGACGGCGTTGACGCCGGCCTTCAGCAGCAGTTGCGCAACGGCGTTGAGCATCACGCCGGTGACGATGCAGACGAGCGAAACGGGATTCATGCGATGGGCGTCCTTACGATTGCGGTTTCTCGACGATCACGCGACGGTTGTCGCGCGCAATCACGCGCATCGGCACGCCTTGCTTGACCAGCGTGTCGTACTGGCCGGGCGGCATGATCGCGAGCGCATGGGTTTCCTGCTTCCAGCGCGTGATCCATTCGTCGACGGTCGGAATCCACTTGTTCGGCTCCATCGAGATGCCGAACCCGAGCTCGTCCTGGCGCTGGACCATGATCGTCGTGTGGCCCATATAGAACGGGAACGTGTGATCGAGCATCTCGATCGAGTAGAACGGCGTGTCGGGCGGCAGTTTCGCCAGCTCGGCGCGCACCGTCGGCGCGAGCAGCGCGCCCGAGCTGTAGCGGCCGAACTCGTCGTGCCCGGTGCCGCCGATCGTGCCGAAGGCGAGCCACGCGGCGCCGAACGCGGCAAGCGCGGCCGCGACGCCCGTGCGGCGGTTCAGCCAGGCGGCCGCGAGCGTCAGCGCGGCCGCGACCGCGAGGCCCGCGTACAGCCACATCTGGAACGCGCGGTACAGCGCGTTCGGTGTGCGGGCATCGCCCTGGTACGCGAGGAAGATGATCCCGAACGCCGCGGCGACGAAGAACACGAGGTAGCCGAGCAGGTGGCGGCGGAAGCGGTCGGCGGTCATCAGCGGCAGGTACGCACCGATGATCAGCGCGAGCGCCGGTGCGACCGGCAGCACGTACGAGATCAGCTTCGAATGCGACGCGCTGAAGAACAGGAAGATGAATGCGCTCCAGATCAGCAGCACGAGCATCGGCGAGAAGCCGTTCGGCTGGCGCGGCATCCGCAGCGCATGGCGGATGCTCTGCCACGCAACCGACAGCCACGGCAGGAAGCCGACCAGCAGCACGGGCACGAAGTAGTAGAGCGGGCCCGGACGGTTCTGTTCCGGGGTCAGGTACCGGCGGAACTGCTGGACGATGAAGAAGAAGTTGAAGAACTCGGGGTTGCGCTGCTGGACGAGCACGAACCACGGCGTGACGATCGCGAAGAAGATCACGAGGCCGCTCACGAGGTACAGGCGCTTCCAGAGCGCCCAGTCGCGCGCGATCAACGTATAGAGCACGAGCACGGCGCCGGGCAGGATCAGGCCGACGAGGCCCTTCGACAGCACCGCGAACGCCATCGCGGCCCAGCACGCCCACATCCAGCCGCGCGCCGCGGCCGGGCGCAGCCCGGGCCGCTGCGCGAGCAGCAGCGAGCAGAGCGACAGCGCCATCCAGAACGCAAGGCCCATGTCGAGCGCGTTGAAGTGGCCCATCAGGTTCCAGTACGGCGACGCCGCGAGCACGACGGCGGCGAGGAAGCCCGACAGCGGGTTGAACAGGCGCGCGCCCGTGAAGCCGACCAGCAGCACGCCGGCGAAGCTCGCGAGGGCCGTGTAGAGGCGCGCCTGCCATTCGCCGATGCCGAACCACGCGAACGTGAGCGCGTTCATCCAGGTCTGCAGCGGCGGCTTCTCGAAGTACTTGTAGCCGTTGTAACGCGGCGTGATCCAGTCGCCGGTGACGAACATCTCGCGCGCCATTTCCGCGTAGCGGCCTTCGTCGCTCGGGATCAGGTGGCGCAGCCCGAGCGGCGCGAACCAGACGATCGCGAGCGCGACGACGAGGAGGACGAGCGTGATGCGGTTGAGCGGTAGCCTCGACGGCGTATCGTTCATGGATTTTCAGCCTGTTGGTTGTTGTGACGGGCCGCCGGCGGGTTGCGCCGGGGGCGGGCGGCCTGGCCGGGCCGATCCGGGGATCGACCCGCTGCGCCGGCCCGAGTTTTACCGCATCGGGGATTAACGTTCAATTAAGAGCGCGGCGGCGACTTTGCGGCCTTCGGCCATCAGGATGTTGTAGGTGCGGCAGGCAGCCTGGAAATCCATCGTCTCGACGCCGATCCGCTTGGCCGTGAGCGCCGCGACGAGCCGCGGGTGCGGGAAGCGCAGCCGTGCGCCGCTGCCGAAGATGACGAGTTCGGGCGTCGGGTCGAGCAGCATCGCGAAATGCTCGGGCGCGAGCGCGTCGAACGACGACACCGGCCACATCTGGACCGGCGCGCCGGGCAGCACGATGACGCTCGTTTCATGGCGTTCGAGATTGACGTCGACGTAATCGGGGCCGTAGCCGGTGACGGTGTTGAGCGCGCCGCTCGTGTCCTGGTGCAGTTTCAAATCGGTATTCCGCGGTTCCGTAGGGGAATGTGTCGCAGGGCCACAGGGGCCCGGAGGGCCGGTTTCGCTTGCCCGGGCACGCGGGACGCCTGACGGCGTGGGCCCGGCGCGGCTATGGTGCATTGCGAAAGTCGGCCAAAATCCGCTAAATTATAACTTTTTGGTCGCCCCCGGGCGCCACTTGCGTCGCGCGTCGCCACAAGCTGCGCCCGACCGCCCGCTTTTCCCCAGTCTAGACAGCGCGCACAGACCGGCCGCTTTCCAGTTTTGATCCCGTCCCCCCGGCCGCAAGGCCAACCCAGGAACCGTGTCGTCGTGAAACCGATTCAGAAGTCGAACAAGCTGCTCAACGTCTGCTACGACATCCGTGGCCCGGTGCTCGAGCACGCGAAGCGCCTCGAGGAAGAAGGCCACCGCATCATCAAGCTGAACATCGGCAACCTCGCGCCGTTCGGTTTCGATGCGCCGGACGAGATCATCCAGGACATGATCCGCAACCTGCCGACGTCGTCCGGCTATTCGGATTCGAAGGGCGTGTTCTCGGCGCGCAAGGCCGTGATGCACTACACGCAGGAAAAGGGCGTCGTGGGCGTCGGCCTCGACGACATCTACATCGGCAACGGCGCGTCCGAGCTGATCGTGATGGCGACCCAGGCGCTCCTGAACGACGGCGACGAAGTGCTGCTGCCCGCGCCCGACTACCCGCTGTGGACGGCGGCGGTCAGCCTGTCGGGCGGCACGCCGGTGCATTACATCTGCGACGAGCAGAACGCGTGGATGCCCGATCTCGACGACATCCGCCGCAAGATCACGCCGAACACGAAGGCGATCGTCGTGATCAACCCGAACAACCCGACGGGCGCGCTTTATTCGGACGAATTGCTGCTCGAACTGCTCGAGATCGCGCGCCAGCACGGGCTGATCGTGTTCGCCGACGAGGTGTACGACAAGATCGTCTACGACGGCCTCGAGCATACGGCGCTGGGTTCGCTGTCGGAGGACGTGATCACCGTCACGTTCAACAGCCTGTCGAAGAGCTATCGCTCGTGCGGCTACCGCGCGGGCTGGATGGCCGTGTCGGGCCTCGGTGGCGACAACCGCCGGCGCGCGAAGGATTACCTCGAGGGGCTCGGCATCCTGTCGTCGATGCGCCTGTGCGCGAACGTGCCCGGGCAGTTCGCGATCCAGACGGCGCTCGGCGGCTACCAGAGCATCAACGAGCTGATCATGCCGAGCGGGCGCCTGTACAAGCAGCGCGAACTCGCGTATGACATGCTCACGTCGATCCCGGGCGTGACCTGCGTGAAGCCGCAGGCCGCGCTGTACATGTTCCCGCGCCTCGACCCGAAGCTTTATCCGATCCAGAACGACCAGCAGTTCATTCTCGACCTGTTGCTCGAGGAGCGCGTACTGCTCGTGCAGGGCACGGGCTTCAACTGGACGACGCCGGACCACTTCCGCGTGGTCTTCCTGCCGAACCTCGACGACCTGACCGATTCGATCAACCGGATCGCACGCTTCCTCGACGGCTACCGCAAGCGCCATTCGGCCTGAGCGGCAGGACCACACGGCACTCACTACTTCTTACTCATCGATCACACGCAGCATGGAACCGATCAAAGTTGGCCTGTTGGGCTTCGGCACGGTGGGCAGCGGCACCTTCACGGTGCTGGGCCGCAACCAGGAAGAAATCAAGCGACGCGCGGGGCGCGGCATCGAGGTGACGCGCATTGCGGTGCGCAACCCGGCCAAGGCGCTGGCTGCGCTCGGCGGCGATGCCGGCGCTGCGCAGATCACCGACGATTTCAACGCGGTCGTCGATGATCCGTCGATCGCAATCGTCGCCGAGATGATCGGCGGCACGGGCATCGCGCGCGACCTCGTGCTGCGCGCGATCGCGAACGGCAAGCATGTCGTGACGGCCAACAAGGCGCTGCTCGCGGTGCACGGCACCGAGATCTTCGAGGCCGCACGCGCGAAGGGCGTGATGGTCGCGTTCGAGGCGGCCGTCGCCGGCGGCATCCCGATCATCAAGGCGCTGCGCGAAGGCCTGACCGCGAACCGCATCCAGTACATCGCGGGCATCATCAACGGCACGACCAACTACATCCTGTCGGAAATGCGCGATCGCGGGCTCGACTTCGCGACCGCGCTGAAGGCCGCGCAGGAGCTCGGCTACGCGGAAGCCGATCCGACCTTCGACATCGAAGGCGTCGACGCCGCGCACAAGGCGACCATCATGAGTGCGATCGCGTTCGGCGTGCCGGTGCAGTTCGACCGCGCATACGTCGAGGGCATCAGCAAGCTCGACGCGACCGACATCCGCTACGCGGAAGAACTCGGCTACCGGATCAAGCTGCTCGGCATCGCGCGCCGCGCCGCAAACGGCATCGAGCTGCGCGTGCACCCGACGCTGATCCCGGAAAAGCGCCTGCTCGCGAACGTCGAGGGCGCGATGAACGCGGTCGTCGTGCATGGCGACGCGGTCGGCACGACGCTGTATTACGGCAAGGGCGCGGGCGCGGAGCCTACCGCGTCGGCCGTGGTCGCGGATCTCGTCGACGTCACGCGCCTGCACACGGCGGACCCCGAGCATCGCGTGCCGCATCTCGCGTTCCAGCCGGACAGCCTGTCGAACACGCCGATCCTGCCGATCGAGGAAGTGACGAGCGGCTACTACCTGCGCCTGCGCGTCGCCGACCAGACGGGCGTGCTGGCCGACATCACGCGCATCCTCGCCGCATCGGGCATCTCGATCGACGCGCTGCTGCAGAAGGAATCGGAGCAGATCGATGGCGCGAACGGCGAGACCGACATCATCCTGATCACGCACGAGACGGTCGAGAAGAACGTCAACGCGGCGATCGCGCAGATCGAGAGCCTCTCGACGGTGGTCTCGAAGGTAACGAAGCTGCGCATGGAAGCGCTGAACTGAGGACGGAAGGCGACATGAACTACATCTCCACGCGCGGCGCCGGCATCGGCGAGCGCCACACGTTCTCCGACATCCTGCTCGGCGGCCTCGCGAAGGACGGCGGGCTGTACCTGCCGTCCGAATATCCGAAGGTGTCGGCCGACGAACTCGCGCGCTGGCGCACGCTGTCGTATGCGGATCTCGCGTTCGAGATCCTGTCGAAGTTCTGCGACGACGTGCCGGCCGACGACCTGCGCGCGATCACGCGCCGCACGTACACGGCCGACGTGTACCGCAACACGCGCCATGGCGAGAACGCGTCCGACATCACGCCGCTGAAGACGCTCGGCACCGAGAACGGCGCGGCGCTGTCGCTGCTCGAACTGTCGAACGGCCCGACGCTCGCGTTCAAGGACATGGCGATGCAGCTGCTCGGCAGCCTGTTCGAGTACACGCTCGCGAAGCACGGGCAGACGCTGAACATTCTCGGCGCGACGTCCGGCGACACGGGCAGCGCGGCCGAATACGCGATGCGCGGCAAGGCCGGCGTGCGCGTGTTCATGCTGTCGCCGCACAAGAAGATGAGCGCGTTCCAGACGGCCCAGATGTTCAGCCTGCAGGATCCGAACATCTTCAACCTCGCGGTCGAAGGCGTGTTCGACGACTGCCAGGACATCGTGAAGGCGGTGTCGAACGATCATGCGTTCAAGGCGCGGCAGAAGATCGGCACGGTCAACTCGATCAACTGGGCGCGCGTCGTCGCGCAGGTCGTGTACTACTTCAAGGGCTACTTCGCGGCAACGCAGTCCAACGACGAGCGTGTGTCGTTCACGGTGCCGTCGGGCAACTTCGGCAACGTCTGCGCGGGCCACATCGCGCGGATGATGGGCCTGCCGATCGCGAAGCTCGTGGTCGCGACCAACGAGAACGACGTGCTCGACGAGTTCTTCCGCACGGGCGCGTATCGCGTGCGCAGCGCCGAGAACACCTATCACACGAGCAGCCCGAGCATGGACATCTCGAAGGCATCGAACTTCGAGCGCTTCGTGTTCGACCTGCTCGGCCGCGATCCGGCGCGCGTGATGCAGCTGTTCCGCGACGTCGAGGAGAAAGGCGGCTTCGATCTCGCGGCGAGCGGCGATTTCGCACGGGTCGCCGAGTTCGGTTTCGTGTCGGGCCGCAGCAGCCACACGGACCGCATCGCGACGATCCGCGACGTGTTCTCGCGTTACGACACGATGATCGATACGCACACGGCCGACGGCGTGAAGGTCGCGCGCGAGCATCTCGACGCGGGCGTGCCGATGGTCGTGCTCGAGACCGCCCAGCCGATCAAGTTCGGCGAGACGATTCGCGAGGCACTCGATCGCGAAGCCGAGCGTCCGGCCGCATTCGACGGGCTCGAGGCGCTGCCGCAGCGTTTCGAGGTCGTGAAGGCCGACGCGCAGCAGGTGAAGGACTTCATCGCCGCCCATACGGGCGCATGACGCATGGCCGGGCCGAGAGCCCGGCTGTGCAGGACGGCCGGAATGCCGATTCGTCGAACGGATCGGGGTTCCGGCCGTTTCGTTTGGCGGTGCCGCGCCGCGCGGGCGTTCGGCAACCTGCCGCGCGGCTGCCGTCAAACCGGCATCGCGCGCGAAACAAGTGCCAGACCCGCGCGTTCGCGCGAATCACAGTTTCCGCATGTCCGCCATATCGCGCGCCCGCGCGACGGCGTCGCTACAATGGCGTATTGCATCCAACGATCCCCGATTCCATCGATGTCGAACCCCAATCCCGCGGCGCCGCGCGCGCCGATGCTGTCGACCGCCGAGGCGCTCGCCGCGCTGCTCGATGCCGCGAAGCCGTTGCCCGGCGTCGAAACCGTCGCCACGCTCGATGCGCTCGGCCGCGTGCTGGCGGCCGACGTGAGCTCGCCGCTCGACGTGCCGCCGATGCATACGAGCGCGATGGACGGCTATGCGGTGCGCGTCGCCGACCTGCTGCATGGCGAGCGGCGTTTGCCGGTGTCGCAGCGCATTCCGGCCGGCCATCCGGCCGCGCCGCTCGCAGCCGGCACGGCCGCGCGGATCTTCACCGGCGCGACGGTGCCGCCCGGCGCCGACGCTGTCGTGATGCAGGAGCAGGCGTCGGCCGACGGCGATGCGGTCGAGATCCTGCACACGCCGAAGGCCGGTGAATGGATCACCGCGCAGGGCGCGGATATCCGGCAGGGCTCGGTGATCCTGCCGGCCGGCACGCGGCTCACGCCGCAGGCGCTCGGTCTTGCCGCATCGGTCGGCTGCGCGCAGTTGCCGGTCGCGCGGCGGATTCGCGTCGCGGTGTTCTTCACCGGCGACGAACTGACGATGCCGGGCGAGCCGCTGAAGCCCGGCGCGATCTACAACTCGAACCGCTTCACGCTGCGCGGGCTGCTGGAGCGGCTCGGCTGCCACGTGACCGACTACGGGATCGTGCCCGATTCGCTCGCCGCGACGCGCGACACGCTGCGCGCGGCCGCGCGCGATCACGACGTGATCCTGACGAGCGGCGGCGTGTCGGTCGGCGACGAGGATCACGTGAAGCCGGCCGTCGAGGCCGAAGGGCGGCTCGCGCTGTGGCAGATCGCGATGAAGCCCGGCAAGCCGCTTGCCTACGGCGCGGTGCGCCGTGGCGACGATCGCCCCGATGCGCACTTCATCGGGCTGCCCGGCAACCCGGTATCGAGTTTCGTCACGTTCCTGCTGTTCGTGCGGCCGTTCCTGCTGCGCCTGGCCGGCGTGCGCGACGTCGCGCCGCGCGCGCTGTCGCTGCGCGCCGACTTCTCGCAAGGCAAGGGCGACCGCCGCAACGAATTCCTGCGTGCCCGCGTGAACGCCGCCGGCGGCCTCGACCTGTTCCCGAACCAGAGTTCGGCGGTCCTGACGTCGACGGTGTGGGGCGACGGCCTGATCGACAATCCGCCGCAGCACGCGATCAGCGCCGGCGAGACCGTACGTTTCATTCCGTTTTCCGAACTGCTGTCGTAACGCGACGGCTTCCCGAACCATGAAGATTCAGCTGAAATTTTTTGCAAGCGTACGCGAGGCACTGGGTGTTGCCGACGAGCAGGCCGACGTGCCGGACAGCGTCACGACCGTGGGCGACGTGCGCGCATGGCTGCGCGTGCGCGGCGGGGCATGGGCCGAGACGCTCGCGGAAGGGCGCGCGCTGCGCATGGCGTGCAATCACGAGATGACCGGTCCCGATACGCGGCTCACCGAAGGCTGCGAAGTGGCGTTCTTTCCGCCGGTGACGGGCGGTTGAGGCACCGGCGATGGCAACGGTACGAATCCAGACCGACGACTTCGACCTGAACGCCGAGGTCGCGGCATTGCGAGCGCGCAACCCGAAGATCGGCGCGGTCGCGTGCTTCGTCGGCACGGTGCGCGATCTGAACGAAGGTGATGCGGTTGCCGCGATGGAACTCGAGCACTATCCGGGGATGACCGAGAAGGCGCTCGAGAAGATTGCGGCCGAGGCCGGCCGGCGCTGGCCGGGCATCGACGTCGCGATCGTGCATCGCGTCGGCAGGCTCCTGCCGCTCGACCAGATCGTGATGGTCGCCACGGTTGCGTCGCACCGCGGCGACGCGTTCGCGTCGTGCGAGTTCGTGATGGACTACCTGAAGACCGAAGCGCCGTTCTGGAAGAAGGAAACCACGCCGGACGGCGAGCGCTGGGTCGACGCGCGCAGCACCGACGATGCCGCGCTCGCGCGCTGGGGGATCGAATCGGGCAATACGCGGCGCTGAGCGCGGCGTCGGCATCGTGCGGCAAGGTGCTGCATGCGCGCAAGCGCCGCGCGTGACGGCAACCCGTGATGGCAATCCGTTACGCGTCCGGATCGGTGCTGCGCCCGATGATCTTCGTTGGAAACGGCTCGCCGCGGGCACGCGACGGCAGCGCGTGCGGATCGTCGCCCCCGTCGTCCCCGCCGCGGCGGCGCGGTGCGATCGCGTCGAGCAGCGCCTGCTGCTCGGGCGGAATCCGGTAATCCCAGCCGAAGCGGCTCAACTGCAGGCTCTGTGCGATCCGCAGGGCCGGTTCCATGAAGCGGATCGCCGCGGGCGGTGCGTAGCGCGCCTCGACGGTCTTCAGGAACAGCGACAGCCAGCGGCTGAAATGGGCCGGCTCGATCCCGTCGAGCGGCTGGTGCGCCTGCTGCACGTTGCCGCGATAGCCCTTGGTGCCGAGCACGAGGCTCGACCAGAACGTGACCATCTTCGGCAGGTGGTCGTCCCAGCGGCCGGCCAGCTTTGCGTCGAACACGGGCCCGAGCAGCGGATCGATGCGCACGCGGTCGTAGAACGCGTAGACGAGATCGCGGATGTTCTCTTCGGTCGGCTCGGCGTCGTGAGGGCGGGCCGGTGCGGTATCGGGCGAGGCGGGCAGGACGGTCATGGCAAAAAGGGGGCCGGGAGAGACAGACAACGACGGGGCGGCGGCGCGGGCATCGTGCAGGACGCCGGCCGGATTTTGACGCAAAATAGCGACCAACGACCCCTGAAAAACGTGTAGATGTCACGCATTTTATTGCGCGCGCGCCCTCCCGGCAACCCGGGGCCGCGGAACAGGGCTGTCGACCGGCCCCGTGCGCATCCCGATCGGCCCGGCTCACGTAATTGGGACACGATCGATCTCTTCCGTATTCACCCATGAGACTCACCGACTACACCGACTATTCGCTGCGCGTGATGCTTTACCTTGCCGTGCGTGGCGAGGGACTCGCGACGATCCAGGAGATCTCGGACGCCTACGGCATCTCGAAGAACCATCTGATGAAAGTCGTGCAGCAGCTCGGCGAGCTGGGGTGGGTCGACACCGTTCGCGGCCGCAATGGCGGGCTGAGGCTGTTCCCCGAATCGCTGCAACTGACCGTCGGTGAGGTCGTGCGCGCAACCGAGAGCGACTTCGCGCTGGTCGGCTGCTTTGCGGCCGAAGGTGAATCGCGCGGCTGCGTGATCGAGCCGCAGTGTCGCCTGAAGGGCGTGCTGGCGGCCGCGCGCGATGCGTTCTTCGCCGAACTCGACCGCCACACGCTCGGTGAACTGGTCGAACCCGCTGCGCCGCTCATGGCGCTGCTCGGCATTCGCCCGGTCGTGCGCGTGCATCCCGCCGCGCCGTTGCCGGAAGACGCGCCTGTGCCCGTCGAGCCGCCGTCGACGGCCGGCTGATACGCGAGCGCCGCGCTCCGCGGCCCGGCAGCGGCCCGTCCCAGGGCTGCTTCGAGGATATCCATCGATTTTTGCGCTGAATCAACCCAAATTTCGCTTGAAAGCCGCATAACCATCCTTATCTTGGTGTTAATCGAAAATTGGAGGTCTCGACAAAATGAGAATCGACAAGCTCACCACCAAGTTCCAGGAAGCACTCGCTGACGCGCAAAGCCTTGCGGCTGGCCGCGACAATCAATACATCGAACCCGTTCACGTGCTGGCCGCGCTGGTCGCGCAGCAGGACGGTTCCGCCCGCTCGCTGATGTCGCGCGCGGGTGTTCACATCCAGGCGCTGCAAGGCGCGCTGAACGAAGCGATCTCGCGCCTGCCGCAAGTGACGGGTACGGGCGGCGACATCCAGATCGGCCGCGAACTGGCCGGGCTGCTGAACCAGGCCGACAAGGAAGCGCAGAAGCTCAACGACACGTTTATCGCGAGCGAGATGTTTCTGCTCGCCGTGTCCGACGACAAGGGCGAAGCCGGCAAGCTCGCGCGCCAGCACGGCCTCACGCGCAAGTCGCTCGAAGCCGCGATCGCCGCGGTGCGCGGCGGCTCGCAGGTGCACAGCCAGGATGCGGAAAGCCAGCGCGAGGCGCTGAAGAAGTACACCGTCGACCTGACCGAGCGCGCCCGTGCGGGCAAGCTCGATCCGGTGATCGGCCGCGACGACGAAATCCGCCGTTCGATCCAGATCCTGCAGCGTCGCACCAAGAACAACCCGGTGCTGATCGGCGAGCCGGGCGTCGGCAAGACCGCGATCGTCGAAGGGCTCGCGCAGCGGATCGTCAACGGCGAAGTGCCCGAGACGCTGAAGGGCAAGCGCGTGCTGTCGCTCGACATGGCCGCGCTGCTCGCGGGCGCGAAGTATCGCGGTGAATTCGAGGAGCGCCTGAAGGCGGTGCTCAACGACATCGCGAAGGACGAAGGCCAGACGATCGTCTTCATCGACGAAATCCACACGATGGTCGGCGCGGGCAAGGCCGAAGGCGCGATGGATGCGGGCAACATGCTGAAGCCGGCGCTGTCGCGCGGCGAGCTGCACTGCATCGGCGCGACCACGCTCGACGAATACCGCAAGTACATCGAGAAGGATGCCGCGCTCGAGCGCCGCTTCCAGAAGGTGCTCGTCGACGAGCCGAGCGTCGAGGCGACGATCGCGATCCTGCGCGGGCTGCAGGAGAAGTACGAACTGCACCACGGCGTCGACATCACCGATCCGGCGATCGTCGCCGCGGCCGAACTGTCGCACCGCTACATCACCGATCGTTTCCTGCCCGACAAGGCAATCGACCTGATCGACGAAGCCGCTTCGAAGATCAAGATGGAAATCGATTCGAAGCCCGAAGAGATGGACAAGCTCGACCGCCGGCTGATCCAGCTGAAGATCGAGCGCGAAGCCGTGAAGAAGGAGCAGGACGAAGCGTCGCAGAAGCGCCTGCAACTGATCGAGGAAGAGATCGAGCGCCTCGGCCGCGAATATGCGGACCTCGAGGAGATCTGGACCGCCGAGAAGGCCGCGGTGCAGGGCAGCGCGCAGTTGAAGGAAGAGATCGAGAAGGTGCGTGCGGACATCGCGCGGCTGCAGCGCGACGGCAAGCTGGAGAAGGTCGCCGAACTGCAGTACGGCAAGCTGCCGCAGCTCGAGGCGCAGCTGAAGCAGGTCACGCAGGCCGAAGAGCAGGAGCAGCACAACCCGACGCGGCCGCGCCTGCTGCGCACGCAGGTCGGCGCCGAGGAAATCGCGGAAGTCGTGTCGCGTTCGACCGGGATTCCGGTGTCGCGGATGATGCAGGGCGAACGCGAGAAGCTGCTGCACATCGAGGAAAAGCTGCACGAGCGCGTGGTCGGCCAGCATGAGGCGATCGGCGCGGTGGCCGACGCGATTCGCCGTTCGCGCGCGGGTCTCGCCGATCCGAACCGTCCGTACGGCTCGTTCCTGTTCCTCGGTCCGACGGGTGTCGGCAAGACCGAACTGTGCAAGGCGCTGGCGTCGTTCCTGTTCGATTCGGAAGAGCACCTGATCCGCATCGACATGAGCGAGTTCATGGAGAAGCACAGCGTCGCGCGGCTGATCGGCGCGCCGCCGGGCTATGTCGGTTACGAGGAAGGCGGTTACCTGACGGAAGCCGTGCGCCGCAAGCCGTACAGCGTGATCCTGCTCGACGAGATCGAGAAGGCGCATCCGGACGTGTTCAACGTGCTGCTGCAGGTGCTCGACGACGGCCGCATGACGGACGGGCAGGGGCGCACGGTCGACTTCAAGAACACGGTGATCGTGATGACGTCGAACCTCGGCTCGCAGGTGATCCAGGCGATGACGGGCGCGCCGCAGGAAGAGATCAAGGACGCGGTGTGGCTCGAGGTGAAGCAGCATTTCCGCCCCGAGTTCCTGAACCGGATCGACGACGTCGTCGTGTTCCATGCGCTCGACCGCAGCAACATCGAGTCGATCGCGAAGATCCAGCTCGCCCGCCTGCACGACCGGCTCGCGAAGCTCGACATGGCGCTCGACGTGTCGCCGGCGGCGCTCGAACAGATCGGCAAGGTCGGCTACGATCCGCTGTTCGGTGCGCGGCCGCTGAAGCGCGCGATCCAGCAGGAGATCGAGAACCCGGTCGCGAAGCTCATCCTCGCGGGCCGTTTCGGTCCGAAGGACGTGATTCCGGTCGACGTCAACGACGGCAAGTTCGTGTTCGACCGCGTCGTTCACTGATCGCCTGCCATCGGCTGCCCGCCCGGTTCGCGCCGGGCGCGCAAAAACAAACACCCCGCCTCGGCGGGGTGTTTGCTTATGGGGCGGCCGAAACCGCCGCCGGGGCTGTCAGCCGGCGTGGTGCGGGCTCAGCCCTGCTTGTTGCCGCCGAACATGCCGGCGAGTTGCGTGAGCGCGCCGAGCACGTTCGACGTATCGATCTGGCCGCCTGCCGGCACTTCGCCGTTCGGCGTCGCGCCGTTGACGACGTGCGGCAGCACCTGCGCGAGGATCGACGAAGCCTGCGACGGATCGATGCCGACCTTGCTCGCGAGCGAGCCGACGACGTCGGAGCCGAGCACGTTCTGCAGCGTGTCTGCCGAGATCGGCTGGTTTTCGCCGTTGCCGACCCACGAGCCGATGATGTCGCCGGCGCCGCCCGCCTTGAACTTCTCGATCAGGCCGTTCAGGCCGCCCGGCTGGTTGTTGATGAATTCGAGCGCGGTCGTGATCAGCGCGCTTTGCGAGTTGCCGCCGGCCTGGCCGCCGAGCAGACCGCCAACGATGTCGAGGAGACCCATGGTGCTTCACCTTTACTGAAAAGGGCGTCGTGACGACGACGCCCGTTGAACGAATGCCGCGCGCACGCCGTCGCGCGCGCGGCGCACATCAGGCGCCCGACGCCGCGGCGGCGGAGGCTGCCTTGTCCTTCTTGCTTTTCTTCTTCGAACCCTTCGTCGCCTTGGCCGACGACGCCGCGGCCGGTGCGCTCGCACCCGCGTCGGCGGATGCCGCTGCGGCCGCGGCGGCCTTTTCCTTCTTCGACGCGCGCTTGGCCTTGGCCGGTTTCGCCGCCGTGTCCGGCGCGCTTGCCGCCGGTGCCGGCGCAGTGGCCGTCGTACCGGCCGTCGTACCGGCCGTCGCGGTCGTGGACGTCGACGCGGTGCCTGCCGACGTCGTTGCCGACGGGGTCGCCGGTGTCGTCGCGGCCGGCTTCGACAGCTTCACGCCCTTCGGCGGCGTCGACGAGCCGCCGATCGTCAGGCCGTTTTCCTCGAGATGGCCGACCGACTTCGTGCCGAGGCCCTTTACGCGGTTCGCGAGATCGTCCGCGTCCTTGAACGGGCCGTTCTTGGTGCGTTCGTCGATGATCGCCTTCGACTTCACGGGCCCGAGACCCTTCACGGATTCGAGCGCGGCCTGGTCGGCCGTGTTGACTTCGACGGCCGCGGCAAGGCCTGCGGCGAGTGACAGCGACAGCGCGACGAACAGCATCAGCAGCTTTTTCAGCATGGCAAAGGCTCCCTGGTTCTGATTCTGACGGATGAATGGCTGTTGCAACGGACGGCGGGCGAGACTTGGCCGGGCGTCGCCGTTAAGCATAGGACAAATGCGTGCCCTTTTTAAGACAGGCTGACCGAATCTTGCTGAAGGCTTGCGGCGCTGTAAAGACCGAAACCCGCGCCGGGCAGCGGTTTTGACCATTCTTTACGGTGTCGCGGGGTGTCGTGGGTCGTCGTCGCGCTGGCCGTTCGAAAGCGCTTGACTTAGAGTTGACTCTAACTCCTAACCTTGCTCCTGCCATGTCGAAAACCGTATCCAAACCTTCCGCCACCGGTCCGCTGACGATCGGGCAAGTCGCCGAGCTGACCGGCTTGTCGACGCATACGCTGCGGTACTACGAGCAGGCCGGGCTGCTGCGTGCGATTTCGCGCACGGCGGCCGGGCACCGGCTCTATGCGCCGGCCGACCTTGACTGGCTGGCCTTCGTGATGCGCCTGAAGGCGACCGGCATGCCGATCGCGCAGATGCAGGAATTCGCGGCGCTGCGCGCGCAGGGCGAGCCGACCTTCGGTGAGCGGCGCCGCCTGCTGGTCACGCATCGCGACGCGGTGCGCGCGCATCTCGCGGAGCTGCAGGCGAGCCTCGACGTGATCAGCGACAAGATCGCGTACTACGAGGCACAGGAGCGCGATGCGGCACGACGGGCAAAACCCTCTCACTCCCCATCGGAACAGGACGGACACCATGGAACGACTCGTTGAAGACCGCTACACGCGCGGCTGGAACAAACTGAAGGAAATCGACGGGGAGGCGGGCGAACGCGTGATCGCGGCGCTCGCGCCGATCGCCCCGGACTTCGCACGGCTGCTGGTCGAGTTCGGCTTCGGCGACATCTACAGCCGGCCGCAACTCGACCTGAAGGCGCGCGAGATTGCGACGATCTCGGCGCTGGCCGCGCTCGGCAACGCGCAGCCGCAGCTGAAGGTGCATATCGAGGCCGCGCTGAACGTGGGCTGCACGCGCGACGAGATCGTCGAGGTGTTCATGCAGATGTCCGTGTACGCGGGTTTCCCGGCCGCGCTCAACGCGCTGTTCGCGGCGCGCGAGGTGTTCGCGCGGCTCGACGAAGCGGCCGGAGAGACAAACGACGCGAACGACGCGGTCGGGCAGCTCGCGTGACGGGGCGCGCGCCGGCACCCGCACGTCACGCGCGGTGCGGCGCGACGATCCGGTGCTTCGCGATGCGCCGGTACAACGTCGCGCGCGAGATGCCGAGCGCCTGCGCGGCGGCGTCGGGCCGCCAGCGGTGCGCGGTGAGCGCGGCGACGATGCGGCCGCGCTCGTCGTCAGGCAGGGTGCCGGTCGACGCGCCGCCGAGCTGCGCGGCGATATCGGCCGGCAGATCCTGTCGCGTCACGCGCGCGGCGTCGCACACCGCGCACGCATAGCGCAGCACGTTGCGCAGCTGCCGGACGTTGCCGGGCCACGGGTACGCGGCGAGCTGTTCGGCGAGCGTTGCATCGAGTGTCAGCACGTGGCCGGTTGCCTGCGCCTCCTCGGCGAACACTGTGGCGATCACGTCGCGCACGTCCGCGCGCTCGCGCAGCGGCGGCAGTTCGAACGTCGCGCCGCTCAGCCGGTAGTACAGATCCTCGCGGAACGTGCCGTCGGCCACCATGCGCGCGAGATCGCGGTGCGTCGCGCAGATCACGTCGAGATCGACGCGCACGGGCGTATCGCTGCCGAGCGGCACAACCTCGCCATCGGCGAGCACGCGCAACAGGCGCGTCTGCAGCGCGAGCGGCATGTCGCCGATTTCGTCGAGGAACAGCGTGCCGCCGTCGGCGAGTGCGATCTTGCCGCGCGCGCCGTGCTTGCGTGCACCGGTAAACGCACCGGCCGCATAACCGAACAATTCACTCTCGATCAGTGCTTCCGGCAGTGCGCCGCAGTTGACGGCGACGAACGGCCGCGCGCGCCGCGCGCCGGCGTCGTGGATCGCGCGCGCGAACACTTCCTTGCCCGCACCGGTCTCGCCGAGCACGAGAATCGGCAGCCGCTTGCTCGCGACCCGCAACGCGAGTTCGGCCTGTTGCGCGATATGCGCGTCACTGCTGTGCAGGAACGGCGTCAGCGCGCCGACGTGGCGTTGCGTGGTGCCCGGGCGGCGCGAGGCCGTGCCGGGCTCGCGGCCGGTGCGCCGTAGCGGCGCGCGCAGCCGCGCATAGAGCGGCGCGCCGGTCGCGCGCAGCCGCAGCGCGACGATCGCATCGAGCCGCGCGGCATCGCGCAGCGGCATCTCGGTCGCATCGAAGATCTCGTCGATATGGCGCGGTTCGCGCAGCGCCGGTAGCGCGTCGCGCGCCTGCCGGTTCGCGGCGACGATATTGCCGCATTCGTCGAACGCGATCAGCCACTCGGGTTGCGCTTCGACGTAGTGACGATTCGGATGCCCGAACAGGATCCAGTGCTGCGCGGTGCTGTGCACGAAGTAGCCGTCCTCGATCAGCGCCGCGCTCTGCCGCACGAGCTGATAGACGAGACGCTGGCTGTCGCGGCCGTCGGGCGATTGAACGGCCGACGCGTCGAGCACGCCGATCAGCTCGCCGCCCGGCGAGAAGATCGGCGCCGCGCTGCAGGTGAGCGTCGTGAAGGCCGCGCGAAAGTGATCGGTCTTGTGCACGGTGATCGGCGCGAGATCGGTCAGCACGTTCGCGACACCGCAGGTGCCTTCCTCGCTTTCCGACCAGCACGAGCCGATGTGCAGCCCCGCGTGGCGGAAGTCGTTGCGGCGCTCGCGGTCGATCCGGTAGTCGATCGTCACGCCGTGCGCGTCGGTCAGCATCACGCAGTAGTCGGCGACGCGGATCATGTCGTGCAGCCGCGTCAGGCACTGGCCCGACGCGCGCAGGAAGGCCTCTTCCTTGTCGCGGACTTCGCGCAGCTCCGCCGCGGTCAGCACGCGCGGGCCGATCGACGAAGCGGGGTCGAGACGGTAGCGCTCGAGCGACCGTTGCCACGATGACACGAGGCGCGTGGATTCGGCCGGCGCGGGCAGGCGTCCGGCGAGCGCGCCGAGCACACGGTCGGCGTGCTGGGCCTGGGGGACGGCGTAAGGCATGGTCGGCTCCGGTTCCGTACGGCGGGGAATGCGATGTTCTTGTAGCACATCCCGTTCGACGGATCACATTGCATCGCAGCACGCGGCGGGCGTGAGACGTTCGTCTCACCGGTATCGCGCGCTGTCTCGTGTCGCTGAGACGCGCGCATGTGCGGCATGCGCGGATCGTCCGGCATGACGCCGCACCGCGCGGCGCCGCGATAGCGCGGGGTTTGCGGGCGCAACGGCGCGCTTGCACCGGCGTCGCGGCGGCCGTTTCGTCGCATCGACGGGGTGAGACGAACGGGCGGAATTGCCGCGCGCGCCGTGGCTCCGGCAGCGAACCGGCGGCGTCGACATGCCCGCCGCGCCAGCGTGCACACGGGTTTCACGGACATCGCACGCTCGATGGCACGCCGCTTGCAGAGATCACGGGCAGGTCGGCGCGGTCGCGTCGACGATGAAGATCCGCCGCCCGGCGATGGCAGCGGACGAGACAGGCAGGGCCGCGGCGTACAGCAATGCGCCGGGGCCGGCCAACTGGATGGAGACGAACCCGTGACGACGCCCGTTACCGTCGGTGTGATCGCGAACCCCGCATCGGGGCGCGACATCCGCCGCCTCACGACGCATGCCTCCGTGTTTCCGACGGCGGAGAAGGCGAACATGATCGTGCGCCTGCTGGCCGGCCTCGGCGCGATGGGCGTCGAGCGCGTGCTGACGCTGCGCGACCGCACGGGCATCGCGACGCTGCTGCTGCGCGCGATCGACACGCATCGCGCGGTCGCGCCGCACGAGCGCTGGCCCGAGGTCGAATTCGTCGACCTGCCAATCACCGATACCGTCGCCGACACACAGGCCGGTGCCGCGTACCTGCACCGCATGGAAGTCGCGCTGATCGTCGTGCTCGGCGGCGACGGCACGCATCGCGCCGTGGCCGCGCACTGTGGCGCGACGCCGCTCGTCGCGCTGTCCACCGGCACCAACAACGCGTTTCCCGAGCATCGCGAGGCAACCGTCGCGGGCGTCGCGGCAGGACTCGCCGCGACCGGCGCGGTGCCGGCCGAAGTCGCGTTCACGCGCAACAAGCGGCTCGTCGTGCGCTGCGTGGCGGGCGCGCAGCCGGGGCGCGAGGAGATCGCGCTCGTCGACGTGTGCGCCGCGCGCCAGCACTTCATCGGCGCCCGCGCGATCTCGGGGTCCGACGACATCGATTCGCTCTACCTGACGTTCGCGGAACCGGACGGGATCGGCCTGTCCGCGCTCGGCGGCGCGTGGGCGCCGCTCGAACGCAGCGCGCCGCACGGGCTCGCGATGCGCTTCGCGGCCGAAGGCAAGGCGGCCGGCACGCCGCTCGTCGCACCGATTGCGCCGGGCCGCGTCGATCGCGTCGTGATGCGCAGTTGCGAACGGCTCGAGCCGGGCGCGTGGCAGACGATCCCGTTCGAGCGCGGCACGCTCGCGTTCGACGGTGAACGCGAGATCGAGGTCGCGCGCGGCGATCGCTACGAGATCTCGCTCGACTGGCGCGGGCCGCTGACGGTCGATGTCGGCCGCACGCTGCGTTACGCGTCGTCGCGGCAACTGCTGCGCGATGCCGGCGCGTGGCACGACTGAGCCGCTGCTGTTTCGCATGACATTTCGACTTCCATAACGATCCTCAAGGAGACATTGCCATGACGGCTTCACTCGAAGGACAAGTCGCCATCGTCACGGGCGGCGCGCGCGGCATCGGCCGCGGCATTGCGCTGACGCTTGCCGGCGCGGGCGCCGACGTCCTGCTGGCCGACCTGCTCGACGATGCGCTCGACGCCACCGCGCGCGAGGTACGCGCGCTCGGCCGGCGGGCGGCGGTCGCGAAGGTCGACGTCACGCAGGCCGCGCAGGTCGACGCGATGGTCGCGCAGGCGCTCGCCGAACTCGGCCGGCTCGACATCCTCGTGAATTGCGCGGGCGTGATCAGCATTCATCCGGTCGCCGAACTGACCGAGCGCGACTGGGATGTCGTGATGGACGTGAACGCGAAGGGCACCTTCCTCGGCTGCCGCGCGGCGCTCGCGCACCTGAAGGCGCAGGGCCGCGGCCGGATCATCAACGTCGCGTCGATCGCCGGCAAGGAAGGCTTTCCGAATCTCGCGCATTACAGCGCATCGAAATTCGCGGTCGTCGGCTTCACGAACGCGCTCGCGAAGGAGCTTGCGCGCGACGGCGTGACCGTCAACGCGATCTGCCCCGGCATCGTCCGTACCTATATGTGGGACCGGCTGTCCGACGAATGGAAGGCCGACGGCGAAACGGTCGAGGAATCGTGGCAGCGGCACCAGTTGACGCTGATCCCGCAGGGCCGCGCCCAGACGCCGGAGGACATGGGCCGGCTCGCGCTGTTCTTCGCGACGATGGACAACGTGACGGGCCAGGCCGTGAACGTCGACGGCGGCTTCACGTTCCACTGACGGCCGCAGGCCGTGCAATCCGTCGCCACGGCATCGCCGCGGCGGCATTCGCAGTCAGACCTACCCAGGAGACACACATGACCGTTTCGACACAGCTCAGCAGGGACAAGCTGCTGGACGCCTACCGGCTGATGCGCACGATCCGCGAATTCGAGGAGCGCCTGCACGTCGAATTCGCGACCGGCGAGATCCCCGGCTTCGTTCACCTGTACGCGGGCGAGGAGGCGTCCGCGGTCGGCACGATACTGCACCTCGGCCTCGACGACTACGTCGCGACCACGCACCGTGGCCACGGCCATTGCATCGCGAAGGGCGTCGACGTGCACGGGATGATGGCCGAGATCTACGGCAAGAAAACCGGCGTCTGCCACGGCAAGGGCGGCTCGATGCACATCGCCGACCTGTCGATGGGGATGCTCGGCGCCAACGGGATCGTCGGCGCGGGCGGCCCGCTCGTGTGCGGCGCAGCGCTCGCGGCGAAGCACAAGAAGACAGGCGGCGTCGGCGTGTGCTTCTTCGGCGACGGCGCGTCGAACCAGGGCGTGATCTTCGAATCGATGAACCTCGCGTCGGTGTGGCGGCTGCCCGCGATCTTCGTCGCCGAAAACAACGGTTATGCGGAAGCGACGTCGTCGAGCTGGTCGGTTGCGACCGACAACATCGCCGATCGCGCGAACGGGTTCGGGATGCCAGGCGTGATCGTCGACGGCTTCGACTTCTTCGCGGTGCACGAAGCGCTCGGCGAAGCCGTCGAGCGCGCGCGCAACGGCGGCGGCCCGACGCTCGTCGAGGTGAAGTTCACGCGCTATTTCGGCCACTTCGAAGGCGATGCGCAAACCTATCGCGCACCCGGCGAGGTGCAGAAGCTGCGCGACGAGAAGGACTGCCTGAAGCATTTCGAGACGCGCGTCGTGCGGGCCGAAGCGTTGACGACCGCCGATCTGCGCGCGGTCGATGCCCAGGTGAAGGCGCTGATCGACGACGCGGTCGCGCAGGCCAAGGCCGCGCCGCTGCCCGACGCGGCCGACCTGCTGACCGACGTCTACGTGTCGTACCTGTGAGCGCGGCCTGACACCGCGGCCGACACGGCGAACCGAACATTCCAGGAGACAGACATGGCAAGGAAGATCACTTATTCGCAGGCGATCAACGAGGCGCTCGCGCAGGAAATGGCGCGCGACGACAGCGTGATCGTGATGGGCGAGGACAATGCAGGCGGCGCGGGCGCGCCGGGCGAGGACGACGCGTGGGGCGGCGTGCTCGGCGTGACGAAGGGGCTGTTCCACAAGTTTCCGGGCCGCGTGCTCGACACGCCGCTGTCGGAGGGCGGCTACATCGGCGCGGCGGTCGGTGCGGCCGCATGCGGGATGCGGCCCGTCGCGGAGCTGATGTTCATCGATTTCATGGGCGTGTGCTTCGACCAGATCTTCAACCAGGCCGCCAAGTTCCGCTACATGTTCGGCGGCAAGGCCGTGACGCCGGTCGTGATCCGCGCGATGTACGGCGCCGGGCTGCGCGCGGCCGCGCAGCACTCGCAGATGCTCACGTCGCTGTTCACGCACATCCCGGGGCTGAAGGTCGTGTGCCCGTCGACGCCGTACGACGCGAAGGGGCTGCTGATCCAGGCGATCCGCGACAACGATCCCGTGATCTTCCTCGAACACAAGCTGCTCTATACCCGCGAAGGCGACGTGCCGGAGGAGTCCTATGCGATTCCGTTCGGCGAAGCGAACGTGATGCGCGACGGCGACGACGCGACGATCGTCACGTACGGCCGGATGGTGCATCTCGCGATGGACGCGGCCGCGAAGCTCGCGAAGGACGGCATCCAGGTCGACGTGATCGATCTGCGCACGACGTCGCCGCTCGACGAGGAAACGATCCTCGAAAGCGCGGAGCGCACCGGACGCGTCGTGGTCGTCGACGAAGCGAACCCGCGCTGCTCGATCGCGACCGACATCGCCGCGCTCGTCGCGCAGCGCGCGTTCCATGCGCTGAAGGCACCGATCGAACTCGTGACCGCGCCGCACACGCCCGCGCCGTTCGCGAGCGTGCTGGAAGACCTGTATATCCCGTCCGCCGATGCGATTGCGCAGGCGGTCCTGAAGACGAGGAGCTGACACGATGTCGATTCACATGATCACGATGCCCAAGTGGGGGCTGTCGATGGAGCAGGGGCAGGTCAACGGCTGGTTGAAGACGATCGGCGAACGCGTGACGAAGGGCGACGAAGTGCTCGACGTCGAGACCGACAAGATCTCGTCGGGCGTCGAATGCGCGTTCGACGGCACACTGCGCCGGCAGGTCGCGCAGGAAGGCGAGACGCTGCCGGTCGGCGCGCTGCTCGGCGTCGTCGCGGCGGCCGATGCGAGCGATGCGGACATCGACGCGGCGATCGCCGATTTCCAGCGCGATTTCGTGCCGAGCGCGGCCTCCGACGAAGCGGCCGGCCCGCAACCCGAGAAGGCGCAGATCGGCGGCCGGACGGTGCGCTTCCTGAAGCTCGGCGAAGGCACCGGCACACCCGCCGTGCTGATTCACGGCTTCGGCGGCGACCTGAACAACTGGCTGTTCAATCACGCGGATCTCGCCGCGCACCGGCCCGTGTGGGCACTGGACCTGCCCGGCCATGGCGAATCGGGCAAGGCGGTCGAGACGGGCAGCCTCGACGAACTCGCCGACGCGGTGCTCGCGCTGCTTGACGCGAAGGGCATCGACCAGGCGCACCTGATCGGCCATTCGATGGGCGGCGCGGTTGCGATGGCGGCCGCGGAACGCGCGCCGCAACGCGTCGCGTCGCTGACGCTGATCGCGAGCGCGGGGCTCGGCACCGACATCAACCGCGCTTACATCGACGGTTTCGTCGCCGGCAACAGCCGCAACACGCTGAAGCCGCACCTCGGTGCGCTGTTCGCGGACAACGCGCTGGTCACGCGGCAGCTCGTCGAGGATCTCGTCAAGTACAAGCGGCTCGAAGGCGTGCAGGCCGCGCTCGAGAAGATCGCGAACGCGGCGTTCGACGGCGCCGCCCAGCGGCGCGTGTTCCGCGACCGGCTCGCGACGCTTGCGCCGCGCACGCTCGTGATCTGGGGCGAGCGCGACCAGGTGATCCCGGCGCATCACGCGCAGGCTTTACCCGACGGCGTGCGTGCCGAAGTGATCGCCGGCCGCGGGCACATGGTGCAGATGGAGGCGGCCGCCGACGTGAACCGCCTGATTGTCGCGTTCCTCGGAGACTGACGATGGCCGCCGCGCTCGAACGACCCAGTCTCACGGCGCTCGGCCAGCCGGGCGCGAGAAGCCGCGACAAGCTCGCGCGCATTCCGGTGCGCGTCGAGCCCGCGGCAGGCGCGGCGCTGCCGAAGCCGCCTTGGCTGCGCGCGCGGCCGATGATGAGCGCGGCGGTGGCCGACATGGCTGCCGTGCTGCGCGACCATCGGCTGCATTCCGTCTGCGAGGAGGCGATGTGCCCGAACATCGGCGAGTGCTTCGCGCAGCGCACCGCGACCTTCATGATCATGGGCGGCCTGTGCACGCGGCGCTGCCCGTTCTGCGACGTCGCGCACGGTCGTCCCGAGCCGCTCGATCCCGACGAGCCGGCGCGGCTGGCCGACACGGCCGCGGCGCTCGGCCTGCGCTACGTCGTGATCACGTCGGTCGACCGCGACGACTTGCGCGACGGCGGCGCCGCGCATTTCGCCGCGTGCATCGCGGCGGTACGTGCGAGCGTGCCGGGCATCGGCGTCGAAGTGCTGACGCCGGACTTCCGCGGCCGCGTGGCCCGTGCGCTCGATGCGCTGTCGACGGCCTGGCCCGACGTGTTCAACCACAACATCGAGACGGTGCCGTCGCTGTATCGCGCGGCGCGACCGGGCGCCGACTATCGCGGTTCGCTCGAATTGCTCGCGCAGGCGAAGGCCGCGCGGCCGACGCTCGTGACGAAGTCGGGACTGATGCTTGGGCTCGGCGAGCGCGACGACGAGGTGCGCGACACGCTGCGCGACCTGCGCGCGCACGAAGTCGACGTGCTGACGCTCGGCCAGTATCTGGCGCCGTCGGCGCACCACCTGCCGGTGCGACGCTACGTGAGCCCGGAGGCATTCGCCGCGTGGCGCGACGACGCGCTGGCGCTCGGTTTCAGGGAAGTCGTCGCCGGCCCGCTCGTGCGGTCGTCGTACCATGCGGCCGACGTGCTGGAGGACAGGTAGCGGGCGGCGCGTCAGGCCGACGCCGGGGCGTGCGCGCGACTCACCCGGCGCAGGTACAGCACGAGCCCGGCGCCCGCGAGCATCAGGCTGACCGTGTTCGCGAACCAGAAGCCGCGCGCGCCGGTCAGCCACGCGGGCGCGATGCCGCCCACGTCGAAGCCGAGCACGTAGCCGCCGCTGAGCCCGACGCCCCACAGCGCGACCGCATAGATCACGGTCGGCACGACCGCGACCTTGTAGGCCCGCAGCACGAACGCCGACGTGACCTGCAGCGCATCGAAGACGTGGTAGCACGCGACGATCGCGACGAGCGGCATCGCGGCCGCGGCGACGGCCGGGTTCGGCGTATAGCCGCCGATGATCAGCGGTCGCAGCACGAACACGAGCAGGCCGTATGTCGCGGCAATGCCGCACGCGAAGATCACGCTGTGGCGGCCGAGCAGCCGGGCTTCTTCGGGCCGTCCGGCGCCGAGCGCGCGCGCGACCAGCGTCGATGCCGCCACGCCGATCGACAGCGGCGTCATGTACAGCACCGCGCCGATGTTGCCGGCGATCTGGTGGCCGGCGAGCGTCGTCGTGCCGAATTGCGCGATGAACAGCGCCATGCACGTGTACGACGTGACCTCGATCAGGTACGACAGGCCCATCGGCACGCCGAGTTTCAGGATCGCCTTCTGGCGTTCCCAGACCGGCCAGCAGAAGCGCGAGAAGATCGCGAGCGGCGCGAACACGTCGAGCTTCGCGAGCAGCGTGTAGCCGATCAGTGCGAGCGCCCAGTTGATCAGCGTGCTCGCGAGCCCGCAGCCGGGGCCGCCGAGGGCCGGTACGCCGAACCCGCCGAAGATGAACCACACGTTGAGCGGAAACTTGAGCACCAGCGCGCCGATCTGCAGGATCATCGCGAGGCGCGGCTTGCCGGCCGCGTTGGTCAGCGCGTTGTAGATGCGGAAGACGAGGCTGGCGGGCAGCCCGTACGACAGGATGCGCAGGTAGTCGACGGTGCGTTCGTGCAGCGCGGCGGGTGCGTGCGCGACGCGCAGCAGCGGTTCAGGAAAATGCAGCAGGAGAAAGCCGGGCACCGCGAGCAGCAGCGCGAGCCACAGCGCCTGGCGCACTTCCTCGCCGATTTCGGCATAGCGTCGCGCACCGTACAGTTGCCCGGTGATCGGCTGCAGCGCGGACAGGATGCCCGTCAGGCCGATGTAGATCGACACGTAGATCGACGAGCCGAGCCCGAGCGCGGCCAGATCGACGGCCGAGTAGCGGCCGACCATCGCGGTGTCGATCACGCCGAACGCGATGATCGCGAGCTGGCCGACGAGCACCGGCCATGCGAGACCGACGATTCGGCGGATGTCGCCGAACATCGTCAGTCGGCCGGCTGACGGCGCGGCGGACGCCGCTTGACGGGCGTCTTCGGCCGTTCGATGCGCTCGTACAGGCGGAAGCGCTCGTCGCGGTCGGCGACGCGGCGGCCTTCCCACACGAGACGCCACACGTATTGCGACATGGAGCTCGGCTCGCCGAAGTCCGCGCGGTCCTGGCGCAGGATCACGTCGCAGTCGCCGGAGAAATCGAAGCGCATGTTGCCGAAATACGCGAAGGTCGCGATCTGCGCGTCACCGAGCCGCACGGGCGCGATGCACTCGTAGTCGGACGGCAGGTGCACGGCGATCTGCTGCGCGACGTCGCGATAGGTCCGGCCGTAATTGACGATCGGCAGCCACAGCGTCATCAGCAGCACCCACATCAGCGTGGTGCCGGCACCCGACAGCACGACGCTGCGCCACAGAACCTTCGGCTGCCGCGAGATGCGCCAGCGCACGAGGAAGCACCAGCACACCGTGGCGATCACCGCGCAGACGAACGACAGGATCTTGAAGTGCGGCTCGTAGCCGGGCACGAGGCGCGCGAGGTTGCGGGCGAGCGGATGCGGGAAGCCCGTGAGCGAGGCAAGCCACACGAGCCACACGAAGGTGCCGATGATCGTGAAGCTCAGCACCGCGAACCAGTCGATCGCGTTGATCGCGCCGCGCTTGAGGGTCGGCAGCGCGAACGTCGCGAGCACCGCGAGCGGCGGCATCAGCAGCATGTACATGCGGTTCGACTGCTGGCTCTGCAGGATCACGAGCGCGACGAGCGGCACGGCGACCGACAGCGGAATCGCGACGTGCGCGCGGCGGCGCATGCCGGCCCAGCTCCACCATGCCCAGATCGCGAGCGGCCACGCGGGCCACGTGAACAGCGGCAGGTTCTTTGCCGCATAGCCGAGCACGGCGGTCGGCGGGCCGGAAAAGCGCATCAGGCTGCCGTGAATCCACTGGTTGAAGAACCATGCGGCGTCGTCGGGCGCCGCGACGAACGCGGCAAGCGGCCACAGCGCGAAGATCGCGGCCGCGAGCGGTACGCCGACCAGCGGCAGGCGCAGGTTGCGCATCTCGGGCGTGACGAGCCACAGCACGGCCGTGCCGGCGAGCAGGGCGACGACGAGCACCGGGTTGCCGGACAGGGCGACGAGGCCGATCGCGAGCCCCCACCACAGCGCGCCCTGCATCGGCTTGTCGATGCCGCGGACGATCCCGTAGACGAGCATGGCGATCCACGCGAACTGCGCCAGCTGCGGCGTCGTTTCGTGCCCGCGCTCCGCGAGGCCGAAGCAGGCGACGAGCACCAGCAGCGCGCCGTCGGCGAGCGTGCGGCCGTAGTCGCGCGGCTCGGGTTCGCCGCCGAATGCGTATTTGAACGGCTGGACCTCGGCACGCCGGCCGAGCAGGTAGGCTGCGTACCAGACGAACGCGCACGCGACGCAGAACAGCACGCCGGTATCGACGCGCGACGCGTTGCTCGCATCGACCCACGGGCCGAGGCCGCGGATCGACAGCGCGCCGAGCCAGTAGCCGAGCGGCCCGTCGGTCGTGATGAACTTGCCGACGAGGTTCGGCAGCAGCCAATCGTGCCAGCCGCCCTTGGCCATCGTCCACATCACGCCGAAGCCCGCCGCGTCCTCGTTCTTCCACGGATCGCGGCCGAACAGGCCGAACGCTGCGTAGACGAAGCAGAGGGTAAGCAGCAGCCAGCGCGGCAGCGCACGCGTGGCGGAGGCGGTGAGACGGACGACAGGCTTCATGCAGATGAGCGATTTGTTATGGGCGGGCGGCCGGCGCGGGTGCGCGCGGTCGAGCCGGTTTCGAGCATCCGGCATTGTAGACGCGCCGGCAGTTGCGCGTCAGGCCGATGCCCGGACGCCGGCCGGCGCTTTCCCGGCGAGCAGAGACAAAAAAGGGCAGCCTGGGCTGCCCTTTTGTGCGATACCGGTGCGTTGCAACCACCGGATGCGGTGCAAAGCTTACTTCGCCTTGCCGCTGGCGCGAACGCCGAACTTGTTCTTGAACTTCTCGACACGGCCGGCCGTGTCCATGATCTTTTGCTGACCCGTGTAGAACGAGTGCGATTCCGACGACACTTCGATCTTGGCGAGCGGGTAGGTCTTGCCGTCGAGTTCGATGTTTTCACGCGTCTGGATCGTCGAGCGCGTGATGAACTTGAAGCCGTTCGACATGTCTTGGAAGACGACTTCGCGGTAATCCGGGTGAATGCCAGGTTTCATGATTTTCCTTGGTGAGAGCGGTAGCCAACCCGCCGCTTGCCGTGCCGTGCCGCACAAAGTTGCGCGATCCAGCCGACGTCAAGCCCGGCGCGAGCCACTTGCCTAAGGTCGAAAAACGGCGATTATGCCAGAAAATCAGATGGTTGACGAATTATTTTCACGGTGCGTCGAGTGCGCCGGTGCCGGCCGGATCCTGCCGGTAGTAGCGCGCGAGCAGCCGGTATAGCTCCGGAAATTCGGACTCGAACGCTTTCGGCCGTACGAACAGCGCTTCGCTGCACACCGCGAAGAATTCGGACGGGTGGTCGGCCGCATACGGATCGATCAGCGATTCCCGCTCGAAGCGTGCCCACGCGCGGTCCGGCACTGCGTCGACGCGCGCGCAGAACTGGTCGTACGCGTGCTCGAACACGTCGGCCCAGGCCTGCGCATCGAGGTACGGCGCGTGCCAGCGGCGAAAAAGGGGCGGATAGCCGTCGGCTGCGCCGTTGACCATGTCGATCTTGTGCGCGAACTCGTGGATCACGACGTTGTACGCGTCGCGGCCGTCCGTCATCTGCGCATCCTCCCACGACAGGATCACGGGGCCGCCTTCCCAGGCCTCGCCGCTCGCGTCCTGCTCCACTTCGTGGACGACGCCATCCTCGTCCTGCACCGTCTTGCGGATCACGAATTCGCCCGGATACACGACGACGCCGACCCAGCCGTCGTACAGCGACAGGTCGAGATTCAGCACGGGCAGGCAGGCCTGCGCGGCGATCGCGACGATCATCGCGTCGGTCAGCTCGAGCCCGTGCGCGGTCGAGAACGATTTCTTCGCGACGAACAGGCTCGTCAGTTCGCGCAGCCGGCCGAGCGCGTCGGGCGACAGCGCCGCGAGGAACGGCAGGCGCTCGACGGTGTCGTGCCATAGCGCGTCGGGGATCGGATGGCTGCGCAGCGCGCGGTCGCGGCGGCGGTCGTCGAACCAGCGGGTCAGTTTCGAGAGCATGAAGGCGGCTCGCGGAAATCCAAAGCCTGTCTTTTAACTCAATCGATCTCTTTTTGCCATGCCGCGAAGAGGCCGCCGACGAGCGCCACGCCGGCCAGGAAGTAAAAGCCGTCGAGCGACGCGAGAAACGACGCCTGTTGCGCGACCATGCGCGCGATCGACGCGATCGCGAGCCCGTGCGCGTCGTTCAGCGCGTGGCCGGCGGCCGCATAGCTGCGCGTCAGCGCATCGGCGGTCTGCTGGAACAGCGGATCGAACACGTTCGCACGCTCGACGAGTCGCGTCTGATGCACGGCCACGCGGTGCTGCTCGACGATGATCACCGACGACGTAGCAAACGAGATCGTCAGTTGCCGCACGATGTTCTTCAGCCGGTAGCCGTGCGTGTATTCGTCGATCGCGAAGATCCGGAACGTCAGGTTGGCCACCGGCAGCACGATGAAGAGCAGGAGCAGCCCGCGCAGCAGCAGCGGGACGATCAGCGCGGCTTCGCCGACCTGCGGCGTCATTCGCGTCATCCACAGCGCGGCCGTGATGGCGATCGCGAACCCCGGCACGACGAACCACTTCTTGTGCGTGACGAATTTCGCGTAACGCAGGTAGGCGAACAGCGCGGTGGCCGAAATCAGCGACATCGTGCCGACGAGCCGCCCGGCGTTCTCGACCGGATAGCCGAGCCCGCCTTCGAGAAGCCGCGAGGTCAGGTAACTGAAGCCTGTCGATTCGTAGTAATAGAACATGTAGAGCAGCAGCCCGACCTGGAACGTCCGTTCGCGGAACGCGTGAAGGCGCACGAGCGGCGTCGGATGGTTCCACTGGTGATACGCGAACCACGCGAGCGCGCCGATCCCCGCGATCGTCAGCAGGATCAGCATCGGCGAGCCGCTGTAGAGCTGGTAATGCACCTGCTGCAGCACGATCTGCAGGGCACCTTGTGCGAGTGCGAACACGACATACGGCCAGAAGTGTCCGGAGCCGCGTTCGTCGTCGGGCGTCCGGCCCGAGTCGGGCAGCGTGAGCAGCGCGAGGATCGCGAATGCGATGCCGGCCGGCGCCGTACATGCAAACAGTGCGCGCCATGTCGAATGCGCGACGAGCAGGCCGCCCACGATCGGCGCGAGCGCGCTGCCGAGCAGGATCATGATGAGGAACGCGCGCGTCGCGGGCGGCCGTTCCTGCGGCTTGAAACTGATCTGGATCAGTATCCGGCACGCGCCCATCATCGGGCCGATGAAATATCCCTGGAATCCGCGCGCGAACGCGAGTTCGAGCGACGTGTCGGCGAGCGCGGCCGCGATCGCGCCGAACGAGAACATCAGCATGCAGCCGGCGACGTAGCGGCGATGGCCGAGCCGGTCGACCCACCATTGCTGCTGCAGGATGCCGAGCACGGCCGTGACCGCGTAAGCGCTCGACGACCACACGAGTTCGTCGGGCGAAGCGTTGATGCCGCCCGCGATGTAGCTCGCGAAGAACGAGAAGGCCGCGTTGTCGAAATAGTCGATGCCGGTGACGAGCGCGAGCGCCCACGGGAACAGGTCCGCGCGCAGGTTCGCGCGGCTCCATAGCGGCGGGCGACCGGGCATCGCGTTCATTCGCGAGCCTTGCGCGCGCGCCGCGTGCCGCTTTCGGCCTGCCGCTGCGCGATCAGCGCGTCGGCGTTTTCGCCGGCAAGACGCCGCTCGACGTAGTCGATGTCGTGCTGCAGTTCCTTGCGCAGCGCGACGGCTTCCTTCAGTTCGCGCTGGACGGCCGCGATCCGCCGGTCGAGCGTATCGATCTGCTCGGCGAGGCCGGTACGGATGTCGCGCAGCGACGCTTCCGAGTAGCGGCGCCGGCCGTCGGCCGTTTCTTCGAGCGGGCGCTTCAGCATTTCGGTGATGCCGTGCAGCGAGAAGCCGAGCGCGCGCAGCCGCAGGATGCGCGCGAAGCGCTCGAGGTCGGCTTCGTCGTAGAGGCGGTAGCGGCCCTCGCTGCGCGACGGCGTGACGAGCCCGCGCTCCTCGTAATACTTCAGCGTGCGCGGCGTGACGCCGAGTCGCGACGCGGCATCGCTCACGGTCAGCAACGGGTTGGAGGTGTCGTTCGGCATGGGGCGTGGAGGGAATTCGATCCGGGCGATGGCGCGATTATAGATCAACCTGTACGTTCACGTTCAGGTTGGCACCGAAAAACGGCCGCCGGGCAGGATGCGCGGGCGGCCGTTCGGTGCGGGGCGGGGGCGCTTAGCCGCCGCGGCGCATCAGGTCGAAGAACTCGGAGTTGCTCTTCGTCTGGCGGATCTTGTCGAGCAGGAATTCCATTGCCTCGACTTCGTCCATGTCGTGGATGAACTTGCGCAGCACCCAGATCTTCTGGAGGATCTCGGGCTTGATCAGCATTTCTTCGCGGCGCGTGCCCGACTTGTTCAGGTTGATCGACGGATAGACGCGCTTTTCCGCGAGGCGGCGCTCAAGGTGCACTTCCATGTTGCCGGTGCCCTTGAACTCTTCGTAGATCACGTCGTCCATGCGGCTGCCGGTTTCGATCAGTGCGGTGCCGATGATCGTCAGCGAGCCGCCTTCCTCGATGTTGCGCGCCGCGCCGAAGAAGCGCTTCGGACGCTGCAGTGCGTTCGCGTCGACACCGCCCGTCAGCACCTTGCCCGATGCCGGGATCACGGTGTTGTATGCACGTGCGAGACGCGTGATCGAGTCGAGCAGGATCACGACGTCGTGCTTCATTTCGACGAGGCGCTTGGCCTTCTCGATCACCATTTCGGCGACCTGGACGTGGCGCGTGGCCGGTTCGTCGAACGTCGAGGCGATCACTTCGCCCGCGACCGAGCGCTGCATTTCGGTCACTTCTTCAGGGCGCTCGTCGATCAGCAGCACGAACAGGATCACGTCCGGGTGGTTCTGCTTGATCGCGTGCGCGATGTGCTGGAGCATCACGGTCTTGCCCGACTTCGGCGATGCGACGAGCAGGCCGCGCTGGCCCTTGCCGATCGGCGCGATCATGTCGATGATGCGGCCCGTGACGTTCTCTTCGCCGCGCATTTCGCGTTCGAGCGAGAGCGGCTTGTTCGGGTGCAGCGGCGTGAGGTTCTCGAACATGATCTTGTGTTTCGAGGCCTCGGGCGGCTGCCCGTTGACTTTGTCGACCTTCACCAGCGCGAAGTAGCGTTCGCCGTCCTTCGGCGTGCGGACTTCACCTTCGATGGTGTCGCCGGTGTGCAGGTTGAAGCGGCGGATCTGCGACGGGCTGATGTAGATGTCGTCGGTGCTCGCGAGGTACGACATTTCCGGCGAGCGCAGGAAGCCGAAACCGTCCGGCAGCACTTCGAGCGTACCGTCACCGAAGATCGTCTCTCCCGTCTTGGCGCGCTTTTTAAGAATGGCAAACATCAACTCCTGCTTGCGCAGGCGGTTCGCGTTTTCGATCTCGAGGCCATTGGCCATTTCGATCAGTTCGGACACGTGCAGAGACTTGAGCTCGGATAAATGCATACGGAGAACCCGCCAGGGAGGAGACGACGAAAGAAATAAAGGGAGGAGGGCGAGCGGAAGCGCTCAGAGACTTAAATGCGTCTTGTAGACGTTTTTTAATTCTAGCATAGGCCGATTCGCGCTTGAGCGAGCGAACGGCGGCTTGACGGCGGACGTGTTGCCGGTTGACAACACGTCCGCGGAACTGCCGGTATTACAGGTGGCTGTCCAGGAATGCGGTGAGCTGCGACTTCGACAGCGCGCCGACCTTTTGCGCGGCGGCCGCGCCATTCTTGAACAGGATCAGCGTCGGGATGCCGCGCACGCCGAACTTGGCGGGCGTTGCCTGGTTGTCGTCGACGTTGATCTTCGCGATCTGCAGCTTGTCGCCGTAGTCCTTCGCGACTTCGTCGAGGATCGGGGCGATCATCTTGCACGGGCCGCACCATTCGGCCCAGAAATCGACGAGCACGGGCTTGTCGGACTTGACGACGTCCTGTTCGAACGATGCGTCGCTGATGTGTTTGATCTGTTCGCTCATTGGGTCAATACCTCTTACGGTTCGGGGACTGCCTGCTTGCGCGTTGCGGCGTACCGGCCGCCGTTGGCTGCCGGCCGCTGCGGCAGGTCACTCCGCTCTCCGGACAGGAGGGGTGTAAGCGCTGCATGCCGCGGCTCGCGGGTCGTTCGGGCGTCATATTAGCCTAAATTGCTATCTGCTGCGGGCGGCGATAGTAGCCGCTACGCGAGTAGGGGTACGACGCGCCGTTCGACCGTTGTGCCCTGCAGGTGGAGGCCGGCCCGTAAATTACAAGGGGACGCAGGCAATTCGGTGCGGGCGAGCGTCGTGCGACGCGATGCGCGCCGGTTTGTCCGGTCATATTCGCATTGGTGCGAACAAACGGTCGCATTCATCCGGAAGCGGTGATAGAATATGCCGTGACGGGCCTCCTCGCATGGTGGGGCGGTGAACCTGGTCAGGTCGGGAACGAAGCAGCCACAATCGTTTTCCGCCAGTGCCGAGGGTCGGGCTCGTCACCTTCCTTCTCGCCCCGTTCGCCGGGCGTTTTTTGTTTCTGCACCACACTCCGTTTTACCTGCGCGTTGCCTGTCTTTCGCACCGTTTCGCGTGTCGGCGCGACGCAGCGTTACTGATACAATTTCCCGATGACCTATCAAGTTCTCGCACGCAAGTGGCGTCCGAAGGATTTCGCTTCGCTCGTCGGCCAGGAGCACGTCGTCAGGGCGCTCACGCACGCGCTCGACGGCGGGCGTCTCCATCACGCCTATCTGTTTACCGGAACCCGCGGTGTCGGCAAGACGACGCTGTCGCGGATCTTCGCCAAGGCACTCAACTGTGAAACCGGCGTCACGTCGCAGCCGTGCGGCGTGTGTCGCGCCTGTCGCGAGATCGACGAAGGGCGTTTCGTCGATTACGTCGAGATGGATGCCGCGAGCAACCGCGGTGTCGATGAAATGGCCGCGCTGCTCGAGCGCGCCGTGTACGCGCCCGTCGATGCGCGCTTCAAGGTCTACATGATCGACGAAGTGCACATGCTGACGAATCACGCGTTCAACGCGATGCTGAAGACGCTCGAAGAGCCGCCGCCGCACGTCAAGTTCATCCTTGCGACGACCGATCCGCAGAAAATTCCCGTCACCGTGCTGTCGCGCTGTCTGCAGTTCAACCTGAAGCAGATGCCGGCCGGGCACATCGTGTCGCATCTCGAACGGATTCTCGGCGAAGAGCACATCACGTTCGAGCCGCAGGCGCTGCGCCTGCTCGCGCGTGCCGCGCAGGGCAGCATGCGTGACGCGCTGTCCCTCACCGACCAGGCGATCGCCTATTCGGCAAACGAGGTGACCGAGTCGGCCGTGTCGGGCATGCTCGGCGCGCTCGACCAGACTTACATGGTGCGTCTGCTCGACGCGCTTGCCGCGGGCAGCGGCCCCGAAATCCTTGCGATTGCCGACGAGATGTCGCTGCGCAGCCTGTCGTTCTCGACTGCGCTTCAGGATCTCGCGAGCCTGCTGCACCGGATCGCGTGGGCGCAGTTCGCGCCGGGCTCGGTGCTTGACGAATGGCCCGAAGCGGGCGACCTGCGCCGCTTCGCGGAGACGCTGAGCCCCGAGCAGGTCCAGCTGTTCTATCAGATCGCGACGGTCGGCCGCGCGGAACTTGGCCTGGCGCCGGACGAATACGCCGGTTTCACGATGACGCTGCTGCGGATGCTCGCGTTCGAGCCGGCTGTGGCAACCGGCAGCGCGCCGGGCGGACAGCCGTCCGTGCCGCGTGCGGTGCCGGGGCCGCGCGTGGCGGCGGCATCGGCTGCCGTGGCGAAGCCGGTATCCGCGGCACCTGTCGAGGCAGCGCGGCCGCAGGCTACGACAACGGCCGCGCCAGCGGCGCCGGTTGTGCGTGCAGCGCCGGCACCGGCTGGCGGCGAAGCAGACCAGCCGGCTGAGAAGCCGGCTGCCGTCCCGGCATCCGCGCCGGCCCCGGTTGATGAGCCGGTCGTCGAAACGCCGCAGCCGCGCGTGGCCGCAGTACCGCAAGCGGAGCCGGCCAGCGAGAGGCCGACACCCGCCCGCAATGAACCCGAGCCGCCGGCTGCGGTTGTGCAGCGAAGCGACGCGCCGGCTGCGCCGACCGAACCGGTGCCGCGCGCTGCGCCGCCCGAGCCCGCCGCCCGTCCGGCAGCGCGTTCCGGGGGAGCCGCCGCCGCGCTGGACGTGCTGCGCAATGCGGGGATGCGCGTGTCGTCCGACCGCGGTCGCGCAGGCGCCGCCGCGAAACCGGCCGCCCAGCCGGCCGCCGAGAAGCCCGTCGCGCCGCGTCCCGCCGCCGTACAGGTGCCGACGCCGCGCGCGGCGGCCCGTGCGCCGCAGGCAGCCGATGCACGTCAGGCCCCGCCGCCGTGGGAGGACATCCCGCCGGACGAATACGTGCCGCTCAGTGCCGACGAGATGTTTGGCGGCCCGCCCGACGACGGCTTCGTGCCGGTATTCGACAGCGGCCCCGACGATGTGCGCGTGACGCCGAAGCCGGCGGAAGCCCGCCCGTCCGCTCCGGTCGACACGCGTCCGCTGCCGCCCGCGATCGCGCTCGATCCGGTCGGCTTCGACGGCGAATGGCCGGCGCTGGCCGCGCGGCTGCCGCTCAAGGGCGTCGCGTACCAGCTAGCGTTCAACAGCGAGCTGACGGCCGTCGATGCGACTACGTTGAAACTTTCAGTGCCGGTGCCGCAATATGCGGACGCTGCGCAGGTGGCGAAGCTGACGGCCGCGCTGGCCGATGCGCTCGGCAAACCGGTCGAGGTGGCCGTCGAAGTCGGGCCCGCCCGGCGTACGGCGGCGGCACTCGATGCGGCTGCGCGTGCAGCACGCCAGCGTGAGGCCGAGCAGGAGATTCACGGCGATCCGTTCGTCCAGCAGCTCGTGCGCGACTTCGGTGCGCGCATCGTCGAGGGTTCGGTGCGCCCGCTCGCCGACGCGGCGCCGGACGGCCCGCCGCCGACGCTGCATTGAACTGAGCGCCCCGCGACAGGCACAATCACGCCCACACATTGGCCGGCACGCGCCGCGTGCCGGTTTTCACACGATCAAGAAGGAGTATTCCCATGTTGAAAGGCAACCTCGCCGGACTGATGAAGCAAGCGCAGCAAATGCAGGAAAACATGAAGAAGATGCAGGAGCAGCTTGCGCTGATCGAAGTCGAAGGACAGTCGGGCGCCGGCCTCGTCAAGGTGACGATGACGTGCCGCAACGAAGTGCGTCGCGTGTCGATCGACCCGAGCCTGCTCGCGGACGACAAGGACATGCTCGAGGATCTCGTCGCGGCTGCGTTCAACGACGCCGTGCGCAAGGCCGAAGCGACGTCGCAGGAAAAGATGAGCGGCATGACGTCCGGCCTGCCGCTGCCCCCGGGCTTCAAGCTGCCGTTCTGAACGCGGCGTCCGTGCCACTTTTTGCCGCCGTATGAAACAGCCGTCCGCCCTGTCCGCTCTCGTCGAAGCGTTGCGCGTGCTGCCCGGTGTCGGGCCGAAATCCGCCCAGCGCATGGCGGTCCACCTGATGCAGCACGATCGGGAGGGCGCGGAGCGGCTCGGCCGGTCGCTGCTGTTCGCGACCGAGCACCTGCAGCATTGCGAGAAGTGCAATACGTTCACCGAAGCGCAGATCTGCGAGGTCTGCAGCGACGAAGAGCGTGATCCGACGCTGCTGTGCGTCGTCGAGACGCCCGCCGACCAGATCATGCTCGAGCAGACGATGACTTACCGCGGGCTGTATTTCGTGCTGATGGGCCGGCTGAGCCCGCTCGACGGGATCGGCCCGAAGGAAATCCATTTCGACCGCCTCGTGCGGCGCGCGTCCGACGGGGTCGTCAAGGAGGTCGTGCTCGCGACCAACTTCACGAACGAGGGCGAGGCCACTGCGCACTACCTCGGCCAGACGCTGAAGGCGCGCGGGCTCGCGGTCACGCGTCTCGCGCGTGGCGTGCCGGTGGGCGGCGAGCTCGAATATGTCGACGCGGGCACCATCGCCCGCGCGATGCTCGACCGCCGCACGATGTAAGCCGGGCGCCGCCGGTCGGCGGCGCCGTTCCTCATGCCAGGGAGACACATGAGCACCAGCCAGGGCCCGCTCGCGGGCGTCAAAGTGCTCGAATTCGGAACACTGATCGCGGGGCCGTTCGCGTCGCGGCTGTTCGCCGAATTCGGCGCGGAAGTGATCAAGATCGAGGATCCGAACGGCGGCGACCCGCTGCGCAAGTGGCGCAAGCTCCATCCGGAGCAGGGCGGCACGTCGCTGTGGTGGTCCGTGCAGGCGCGCAACAAGAAATCGGTCACGCTCAACCTGAAGGCCGACGCCGGCAAGGCGATCGCGCGGCAACTCGCGCGCGAGGCCGACATCGTGATCGAGAATTTCCGCCCGGGCCTGCTGGAAAAGCTCGGGCTCGGCTACGACGTGCTGTCGGCCGAGAACCCGGGCCTCGTGATGGTGCGCCTGTCCGGCTACGGGCAGACGGGCCCGTACCGCGACCGGCCCGGTTTCGGCGCGATTGCCGAATCGATGGGCGGGCTGCGCCACATCACCGGATATCCCGACCTGCCGCCGCCGCGCATCGGCATCTCCATCGGCGATTCGATCGCCGCGCTGCATGGCGTGATCGGCGCGCTGATGGCATTGCATCACCGCAAGGTCAACGGCGGCGCGGGGCAGGTGGTCGACGTTGCACTGTATGAAGCCGTCTTCAACATGATGGAAAGCGTGGTGCCCGAATACGGTGTGTACGGGATGGTGCGCGAGCGCACCGGCGCGTCGCTGCCGGGTATCGTGCCGTCGAACACGTATGCATGCCGCGACGGCAGTATCGTGATCGGCGGCAACAGCGACCCGATCTTCAAGCGACTGATGAAGGCGATCGAGCGCGACGACCTCGCCGACGATCCCGCACTCGCGCAAAACGACGGGCGCGTGCCGCGCACGCAGGAGATCGACGACGCGATTGCCGCATGGCTCGCGCCGCGCACGATCGATGAAGCGCTCGTCGTGCTCAACGCGGCCGACGTGCCTGCCGGGCGCATCTACAGCGCCGCCGACATGTTCACCGATCCGCAGTTCGTCGCGCGGCAGATGATCCAGCGCTTCAAGCTGGCCGACGGCACCGACATTCCGTTGCCGAACATCACGCCGAAGCTGTCGGACACGCCGGGCGAAACGCGCTGGCTCGGGCCTGAACTCGGCGAGCATACCGACGAGGTGCTGCGCGGCCTCGGCTACGATGCGCAGGCGATTGCCGCACTGCGCGACGCGGGGGCGATCTGAACGCCCCTGGGCCTGTCGCCTCGCGCCGGGCTCCCCGAAGGGCACATTCCGCAAGCGAGCGCCGTTGATGCTGGAAAACCCGGGGCGGCGAGGCGTTTTCCTGAGCGCGCAGAACGCCGCCGCGCAACGCGGCGGTGCAGCGTGTACGGTCGCCCGCAACCGTCCTTCCGCAGTCGCCGGACTGTCGCTCTCGCGCCATCTTTCCTCGGTTACAATCGCCGGATGCGAATCCTACTCAGCAACGACGACGGCTATCTCGCCCCCGGTCTCGCCGCGCTCAGCGACGCGCTGCGGCCGTTGGCCGAACTCACGGTGATCGCGCCCGAGCAGAACTGCAGCGGCGCGTCGAATTCCCTCACGCTGTCGCGGCCGCTGTCGGTGCAGCGCGCAGCGAGTACGGGTTTCTTCTACGTGAACGGCACGCCGACCGATTCGGTGCACGTCGCGTTGACAGGGATGGCCGACGCCAGGCCGGACCTCGTCGTTTCCGGGATCAACAACGGCCAGAACATGGGCGAAGACACGCTCTATTCGGGGACAGTTGCGGCCGCCACCGAAGGCATCATGTTCGGCGTGCCGGCCATTGCGTTCTCGCTGGTCGACAAGGGCTGGGCCCATCTCGCGGACGCGGCGCGCGTCGCCGCGGAGATCGTCGAGCACTCCCTCGCGCATCCGCTGCCGGGACAGCCGCTGTTGAACGTCAATATCCCGAACCTGCCTTACGACGAACTGAAAGGCTGGAAAGTCACGCGTCTCGGCAAACGTCATCCGTCGCAGCCGGTGATTCGCCAGACCGACCCGCGCGGCGAACCGATCTACTGGATCGGCGCGGCGGGCGAAGCGCTGGACGCCAGCGAAGGCACCGATTTTCACGCGGTGGCAAACGGTTTCGTATCGATCACGCCGCTGCAGCTGGACCTCACGCATACACAGATGCTGCCCGCGACGCGCGAATGGGCGCGCGCCGGAGGGCGGGCTTCATGAGCGGCGAGCGCGCGAAGCGGTTCCCGCTCGCGCTCGAAGATCTCAAGCGAGCGCCACGCAAGTCGGAAGGTCGGGCCGGCGAACGCCATGCGGCGGTCGCGGCGTCGAAGGTCGCCGACAAGCCCGCCGCCGTGCTGAAACCGGTTGCGGTGAAACCCGCCGCCCCGCGCACGGCCATGCCCGGTTCCCCCGCCGCGAAGCCCGCGACCGCACCGAAGCCGACCGCGCTGAAGCCCGCGATGCCGAAGCCGGCCGCGCCGAGCGTCGCGCCGGCCGGCGCGTTCGCGCTCACGTCGGAACGCGTGCGCGAACGGATGGTCGAACGGCTGCGCGCGAACGGCGTGACCGACGCGCGCGTGCTGGAGGCGATGGCCGCGGTGCCGCGCCACCTGTTCGTGGATCCGGGGCTGGCGACGCAGGCCTACGAGGATTCCGCGCTGCCGATCGGCCACCAGCAGACCATTTCAAAGCCGTCGGTTGTCGCGCGCATGATCGAGCTCGCGATGGCCGGCCGCACGCTCGAGCGCGTGCTCGAGATCGGCACGGGCTGCGGCTATCAGGCCGCCGTGCTGAGCCACGTGGCACGCGACGTGTATTCGATTGAACGCATCAAGCCGCTCTACGAGCGCGCGAAGCTGAACCTGCGGCCGCTGCGCGTGCCGAACATCCGTCTGCACTACGGCGACGGGCGTGTCGGCCTGCCGTCGGCGGCCCCGTTCGACGCGATCGTGATCGCGGCGGCGGGGCTCGACGTGCCGCAGGCGCTGCTCGAGCAGCTCGCGATCGGCGGGCGCCTTGTCGCGCCGGTCGGCGCGCAGAGCGGGCAGCACCAGGTGCTCACGCTCGTCGAGCGCGTCGCGCACGCGCAATGGCGGGAGTCACGGCTTGATCGCGTTTTCTTTGTCCCTTTAAAATCCGGAGTAATTTGAAACCGATGAGTATGTTGCGCGCGATGCAAAACAACCGTTCCAGGGAACCGCTCACGCTCGCCCAGCGCGCGATCTGCGTAGCTGCGTTCTCCACGCTACTGGCCGCCTGTGCGACGCGGCTCGACAACGCGCCCGTCGTCGATCGCTCCGGTTCGCTCGGCACGACTGCCGCCGCGCAGCCCGCGGTACCGCTTCCGCCGGCGCCGCCGGGTTACTACCGGGTAAAGCCGGGCGACACGCTGTACCGGATCGCACTCGAAAACGGGCAGAACTATCGCGACATCGCCGCGTGGAACAACCTGGCGAACCCGAATCAGATCGAAGTCGACCAGCTGTTGCGCGTGTCGCCGCAGGCCGGTGCCGCTGTCGCGGGCACCCAGGTCGCCGCGCCGATCGGGGGCGCCGCCGTCGCTACCGCGCCGCTCAGCAGCGGCCCGGCAACGCCGGCCGCCGGTACGTCGTCGGTCGCGCCGCCGCCCGCCGCGGCAGCCGCATCGAGCGACACGGCAACTGCACCGAGCGGCCCCGTGACGTTCGCGTGGCCGGCGCGCGGCCCCGTGCTGAACGGGTTCGACGACGCGAAGAACAAGGGCGTCAATATCGGCGGTACGGCCGGCGAGGCCGTGAAAGCGGCAGCCGATGGCCGCGTCGTCTATTCCGGCAATGGCCTGCGTGGCTACGGCAACCTCATTATCATCAAACACGATGCAACTTACCTCACGGCGTATGCACACAATCGCGCTTTGATGGTAAAAGAGGGGGACGCGGTGACGAAGGGGCAGAAGATCGCCGAGATGGGTAACAGCGACTCCGACCGCGTGATGCTGCATTTCGAGGTTCGCCGGCAGGGTAAGCCTGTCGATCCGCTGAAGTATTTGCCGCCTCAATAACCGAGACGACCATGCCGAAATCGAAGCGCCACGAGCCGCAAGCCGAGTCTGAGAAGATCAGTCGTGCCACGCAAGCATCGGTGGGGCGAGCGGGTGCTTCGACGGACGACGAAGACGACAACGCGGATAACGAACGCGATCTCGAGGCGCGCGACGCCGAGGCGGACGGTGGCGACGACGAGCGCGAAGGCCGGGCCGAGGCGTCGCCCGACGTCGACGATTTCCGCACGCTGCTGCAGGCCGAACTCACGGCCGACACGATCCAGCATTACCTGAACCGCATCAGCGTGAAGCCGCTGCTCACCGTCGAGGAGGAGCAGCGCTATTCGCGTCTGGCCAAGGCCGGTGAATTCGAGGCGCGGCAGGTGATGATCGAGCGCAACCTGCGCCTCGTCGTCAGCATCGCGAAGGGATACCTGAACCGTGGCGTGCCGCTGCTCGACCTGATCGAGGAAGGCAACCTCGGCCTGATGCATGCGATCGAAAAATTCGACCCGACGCGCGGCTTCCGTTTTTCGACCTACGCGACATGGTGGATCCGCCAGAGCATCGAGCGGGCGATCATGAACCAGGCCCGCACGGTGCGCCTGCCCGTGCACGTGATCCGCGAACTGAACCAGGTGCTGCGCGCGAAGCGCCACCTCGAAAAGAATTCGATGTCGACGGGCGAAGCGGCCGAGCGCCGCGAAGCCAGCATCGACGACATCGCCTATCTCACCGGCAAGACCGCCGAGGAAGTCACCGACATCCTCGCGCTCAACGAGCACACGGCGTCGCTCGACGCGCCGCTCGACCTTGATCCCGCGAGCAGCCTGCTCGACCTGTTGCCCGACGACCAGAGCCAGTCGCCCGACGCCGAAGTGCAGCACCGCGAACTCGAGACGCTCACTCGCGCGTGGCTGTCGCGGCTGTCCGACAAGCACCGCCACGTGATCGAGCGCCGCTTCGGCCTGAATCACATCGAACCGGCGACGCTCGAGGAGCTGGCCGACGAGATGGGGCTCACGCGCGAGCGCGTGCGCCAGATCCAGCAGGAAGCGCTGGTGCGCCTCAAGCGGTTTTTCGCCTCCAACGGCGTGCGCAAGGACGCCGTTCTGTAACTGATGACTCCGATTCTTGTTTTTGACATCGAGACGATTCCCGATGTCGACGGCATTCGCCGTCTGGAAGACCTGCCCGCGACGCTCGACGATGCCGCGGTGGCCGAACATGCGTTCGCCGCGCGCCGCGAGAAGACCGGTGGCGATTTCCTGCCGCACCACCTGCAGCGCATCGCGGCGATCTCGTGTGTGTTCCGTGACAACAACGGGTTTCGCGTACGCTCGCTCGGCACGCCGCAGGACAACGAAGCCACGCTGATCCAGTCGTTCTACCGCGTGATCGAGAAATACACGCCGCAGCTCGTGTCGTGGAACGGCGGTGGCTTCGATCTGCCGGTGCTCCATTACCGCGCGCTCGTGCACGGCATTCCCGCGACCCGCTACTGGGATCTCGGCGAGGACGACCGCGAATTCAAGTGGAACAACTACATCTCGCGCTACCACTCGCGGCATACCGACCTGATGGATGTGCTCGCGATGTATCAGGCGCGCGCGAACGCGCCGCTCGACGCGCTCGCGAAGATGTGCGGCTTTCCGGGCAAGCTCGGGATGGACGGCAGCCAGGTGTGGCCGGCGTTCCTGGACGGGCGGATCGAGGAAATCCGCAACTATTGCGAAACCGACGTCGTCAATACCTACCTGCTGTATTGCCGGTTCCAGTTGATGCGCGGCGGCCTGACGCCGAGCGAATATGCGGACGAGATCCTGCTCGTGAAGAACTCGCTTGCGCAGGAGCCGGCGTCGCACTGGGCCGAATACCTCGCGGGCTTCGCCGCGTAGCGCGGGCGGGGTGCGCCGAGGCCGGCGCGATCAATCGAGTTCGAGCAGCACCGGCTGGTGATCCGATGCGCGGACGTCGCCGTCGATTTCGCAGCGCATCACGTGCGGCAGCAGCGTATCGGTCACGAATACGAAGTCGCACGCGAGCGGCCCCTCCGACCATTGCACCGTATCGTAGACACCTGCCGTCGGCGGTGGCGTGCGGCCGGGGTGCCGGGCGACCCATGCGTCGACGAAGCGCGGCGCGTCTGCGATCGGCGCCAGGAATCGACAATAGGCATCGCTGCCGAACGCGCTGTTGAAATCACCGCAGACGATCGCATCGCACGGCTGGCCGGTCGTGCTGAACGGCCCCTCGGCAGTTTCGGCGGGCGCTGGTCGTGCCGCGTGTGTGCAGGCCTCGCGGTGCCGGTTGCGCAGCGCGTCGACCTGAGCGAGCCGCTGGCGCGCCGAATAGTATTCCAGATGCGTGGTGACCACGCGCAGCGGCCCGAAGGGCGCCTGCAGCTCGACGTCGAGCGCGACGCGCGGCATCGACGGCGCACCGGCGTCGGCCGGCCACGGCAGCAACTGGCGGAGCACGCGCCCGACCGGCAGCCGGGTCGCGATCGCATTGCCGAACTGGCGACGCGGTGCGCCGGCTTCGATCGGCGGCAGGTCGGCACCGATCGCTTCGACGATCGTATGGCCGGGCAGCAGCGCCGCGAGTTCGGCGAACTGGTCGGCGCCGGGCCTGCCGGGCAATGCGCCGAAGCCGCGCGTGACCTCCTGCAGGCACAGCACGTCGAAGGCGCCGAGCCCACGGATCGCCGCGACTGTGCGCGAAAGATCGACGACGCCGTCCGCGTCCCGACCCCATTGGATGTTCCAGTCGATCAGTCGCATGGTCGAAACTCCTGCCGGGCGGATTCCAGGCCCGGGGGTACCCGCTCGGCTTCGCAGCGCCCGCCCGGGCGTGTTGCGTGCCTGGGCATTCCGGCGCAATGCCGTGCGGTCTATGCTCAAGTATGGACGCCTGCCTCATGCAAAGCGGGCGATGCGGGCCTTCGTCGTCTACAATCTCGCCTTCTTCAACGTTTGTCAGGAAAAGCTGGTGTCCGAAGCCGTCCCCACTTCTGCGCGCAAATCAAGAAATGCGCCCGTCGCGCCCGGAATCGCCCCGGTTCTCGAGATCGAATCGCTCGACATGGAAGCGCGCGGTGTCGGCCGCACGATCACCGAGGATGGCGAGCCGGGCAAGGTCATCTTCGTCGAGGGCGCGCTGCCGGGTGAGCGCGTGACCTATTCGAGCTTCCGCCGCAAGCCGAGCTACGAGCAGGCGACGGTTGTCGACATTCTGCGCCCGAGCGTGATGCGTACGAAGCCGAAATGCGCGTTCTTCGGCACCTGCGGTGGCTGCTCGATGCAGCATCTCGACATGCGCGCACAGGTGGCGGTCAAGCAGCGCGTGCTCGAAGACAACCTGTGGCACCTGGCGAAGCTGCGCGCGGAAACGATGTTCGCGCCGATCCACGGCCCGTCGTGGGGCTATCGCTACCGCGCACGCCTGACCGTGCGCAACGTTGCGAAGAAGGGCGGCGTGCTGGTCGGGTTCCATGAGAAGAAGAGCAGCTACGTGGCCGACATGACGAGCTGCGAAGTGCTGCCGCCGCACGTGTCGGCGATGCTGGTGCCGCTGCGCCGGCTCGTCGAGGGGCTGTCGATTCGCGATCGGATGCCGCAGATCGAGCTCGCGGTCGGCTCGGAAGTCACGGCGCTCGTGCTGCGTGTGCTGGAACCGATCAACACGGACGACGAAGCGCTGCTGCGCGCGTTCGCGGACGAGCACAAGGTGCAGTTCTGGCTGCAGCCGAAGGGCCCCGATACGGTGACGCCGTTCTATCCGCTCGACGTGTCGCTCGATTACACGTTGCCGGAATTCGGTATCCGCATGCCGTTCAAGCCGACCGACTTCACGCAGGTCAATCATCAGATCAACCGCGTACTGGTGGGCCGCGCGCTGCGCCTGCTCGCGCCGTCCCGCGACGATCGCGTGCTCGACCTGTTCTGCGGGATCGGCAACTTCACGCTGCCGCTCGCGCGGCTGTCGCGCGAGGTGATGGGCATCGAGGGCAGCGACACGCTGACGACGCGCGCACTGGCGAATGCGCGCGAAAACGGTGTCGACGGTCACACGACGTTCGCGTGCCGGAACCTGTTCGAAGTGACGGGCGACGACATCCGCGCGCTCGGCGCATTCGACAAGTTCCTGATCGACCCGCCGCGCGAAGGCGCGCTCGCGGTATCGAAGGCGCTGGCCGAGATCGCGCAGAGCGGTGAAGGCCCGCTGCCGAAGCGCATCGTCTATGTGTCGTGCAACCCGTCGACGCTGGCGCGCGACGCGGGCCTGCTCGTGCACGAGGCCGGCTACCGCCTGAAGGGCGCCGGTGTCGTGAACATGTTCCCGAATACGTCGCACGTCGAATCGATCGCACTGTTCGAGCGCGACTGAGTTCCGGGCGGCGGACGTAAAAAAACCGGCCCGCGGGCCGGTTTTTTCATGATGCGTGGCGAACGTCAGTTGCGGTTGCCGCCGAAGATGCCGAGCAGCGCGAGCAGGTTCGTGAACACGTTGTACAGGTCGAGGTAGATCGCGAGCGTCGCCGAGATGTAGTTCGTCTCGCCGCCGTTCACGACGCGCTGGACGTCGAACAGCATGTAGGCGGAGAAGATCGCGATCGCGAGTACCGACACGGTGAGCATCAGCGCCGGGAGTTGCAGGAAGATGTTCGCGACCGATGCAAGCAGGATGACGATCACGCCCATGAACAGCCACTTGCCGAGCCCCGAGAAATCACGCTTGCTGACGGTGGCGATCGTCGCCATCGCGGCAAAGATGATGCCGGTGCCGCCGAACGCGAGCATGATCAGCGACGGGCCGTTCGAGAAGCCGAGGATGAAGCTCAGCAGGCGCGACAGCATCAGGCCCATGAAGAACGTGAAGCCGAGCAGCACGAACACGCCGGCCGCGCTATTTTTCGTCCGCTCGATCGCGAACATGAAGCCGAACGCGATCGCGAAGAACGCGAGCAGGCTCATCATCGGGCTCGTGGCCGCGAACAGCGAGAAGCCCGTCGCGACGCCGACCCAGGCGCCCAGCACGGTCGGCACCATCGACAGCGCGAGCAGCCAGTACGTGTTCCGCAGCACGCGGTTGCGAACCTCGGCGGTGCTGACGGAACCGCCGCGGCCGAAATTGTACGGATAGTCGTTCATGGTTTCTCCTAACATTGAACGCGTGGGCGTCCGGGGCCGGTTCGGCGCGCGCGGTGTGCGGCGCAGCAAACCGGAGCAGCTATGGCTAAGATACGTTCCGTGCCGGGAGGTTTCAATGGCCGGGCGTCACAAAACATATGGATTCTGAACCTTTCATGCGTGTAAGGGTTCAATCGCAATGATACACGGGATCGTGCTACAATAGCGGATTCATTTGAACCTGTAACTTCTTAATTTCTTGGAGTTTTTATGGCAATCGAGCGCACCCTGTCGATCATCAAGCCGGATGCGGTGGCAAAGAACGTGATCGGCCAGATCTACAGCCGTTTCGAAGGCGCCGGCCTGAAGATCGTCGCATCGCGCATGGCACATCTGTCGCGTGCTGACGCAGAGAAGTTCTACGCGGTTCACGCAGCGCGTCCGTTCTTCAAGGACCTCGTCGATTTCATGATCTCGGGCCCGGTGATGATCCAGGTTCTGGAAGGTGAAGGCGCGATCCTGAAGAACCGCGACCTGATGGGCGCAACGGATCCGAAGAAGGCGGAAAAGGGCACGATCCGCGCCGACTTCGCCGACAGCATCGACGCGAACGCCGTGCACGGCTCGGACGCTGCGGAAACGGCAGCGGTCGAAGTCGCGTTCTTCTTCCCGGAAATGAACGTTTACTCGCGCTAAGCCCTGGCTGGCAGCAAGTAGGCAGGATTCAGCGCACGCGGCAAGGCAGCACATCATGACGAGCGAAACTTCCGTCAATCTTCTCGACTTCGATGCCGAGGGTCTTGTCGCGTACTGCGGCAGCCTTGGCGAGAAGCCGTTCCGCGCCAAGCAGTTGCAGCGCTGGATCCACCAGTACAACGCTGGCGATTTCGACGGCATGACCGATCTTGCGAAGTCCTTGAGAGAGAAACTCAAGGGCCGCGCGTCGATCGTCATGCCCGAGATCGCCAGCGATCACGTTTCCACCGACGGCACGCGCAAGTGGCTGATCGACGTCGGAAACGGCAATGCGGTCGAAACCGTGTTCATCCCGGAAGAGACGCGCGGCACGCTGTGCGTGTCGTCTCAGGCCGGGTGTGCGGTGAACTGCCGCTTCTGTTCGACGGGCAAGCAGGGCTTTTCCCGCAACCTGTCGACAGCCGAAATCATTGGCCAGCTACGGATGGCCGAATTTGCATTGCGAGCGTCGCTGGGTCGCGCACCCGGCCCGAACGGCAAGGCCGAGCGGGTCGTCACCAACGTGGTGATGATGGGCATGGGCGAGCCGCTGTTGAATTACAGCGCGGTCGTGCCGGCCATGCGGCTGATGCTCGACGACAACGCGTACGGCCTGTCGCGCCGCCGCGTCACGCTGTCCACGTCCGGCGTGGTGCCGATGATGGACCGCCTTGGCGCCGAGTTGCCGGTCGCGCTGGCCGTTTCGCTGCACGCGCCCAACGATGCGCTGCGCGACGAGCTGGTGCCGCTCAACAAGAAGTATCCGCTGCGCGAGCTGATGGCGGCTTGCCAGCGCTACCTGAAAGTCGCGCCGCGCGACTTCATTACTTTCGAATACTGCATGCTGGACGGCGTCAACGACACCGAAGCGCATGCACGCGAACTGCTGGCCGTCACGCGCGACGTGCCGTGCAAGTTCAATCTGATCCCGTTCAATCCGTTTCCGGAATCGGGCCTCATCCGCTCGAAACCGGAGCAGATCAAGCGCTTTGCACAGGTCCTCATCGACGCGGGTGTCGTCACGACCGTGCGCAAGACGCGCGGCGACGACATCGATGCCGCGTGCGGCCAGCTGGCCGGCGCAGTGAAGGATCGCACGCGCCTCGCGGAACGAACGAGCGCAGCAGGGAAAATCATCGAGGTTCGGGCGATTTGACAGGGGCGCCTGGCCGGGGATGCCAGCGCCTTTGGAGCGGTACAACACGCGAATAGCGATCGGTCGCGGCGCCACGGCGTCGCGCATGGTATGGACAGTTGCGGGTGCCGGCCGGCGGGAACCGGTGGCGGCCGCCAGTGAAGAAGAATCGACGCGAGGACAAGGATGAGTGAGCCGCAGCCGTCTAACGGCGCAGAGACGAATGGCGCGAAGCCGGCACCGGCAGGGTTGGAATCGCTTGCGGCGGTCGGCAGCCGACTGGCGCAGCTTCGGGAGGCAAGAGGGTGGACCGTCGACGACGTGTCGGCGCGACTCAAGGTCGCACCGCAGAAGCTCCGGGCGCTCGAGGCGGGTGACATCAGTCATTTGCCCGGGGTGACGTTTGCACTCGGCGTCGTACGCAGCTACGCGAAGATGCTCGGCGTCGATCCGGAGCCGTTCGCGCAGGTGTTGCGCCGTGAGCGCGGGGTGCCGGAAGTCGACCTGTCGATGCCCGCGTCGTCGGGGACGGATCTGCCGCGCGGCCGCGTGTCGATTCCGCTGGGCGGATCGTCGCGGCATCATCCGTGGCTGTGGGGCACGGCGATCGTCGTCGTCGCGGTGGTCGCCGTACTGATGTGGCACACTGGCGGCGATTCGTCGAGCCTGCTCGCGCGTTTCAAGAGCGGCGACGCGGAACATGCGTCGGCCGCGAGCGTGCCGGCGGCGGCATCCTCGTCAACCGTTGAAGAAGCGGCCTCGAGCGGGGCGGCTGCAGTGGTCGCGAATGACGTTCCGGCCCCGGCTGCTGCATCTGCTGCGCCGGCACCGGTTATTGCGTCGGCAGCTCCGGCGCCCGCGCCGGTGGCGCCGGCCGTGACGGCCGCCGCATCGCAGCCTGTCGTGGCGACGACGGCGGCAAGCGCTGCCGCGCCGGCTCAGCCGGCGAGCGTCGCGGTCGCGGCCGGCCAGTCGATGGTCGAACTGAAGGTCAAGCAGGACAGCTGGTTCAGCGTGCGCGACAAGAGCGGCAAGGAACTGTTCTCCGGGCTGGTGCGTGGCGGCGAGGCGAAGCAGGTCGCGGGCGACGGCCCGTTCAAGGTCACGATCGGCAACAAGGCGGGCCTCGACACCGTTGCGTTCGACGGAAAACCCGTCGATCCGGCAAAATATTCGGCAGCGCGGGGTAACGTGGCGCGGTTCACGTTGCCCTGACGTCAAGCGCAGTGGCGAAGGCCTGTCGTCGATATCGGCAGGCCGTGAGGGCACGGCGCTTTTTCAATTCATGCGCCGCGTCGCGGCGCATTCCGCGTAAATGGATCTATCGATGCAATCCGAAGCTCAATCCCCACGCAGCAGTCAGATTTGTTCAACCGAGCCGGTGTTCGGCGGGCATCAGCCGCGCCGCGTATCGCATGCGGTGGATGTCCGCTGGGGCGGGCAGCTCGTGACGATCGGCGGCGACGCGCCGGTGCGCGTGCAGTCGATGACGAATACCGACACGGCCGACGCGATCGGCACGGCAATCCAGATCAAGGAACTCGCGAACGCGGGCTCCGAACTGGTGCGCATCACGGTCAACACGCCCGAGGCCGCGGCCGCCGTGCCGGCGATCCGCGAGCAGCTCGACCGCATGGGCGTGACCGTGCCGCTCGTCGGCGATTTCCACTACAACGGCCACTTGCTGCTGCGTGACTACCCGGGCTGCGCCGAGTCGCTGTCGAAGTACCGGATCAACCCGGGCAACGTCGGCCAGGGCGCGAAGCGCGATACGCAGTTCGCGCAGATGATCGAGGCCGCGGCCAAGTACGACAAGCCGGTACGGATCGGCGTGAACTGGGGCAGTCTCGACCAGGATCTGCTCGCGCGCATGATGGACGAGAACGGTGCGCGTTCGCAGCCGTGGGATGCGCAGAGCGTGATGTACGAGGCGCTGATCCAGTCGGCGATCGGCTCGGCCGAGCGCGCGGTCGAACTGGGCCTCGGCCGCGACCGTATCGTGCTGTCGTGCAAGGTCAGCGGCGTGCAGGACCTGATTGCCGTGTACCGCGAACTCGGCCGCCGCTGCGGCTTCGCGCTGCACCTCGGGCTGACCGAGGCCGGCATGGGCTCGAAGGGCATCGTGGCTTCGACGGCTGCACTCGGCGTGCTGCTGCAGGAAGGGATCGGCGACACGATCCGCATCTCGCTGACGCCTGAGCCGGGCGCATCGCGCACGGGCGAGGTGATCGTCGGCCAGGAAATCCTCCAGACGATGGGCCTGCGCTCGTTCGCACCGATGGTGATCGCGTGCCCGGGCTGCGGCCGTACGACGAGCACGCTGTTCCAGGAGCTCGCGATGCAGATCCAGACCTACCTGCGCGAACAGATGCCGGTCTGGCGCAAGGAGTATCCGGGCGTCGAGAAGATGAACGTCGCGGTGATGGGTTGCATCGTCAACGGCCCGGGCGAATCGAAGCACGCAAACATCGGCATCAGCCTGCCGGGTTCGGGCGAGAACCCGGCCGCGCCCGTCTTCATCGACGGCGAGAAGGTCAAGACGCTGCGCGGCGAGCGGATCGCCGAGGAATTCCAGCAGATCGTCAGCGACTACGTCGCACGCAATTACGGCCGTACCGAGGCCCTGAACTAATTCGTCCACACACACGATGACTGAACAAAAACGCAAGATCGAGAAGCTCACCGGCGTCAAGGGCATGAACGACATCCTCCCGCAGGATGCCGGCCTTTGGGAGTTCTTCGAAGCCACCGTGAAATCGCTGCTGCGTGCATACGGCTACCAGAACATCCGCACGCCGATCGTCGAGCACACGCAGCTCTTCACGCGCGGTATCGGCGAGGTCACGGACATCGTCGAGAAGGAGATGTACAGCTTCACCGACGCGCTGAACGGCGAGAACCTGACGATGCGCCCGGAAAATACCGCGGCCGTGGTGCGCGCGTCGATCGAGCACAACATGCTGTACGACGGCCCGAAGCGCCTGTGGTACATCGGCCCGATGTTCCGTCACGAGCGTCCGCAGCGCGGCCGCTATCGCCAGTTCCACCAGGTCGGCGTCGAGGCGCTCGGCTTCGCGGGCCCCGATGCGGATGCCGAGATCATCATGATGTGCCAGCGCCTGTGGGATGACCTCGGCCTGACCGGCATCAAGCTCGAGATCAACTCGCTCGGCCTCGCCGAAGAGCGTGCCGCGCACCGCGTCGAACTGATCAAGTACCTCGAGCAGTTCGCCGACGTGCTCGACGAGGATGCGAAGCGCCGTCTGTATACGAACCCGCTGCGCGTGCTCGACACGAAGAATCCCGCGCTGCAGGAAATTGCGCAGAACGCGCCGAAGCTGATCGACTTCCTCGGCGAAGAATCGCGCGCACACTTCGAAGGGCTGCAGCGCCTGCTGCTCGCGAACAACATCCCGTTCAAGATCAACCCGCGTCTCGTGCGTGGTCTCGACTATTACAACCTGACCGTGTTCGAGTGGGTGACCGACAAGCTCGGCGCGCAGGGCACGGTCGCGGCCGGCGGCCGCTACGATCCGCTGATCGAGCAGCTCGGCGGCAAGCCGACCGCGGCGTGCGGCTGGGCGATGGGCATCGAGCGGATCCTCGAACTGCTGAAGGAAGAAGATCTCGCGCCCGAGCAGGAAGGCGTCGACGTGTACGTCGTGCACCAGGGCGAGACTGCGCGCGAACAGGCGTTCATCGCGGCCGAGCGCCTGCGCGATACGGGCCTCGACGTGATCTTCCACTGCAGCGCGGACGGCGCGCCGGCGAGCTTCAAGTCGCAAATGAAACGGGCCGACGCCAGTGGCGCCGCGTTCGCGGTGATCTTCGGCGAAGAGGAGGTCGCGAACGGTACGGTGGGCGTGAAGGCGCTGCGCGGTGCGGGCGGAGACGGGGAAAAGAACGTTCAGCAGACCGTACCGGTCGAAGGCTTGACCGAATTCCTAATCAATGCGATGGTTGCATCCGCCGAAGACGGCGACGACTGATCGCGCTGGCATCCGCTCGACAAGAAAGGCCTGAACAGGAAGGAATCGCTCGCCGATGAGTTATCACGACGAACAAGAATCGATTGAAAGTCTGAAGGCGTGGTGGGCCCGCTGGGGCAACCTCACCACGTGGATCGTGCTCGCGGCGCTCGTCGTCGCGGCCGGTTTCAATGGCTGGAACTACTGGCAGCGCCGTCAGGCTGCCGAGGCGTCCGGGCTGTACGAACAGGTCCAGAAGGCTGCAGCCGCGAACGACAAGGCGACGATGGCTCGCGCGGCCGCCGACATGGAAGACAAGTTCGGCAGCACGCCGTATGCACAGATGACGGCGCTCTCCGCAGCAAAGACGCTGTACGCGGCCGGTGACACGGCAGGTGCGAAGGCGCAACTGCAATGGGCCGTCGATCACGCCAAGGATGACGAGTACAAGCAGATCGCGAAGCTGCGCCTCGCGTCGCTGCTGCTCGACGAAAAGGCGTACGACGCGGGCCTCGCGCTGCTGTCGGGTACGCCGGTCGATGCATTCAAGGGCCTCGTGGCCGATCGCCGCGGCGATCTGCTTGCCGCGCAAGGCAAGACCGACGACGCGCGCGCCGCATACAAGCTCGCGCTCGACGGCCTGTCGAAGGACGACCAGTCTGCCCGCCAGCTCGTGCAGTTCAAGCTGGACGCGCTCGGCGGCTGAACCCCGGTCCCCTCAACCTCTTAACTCTGCTTCGCTAACCGATGAATTTGCTGAAACGTTACGCTGTGCCCGTTGCCTGCGCGGCGGCTGTCCTCGCATTGGCGGCCTGCTCGTCGTCGAAGGACGCGCGCCGTGTGCCGACGCCGCTCACCGAGTTCAAGCCCGTGATGGACGTGCAACAGGTCTGGAAGGCGAGCGTCGGCAAGGGCGGGCGTTACCTGTTCTCGCCGGTGGCCGTGGGCGACGCCGTCTATGCGGCGGGCGAAAACGGTTCGGTCGAGAAGATCGACGCGAAGACGGGCCAGACGGTCTGGCGTGCGAAGGTTGGCTCCGACCTGTCGGCCGGTGTCGGCAGCGACGGCAACCTGACCGCGGTCGGCGCGCTGAAGGGCGGTGTGTTCGTGCTGGGCCCGGACGGCAAGCAACTGTGGAAGACCAGCGTGCAGGGCGAGATCTTCTCGCCGCCGCTCGTCGGCAACGGCCTGGTGGTCGTCCGCACGATCGACGGCCAGGTGGTCGCGTTCAACGCGCAGACGGGCGAGCAGAAGTGGAACTACCGCAACCGCGCGGTGCCGCTGAACCTGCGTGTGTCGGCCGGCATGACGTTCGCCGGTGACGCGGCGGTGCTGGCGGGTTTCCCCGGCGGCGGGCTGGTCGCGATCAACCTGCAGACGGGCGAGCCGTTCTGGCAGACGCCGGTGTCGTTCCCGAAGGGCGTGACCGAGGTCGAGCGCATCAACGACGTCAGCGGCCCGCCGACGCTCGTGGGCGCGGAAGCCTGCGCGGTGACGTTCCAGGGTCAGCTCGGCTGCTTCGATGCGAACTCGGGGCGCCCGCTGTGGGAAAAGCCGTTCTCGAGCCGCAGCGGCCTCGCGCAGGACGACTCGGTCGTTGCCGGCGGCGACGACTGGTCGGTCGTGACCGCGTACGATGCCGCTTCGGGCAACCAGCTCTGGCGCAACGACAAGCTGAAGAGCCGCGACGTCGGCGTGCCGTACCTGCTCGGGCACGCGGTCGTGATGGGCGATTACAAGGGCTTCGTGCACTTCCTGTCGCGCGAAGACGGCAGCTTCATCGCGCGGATGAAGACCGACGGCAGCGCGATCACGGCGGCGCCGGTCCTCGCGGGCAATACGCTCGTCGTGCAGACGAAGGACGGCGGCCTGTACGGATTCCGTCCGCGCTGACGCGCAGGAAACATGCGCGACCGCGGCGCGACGGGCTTGTCCCGCGCGCCGTGGTCGCGCGACTTGAAGGCGGCCGGTGCTCCCGGCCGCTCGGTATTTGAAAGGCAGTTCGAGACGAAAGACGACGGCGCGCATCGCGCGCCAGGCGCGCGCATCCGGCGCGGCGCGAATTCGTGATATTTTCATTCAGCGCAGCCGCCCGCAGCAGCGGGCCTCCCGCTGCTGCGCTTCACCGTAGAAAACACAGATGAAACCGGTCATTGCCCTCGTTGGGCGCCCCAATGTGGGGAAATCCACGCTGTTCAACCGGCTCACGCGTTCGCGTGATGCGCTGGTCGCCGACTTGCCCGGCCTGACGCGCGATCGCCATTACGGCGAAGGGCGCGTCGGCGAGCGGCCGTACCTGGTCGTCGATACGGGCGGCTTCGAGCCCGTCGCGAAGGACGGCATCCTGCACGAGATGGCGCGCCAGACGCGCCAGGCCGTCGAGGAAGCCGACGTCGTCGTGTTCATCGTCGACGGCCGCAACGGGCTCGCGCCGCAGGACAAGTCGATCGCCGACTACCTGCGCAAGACCGGCCGGCCGATCTTCCTGGTCGTCAACAAGGCCGAGGGGATGAAGTACACGGCGGTCGCGACCGACTTCTACGAGCTCGGGCTCGGCGATCCGCGCGCGATCTCGGCCGCGCACGGCGACGGTGTGACCGACATGATCAACGAGGCGCTGGAGGTCGCGTACGCGGACCGGCCGGCGGAAGAGGACGACAACGATCCGTCGCGCGGCATCAAGATCGCGATCGTCGGCCGCCCGAACGTCGGCAAGTCGACGCTCGTCAACGCGCTGATCGGCGAGGATCGCGTGATCGCGTTCGACATGCCGGGCACGACGCGCGATTCGATCTACGTCGACTTCGAGCGTAACGGCAAGAAATACACGCTGATCGACACGGCCGGCCTGCGACGCCGCGGCAAGGTGTTCGAGGCGATCGAGAAGTTCTCGGTCGTGAAGACCCTGCAATCGATCTCCGACGCGAACGTCGTCATTCTTCTGCTGGATGCACAGCAGGACATTTCCGACCAGGACGCGCACATCGCCGGCTTCGTCGTCGAACAGGGTCGCGCGCTCGTGATCGGCGTCAACAAGTGGGACGGGCTCGACGAGCATGCGCGCGATCGGGCGAAAGCGGATTTGACCCGCAAGCTGAAATTCCTCGACTTCGCGAAATCGCACTTCATTTCTGCCACGAAGAAGACCGGCATCGGCACGCTGATGCGCTCGGTCGACGACGCGTACGCGGCGGCAATGGCGAAGCTGCCGACGCCGAAGCTCACGCGCGCGCTGATCGAGGCAGTCGAGTTCCAGCAGCCGCGCCGTCGCGGCCCGGTGCGTCCGAAGCTGCGCTACGCGCACCAGGGCGGCCAGAATCCGCCGATCATCGTCATCCACGGCAACGCGCTCGACGCCGTGACGGAAACGTACAAGCGTTACCTGGAAAACCGGTTCCGCGAAACTTTCTCACTGACAGGGACTCCATTGCGCATAGAGTTCCGTTCGTCGAACAATCCGTACGCGGACAAGAGCTGAAGCACGCCTGTTACACGCGTTACACAAGGGGTAGGCCGCACGGCCTATGCCCCGGGTGGGCCAGGCAAAATCGGCTATAGTGTAGCGATTGGCGCCGGATCTCTTTTTCTTCGCCGCCAATCCAGATCAACCTGCAAAAAAAGATGGAGTACGCCATGAGCAACAAAGGGCAATTGTTACAAGACCCGTTTTTGAACGCACTGCGCAAAGAGCACGTTCCCGTTTCGATCTACCTCGTCAATGGCATCAAGCTTCAAGGGAACATTGAATCGTTCGACCAGTACGTCGTGTTGCTCCGTAATACGGTGACCCAGATGGTGTACAAGCACGCCATCTCGACGGTCGTGCCGGCGCGCCCGGTGAATTTCCACCCGGACGCGGAAGCCTCGTCCTAACCTATCGCAGCGGCCGGCATCCGGTCGCCGCGAGCGACCGATGCCAGCCGCCTTATCTTGACACCTGAAAATTTGATCAACGCAGCGCTCGTCGGCATCGATTTCGGCAAGACCGATTTCGAAGCCAGTCTCGAAGAACTCAGTCTTCTCGCCTCCAGTGCGGGGGCCCGTCCCGCCGTCACCCTCACGGGTCGTCGCTCCAGTCCCGATGCCAAGATGTTCATCGGCAGCGGCAAAGCCGAAGAACTCCGGCTCGCCTGCGACGCGCACAACGTCGAAATCGTCATCTTCAATCACGCATTGGCGCCGGCCCAGCAACGTAATCTGGAGCAGGCACTTAACAGGCGTGTGGTCGATCGCACCAGCCTTATCCTCGACATCTTCGCGCAGCGTGCCCGTAGCCACGAAGGCAAGCTGCAGGTCGAGCTCGCGCAGCTCCAGTACCTGTCGACGCGACTCATTCGCGCGTGGACCCACCTCGAGCGGCAGAAGGGTGGTATCGGCCTGCGCGGCCCTGGCGAAACCCAGCTCGAAACCGACCGCCGGCTGATCGGCGAACGCATCAAGATGCTGAAGTCGCGGCTGGACCGGCTGCGCCGGCAACACAGTACGCAACGCCGGCAACGCGCGCGCAGCGGCACGATGTCGGTGTCGCTGGTCGGCTATACGAACGCGGGCAAGTCGACGCTGTTCAATGCGCTGACGAAAGCGCAGGCCTATGCGGCCGACCAGCTGTTCGCCACGCTCGACACCACGTCGCGGCGCGTGTATCTCGGCGACGAGGTCGGCCAAATCGTCGTGTCGGATACGGTCGGGTTCATCCGCGAGTTGCCTCACCAGCTGGTCGCCGCATTCCGCGCGACCCTCGAGGAAACGATTCACGCGGATCTGCTGCTGCACGTGGTCGATGCATCGAGCGCGGTCAGGCTCGAGCAGATCGAGCAGGTCAACGGCGTGCTGCACGAGATCGGCGCGGACACGATCCGGCAGGTACTGGTGTTCAACAAGATCGACGCCGTGCCTGAGCTGGCGGCCCGCGGCGACGCGGTCGAGCGGGACGAGTATGGTAATATTTCGCGCGTCTTTTTGAGCGCGCGCACCGGTCAGGGTCTTGACGCGTTGCGTGCCGCCATCGCCGAAATCGCCTCCGCGGAACACCTTTCCGGCGCGACGTTACCCGACGGCGCGCTCGACGGCGCCCCCGCTGAACCGCACGAAGACCACACGATTTCCGAACACGGGCGCTAACCGGTCCCGGCCGGTTCGCCGGCGTCCAATCTGGTGAACAAACTCTGGTGAACGAATACAACGAGCGGAGTACCTGGCGGCGGATGCGCGCCTTGCTGTCGATCAACGATCCCCGCTGGGGACGCGGCGAGGGCAATGGCAAGGACGGATCCCGCCCCCGCGCGAACGAATCGAAACGTCCGCAAGGCGGCGACGGCGATGGTCCGCCCGATCTCGACGAGATGTGGCGCAACTTCAACCGGCGCCTGAACGGCCTTTTCGGCGGCAAGGGCGGCAACGGTTTTCGTCCTGACAACGGGCGGGCCGCGCGAGTCGGCGTAGGCATCGTGATCGGCGTGCTGGTCGCGGTCTACGCGGGCAGCGGGCTGTTCGTCGTGCAGGAAGGCCAGACAGGCGTCGTGCTACAGCTCGGTAAGCTGTCGGGTACGGTCGGTCAGGGCGTGCACTGGCGCGCGCCGTATCCGTTCGCGTCGCACGAGATCGTCGACACGTCGCAGGTCCGCTCGATCGAGATCGGCCGCAACAACGTCGTGCGCCTCGCGAACGTGAAGGAAGCCGCGATGCTGACGCGCGATGCCGATATCGTCGACGTGCGCTTCATCGTCCAGTACCGGATCCGTTCCGCGACCGATTACCTGTTCCGCAGCGTCGATCCGGAGCGCAGCGTGTCGCAGGCCGCGCAGGCCGCGGTGCGTGCGATCGTCGGTACGCGCAGCGCCGCCGACGTGCTGAACCAGGACCGCGACGCGCTGCGCGAGCAGCTTTCCACCACGATCCAGCGCGATCTCGATCGCTACCAGTCGGGACTCGAGGTGACGGCCGTCACGATGCAGAGCGTTGCGGCGCCCGAGCAGACGCAGGCCGCGTACGGCGAAGTCGCCAAGGCGCGCGACGAGCGCGAGGCCGCGAAGCGCGCCGCGCAGGCGTATGCAAACGACCTGCTGCCGAAGGCGCAGGGCGATGCCGCGAAGCTCGTCGACGAAGCAAAGGCGTACGCCGATCGCGTGGTCACGGAAGCCGAAGGCGATGCCGACCGCTTCAAGCAGGTCTATGCGCAGTACTCGAAGGCGCCTGCGGTGATCCGTGAGCGGATGTATCTCGAGACGATGCAGGAAATCTATTCGAACTCGACGAAGGTGTTCGTCGGCAACAAGGGCGGCAACAGCGTCGTGTACCTGCCGCTCGACAAGCTCGTCGAGCAGGGGCGGCAAAACGCCGCGGCGTCCACGGGGGCATCCGCACCCGATGCGGCGTCGGCACCGGCGGCCGTCGCGCCGGCGGTAGCGGCGCCCGCGAGTGCGGCGTCGGCCGCGGCAGCGTCGGGCAACGACGTGCTGCGATCGCGCGAGGCGTTTCGCAGCCGGTCGCGCGAAGACGATCTGAAGTAACGGAGAGCGCAGAACATGAACCGAATCATTGCGCTCGTCGTCGCAATCGTGATCGTTGCCTTCGCGGCATCCTCGACAGTCCTTACCGTCGATCCGCGCCATGCGGCCGTGCTGTCGGGGCGCGACGGCGCCCAGCCTGAACTGGCGGGGCCCGGCATCCATTTCAAATTGCCGCCGCCGCTGCAGACGGCGACGCTGATCGACACGCGGCTGCAATCGCTCGAGTCGTCGGATCCGCTGCAACTGGCGACGGAAGACAAGCACGATCTGCTCGTCGCCTATGCGGTGAAGTACCGGATCGGCGATCCGATGAAGTATTTCACGGCGACGGGGGGCGACCCGGCGGCAGCCAGCGAACGGCTGGCCGGCGCACTGAAGGGCGCACTCGGCGACGCGTTCGGCAAGCGTGCGCTCGACGATGCGCTCGGCGGCCAGCGTGCGATCGCCGATGCGGCCCGCGACGAAGTGAAGGCAAAGGCGTCCGGTTTCGGCGTCGACGTGGTCGACGTCCAGCTGACGCGCGTCGACTTGCCCGCCGCGCAAACCGATGCCGTCTATCAGCGGATGATCGGCGCACTGCGCGATCAGGCCGCGCAGGTGCGTGCGCAAGGCGCGGCCGACGTCGAGCAGATCAAGGCCGACGCCGAACGCGATCAGCAGGCCGTGCTCGCGAACGCGTACAAGTCCGCGCAGACGATCAAGGGCGAGGGCGATGCGAAGGCCGCGACGATTGCCGCCGATGCGTTCGGCCGCGATCCGCAGTTCTATCAGTTCTACGCGAGCCTGCAGGCTTACCGGAACACGTTCAAGCGCAACGACATCATCGTCGTCGATCCCGACAGCGAGTTCTTCCGCTTCATGCGCAGCCCGACGGGCGGTGCCGCACCGGCGGCGGCTGCTCCCCGCAAACACTGACCTTGGGGCGCCGCGTCGAGCGGCGCCGTCGCTCGCATGGACCTGGCTGGCTCGTTGTTGCTCGCAGTAGCGCTGATGCTGATCATCGAGGGGGCGTTCCCCTTCGTGTTTCCCGTCGCCTGGCGCGACACGTTTCGTAGAATAGCTGAGCGGCCGCCGCATCATATCCGGATCGGCGGGCTGATCGTGATGGTGCTCGGGCTCATACTGTTGCTGCTCGCCACCTGATCCGGACGGCGCATCCGCCGTCCGTCCCGCCCGAATTCAGAATTTCCGATTCACATCGCGGCGCGCGTGGTCGCGCGCTGTTTCCCGTCGTAGGACCGTACCGATGTCGACCTGGTTACTTCCCGAGAATATCGCCGACGTGCTGCCGTCGGAAGCGCGCAAGATCGAGGAGCTGCGCCGCAGGCTGCTCGACCGCTTCCGTTCGTATGGCTACGAAATGGTGATGCCGCCGTTGCTCGAGTATCTCGAGTCGCTGCTGACGAGCGGCGGCGCCGACCTGCGCCTGCGCACCTTCAAGCTGGTCGACCAGCTGTCGGGCCGTACGCTCGGCCTGCGCGCGGACATCACGCCGCAGGTCGCGCGGATCGACGCGCACCTGTTGAACCGCCAGGGCGTGACGCGCCTTTGCTATGCGGGCCACGTGATGCATACGCGTCCGCGCGGCCTGCACGCGACGCGCGAGCAGATCCAGATCGGCGCCGAAATTTACGGGCATGCCGGGCTGGAAGCCGACCTCGAGATCCAGCAACTCATGCTCGATGCGCTGCATCTCGCAGGCCTGTCGCGCATTCGTCTCGACCTCGGCCACGCGGGCGTGCTCGCGGCGCTGCTGGCGCGCGACGCGCAGGCCGCGGAGCGTGGCGAGTCGCTGTACGACGCGCTGTCGGGCAAGGACGTGCCGCTGCTGAACGAACTGACCGACGATCTCGGCGCCGATACGCGCGCCGCGCTGCGCGCGCTGCCGCACCTCTATGGCGATGCGAGCGTGCTCGCCGAGGCGCGGACGCGGTTGCCGGTGCTGCCCGAAATCACGCGGGCGCTCGACGATCTGGCGCAACTCGCGGCGCAGGCGAAGGGTGCCGAAGTGGCGATCGATCTGGGCGATCTGCGCGGCTACGCGTATCACAGCGGCGCGATGTTCAGCGCCTACATCGACGGCGTGCCGAACGCGATCGCACGCGGCGGCCGCTACGACCACGTCGGCCAGGCGTATGGTCGTGCGCGTCCGGCCACCGGCTTCTCGCTCGACCTGCGCGAGCTCGCCCGGATTTCGCCGGTCGAGGCTCGCGGTACCGCGATTCTCGCGCCGTGGGCGCAGGACGACGCGCTGAGCGCGGCCGTTTCGGCGCTGCGCGATGCGGGTGAGGTCGTGATCCAGGCGCTGCCCGGCCACGATCACGTGCTCGACGAGTTCGCCTGCGACCGTTCGCTCGTCGAGCGCGACGGCGCATGGGTGGTCGAACCCCGATAAAGAGGCGTTCGCGGGACGTGCTTCGGCGTGCATATCGTTGAAGCGAAACGGAAAAATTCGGAATCGCCCGCGAACATAGGTAGAATACGTTTTTAACCAGCTAACGAATCAACATGTCTGCCAGCGCAGTGAACGTGACTCCCGGGCGCAATGTCGTCGTCGTGGGAACGCAATGGGGTGATGAAGGCAAGGGCAAGATCGTCGACTGGCTGACGGACCACGCTCAGGGCGTCGTGCGTTTCCAGGGCGGTCACAACGCCGGCCACACCCTCATCATCGGCGGCAAGAAAACGATCTTGCGCCTCATTCCGTCGGGCATCATGCGTGAAGGCGTCGCCTGCTACATCGGCAACGGCGTCGTCCTGTCCCCTGAAGCACTGTTCAAGGAAATCGGCGAGCTGGAAGAGGCCGGCGTGAACGTGCGCGACCGCCTGTTCATTTCCGAAGCGACGACGCTGATCCTGCCGTACCACATCGCGATCGACCAGGCGCGCGAAGCGCGCAAGGGCGCGGGCAAGATCGGCACGACGGGTCGCGGCATCGGCCCCGCGTACGAAGACAAGGTCGGCCGCCGCGCGCTGCGCGTGCAGGACCTGTTCGACGCGAAGACCTTCGCCGACCGCCTGCGCGAAAACCTCGATTTCCACAACTTCGTGCTGACCCAGTACCTGGGCGGCGCGGCCGTCGATTTCCAGGCGACGCTCGACACGATGCTCGGTTATGCCGACCGCCTGAAGCCGATGGTGGCCGACGTGTCGCGCCGCCTGTACGACGCGAACAATGCGGGCCAGAACCTGCTGTTCGAAGGCGCACAAGGCACGCTGCTCGACATCGATCACGGCACCTATCCGTTCGTCACGTCGAGCAACTGCGTCGCAGGTGCGGCGTCGGCCGGCGCGGGCGTGGGCCCGCAGAAGCTCAACTACATCCTCGGCATCACGAAGGCGTATTGCACGCGCGTCGGCTCGGGCCCGTTCCCGAGCGAACTGTACGATGCGGACAACCCGCAGCGTCAGGACCAGGTCGGCGTCACGCTCGCGAACGTCGGCAAGGAATTCGGTTCGGTCACCGGCCGTCCGCGCCGCACGGGCTGGCTCGACGCGGCCGCGCTGCGCCGCTCGATCCAGATCAACGGCGTGTCGGGCCTGTGCATGACGAAGCTCGACGTGCTCGACGGCCTCGACGAAGTCAAGCTGTGCGTCGGCTACAAGATCGACGGCAAGGATGCGGACATCCTGCCGCGCGGTGCCGCCGACGTGGCCCGTTGCGAGCCCGTATACGAAACGTTTGCCGGCTGGAAGGAAAGCACGGTCGGCATCAAGACGTGGGAAGCGCTGCCGGCGAACGCCCAGGCTTACCTGACCCGCGTCCAGGAAGTGGCCGGTGTGCCGGTCGACATGGTATCGACGGGCCCGGACCGCGACGAAACGATCCTGCTCCGCCATCCGTTCAAGGTGTAACCCCAGATGACGCAGCAAATCACGATGACGGCGGCAGACTTGATGACCGATCCGCGCAACGACGACAAGAACCTGTGGGTAGGCTGGGACGAATATCACCGTCTCATCGAGCTGCTCGCGCTCCAGGTACATGCATCGGGCTGGAAGTTCGACCAGATCCTGTGCCTCGCGCGCGGCGGCCTGCGCGTCGGCGATCAACTGTCGCGCATCTACGACGTGCCGCTCGCGATCCTCGCGACGAGTTCGTACCGGGAAGCGGCCGGCACGGAGCAGGGCGAGCTCGACATCGCGCAGTACATCACGATGACGCGCGGCAATCTGGCGGGCAACGTGCTGCTGGTCGACGATCTCGTCGATTCGGGCGTCACGCTTGCGCGCGTGCAGGAGCACCTGAAGGAGCGCTACCCGTCCGTGACGGCCGTGCGTTCTGCCGTGCTCTGGTACAAGGGTTGCTCGAAGGTCAAGCCCGACTATCACACGCAGTATCTGCCGACGAATCCGTGGATTCATCAGCCGTTTGAGGAGTGGGATACGGTTCGCCCGCACAACCTCGAGGCGTGGATCAAGCGCGGTCGCGCACAGCGCGACGGTTCGGGCGCGTAAGCGGCCGGCCAATCGAAGGAAAGCCTTGTACGGCGCCGCTTGCGGCGCCGTTTTTCATTGGGGCGCCATGCACGCCGGCGGCGCGCGGGCCGCGGATCCGGTAGGCAGACGGCGCTGCCCCGGCTATGATTGGCAGCCCTGCCACAGCTTGCGCCGGATTGCATGCATGGCGTGGCTCACGTGGTTCCAAGGCAACAGAGCAGGGCGGCGTTTCAAGGGGGCGCGAGTAGAATAGCGCTCGTTTTGTCCGACCCGGACCCGATTATTACGCTTCATATGAACGACACGATCCACGCGACCGACGCAGCACACGCGCCGCATTCGACGCAGCAACACTCGATGCGGGCGCTAGCGATAGCAGCCATCGGCGTCGTGTTCGGCGACATCGGCACCAGCCCGCTGTATTCGCTCAAGGAGGCGTTCAGCCCCGCACACGGTATCCCGCTCACCGAAGGATCGATTCTCGGAGTGATCTCGCTGCTGTTCTGGGCAATCATCCTGGTGGTCGGCATCAAGTACCTGCTGTTCGTGATGCGGGCGGACAACAACGGCGAAGGCGGCGTGCTCGCGCTGATGGCGCTGTCGTTGCGGCCGCTCGACTCGAAGACCCGCGTCGCGGGCGCGCTGATGGCGCTCGGGATTTTCGGCGCGTGCATGTTCTACGGGGACGCGGTGATCACGCCGGCGATCTCGGTGATGTCGGCGGTCGAAGGTCTCGAGATCGCGACGCCGCACCTGTCCCATCTCGTGATGCCGATCACGATCGTGATCCTGATCGCGCTGTTCTGGATCCAGCGCCACGGCACCGCGCTGGTCGGCAAGCTGTTCGGCCCGATCATGGTGCTGTGGTTCGTTGTGATTGCCGCGCTCGGCGTGTACCACATCGTGCGCGTGCCGGGCATCATCGCGGCAATCAACCCGTATTACGCCGCGTCGTTCATGTCGGAGCATGTGCTGCAGGCCTATGTCGTGCTCGGCTCGGTCGTGCTGGTGCTGACCGGTGCGGAAGCGCTTTACGCGGACATGGGCCACTTCGGTGCGAAGCCGATCCGCATCGCCGCGTACGGGCTCGTGATGCCGTCGCTCGTGCTGAACTACTTCGGCCAGGGCGCGCTGCTGATCCAGAACCCGAAGGCGATCGAGAACCCGTTCTTCCTGCTGGCACCCGAATGGGGGCTGCTGCCGCTCGTCGTGCTGTCGACGGTCGCGACCGTGATCGCGTCGCAGGCGGTGATCTCGGGCGCGTATTCGCTGACGTCGCAGGCCATCCAGCTCGGCTACGTGCCGCGCATGAAAGTGCTGCATACGTCCGATCTCGCGATCGGCCAGATCTACGTGCCGGTCGTGAACTGGCTGCTGCTGTTCGTGATCCTCTGCATCGTCATCGGCTTCAAGAGCTCCGACAACCTCGCGGCCGCGTACGGCATCGCGGTGACGGCGACGATGGTGATCACGACCGTGCTCGCCGCGGTCGTGATGGTGAAGGTGTGGAACTGGAACCGGCTGCTGGTCGGCGCGATCATCGCCGTGTTCCTCGCGGTCGACCTCGGCTTTTTCGGCGCGAACCTGCTGAAGGTTGCGCAGGGCGGCTGGCTGCCGCTCGGCATCGGCGCGTTGCTGTTCTTCCTGCTGATGACCTGGTACAAGGGGCGTCACATCGTCAAGGAGCGCACGGCCGCCGACGGTATTCCGCTCGAGCCGTTCCTGCAGGGCCTGCTCGCGCATCCGCCGCATCGTGTGTCGGGTACCGCGATCTACCTGACCGGCAACGACAAGCTCGTGCCCGTCAGCCTGCTGCACAACCTGAAGCACAACAAGGTGCTGCATGAGCGGACCATTTTCCTCACGTTCGTGACGCGCGATTTTCCCTACGTGCGCGACGACAAGCGCCAGACCGCGCGTGATGCGGGCGGCGGGCTGTATATCGTCAAGGCCGAGTACGGCTTCAACGAGACGCCGGACGTGAAGGCCGTGCTCGAGGAATTCGGCCGCACGCACGACATGACGTTCGAGCTGATGGACACGTCGTTCTTCCTCGCGCGCGAAACGGTCGTGCCGACGCATCTGCCCGGGATGTCGATCTGGCGCGAGCGCGTGTTCGCGTGGATGCACCAGAACGCCGCGAAGCCGACCGACTTCTTCTCGATCCCGGCGAACCGCGTGGTCGAGCTCGGGACGAAGATCGAGATCTGACCCGGGGGCGGCGCGCGGATCGTTCAGCCGCGCGCCGCCGAGTCCGCCGACCAGGCAATCAGGCCGCGATCGTCTGCATCGCCGGCCTCGGCCACAGCCGTATAGCGCTGCGTATCCCGCGCGACCCAATCCAGATAACCGCGAATCCAGTATCGGCAGCCGTCGACAAGGCCGCGCACGCGCGTGTCGGCATGCTGGGCGAGTGCATCGGCGCACAGGACGAATGCGCTGATCTCGGCGCGCACACGCTCGGCCGTGTAGTCGACGCTGGCCTGCAGCGTATGGCCGCGGGAAGCGTGGATCATCACCATGTTCCGGAACTGCCCGGGCTGGCCCGCTTCGACGCCGACGCTCTGGATGTCGTTGCTCCAGCAGACGATATGGTTCGCGTGCCGGAACAGTGTCTGGATTTCCGGCCGATGAAACGTATCGGGCGGGACGGCACCGGCATTGGCCGCGTCCGCCAGCGCGAGGCAAGGATTCATCCCGCTCGTGTGACGCCGGATCGTTTCGTATTGCTGCACTGCGATCGGCTCGGCCCTCAGGTGGCCGATAATCTGCAGTCCGGCCGTGGTGGCCCACAGGCGCATGCCTTGTGCGAAGCGCGCGAAATGTTCGGCCGACAGGCGGGCGCGCAGGCGCTGGCACACATCGAGCCATGCTCGCTCGCCATATATGGGCTGGGGGCCGGTACATTCGTAGTCGAGCACATCGATCATCGCGGTCAGATTGCGCAACGTATCGGGGCCGACCGGCTCGACGCGATCGACGAACAGGTCGTCGACGAGAAAGAACCACACGAAATAATCGGCGAGCGCCTGCAGCAGGGAAGGATCGGCGTTCGGGTAACAGCGCGCGGCGAGCCAGCCGTATCGGGTGCGTACGACGCGTTCCCGGTAGGTGTCGCTGATGAACAGGCCGTATGCGTCGGCCCACTCGAGCATGCGCGATTCGATTCGCTCGACGTGCGGTGAACAGGCGCCGGCCCACGGCACGTCGAAAACGGGCATGTGCAATGCGGCCAGTTCGGTTTTCAGATGGTCGTCTGTCATGGTTCCCCGATCCATTTTTCGCGAATCCGTCCCGGTTCGCCGGTCAGGCGAATACCGGATGCAATGCGTCGCGAATCGACTGCAAAAAAGGCGAGACCGAAACACGGGAGGCAGGATATTCACCGTGCATGCGAGCGCCGCGGAGAACGCGGCCGCTGAACGGCAAGATCGCTGCCCAATACAGAAGCATCAAAATACGGCCGTTCGAAAACTTATTTTATGTGTCACTTGTGAAGCGTCAAGAAAACGCATGTCGCAACGCGGATTGTTTAATTTGCCGATTAAACGCAGGGGAATGACGATGGAAACGCGCATATTCGTTTTTCATCCCGGATATCGAAAATGCGGACGACGATTCAATAAAAAAACCCGCCGGGAGGCGGGTTTTTTGTGCGGCGACGCTTTTCGCGTGCTCAGCGCTTCAGCTTCGCGAACGCCGCGGCCATTGCGCCGGCCGGTTCCGGCTCGCGCGAACGCTGCGGGCGGGCGGCGCCGCGCCCCGCGTTGCCGCGATCCTGGCCGCCGCGCGACGGCGTGCCGGGCGCTGCTGCCTCGTCGTCGAGGCGCATCGTCAGCGCAATCCGCTGGCGTTTCACGTCGACGTCGAGCACCTTCACCTTGACGACCTGGCCGGCCTTCACGACTTCGTGCGGGTCCTTGATGAACTTCGTCGACATTGCGGACACGTGGACCAGCCCGTCCTGGTGAACGCCGATATCCACGAACGCGCCGAACGCGGCGACGTTCGTCACGACGCCTTCGAGCGTCATGCCCGGCACGAGATCCGACACCTTCTCGACGCCTTCGCGGAACGTCGCGGTCTTGAACTCCGGACGCGGATCGCGGCCCGGTTTCTCCAGTTCGGACAGGATGTCGCGCACGGTCGGCAGGCCGAAACGCTCGTCAACAAATTCCGTCGGGGACAGGCCCGACAGCGCTTCGCGGTTGCCGAGCACGTCGTCGATGCGCTTGCTGATCTTCGCGAGCATCCGCTCGACGACCGGATACGCTTCCGGGTGCACCGACGAGCGGTCGAGCGGATTCTCGCCGCCGTTGATGCGCAGGAAGCCGGCGGCCTGTTCGAAGGTCTTGTCGCCGAGGCGCGGGACCTTGCGCAGGTGCTCGCGCGACGGGAACGGGCCGTTTGCGTCGCGGTAGTCGACGATGTTGCGCGCGAGCGTCGCGTTCAGGCCCGACACGCGCGCCAGCAGCGCGGCCGACGCGGTGTTCGCGTCGACGCCGACCGCGTTCACGCAATCCTCGACGACCGCGTCGAGCGAGCGGGCGAGTTCGCGCTGGTTCACGTCGTGCTGGTACTGGCCGACGCCGATCGCCTTCGGCTCGATCTTCACGAGTTCGGCGAGCGGATCCTGCAGGCGGCGCGCGATCGACACGGCGCCGCGCAGCGACACGTCCATGTCGGGGAATTCCTTCGCCGCGAGTTCGGACGCCGAGTAGACCGACGCGCCGGCTTCCGACACGACGATTTTCTGCAGGCGCAGCTCCGGGTGTTTCGCGATCAGCTCGCTCGCGAGCTTGTCGGTTTCGCGCGATGCGGTGCCGTTGCCGATGCTGATCAGCTCGGCCTGCGTCTGCGCGGCGAGGCGCGCGAGTTTCGCGATCGAGCCGTCCCAGTCGCGGCGCGGCTCGTGCGGGTAGATCGTATCGGTCGCGAGCACCTTGCCGGTGCGGTCGACGACCGCGACCTTCACGCCCGTGCGCAGGCCGGGGTCGAGACCGATCACGGCCTTCGGGCCGGCCGGCGCGGCCAGCAGCAGGTCGTTCAGGTTGCGCGCGAACACGCGGATTGCTTCGGTTTCGGCCGTTTCGCGCAGCTGCGTGAGGAGTTCGTTCTCGATGTGCGGCTGCACCTTCACGCGCCAGCACCAGCGGCATACGTCGGACAGCCATTTGTCGGCCGGGCGGTTCTGGTTCGCGATGCCGAAATGGCGCGCGATCATCGCCTCGCCGGGATGCGGCACCTGGGCGTCGAGCTCTTCGCCGAGGCCGAGCTTGATCGTCAGCACGCCCGCGTTGCGGCCGCGGAACAGTGCGAGGGCGCGGTGCGACGGCACGGTCCTGATCGTTTCCGCGTAGTCGTAATAGTCGCGGAATTTCTCGCCTTCCTCGTTTTCCTTGCCCTCGACGACGGCCGACGACACGACGCCCTGGCTGTGCAGATAATCGCGCAGTTTGCCGAGCAGCTCGGCCGTTTCGCCGAACTGTTCGGACAGGATGTCGCGCGCGCCGTCGAGCGCGGCCTTCACGTCGGCAACGCCCTTGTCGGCGTCGACGTAGGCGGCCGCCTCGGCCTGTGGGTCGAGCAGCGGGTTCGCGAGCAGGGCCTGCGCGAGCGGCTCGAGGCCGGCCTCGCGGGCGATCTGCGCACGCGTGCGGCGCTTCGGCTTGTACGGCAGATAAAGGTCTTCGAGCACCTGCTTGCTGTCGGCCGCGTCGATCGCGGCGCGCAGCTCGTCGGTCAGCTTGCCCTGTTCGTCGATGCTCGACAGGATCGCCGCGCGGCGGTCCTCGAGCTCGCGCAGATACAGGAGGCGTTCCTCGAGCTGGCGCAACTGCGTGTCGTCCAGGTTGCCGGTCACTTCCTTGCGGTACCGGGCAATGAACGGAACGGTCGAGCCTTCGTCGAGGAGTTGCACGGCCGCCGCGACCTGGCGCGGCTGGACGGACAGTTCGGTGGCGATGCGCTGTACGATCTTGAGTGCTACGGTTTCCGTCATGTCGTGGATGATCTGCCTGCTGAAATCGCGGCGCGGGCCGGCAGGCCCGAAGCGGCGGGCTGCGTGGCGGGCCCGACGGGCCAGATGCCGCGGGTGAGTGAAGCGGGGCATTTTGCCATAAATGGCGGAGCGTCCAGCCGGGGGTGATAGAATTTGACACATGTCCCGCAGCTTTCCTACGACGTTGCCAACTTCCCGAATTTCTCTCGTCGCGCTCGGCGCAGCGCTCGCCGCGGCTTTGTCTGCCGGGCCTTCCAGCGCGTTCGCGCAAGCTTCGGGCGCCACCGCGCCGGCCGCCACCGCGGCCGCACCCGTGACGGCCACGGCCGCACCGGATTTCGACGCCCGTCAAAAAGTGCTCAATCAACGCTCCGCGGAAAACGATTATCGTTATGCGGTGGCCGAGCACGATTGCTACAGCAAGTTCTTCGTCAATCACTGTCTCGGCAAGGCGCGTGACCAGATGCGCGACGAGCGGGCGAGCATCCGCCAGGAGCAGCTCGCGCTCAACGACGAGCAGCGGGCGGTGCGCGCGCAGCAGCGCGACCAGCAGCAGGCGCTGAAGCAGGCGCAGGACGCGGCGGAAGCGCCGCAGCGCGCGGCGAACGACGCGGCAAACGCCGCTGCGTTCCGCGACAAGCAGGAGCAGAATGCGCTGAAGCAGGCGCAGCGCGGCGCGGAAGGGCCGCAGCGCGCGGCGAACAAGCAGGCGTACGACCAGAAGCAGGGCGACTTCCAGCGCAAGCTCGACCAGGCGCACCAGCAGGCCGCGCAGAAGGCGCAGGAGCGGGCGGACAACGCCGTACGCTACGAGCAGAAGCAGAAGGAAGCCGCGCAGCACAAGGCCGACGTCGAGCGGCGTCAGAAGGAAGCGACCGAAAAGGCGCAGCAGAAGCAACAGCAGGGGCAGTAACGTGTTGGATTGATCCGGAATCAGTCTCGTGCGCGCTGGCACGCCAGCCGGCGCGCTGCTTCGATGAGGAGGCAAACATGCAAAACCGTCACACGGAACAGCAGCAGGAATTGCACAACCGTTTGGCTGCATTGCAGGAGCAGCACCAGCAGCTCGCTCGGGAGATCGAGCTGAAGGAAGGGCACTCCGACATCGACGACATCACGCTGCACCGGCTGAAGAAGGAAAAGCTGGCGGCCAAGGACAAAATCATTTTGCTGCAATCGCAGCTGGAACCGGATAAGCGCGCCTGAGCGCGGCCTGGCAAGCGCCGGCGCCGCCCGGGCGCTGGACACAGGAACGCTTGCCTTGAATTCACCGCTTGAAGCCACCCCCGATGCCCGGCGCGACGTGTCGTCCGCCGGGCGCGCTCGTGCGCCCGAAGGCACCTTTGAACTGAGCCGCAAGCGCGTCGACGAACTCGACACGATTTTCGGCGAGGGCGGATTGCTGGCGCGCGCGCTTGACGGCTATCGGCCGCGCACATCGCAGATCGAGATGGCGCGCGCCGTCGCGTCCGCGATGGAAGCGTCCGCTCGCCGGATGCCCGAGCCCGAGATCTTCGAAACCCGCAAGCGGCCGGCGCGTCGCCTCGGCGACGGCGACAAGGCGGCCGAGACGGGCGCGGACGCCGCCGCAGCCGAGCCCGACAGCGATGCCGGGGACAACACGCTGATCGTCGAGGCCGGCACGGGGACGGGCAAGACCTATGCGTACCTCGTGCCCGCGATGCTGTGGGGCGGCAAGGTGATCGTGTCGACAGGCACGAAACACCTGCAGGACCAGCTGTTCCAGCGCGACATCCCGACCGTGCGCAACGCGCTGGCGGTGCCGGTGTCCGTCGCGATGCTCAAGGGGCGCGCAAACTACCTGTGCCACTACTACCTGCAACGCACGGCCGACAACGGCCGGCTGCCGTCGCGGCAGGATACGGCCTACCTGCAGGAAATCGTCCGTTTCGCGAAGATCACGAAGAGCGGCGACAAGGCCGAGCTCGCGAGCGTGCCGGAAACGGCGCCTGTCTGGTCGATGGTCACGTCGACGCGCGACAACTGCCTTGGCCAGGAATGCCCGCACTACAAGGAATGCTTCGTGATGCAGGCGCGGCGCGAGGCGCAGCAGGCCGACGTCGTCGTCGTCAACCACCACCTGTTCTTCGCGGACATCATGCTGCGCGACACGGGGATGGCCGAGCTGCTGCCGAACGCGAACACGGTCATCTTCGACGAAGCGCACCAGTTGCCGGAAACGGCGACGCTGTTCTTCGGCGAGACGCTGTCGACGACGCAGATTCTCGAACTCGCACGCGACACGGTAGCTGAAGGCCTGAGCCATGCACGCGACGCGGTCGAATGGGTGAAGCTCGGCGGCGATCTCGAGCGCGCGGCACGCGACTTGCGCCTGGCGTTCGCGAACGACCAGATCGTCCGGATGTCGCTCGCCCAGCTCGGCGACGATCACCCGATGTTCGGCGCGCTCGACGCGCTCGAGGCCGCGCTCGACGCGCTTGCGTCGGCGCTTGCCAGCCAGGCCGAACGGGCGGAATCGCTCGGCGCGTGCCTGCGGCGCGCACGCGAACTGCAGGACCTGCTGGCCGGCTGGGTCGCGCCCGGCGCGACGGAAGCGGCCGCGAAGGCCGATGCGGCGGCGGCCGGCGACAAGGCGGCATCCGACGGCGATCCGAACGAGAAGGTGCGCTGGGTCGAAGTGTTCGCGCATACGGTCCAGCTGCACGAAACGCCGCTGTCGGTCGCGCCAATCTTTGCCAAGCAGCGCGCGGGTGTGCCGCGTGCATGGGTGTTCACGTCGGCCACGCTGTCGGTGCGCGGCGATTTCACGCACTACGCGGCACAGATGGGCCTCAGCTCGCGTCGCTCGATGACGCTCGCGAGCCCGTTCGACTACCAGTCGCAAGGGCTGCTGTACGTGCCGCGCAACCTGCCGCAACCGTCTTCGCCGGCGTTTACCGATGCCGTCTTCGACGCCGCGCTGCCGGCGATCGAGGCGTCCGGTGGCGGCGTGTTCATGCTGTGCACGACGCTGCGCGCGGTCGACCGGATCGCGTCGAAGCTGCGCGACGTGATCGAATCGCGCGGCTGGAACACGCCGCTGCTCGTGCAGGGCGATGCGAGCCGTACCGAACTGCTCGATCGTTTCCGTGCATACGGCAATGCGATCCTGGTCGGCAGCCAGAGTTTCTGGGAAGGCGTCGACGTACGCGGTGATGCGCTGTCGCTCGTCGTGATCGACAAGCTGCCGTTCGCGCCGCCGGACGATCCGGTGCTCGCCGCGCGCCTCGATGCGCTGACGAAGAAGGGGCTGAGCCCGTTCGCCGTGCACCAGTTGCCGCAGGCCGTGATCACGCTGAAGCAGGGCGCGGGCCGGCTGATTCGCGCGGAGACGGATCGCGGCGTGCTGATGATCTGCGACACGCGGCTCGTCGACAAGCCCTACGGGCGCCGGATCTGGCAGAGCCTGCCGCCGTTCAAGCGGACTCGCGAGATCGCGGTCGTCCAGGACTTCTTCGACGAGCATCGTTCCGCAAAGCGCACGTGACGACGCGCGCGGCGCTCGCCGCGCGCTCGCACTGGCGCTGCCTGAGTGCGGCGCCAATAAAAAACCCGGCTCGATGGCCGGGTTTTTTGTTCGCGCAGCGGGCGCTGCATGGTGCTTTCGTCAGAACTGCCACCACGACTTCTTCGCGCCGGGGCGCGAGTGGCCCGTGACGTACGGGCTGTCGGGGAACGTGCCTGCGAGCACGCGCTTCGTGTCCTCGGCGAGTTGCGGCTGGTTCAGCTTGCCGTACGACAGGATCATGATGTGCAGCGCGTCCTCGATCGCCGGGGCGCCCTTGTAGTCCTTGATCGCGAGCTGCGCACGGTTGATGGCCGCGACGTAGGCGCCACGCCGGTAGTAGTAGTCGGCCGCGTGCACTTCGTGCGACGCGAGCGCGTTGACGATGTAGCGCATCCGCGCGGCGGCGTCGGGCGCGTACTTGCTCTTCGGGAAGCGGTCGACGACGACCTTGAACGCATCGTACGATTCACGCAGTGCCTGCGGATCGCGCTCGCTCATGTCCTGGCCGGAGAACCGGCCGAACAGGCCGAGATCGTCGTTGAAGTGGATCATCCCCTTCAGGTAGTACGCGTAAGGGATATCCGGATGATCGGGGTGGAGCTGGATGAAGCGATCGACGGCCTGGTCGGCGGCGGCCGCTTCGTTGTCCTTCCAGTTGCAGTACGCAACGTTGATCTGCGCCTGTTGTGCGAAGTGGCCGAACGGATCGCGACCTTGCAGCGATTCGAAATATTTCGCGCACTTGCCCCAGTCGCCGCCGGACAGTGCGTCCTGGGCCTCTGAGTATAATTTGTTGTTCGACCAGGTAGCCGTCTCGTCCTGCTTCTGCGGCAAGCCGTGGCAGCCGGCGATGAGGGCCGCGGCCGCTACCGCCGCAGCCCGGGCGGCGACGGTTCTGGCCGTGCGTTTGGTCGAATTCATCATGCTCGCATGTCCTAGCTTCAAGTCTCGGTGACCCAGTCTAAATGACCCGTTCAAGTTCGCAGAATGCCCAGCCGGGCACACCAAATCGCGAAGATTATAGCCCAAGCGATCGGCCCGCCGACGCTGCGTCGGGGGATTCCCTCGATGACGATCTGGCCGGCGACGCCATGCAGGCGCCCGTCGTGCCGTCCGCGGCGGCCGACGACGCGCCGCGCGTCGTCGAAGTGCCGCTGTCGCTCGCGGGTGAGCGCCTCGACAAGGCGCTCGCCCAACTGTTCCCTGAATTCTCGCGCAGCCGCCTGCAGAGCTGGATCGAGGCGCAGCGCGTGCTCGTCGACGGCGCGCCGGCGAAGATCCGCCAGCCGGTGCCGCTCGGCGCCAAGATCGAGCTCGTGCCCGACCTGCTCCCCGAGCAGCTCGCCTTTACGCCGGAACCGGTGCCGCTCGACGTGATCTACGAGGACGACGCGCTCGTCGTCATCAACAAGCCGGCCGGCCTCGTCGTGCATCCGGCCGCCGGCAACTGGAGCGGCACGATCCTCAACGGGCTGCTGCATCGCTATGGCGACGCGGCGGCCGGCCTGCCGCGCGCGGGGATCGTCCACCGGCTCGACAAGGAGACGTCGGGGCTGATGGTGGTGGCGCGTACGCTGGCCGCGCAGACGGACCTCGTGCGCCAGTTGCAGGCCCGCACGGTGAAGCGCCGCTATTTCGCGCTCGTGTGGGGCACGATGCCCGAGGAGGGCACGATCGATGCGCCGATCGGCCGCGATCCGCGCGAACGCACGCGCATGGCCGTCGTCACCGGCGCGTCGGGCAAGCCCGCGCGCACGCATTTCCGCACGGTTGACACATGCCTGTGGCAACGTCAGCCGGTTTCGGCGATCCAGTGCGATCTCGAGACCGGCCGCACGCACCAGATCCGCGTGCACTGCGCGCATGCCGGGCACCCGCTGCTCGGTGACCCCGTGTACGGGCGCGCGCGCGGCAAGCGCTCGGTCGCGCCGTTGCCGGACGGTTTCGCGCGACAGGCGTTGCATGCATGGCGGCTCGGTCTCGTGCACCCGGTCACGGGCAAGGCGATGCAGTGGCGCTGCCCGCTGCCGGACGACATGAACGCCCTCGTCGCGGCGCTCGGCTTCGGGCAGGGCGACGAGGAATTCGACGACGATGACGGTGTCTACGACGATGACGATTTCGGCGGCGAGTATCACGACGATGAGCCGTACCTGGACGACGAGGAGGAGTGAGTGCCGATGACGAACCTGGCGCCGTTGACGTGGCAGGACTGTGTACAGCCCGACTGGCAGGTGTCGCCGCGCGTGCGCGCGCTGATCACGACGCGCGACGGCGGGGTGAGCGAAGGCCCGTATGGGCGCTGGCAGGGCGCGGAAGCTCTGCCGGGCGGGATGAATCTCGGCCTGCACACCGGTGACGATCCGGCTCATGTCGCCGGGAATCGCGCGCGCCTGCTCGCGCTGGCTGGCCAGTCGAGCGCCGCGTGGCTCGAGCAGGTTCACGGCGCGCAGATCGTGCGCGCGGACGAGGTGATCGCGGCGGCACCCGCGGCGCTCGCGCCGGTGCAGGCCGACGCGAGTGTCACCGACCGTGCCGGCGCCGTCTGCGTCGTGATGGTCGCGGATTGCCTGCCCGTGCTGCTGTGCGACACGCAGGGCCGCGCCGTCGGCGCCGCGCATGCGGGCTGGCGCGGCCTGGCGGCCGGCATCGTCGAACAGACGGCGGCGCGGGTCGCGGCACTCGCGGGCGGTGCGACGGACGCGCTTCATGCTTACCTCGGGCCGGCGATCGGCCCGCGGGCGTTCGAGGTCGGCGCCGACGTGCGTGACGCGTTTCTCGACACGGCCCCGCAGTCGGAGCATGATGAAACCCGGCTTGCGTTCGTCGCGATCGATGGCGCGCCCGGCAAGTTCCTGGCCGATCTCTACGCGCTCGCGCGCTTGCGTCTTGCGCGTGCGGGCGTGGCGCACGTGAGCGGCGGGACGGCCTGCACGGTCACCGAACAGGCGCGCTTCTATTCGTACCGGCGCGACCGCGTGACGGGCCGCATGGCGGCGGCGATCTGGCTGGCGGATTGACGGGATGCGCATGGGCGCGGGATTTGTCGCGCTGCAAAATCGGGTTATCTCGATTTTGCGGCGGCCATGCCGCGTTACATGCGCCGCTGAATGAAAAATGCGAAGTCAAGTCAATCAAAATGTTTTATGTTTCGCCGGAACCCTTGTCCCGCCTGTTGCGCGAGGATTATCTCCGTGCGGAATTGTTCAGCGGTTTGATATGGCGCTTCACATGGGGAAAACGATAATGATAAAAATACCGCACTGCGGCAGAATCTGGAGACGCCTCTCCAGAGCATGACGGCCCGGCTCGCAGCCGGCATGCCGCGCGCGAGCAGGATTTCACGACAGACGCTCACGAATCACCGGTAAGGCAGGTAATGACAGCATCGAAAAAATCGTCGACGTCCGCTCAGGCGGGCACTTCCACGGGCAGCATTGGTTTCGATCCGGCCGCCCAGCCGATGCAGCAGATGTTCGAGTCGTGGTTGAACGCGTGGCGCGGTTTTGCGGATCCGGCACGTGCCGCGACTGCGTCGGCCACCGCGAATCCGTTCGCGACATTCCAGTTTCCGACATCGTTTCCGTTCCAGGTGCCGTCGATGCCCGATTTCGGCGCGATGGCGTCACCGTTCGCCGGGCTGAAGCTGCCGGCCGCCGCGATTCCCCCCGAGCGGCTTCAGGCGTTGCAGGCCGACTACGCGCGCGATTGCATGGCGCTGATGCAGCAGGCCGCCGCCGCGAAGCTCGAGTCGCCCGAACTGAAGGACCGCCGCTTCAGCGGCGATGCATGGAAGGCGTCGCCGGCGCATGCGTTCGCGGCGGCCTGGTATCTGCTCAACGCGCGCTACCTGCAGGAACTGGCCGACGCGCTTCAGACCGATCCGAAGACGCGCGAGCGCATTCGTTTCACGGTCCAGCAGTGGACGGCCGCCGCCGCGCCGAGCAACTTCCTCGCACTCAATCCCGACGCACAGAAATCGATTCTCGAGACGCAGGGCGAAAGCCTGCGGCAGGGGATGATGAACCTGCTCGGCGACCTGCAGCGCGGCAAGATTTCGCAGACCGACGAATCGCAGTTCGTGGTCGGCAAGAACCTCGGGTGTACTGAAGGTGCGGTCGTCTACGAGAACGACCTGATCCAGCTGATCCAGTACACGCCGAAGACGGACAAGGTGTTCGAGCGGCCGCTCCTGATCGTCCCGCCGTGCATCAACAAGTTCTACATCCTCGACCTGCAGCCCGAGAATTCGCTCGTCGCGCATGCGCTGTCGAACGGCCATCAGGTGTTCCTCGTGTCGTGGCGCAACGCGGACGCATCGGTCGCGCACAAGACGTGGGACGACTACATGAACGAAGGGCTGCTCGCGGCGATCGACGCCGTGCAGCAGGTGAGCGGCCGCGAGCAGATCAACACGCTCGGGTTCTGCGTCGGCGGCACGATGCTCGCGACCGCGCTCGCGGTGCTCGCCGCGCGCGGCGAACATCCGGTCGCGTCGATGACGCTGCTCACCGCGATGCTCGACTTCAGCGACACCGGCATCCTCGACGTGTTCGTCGACGAGGCGCACGTGCAGATGCGCGAGCAGACCATCGGCGGCAAGAACGGCACGCAGCCGGGGCTGATGCGCGGCGTCGAGTTCGCGAACACGTTCTCGTTCCTGCGGCCGAACGACCTCGTGTGGAACTACGTCGTCGACAACTACCTGAAGGGCCGCACGCCGGCGCCGTTCGACCTGCTGTACTGGAACGGCGATTCGACGAGCCTGCCGGGCCCGATGTACGCGTGGTACCTGCGCAATACCTATCTCGAGAACAAGCTGCGCGAGCCGGGCGCGTTGACCGTGTGCGGCGAATCGGTCGACCTGACGCTGATCGACGTGCCGACCTTCATCTACGGCTCGCGCGAGGATCACATCGTGCCGTGGCAGACGGCCTATGCATCGACGTCGATCCTGTCGGGCCCGTTGAAGTTCGTGCTCGGCGCGTCGGGGCACATCGCGGGCGTGATCAATCCGCCGGCGAAGAAGAAGCGCAGCTACTGGATCAACGACAGCGACCTGCCCGAATCGGCGGACGACTGGTTTGCCGGTGCGACCGAGCACCCGGGAAGCTGGTGGACGACCTGGGTCGAGTGGCTCGACCAGTACGGCGGCCGCAAGGTGGCGCCGCCCGCCCAGCCCGGTTCCGCACAGTTCCCGGTGATCGAGCCGGCGCCGGGCCGGTACGTATTGCAGCGCGATTGACGAAAGACGGACAGCGGCGCACGCTGTCCGATGCACCGCAGTTTTTTTAACAGGGCCGGTAGCGATGCGCCGTGTCGTGCGGGCCTGGAGGAAAGGGAAATGACGGACGTAGTGATCGTATCGGCCGCGCGGACCGCGGTCGGCAAATTCGGCGGTTCGCTTGCGAAGATTGCAGCACCCGAACTGGGTGCGACGGTGATCCGCGCAGTGCTGGAGCGCGCGGGCGTGAAGCCCGAGCAGGTGAGCGAAGTGATCATGGGCCAGGTGCTGACGGCCGGCTCGGGCCAGAACCCGGCGCGGCAGTCGCTGATCAAGGCCGGGCTGCCGACGGCCGTGCCGGGGATGACGATCAACAAGGTGTGCGGCTCGGGCCTGAAGGCCGTGATGCTGGCAGCAAACGCGATCGTCGCGGGCGACGCGGACATCGTGATCGCGGGCGGCCAGGAGAACATGAGCGCGTCGCCGCACGTGCTGCCTGGCTCGCGTGACGGCTTCCGGATGGGCGATGCGAAGCTGGTCGACACGATGATCGTCGACGGCCTGTGGGACGTGTACAACCAGTACCACATGGGCATCACGGCGGAGAACGTCGCGAAGGAATACGGGATCACGCGCGAGGAGCAGGATGCGTTCGCGGCGCTGTCGCAGAACAAGGCGGAAGCCGCGCAGAAGGCGGGCCGCTTCGACGACGAGATCGTGCCGGTGTCGATCCCGCAACGCAAGGGCGAGCCGCTGCAGTTCGCGACGGACGAATTCGTGCGTCACGGCGTGACGGCGGAATCGCTGGCCGGGCTGAAGCCGGCGTTCTCGAAGGACGGCTCGGTGACGGCGGCGAACGCGTCGGGGCTGAACGACGGCGCGGCGGCGGTGCTGGTGATGTCGGCGCAGAAGGCGGCGGCGCTGGGTCTGACGCCGCTGGCGAAGATCAAGGCATACGCGAACGCGGGCGTCGATCCGAGCGTGATGGGGATGGGCCCGGTGCCGGCATCGCGCCGGTGCCTGGAGCGCGCGGGCTGGACGCCGGGCGACCTGGACCTGATGGAGATCAACGAGGCGTTCGCGGCGCAGGCGCTGGCGGTGCACAAGCAGATGGGCTGGGACACGTCGAAGGTGAACGTGAACGGCGGGGCGATCGCGATCGGTCACCCGATCGGTGCGTCGGGCTGCCGGATCCTGGTGACGCTGCTGCACGAGATGGCCAAGCGCGACGCGAAGCGCGGGCTGGCGTCGCTGTGCATCGGCGGCGGGATGGGCGTCGCGCTCGCGGTCGAGCGTCCGTAACCGGTCGTCCGTAACCGGCCGTTCGCCACCGGCGAACCGAATCCGTGCGCCGGCCGATTGCGGCTTCGGCCGGCGTCACGTGAAGTCAGAGGGGGCTCCGGCAGCTCTCGAAACCAAAAAATGGAGTGAGATTTATGTCTCAGCGAATTGCGTACGTAACGGGCGGGATGGGCGGCATCGGCACCAGCATCTGCCAGCGCCTGTCGAAAGACGGCTTCAAGGTGGTCGCAGGATGTGGCCCGAACTCGCCGCGCCGGGTGAAATGGCTCGAGGACCAGAAGGCGCTCGGGTACGATTTCATCGCGTCGGAAGGCAACGTCGGCGACTGGGACTCGACCAAGGAAGCGTTCGACAAGGTCAAGGCTGAAGTCGGCGAGATCGACGTGCTCGTCAACAACGCGGGTATCACGCGCGACGTCGTGTTCCGCAAGATGACGCACGAAGACTGGACCGCCGTGATCGACACCAACCTGACGAGCCTGTTCAACGTGACGAAGCAGGTGATCGACGGGATGGTCGAACGCGGCTGGGGCCGGATCATCAACATTTCGTCGGTGAACGGCCAGAAAGGGCAATTCGGCCAGACCAACTATTCGACTGCGAAGGCCGGTATCCACGGCTTCACGATGTCGCTCGCACAGGAAGTCGCGACGAAGGGCGTGACGGTCAACACCGTGTCGCCGGGCTACATCGGCACCGACATGGTGAAGGCGATCCGCCCGGACGTGCTCGAGAAGATCGTCGCGACGATCCCGGTGCGGCGTCTCGGCGGGCCGGAGGAAATCGGTTCGATCGTCGCGTGGCTCGCGTCGAACGATTCCGGTTTCGCGACCGGCGCCGACTTCTCGCTGAACGGCGGCCTGCACATGGGCTGAGCGTCCGCGCTGCGCGGGCCGGGTGGCCGCGCAGCCGGGCGTATTCCGAAGGCCCCCGCCTCCCGGATTCGGGCGGCGGGGATTCGTCACTTCCGCTACGCTGCACTCAAAGGCGTTACATGACTACTACAAAGAAGACGGCCGAACGGCTCATCAAGAAGTACCCGAACCGTCGGCTCTACGATACAGAGACAAGCACGTACATTACGCTGACCGACGTGAAGCAACTCGTGCTGGAGCAGGAGGACTTCAAGGTCGTCGACGCGAAATCCAACGAAGACCTGACGCGCAGCATCCTGCTGCAGATCATCCTCGAAGAGGAAAGCGGTGGCGTGCCGATGTTCTCGTCGTCGATGCTGTCGCAGATCATCCGTTTCTACGGGCATGCGATGCAGGGCATGATGGGGACGTACCTGGAAAAGAACATCCAGGCGTTCATCGACATCCAGAACAAGCTCGCGGATCAGTCGAAGAACCTGTACGAAGGCAATGCGATGAATCCGGAAGTCTGGTCGCAGTTCATGAACATGCAGGCGCCGATGATGCAAGGGATGATGACCAGCTACATCGAGCAGTCGAAGAACATGTTCGTGCAGATGCAGGAGCAGATGCAGAACCAGGCGAAGTCGATGTTCAGCACGTTCCCGTTCAAGCAGCCGGGCGCGTCGGAGCCGGAGAAGAAGTAGCGATTCGCGGCAGGCCGACCGCGGCGGGCAAACTGTCGGGCGTCGGTGCCGCGAAGCAAAGCGGTGCGGGCCGGCCGATCGTGCATTCGGGCGCGACGATGTGCGGCCGCCGCCAGCAGGATCATTTCGCCGACGGTCGTTCATGACCGTCGGTACCGAATGCGCGCCGGGTTCGGGCGTGCATGACCGTCGTCCAGTCGATCGAGATCCAGTCACCTGTGAAGGAACGCCGGGGCGCGCCGCGCCGGACGGTGTGCGTCCGTGCAGGCGCGCGTACCATGAGCGGCGCTGCAAGGTGAAGCATGGAGGCTGCCTTTGGTGACATGCGATACCGGCGCGCGCGCATGACAGGCTGTGACGGGCGATGCCCCACCGATGCGGTGCGACCAAGAAAAACCGACTGAGAGAGAGCATGCGAGGGATTCGAATGGCATCGGCCGGCAGGCTGGCGGGTCTTGCTTCGATGTTCATGATGAGCGCCGGCATGGCACTACCGGCCTTTGCGATGGATTGCGCGAAAGCGGTGCAGCCGATCGAGAAGCGCATCTGTACGAACTCCGTGCTGCGCGCGGCCGACGCGCGCATGAACTCGGCGTACTCGGGCGCACTGAAGGCCGCGCCGGACGCGACGATTCGCGACATGCTGGTGCGCGGCCAGCGCCGCTGGATCGACGCACGCAACAACCGTCTCGACGCCGATTACGAAGGCCGTCCGCTGGCCGTCGACGAAGTGCGCAAGGCCATCGATCGGCGCACCGCCGTGCTGGCCGATCGATCGGACAAAGGGTTGATCGCGCGTGCGCTGGCCGAGCGCAAGTGGCTCGCGAATTACACGGGCGGCCCGCTCACCGGTTTCGATGCAAACTGCGATTTCATTCCCGACGATGCAAGTGGCGCGCACGTTTCCTATGCGTGTTTCGGTGCTGTCCATGTGCAGCATCGTGCACGGGTCTGCAGCCAGAGCGAGGACTGGGCGACCGGTGCGGTTTATCAGTACCGGTCGGTGAGCGCGGCAGACGGCGGGAAGGTTCGACCCGTGGCATTTTGCGAAACACAGGCCCATGAGAATGCGTGCGACAACGGTGGAGCGCAATCGGCTTGGATACGCGCAGGGGCGTCCGGTGGCGATAACCACGCGTCAGCCCCCGTAGCCGGGCTGCCGCAACTCGATGCGGAAATGTGGCCGATCGGCGATGGCGACGATGTGGTGTGGTTCGACCGATGCTTGAAGGCGGCGGCGTTTCCGGACATGCGATGAAGTGTCGAGCCCGGTGTTTGAGTAAGGCCCGCCTCGGCGGGCTTTTCTGTATCGTCCGCCCGCCTCAAGTGCCGCGGATATCGATCGATTGTTTGTTTGCCGGGCGCGAGAGGACGACGCGATTCGCGATGATGGGCGGCAGGCAACCGCACAGCGGCGAAGAGCGGCGAACGGTATAGTCGGAACCCCGCGACTTCCGAATGTCACTCATGGGAATCAACCATCTGCGCGTCGTCGTGGTCGGCGGAGGCATCGTCGGCGCGTCCATCGCGTGGCATCTTGCGCGATCGGGCGCGCAGGTGACGCTGCTGGAAAAGCAGCCGGCGGCCGCGGGCGGCGCAACTCACTGGTCGTTCGGCTGGGTGGGCACCGGTAGCGCGCTTCCTTCTGAAAACCCGTCCGGATTTTCCCGCACGCTCGGCGCGCTCCCGGAGTTCGCCCGGCTGGCGCGTGAACTGGGCCCGTTGCCGGTGACGACGCGCGGGGCGCTTGTCTGGCTGGACACGGATGCGCAGACCGCCGCATTGATCGACGAGCAGCGCGCGGCGGGCGTGCAAATGGAGGCGCTGGGACGTCGAGACGTGGCCCGGATGGAGCCGCGTCTTGCGCGACTTCCCGAGTTGATCGCATGGGCACCGGACGATTTCGTGGTCGAGCCGATCGACTTGACGCATCGGTTGCTGGCCGGCGCACAAACCGCCGGTGCGCGGATCCGGTGCGGTTGCGCAGTTGAAGCGGTCGAAACGCACAATGGGCGCGCTGTCGGTGTAAATACCGCGCACGGGCACGTGCCGGCGGAGGTCGTCGTCCTGGCGAACGCTGCCTCCGCGGTTGCCATCGCCGCAGGCCTGGGCATGTCATTGCCCGTTCGCGAGGAGCCGGCCGTCTTGATGCGCTTCGCGGCCGAGCCGGGGCTCATCAGCCACTTGCTCTACGGGCAGGACCTCGAAGTGCGCGTCGGCCCGTCGGGTAGCCTGCTGTCGGCTGCGGATCCTCCGGAAGAGGGGGGCGACGGTCTTGCCGCGCTTGCTGCACGTACGGCGTCGGACATTTCGGCATTGTTTGCCGATCCGCCGACCCTCACGCCCCTCTCCGCGAAATCGGCGCTTCGGCCGATGACGAACGACGGTGCGCCGATCAACGGGTTCTTGCCGGATGTTGCAGGCGTCTATGCCGTTGTTGGCCATCCTGGCGTGATTCTGGCTCCTCAGCTTGGCCGATTGGCCGCGAACGCGATCGTGGGTGCGTAATTCGATGCTCGAGCGCCGGGCTGCGATCGATCGGACGACGGGCGATGCCTGCCGCATGCGAGCGAACGCCGTAGCCGCAAACGAAGACGTCCTGCCACCGTATCGGCAGCGCACGTCGATCATGGATATACTCGGCATCCTTTCATTTTCGAAAGGATGTCTGTACGCGCCCTCGGGTCAGCGTGTTTCTCGCCCTCAGTCTCGATGGATTCATCGCGGGTGAAAAACGGCGATCTGTCGTGGCTGGAGGCGTTTTCGTCGGACTCGCCGGATGAAACCGGCTATACGTCGCTGATGAACGACATCGACGTGATCGTGATGGGGCGCAACACGTACGACACGGTGATTGCGTTTGACCCATGGCCCTATGCCGGCAAGCGGATGGTGGTCATGACCCGTCGGGAACTGGCTTCGCGCCACGGCGAAGAACCGTTCGACGGTGCGCTCACGACACTGCTTGGCAGGCTGGCGGAGCAAGGCCATCGTCACGTCTACCTAGACGGCGGCATGACGGCGCGGGAAGGTATCGCGGCCGGGGTCGTCGACAGCATCACGCTCAGCTGGGTGCCGATCGTACTCGGGAAGGGGATTCCGCTGTTCGGCAGTGACCTGCCGCAGACGCTGCTGCAGCTCGACGATACGAAACGGTTGCCGAGCGGGTTGATGCAGGCCCGGTATGTACCTGTCAGGCAGGATTGATGCGGGTGGCGATGCTGAACGCAGCGCCGAGGCAGGCGCTGCGTGGTCGTCGGTTCAGGCTGGTGTAATGCGTGTAACGCGTCTCTCGTGGTCCGTCAGTGCGCCGGGTCGAAATCCGGCTCGCCATCCGACGGAGGAAGGTCGAGCACCAGCTTGACGGCGCTGTAGTTGGCCTTGAGCGAAAACACGCGGCCAATCACGAGAAACGTCTGGCGCGAATTCTCGAGTTCGACGAAGTCGCCCGGTTGCGGTACGTGCGCGCCCTGGTCGTACGAAAAGCTGGTGCTGGTCTGCTCGCCGATGGCTTCGGCTGCGTGCTCGGTGAATTCGATCGTGATGTGGGTGGTCATGCGAACCCCGGTGGGTCGATTGAAAAGGATGGACGCCTGGATTTTCGCATAGCGGCCGGCTGCGCCCGGGGCGATTTTTGTGCGGTAGGTGGCATCGATGGAGTGCGAGGGTGCGCTTGCGGACGTCGCTGGCTGGGCTACGTGCGTCGCTGATTGTTGCCACGTGGCAAGTGAATTCTCTTTTCTCCCAGAGGCGAGGGGAACTCGATGAAGAGGCGATTTACCAACGAACAAGTCATCCGGATCTTGCGCGAGATGGCCGAGAGCCGGAACGAGCCGGTGAAGGATCTGTGCAAACGCCCGGCGGACGGTTGCGCTCATGATCGGGCCATCCGTGGCCCGATCGAGCCCAAAATGGCCCGATTATTCCTATTCCTTTTCAATGATTTGCGATTTTTCGGGCCACGAATGGCCCGAAATGCCAGTCAAAAAATCAATTTTCGGGGCTTCGCGTTCCTCGTCGTCCGTCCGAAGCGTCTCGCATCCAGTTAATACGCTGAATTTAAAGGATTAAATGCCGATTTGAGAAAATTGGCACGGGCATTGCGTTACGTAGGCAGTCATCTCCCGATGGCAACACGGTCAGACGGCCGTGTCGATTCCAACAACAAGGACTGCATCCGTGCCGACTCCCGCTTATATCAGCATCCAGGGCAAGACCCAGGGCAACATCACGCAAGGCGCCTTCACGGCCGACTCCGTCGGCAACGTCTATCAGGAAGGTCACGAGGACCAGATCCTGGTCCAGGAAGTCGAACACCTGATCGCCACGCCAACCGACCCGCAGAGCGGCCAGCCGTCGGGCCAGCGTGTGCACAAGCCGTTCACCTTCACCTCGCCGCTCAACAAGGCCACGCCGCTGCTGTACCAAGCCTTGGCCTCCGGTGAAATGCTCCCCGAAGTGGAAGTGAAGTGGTATCGCACGTCGACCGAGGGCAAGCAGGAGCACTTCTTCACCACCAAGCTCGAAGACGCCACCATCGTCAACATCAACACCGTGCTGCCGCATGCGCAGGATGCAACCAAGGCTGAGTACACCCAGCTGGTGAAGGTCGCCATGGCCTACCGCAAGATCACCTGGACGCACGCCATCGCCGGCACCGAAGCATCGGACGACTGGCGCAAGCCCCAGGAAGCCTGAGGTCGGGTCACCCGTGTGACCGGCGCTTGAGCCGGTCGCTCAACTCAGCATGTAGATCGCCGGCCCGGTAACGGGCCGGCAAGGGGCGCTCATGGTTGATCGAACCGACTTGAACTTTACTTTCACTATCGGCGACGAATCGTTCGAGGTCGTCGAGTTCACTCTGCACGAGGGCCTGTCCGAGACCTTTCTCTTGCAGGTTGAATTGGCCAGCGCGAATCCCGCCATCGACTTTGGCGAGGTGCTCGATCGTAACGGCCTGCTCACGATTTGGCAGAGCGGCTCTCCCGTGCGCTACGTGCACGGCGCGGTGTCGAGTTTTGTGCAAGGCGATACGGGCTTTCGACGCACTCGCTATTCCACCGTGGACATTGCAGAGCAAGTTGATGACCTAGTGTATGGCACACCCAGAAAAGCCCCGCGCGGGGCCAAGCCCGAGCTGATTGTGGATCCTGTAAACGCAGTACGTTCTATTTAACCGTCTCCGTTCTGACGCGCGCTTGGCTTTACCAGTACCTTGCCCTGTCCGCCAGTCGACGCATCGGCACGCCGCTCGTCCTGCAGCAGCGTGCGCGGCAGCGCGAAGCCCTTGAACAGTGGTTGAGTGAAGGGGTTATTGGCCTTCTCGGTGCTGATGCGGTAGCGCATGCCGCCGTCCGCCGCGGCGAAGCTGAGGTCGACGCTGGTCGCTGTGGCGCCGGTGAGGCGGGCCTGGCTGAGCAGGCGGTAGAGCGACCACGGGCCGCGGTAGATGAGCCCGCTGCTGCCACCGGCGTCGCCCAAAGTCATGCGGCTTTCGTTGCTGGGCGCCAGGGTGTTGGGCCAGATGACGGCGGTGCTGGTGGTGGGGCCGTGGTTATAGGTGATCAGTTGACCTTCGACGCTGAGGGAACTGCTGCGCTTGTTGGCGGCCAGGCCCAGAGGTTCCACGAAGAACTGCACGCCGAGTTGCCCGCGGCTATTGAAGAAGGCGTCGCGGATTCGGTCGGCGGCCTCGAGTTGGGTGAGCACGTCGTTGCGCACCAAATAGCCACCGAGGCGTTCGGAGTACAGGGCCTCCAGATTGTCTTCGATGAAGAGGTTGAGGTACTTGTCGCGGAACTGTTGCAGGTGCCCTTGCGGCCCGAAGAAAGCGGTAAAGTCGTCGAGCGAGGCTTCTTCGCGGCTGCTTGGATTGAACGGGTAGCGGTTAGCAAGGCGCTCGCGATAGAAGCGGTACACGTCGGCGTCCCAGCGTTTTTCCAGCTCGCGCAGGGCTTCGACGAGGACGATGCGCGAGGACTCGTCGGCCAGCTTGCCGACTTGATGATTCAACGGATCGGGCAGCCCACCGGCGATGCGCTGCAGGTTGGCGATGGGATCGGGGCCCTTCTGACCGAATTGTTCGAGTACCAAGTTGAGTGCTGTCTTGCCGCGGTCCGGGCTGTCGTGCACGGTGCGCACTTTGTCCTGCACGGCGCCGATGGCCTGCATGGTTTCGTCGAGATACGGGGACCGCTCGCCCTTGGCGTCGAGCAACTGGCTGATCGGTGCGAAGGCGCGGGCGATGGTGATGACCGGAAGCGGCGGGGCTTCGGACTCGGTGAGCTTGTCCGCCTTGCCGGCCAGCGCGGCGGCCTTGGTTTGTGAGGCTTCGGTGCCAGCGCTGGCCGTGGCGGCGGGCGGGTTGCCGAGTTCGCTGTTGTCGCGCACGGTTTCGACCAGGCGCCGCAGCGGTGCGGCCGGGCTGGTGACGCTGCCCAGGATGGTGACGGCCTGACCGATATCCTGAAAGTCGCGGACCGCGATCTGGTTGAGGTTGCGTTGCCAGGTGTCGACGTAGTCGCGGCTGTAGAGCGCGCGGATGCGATCGGCCAGCGCGTGCTTGTCGGCCTCGGAGTAGTCGACGTTGCGTCGCTCGCCCAGCGCCCACTGGTCGATCATGGCCAGTTCGGTAATGTCCTGGCTGTGCGGAGCGAAGTAGCCGCGGTAGCCCTTGGCGGTGAGCAGGGCATCGATACGGCCGTTGGCGGGCGGGTTGCCGTCCTTGCCTTCTGCGGCGCGTTCGGGTTCGTACACGATGTCGTAGGCCGGGCCGATTTCGTTGCGCAGATCCAGCGGCGCGCGCAGCGCGGCGCCGGCCTGGCGGCGCAGGGTCATGTAGACGCGCTGCGGCAGCGGGATGGTGCGCAGCTCGCGCTGCGCGGCAGCTACGCGCTCCTGGTATTGCGGCAGGCGCGTGTCGGCGTACTTCATGGCGTAGTCCAGGTGGCGCATCAGCGCGCGCTGCACGCCGTCTTCACCCGGGAAGGCGGTTTGCCAGTGCGCGGCCATCCAGTTTTCGACCACGGGCGCGCGGCGGTTGGGGCGGTCTTCGATCATGCGGTAGACGCGCAGCGCGGCCAGTTGGGTATCGCTGTCGGTGCCGGCGCCATCCAGCTCGGTCATCACGCCGCTGGCCAGCGCGGGCAGGAAGCGATGCGATAACAGGGTGAGGTAGGCCTGGTCGACCTTGGGGCCGATGGTGCGGCCCTGGTACAGGCCGAGGTCGGCCACGACCGGCCAAGCATCGCGATAGTTGCCGTAGACGGCGACCACGCTGCCGATCTGGTCCAGCGGTTGCAGCAGATTGAGGCCGGTAGGGTCGAGTGTGCCGTCGATGGCGTGGGTGCTGAATGTGCGGCTGCGCTCGAGCACACTCAGGGCCTTGTCGCGATTCAGTGCGTAGTAGTGGTACCACGCGCCGATCACGAGCGCGCTGCCCAATGATGCTATGCCGAAGCGCAGGGCCAGCGCGTGCTTCTTCTCGGCGATGACCTTGGGATTGTCGCCGGCCAGACCGGATTCTGGGTAGATGACGCGCTGGAACAGGTGCTGCGCGAAGTAGACCAGGGAGCGCCCGCTGGGCTGCATGTAGTTTACCGGTCCACGTAACGCATAGGACTGCGACGCGGAGGCGAGGAAAGCGTTGTTGAGCACGCCTTGCTGGTAGACCGAGGAGAAGAACACGCCGCGCGGCAACGCCGGGGTGACGTAGCGATCGCTGCCCAGCACGTCAGCGAGGAAGCCCAGCAGCAGGGGCCGCAGGCCGCTGAGCTGTCGGGTGAGCGAGTACAGTGCTTCACGCTGCGCCACGTCGGGCACATCGGCCAGGCTGTCGAAGACCTGTTCGTTCAGTCGGTCGAGGAAGGCGTCGTAGTGCGTGCCCAGCTCGTCCAGCCAGGCGTCGTAGCGCTGGATCGCATCCAGGGTGAAGCTAAAGCCGAAGAGGTCCTCGCGCACGGACTTGGGCAGCCGCGCGAAGAGTATTTCGAAGCCTTCCAGCAGATCGAACTTGCTGAGCACGACATACAGCGGCGGCCGTGTGCCGAGCTGCCGGCTGAGTTCGGCCAACCGCGCGCGCAGTACCGCCGCGAGCGCCTTGCGGTCGCTCGGCGTCTGGTGCGCCAGGGTTTCCAGGCTGACCATCAGCACCACGCCGTTGAGTGGCCGACGGCTTCGGTTGCGGCCGAGCCAGCCGACGAAGCTGTCCCACAACCGCGCGTGGATATCTTCTGGCAGCACGCCGTGGCGGGCCAGCCGCGTGGGCAACGCGGGTGCACTCGGGGTGGGCATTCCTTCGTTTTCGGCGTTATCGGACGCATCGAACTGGGCGATTCGCGGCTGGCTGATCAGCTCGCCCGGCGGGTCGATGAGAATGGCTTGGTCGCCCATCCACCAGTCAATGGCGTAGAGCTTGTCCGGGTCTTCTTGCAGTCGCCGGCTGCCAGCCTTCATTTCGCCGGTGAGCGAGAAGCTTTGGCCGGAGCGGTTGACGAAGCTGGTCTTGCCGGAGTTCTCCTGCCCCAGCACCAGATACCAGGGCAACTGGTACAACGCCTGTCGTCCCTTGAGGTTGGCTTGCAGGGTGGCGAGGCTGCGATCGAGGTCGCGCTCCTGCGCCTCGACGTAACGCAGACATAGGTCGGTCTGCTGCTCTTCCACATGCTGCTGCTCCGCCTCCAGGCGCATGGCGCGCTTACGCAGGCGTAGCGCCCACAGCAGCAGCGGCAGTACCAGCAGAACCACCGTTGCCAGCACCCGGGCGGTCAGGCTCGCCAGAGGGCGATGCTCGCCCCAGCTCCACTTGGGTCCGAGCCACCAAATGGCGACCAGCACGAGTGCCAGTAGCAGCAGTTGCAGCACGGGCGCGCCTTGACGTCCCCAGCGCATGACAAGTTGGCCGTAACGTTGCAGTTTGGACACGATGTTCCACATGACGATGTTCCCTGTTTAATCCTTGTGCCCGGAGGCGTCCGGCTGGTGCCGTTGGAGGAGGCTGAAAAGGTTGGGCTCCCACTCGGGCGCCGAGGCGTTTTGCATAGACTGGTACGCACGGACGAACAGGCCATCGGCCAGCCAGGTGAGGCCGCGCGGTTGCAGCAGTTCGGCGGCGATCGCCATGACATGGCAGCGGTGCCGCAGGTCGGTTGCTTCCTGCTGGATCGTCTCCAACCGACGCAGCACCGACTCGACGCCTTGCGCTTCGAGCAGGCTGTGCAGTTCGTCGCGCACGGCGGCGTAGTCATGACCGGCGGCGCTCGTGGAGCCACTTGCCTGCGCGCCGCTGATCCACGCCTGGGTCTCGCCATCTACGAATGGACGTCCATCGGCGAACTCCAGCTTGCCCAGCGCCGGCAGCCGGGTGACGAAGCGTTCGGTCGCCTGACGGATGGCCTCGGCTACCAGCGGCATCTCCAGGCGCCGGGCGATGCCGGCGGCCAGGTAGCTGCCGCGCAGCCAGTACGGCGAGGTGGTGACGCTGCGTTCGACACGTTGCAACAGCGCTGGGTCGACAGCGTTGGCAATGAGCGCTTCCGCATATCCTTCGGCAACGTCGGCGGGCACGGCCATCAGTTCGGTCTGGTGGTGTTTGCGTGCCGACGGTGCGTTGGTAAGGTGGGCCCACAGGGCAAACCGCCGCAGCAAGTAGCCGGTGGGATCGTAGGGGGCTTGCTGGTTGATGATTTCTGCTGCGGCCAGCAGCGACTTGCGGCCCTCGCGCTCGTTGCCGGGCGTGGGCAGTGCCGGCGTGAAGAAGGCGTCCGATAGCACGTCTCCCCGCACGGGGGTATCGAGTTTGGCATCGGCCAACTCCGGCGCACGCAGTGCCTCGGCCTTTTGCCGCAGCAGGCCCTCGATCCTCGAGAGGGTGGGCACGTCGAGCTGGGCGCTTTCGGCACTGCGTTGCAGGCTATCGAGTGCGGCCTGGCCGGCCTTGTAGAACTCTTCGCCGTAACCGGTGTTTTCCAACGCGGCCAGGCTGTCGGACAGCCGCTCCAGCAGTTGCCCCACCAACCGTCGTTTGGCCAGGTAGCCGGTGGCGCCCGGTTTCGGATAGCTGGTTTCCCAGTAGCGTTCGACCATGCCGGCGAGTACGCCTGTGGCTTCGGCCCAGCCGCGCCAGCTGCGTGTACGCGCGCGAGCAGTCAGCAGATGCCCGGCGATGCGCAGGTGCTTGCACTGGCTGCACAGGTAATGCTGCGCGGCTTCATCGACGTAGGGCCAATCGATGGTCGCCTCTTGCAAGCTGCCGAGCTTGACCATTTCGTGATCGATGCCCTGGTAAGCATCGTCTTCCTCGTCGAAAACGCCAGCAGGCTGGCGCGGGTCGATCGGCGCCAGCAAGGTATCGAGGTCCAGCGGGGCGAGCAATTTCACCAGTGACATGCCTCGCGCTGTTGGACCAGTTGCTCATGGAGCCGGGAGACGTCGAAGACCAGTCCGTCGAAGGGGGCTTGGTCGCTCTCGATCCGCAGGCGCTGCGCAGGCTGGGTCAGATGACGGAGCTGCTCGATCGCTACCAGACCGCGTCCCGCATCGGTGACCGTACCGTCATCAAGGACCTGCCATGGCTGACTGGCCGACACGGGCCGGCCGTCTAGCAGCAGCCGTAGATTGGCGCGGTTGAAGGGCAGTGCGTCGGCGGTCAGCAGTTGCAGGCGCGAGATGTTTTGCAAGCAACTGATCGCGAGGGTGGGGGCGGGTGCCGAGCCTCCCAGCGCCGGCGCCGAGATAACCACCTTGTCCTGGCCGGGAAGCTTTTCCGGCGTGCGCATCAGCAGCAAGCCGGTGTCGTCGGCGCGGCGCTTGGCCTCGTTGGCCTGGACCAGGTCTGTGATGTCCGGTCGCTTCGCGGTGGCGGGCGTTGGTGCCGCCGCGGGGGCCTTGGCCTGGAGTGCGGCCGGTGGCGATGGTGGCGGTGCCAGGGTGCCTGCCTTGGCGTCGAAGCAGGCCAGCCGTTCCTGCGGTAACACGATGGTGGTGCAATCGTTGTTCGCGGCGACGGCGGGGTGTTCTCCGTCGCAACCGGCCAGGGCCGCCGCAAACAGCAATGCCAGGCTGATCGATTTCATGATGAGCGATCCTCTCCATTCAAATTCCACTCCAGGCATTTGCGTGCCAGCGTGCGTTTGGGTATGCCGAGGCTGAGCGCCGCCTCACGCCGCGACCCCTCGACCCGGCGCAGCCGTTCGCCGACCACGAGGCGCTCGAAGTGCAGCAAGGCTTCCGGCAAGTTGTCGGTGTGCAGGAGCTGTTGCAGTGCCGATGCCGTCGGAGACGGCGGTTCGATCGGCGCTAGCGGTAGGTCTTCTTCCAGGTCGGCAAGCAGGTCGCCGCGAATGTGCTTGCCGGGCGCTGTGCGCTCGGCTGCCGCAAGCACCAAGCTGCGCAGCTCGCGCACGTTGCCGGGAAAGATGTGCGCTTGCAGGCGTGTCAGTGCCCTCGCGGAAATGCCGGCGATGTTGCCCTGGCATTCGCGGTTGTGTTGCAGCAGCACGTGCGCGACCAGTGCCGGGATGTCTTCCGGGCGCTCGCGCAGCGGCGGGATGCGCAACACGCGCTGGCGGATGCGGAAATACAGGTCCTCGCGGAACGCGCCGTCGCGCACGAGTTCAGGCAGGGGGCGGTGGGTGGCGCAGATCAGGCGGAAGTCGGATGCCTGCTCGCGTGTTGCGCCTATCGGTCGAAAGGTCTTCTCGTTCAGCAGGCGCAGCAGCGTGCCTTGCAGTTCCAGTGGCATATCGCCGATTTCGTCGAGGAACAAGGTGCCGCCATTGGCTTCCGCTACCAGCCCCGCGCGCGCCTGGGTGGCGCCGGTATAGGCGCCACGCACCGCGCCGAATAACTCGGATTCGATCAGCTCTTTCGGAATCGCCGCGCAGTTCACCGGTACAAACTTGCCCCGTCGGGACGAGGCCTGGTGAATCAGCCAGGCTGCATGATCCTTGCCCGAACCGGTCTCCCCGGTGATCAGCAAGGACAGCGACGAGTCGGCCAGCCGCAGCATGTCTTCTCGAAGTTGACGGGCCGTCGGCCCGACGCCGACGAAGTCCGCGGCCAGCAGACGGGCCGCACGTGTCCTGTCCTGGTCGATCTCGCTTCGTCGCTGCTCTTCGATGCGGTGGATGTCTGACGATGCCAGCAGGCGCGCCATCAGCACGTTATGCAGGGTGACCAGTTCTTGCCAGATTGGATTTGTCCGCCAGGCACGCAAGACCGCATCGGCGCCAATCAACGCGAAGATGCCCACCACCTCGTGCTGTGGGCTATGAATCGGCAGCGCGAGCAGGGCGGCGCGGGCGGTGAGATGTTCGCGCAGGGCATCGAAGCCGGCACCGACGTTGACCAGCGATCCGAGCCGTGCGACATGGCAAGGTTTGGCGCTGGTCAGGCAATACACCAGCGGGTTGTCCAACTCTTCCAACGATATCGAGGTGAGCCCCGCGGCGTCTGCCACATGGGCATGGGCGATCGGTAGCAGTCTGTCGCCGGGGCGCTCATGCCAGTAGCAGAGCGCCTGCTCGATACCGGTGCCATCGCAGGCAGCGCGCAGCCAGGCCCCCGCCAGCGCGGCCATGGTGCTCGCTTGCGCTAGTTCGCGCGCCAACAGGACGGCGCTCACGGTCTCCATGCCGTGCTCCACTCAGTGCAGCGTGGCCAGAAAGGTGCCGTCCTGCCAGCGCAGGTCAGCGCGCTGGAAAGGCGCCCCCTTGGCCTGCTGCTGCAGGACCGCGAGCGACAGCGGCGGCAGCAGTTCGCCGTCGATGCTTGCGTCGAGCATGCGCGCGCCGTTGGCGTGCCGTATGCAGCGCGAGCGCAACTCGTCGCGTGCGCTTTCGGTCACCTCCAGAGGGGCGTTGTAGCGCTCGGCGAATTGCCGCTGCAGACGCTGCAAGCGGCTGTCCACGATGTCGCCCAACACTGCCTCGTCGAGGTAGCGGTACGGCACGAGCTGCATGCGCGCCAGCAGGGCCGGCTTGAAGAAGCGCATCAACTGCTGCCGCAGGCTGTCGACGTCGAGGTCGGACAACGACGGATCATCCTGGTCGAAACCGAGGTTGGAGGTCAGGAAGAACAGGATGTTCTGGCAGTCGATGCGCCGACCTTCGCCATCGGCCAGCTCGCCTTTGTCGAAGGCTTGGTAGAACACGTTCAGCACTTCCGGGTGGGCTTTTTCCACCTCGTCCAGCAATACCACCGCATAGGGATGCTTACGAATGGCCTCGGTTAGCACACCACCTTCGCCGAAGCCCACGTAGCCCGGTGGTGCGCCCAGCAGGCGCGACACGGTGTGTTTCTCCTGGTACTCGGACATGTTGATCGTGGTGAGGAAACGCTCGCCGCCGAACAGCGCATCGGCCACTGCCAGAGCCGTCTCGGTCTTGCCGACGCCGCTGGGGCCGACCAGCAGGAACGCACCCATCGGTGTACCTGGCCGGCGCAAGTCGGCCACCGCCGTGAGCAGGCGTCGGTGCAACGTCTCCAGCGCCGCGTCCTGTCCTTTGACGCGCAGTCGCAGGGCGGCCGGCAATTGTTCGAGGCGCGTCAACTGATCGCTGTTGATGGTGGTGGCTGGTATGCCCGTCCAGTCAGCGATGACCTGGGCAATCTGCTCGGCGCCCACGTCGGCATGCAGCAGGGCACCATCGCGTTGGAGGTCGGCCAGGCGGGTTACCCAGCCCGAAAGCAGCCGGGCGGTGTTGTCGTTAGCGTCCTGACCGCGAAGGCTGACAATCGTATCGATGACCGATTTCTGCTGTTCCCAGGCATGGCGCAGCTCGGCGATACGCGTTTCCACCTGTTGCCGCGCATCGCGCAGGTTGTCCAGTCGTGTCGTCGATGGTGCGCGGCCGGACCTGGCATCACGCACTAGGTGTTCGGCCTCCGCATCGATCTGCCGAAGCTCGTTCTCGAGCGCGGTCAGACGGCGCGGTGGCTCGGCCAGTGCGGTGGCGACGCGTGCGCACGCAGTGTCGAGCACGTCGATGGCTTTGTCCGGCAACTGCCGGCCGGACAGGTAGCGCGCCGACAACGCAGCGGCGGCTTGCAGGGCATCGTCCCCGATATAGACCTTGTGCGCTTGCTCATAGAGGGGGCGCAGGCCGCGCAGAATATGCACGGCATCCTCCGGACTGGGTTCCTCCAGCTTCACCAACTGGAAGCGCCGGACCAATGCGGGGTCTTTCTCGAAGTACTTCTTGTACTCGGACCAAGTGGTGGCGGCGATGGTGCGCAGTTCGCCGCGCGCCAGCGCCGGCTTGAGCAGGTTGGCTGCATCGCTGCCGCCGGCGGCGTTGCCGGCGCCGATCAGCGTATGCGCCTCGTCGATGAACAGAATGATCGGCTGCGGCGACGCTTTCACTTCGTCGATCACCGCCTTCAGGCGCTTCTCGAATTCGCCCTTGACCGACGCGCCGGCTTGCAAAGCGCCGAGGTCCAGTCCCCAGAGGTGAACGTCGCGCAGCGGCTCCGGTACGCGTGCCTGCACGATGCGTAGGGCGAGTCCTTCAACGGCAGCGCTTTTGCCGACACCGGCGTCGCCGACCACGATGGGGTTGTTCTTGCGGCGGCGCGACAGGATGTCGACCATCAGGTCGATCTCGGTATCGCGGCACAGCACCGGGTCGATCCGTCCCTCGCGAGCCTGTGCGGTGAAGTCGTGGCCGAATCGGGCCAATGCACTGTCGTCACCGCCGACGCCCGCAGGGCGGTGGTCGGCGGACGTTGTATCGGCCGCCTCCGTCGATCCAGCCAACAGTTCGCCAAAGCGCTTGCGCAGCGGCTCCCGGCTCACGCCATCCAGTAGGCGTATCGCTGCCAGCGGAAGGTAGCGGCCCGGATTGAGTAGCACGGCGAGCAGCAAGGCGCCGCTACGGATCTCCGCTTGTCCCAGCTCCACCGAGCTGAGCAGCCATGCCTCCTGCAACAGCTCCACCAGCAAAGGGGAGAAGGAAGGGTATTGATTATGCCCGCTACCCCCCTCGGGAAATGCCGTGGACAGCGCGTGTCGCGCGGTGTCGACCTCAATCCCCGCGACGCGTAACACGAGACGCACGTCGCACTGAGGCTGATCGAGCAGCTTGACCAGTAAGTGAGGCACGGTGACTTCGGCGCCACGCTGCCCGATGCAGAGGCTGCCCGCTTCTTCCAAGGCATGTCGACACAACGCATTAAGGCGCTCGAAGAGCGCCGGGAGATCCACCGTAATCATGTAATCGAACTCCCCTTTTCAGGAAAGGTTTTTTTAGAAAAAGCGTCTCCGCGTTGCCAATAATGCAAACGAATGTTTCGGTCTGGCGTTTTGTATAAGGTGGGTGAGGGCACCTTCGGTTTACACGCAATAAGCACACGGTCAAGCTATCGAGGAAACCACGTCAATAACTCGCTCGTCCATCGGATTCGTCTGAAATTAAAGAGGGATATTTCCGTAAATTCTGTATTAGAACGAAAATGACATATTCTGGAATAAAAATAAGACATGTCTGATTTCATTAATTGCCATTAACGTCTAGCCTCGTCGTTTGCGAGCGGAAAGCGATTTTGCGGCATGCCACAGATGGTGTTAGTTCGGCGGGGCTTGGCTCGGCCGGCACGCTTTCGCTTGCACTGCATACACCTTAGTGCGCTATGCGCCGGGGTTTATCGAATCTCGCGCTGCAAAGACTTCAATTCGAATGGGAGTGGCTCATGGCAAAGCAAGGATCGGTCGCACCGAAGGAACGCATCAACATTCGCTACGTTCCGGCAACGGGCGGCGAGCAGGAGGAAGTCGAATTGCCGCTGAAATTGTTGGTGACGGGCGACTTCAAGGGGCGTGAGGACGAGGTTGCACTCGAAGACCGTACCGCCGTCAGCATTAACAAGGACAACTTCAACAGCGTGATGTCCGAATTTGGCCTGGGGCTGACGATGGATGCGCCGGCCGTACTGGAAGAGGGGGGCGAGAACGACACCTTGCCGGTCCACCTGAAGTTCGGCGCCATCGAGGACTTCAGTCCCGATGCCATCGCCCGCCAGGTGCCGGAGCTACGCAAGCTGCTCGAACTGCGCGAGGCGCTGGTGGCGCTCAAGGGGCCGATGGGCAATATCCCGGCCTTCCGCAAGCAGTTGCAGGCTCTGCTCGGTGATGAAGCCTCCCGCGGCAAGCTCGCCAAGGAGCTGGAACAGTTGCTGGAACCCGGCAAGGCCTGATGCCGCGCTGTTCCTCTTCCCGTTTGCAAAGGACATAACAATGACACAAGCACAAACCACTGCTGCCCAAAAGCAGGACGCGTTGCCGCAGGAGGGCCTGCTGGCCCAGATCATGGCGCAGACCCGCCTGCAGCCTGCCCAGGAAGGTTATGCCGTCGCCGAGCGCGGCGTGGCTGCCTTTATTGCCGAGATGCTCAAGACCGATGCACGCGAACAGCCGGTCAACAAGCAACTGGTCGACCAGATGATTTCCCAGATCGACGCCAAGCTCGGCAGGCAGATGGACGTGATTCTCCATCAGCCAGCCCTGCAGGAGCTGGAGTCGGCCTGGCGCGGACTCCATCGACTGGTGGCCGGCACCGACTTCCGCGAAAACATCTTCATCGATGTACTTCACGTCACTAAGGATGAACTGCTGGAAGACTTCGAGAGCGCAGTGGATATCACGCGCAGTAATGTCTACAAGCTCATCTACACCGCGGGTTACGGCCAGTTCGGCGGCAAGCCGATTGGTTGCATCGTCGGCAACTATACCTTCGGCCCCTCGGCACCCGACATCAAGCTGCTCAACTACGTCGCTGCGATTGGCGCCATGGCGCACGCACCGTTCCTCGCCGCGGCCGGTCCCGAGATGCTTAATCTGGACTCCTTCCAGGACATCCCCAACCTCAAAGAGGTCAAGGATATCTTCGAAGGCCCGCGGCATGCCAAATGGCGCGGCCTGCGCGAATCGGAAGATGCGCGCTACCTTGGCCTGACCATGCCGCGTTTCCTGCTGCGTCAGCCGTACGACCCGCTGGAGAATCCGGTTCGCAGCTTTGCCTATCGCGAAACCATCGACGGCCAGCACGACAACTACCTGTGGGGTAACACGGCCTTTCTGATGGCCAACCGCATCACGGACAGCTTTGCGAAGTACCGCTGGTGCCCGAACATCATCGGTCCGCAATCGGGTGGCACTGTGGATGATCTGCCGGTGCACCTGTACGAGTCGCTTGGCCAGCTTCAGGCGAAGATTCCGACCGAAGTGCTGATTTCGGACCGGAAGGAGTTCGAGTTGTCGGCGGAGGGCTTCATTCCGCTCGCGATGCGCAAGGACAGCGACAACGCTGCCTTCTTTTCGGCGAACTCGGTGCAGAAGCCCAAGGTCTTCCAGAGCACGCCGGAGGGGCAGGCCGCGCAGACCAACTACATGCTCGGCACGCAACTGCCGTACATGTTCATCGTCAACCGTCTGGCGCACTACATCAAGGTGCTGCAGCGCGAACAAATCGGCAGCTGGAAAGAACGCCAGGACCTGGAGCGCGAACTCAACAACTGGCTGCGTCAGTACATTGCGGACCAGGAAAGCCCCTCCGCCGACGTGCGCAGCCGCCGTCCGTTGCGTGCCGCCAAGGTCGTCGTGCAGGACGCGACGGGCAACCCCGGCTGGTACCAGATTTCCCTGTCGTTGCGCCCGCACTTCAAGTACATGGGCGCGAGCTTCGACCTGTCGCTGGTCGGTCGGCTCGACAAGGAATGACGGAGGGCATGACCCATGCCGCGTTCCCTCGGCCAGGGCAGCCTGTTCGAACGGCTTGATCCAGACCTGCCGCCGCGCCGTATGCGCACGCGGCTGGCGCTGGCGTCGGAGCGCATCGGTGCCATCAAGGACCACCTCGAGCGCATTCTCAATAGCCGCCAGGGCAGCTCGCAAAGCTGCCCTGGCTTCGGCCTTGGGGATCTGAACGACGCCGCGGCCAGCCAGATGGACTTGCGCCATCAGGTATGCCAGGACGTGCGCACTGCGGTAGTGGCCTACGAACCTCGCGTGCAGGTGCTGAACGTTCACCCCGTCACTGCGCAGAGTCAGACGGGCCCGCTGCATTTCCGTTTGCACTGTCTGGTGCCAGTCAACGACAGCACGGAGGACGTGGAGATCGATCTGCTCGTCCAGCACCGGGAGCGCTGGGTCCACGTGATCTAGCGCCCAGCCAGGAGGGCTGATGCCACTGAAGAGAAAGTTCCGCGAAGAACTGGACTATATGCGCCGCCTCGGCCAGGTATTCGCGCGCAACAATCCGCAGCTCGCGCGATACCTGGGGGAGGAAGCCACCGATCCCGATGTGGAACGGCTGATGGAAGGCTTTGCCTTCCTCACAGCCAAGCTGCGCCTGAAGATCGATGACGACTTCCCGGAGCTGACCCACCCGTTGCTGCAATTGCTGTGGCCGAACTACCTGCGTCCGTTGCCTAGCGCCACCATCATGCAGTTCCTGCCGATGGACCGCACCATTACGGAGCGACATGTGATACCCAAGGGAACGCGCATGCGCGCTCGCGAGGTAGACGGCATTCCCTGCGAGTTCCGCACCTGCGCGGACTTGGCCATCTATCCCTTGCGGATTGATCAGGTCAGCGATGCGCACTCGCTGGAGAAATCGACAGTGCGTGTGGACCTGTCCACGCTCAGCCAAAGCCCGCCCAGTACCTACGATTGCGACCAGCTCGATTTCTACCTGAGCGGTAGCGACTACACCGCCATGACGCTTTACCTGTGGCTGGCCGAGTACCTCGGCGAAATCCGCATGGAGGTCGCGGGGCAGGTGCGTCACATCCCTGCCAGCCAGGTGCTGTTCCACGGCTTCGCCCCCGATCAGGCGCTGCTGCCGTACCCGAAGAATGCACTGGACGGTTACCGTATTTTGCAGGAGTACTTCCTGTTCCCGAGGCGGTTCTTCTTCTTCGGTATCCGCGGGCTGCGTTCGCTTTGGCCCACCGAGCAGATTGGGCAGATCCGCCTGGAATTCGTTTTCACCCGGCCCATGCCCGAGGACGTGCGCATTCGCACGGGTGACCTGGCGCTGTACTGCACGCCGGCCGTGAACCTGTTCGAACATGAGGGCGAGCCCGTCCGGCTGACCGGCAAAGCGGTGGACTATCGCCTGAGCCCGGCAGGGCAGCGGACCGACGCCTACGAGATCTTCAGCATCGACAGTGTCGACGGCTGGAAGGGCGAGGGCAGCGGAAAGGCCGGCGAATGGCTGCGTACCTACCAGCCCTTCGAGTCGCTGCGCCACCAGATCGACTACGAGCGCGGCTACACCACGCTCTACTACCGCACCCGCATCGAACCGTCGATCACAGCTGCCGGTGTCGAGCACCGCGTGTCGTTCGTGCGTGGCGACGAGCACCACTACATCGGCCGCGACGAGACGGTCTCGGTGTCGCTGACCTGCACCAACCGTGATCTACCACTGGCGCTGGGCGCGGGAGACGTGTGCATCCCCACACACGACGTCCCCACCTTCGTCAGCGGTCGCAACCTGACGGCACCCACCCCGTCGTATCGGCCGGTTCTGGACGGTAACCTGCAGTGGCGGCTCATCTCCAATCTGTCGCCGACCTATCTGTCGCTGCTGTCTGCCGAGCCGTTGAAGGCTGTCATCAGCGCGTACGACTTCGCCGCTCACCACGACATCCAGCGGCGCCGCGCCATGCAGAAGCGTCTGGATGCATTGCTGGAAGTCGTTACTACGCCGGTCGACCGCATGTTCCAGGCGCTGCCGATTCGAGGCATCCGCAGCATGGTCAAGCTCGATCAGGCGGGGTTTGCCTGCGAAGGCGATCTCTACCTGTTCGGCACGGTGCTGAGCCACTTCCTCGCGCTGTACAGCAGTATTTCCTCCTTCCATGTGCTGGAGGCGATCAACACCACCAATCAGGAGCACTACGCATGGCCCATGCGCAGCGGAACCCAAGCCCTGATTTGACTGAAAAGCTGCTGGCGGGCGCCAGGAACCACGACTTCTTCTTGCTGCTGGAGCGGCTGCATGCGTTGCACGGCGACGACCTCGAATCGCCCGAAAGCGACGATCCCGAACGTCAGCGCATCAAGCTGAGCAACTATGCCGGCATGGGCTTCCCGGCCTCGGACGTATCGCTGGCACGACGCCTGGCGCACGGCGAGCCGCATCAGTACGAAGTACAGGCGACATTCTTCGGCATGCACGGCCCTGACTCACCGTTGCCGTCCTATTACGTGGAGCGACTGGCATACGAGGCCGGGCAGGGCATCGGCATCCGTCCGGCGTTCTTCGACGTATTCCATCACCGCCTGCTGACACTGCTGCACCAGGCCTGGCGCAAGTACCGGCACTACATCCGCTTCCGCCCCGGCGCCAGTGACCCGCTCTCGCAACGCCTGTTCGCGCTGATCGGTCTGGAGAACACCGCTATCCGCGGCGACACGCCCATTGCCTGGAGCCGCCTGCTCAGTTTCGCCGGCGCCGTGGTGCATCGTAGCCGTTCGCCCGCGATGGTCGCCGGGCTGATTGCGCACTGCTTCGACCTCAAGGACGTCGACATCCGCGATTTCGAACTGCGCCACGCCGACATTGACCCGGGCGATCGCGTCCAGCTTGGTTGCCTCAATGGCCAGCTCGGCGAGAGCTTCCGCGTGGGCGACAGCGTGCGCACGCGCCACGCCAAATTCACCATCGTCATCGCCAACCTCAGCCAGCAGCGGTTCCGCGAATTTCTTCCGCACGGCGAGAACTTCGAGCGTCTGCGGCTACTGGTCGCCTTCCTGTTGCGCGACCAAACCCCGTGCGACCTCGAACTGGCGCTGCGCGAAAACGAAATCCCTTCCTTCAACCTCTCGGGCGATGTCGGCACCGAATTGGGCTGGACCAGTTTTCTGGAGCAGCCTGCATTGCGCCGGCCGCCTCGCGTTCAACTGACGGTGCGCGCATGAATACGGTATCCACGGAGTCCCGCCTGGCCTTGGTCGTCGCCAACCCGGATGCTTTGCAGCAAGGCACGGCACCGCGCTACAGCTTCGACCCCGCCGGCGGCACCATAGGCTCGCAGGGTGCAAGTTGGCTGCTGCACGACCGCGCCGGCTGGGTGCAGCCTCAACACTGCGAAATCCGCTTCGAAGATGGCGGCTATATCGTCATCGATCGCAGCGGCCACACCCGGCTGAACGAGCAGACCCGCCCCCTAGGCCTGCACGCCAGCGCGCGCTTGCGCGACGCGGACACCCTGCACGTCGGGCCGTACCGCCTCACGGTGCACCTGGACGAGGAGCAGCACGCGTTGCCGGATCCGTCGCGCGCGCTGGCTCAGCACGACGTCGAGGAGTTGATGCAGTTGCCCGACGACTACCTGGACGGCTTGCCAGCCGCGGCATCCGAGCGGCCGCACCCCGTTGCGCCGAATCCCGACTGGGCCGCTTTCCAGGCCTTGAGCGAGCCGACAAGGCCGCAAGGCCAACTCGACCCGTTGCACGCGCTGGATCTCGCGGCCCAGTGGAGCGGGGGCGCCGCCGCGCGCGCCTCGCTAGATCCGCTCGATCCCCACCACTACGGACTGTCGCCGCTGGCGGCCCAGGCCGACCTTGCCGCCACGGCGCAGGAAGCCGTTCACGGCAAGCCCATCCATGCATCAGGAGACACCATCATGTCGGAGCCCGACAGCCATAACCCCGCCGCTCGCGAGTGGCTACGTGCACAGCAAGCGAACGGCCACGATCCGGCCGCCCTGGTCAATCCGCTGATCGAAGGGCTCGGCGCACCAGTGGGGGCGCTGGATGCGCAAACAACCTACGCGCTGCTCTACGAGGCAGGCCGCAGCCTCAGTGCGGCCATCGGCGGCCTGAGCGCTTTGCACGGCGGCGCGCCCGGACAGCGACAGCGCACCTTGCAGCCCATCGAAGACAATCCGCTGCGTCTGGGTCAAAGCTACCCGGACACCGTCCGCGCCATGTTCGCCGCCGACCGCAGTGTCGTGCATCTGTCGCCCGCGGCAGCGATCGAGGAATCGCTGGAGCAGATCCATCGCCAGCAGCGGGCCACCCATCAGGCCATCACCGCCGGTCTCAGCGCGCTGCTGCAAGCCTTCTCTCCGGAGCAGTTACAACGGCGCTTTACCCGTTATCGCCCGCCGCAGAGTGGCCAGGCGAACAGCGATGGTTGGGCGTGGCAAATGTATGGGCACTACTACGACGAGTTGATCTCTGGACGCCAGCAGGGTTTCGACAAATTGTTTTGGGAGGTCTTCGATCAAGCCTACGACCAGGCCTTGCGTGCGGAGGCACCATGAAGCGAAGCCTCGCGCTTCTGCTCGCCGGCATGCTGCTCGCCGGCTGCAGCACCGTGGGCAACGTGTTCAAGAAGACGGGCCGGGTCTTGATGGACCCGTCCATCCCGGTGGGCGCGCCCGACGACCAGCCCACCCAGATCGCCCTCAGCCTGTACGCCAGCGCCTACGTCAATCCCAACCCGGTCAGCGCATCGGCCGCCGACAGCGCCGCCGTGGTCGATGAACCGACCGAGGAGAAGCTGATCGGGGAGGGTCCGTATTCCGTCAGCTTCAACGGCGCCACCAAGGGCGAACTCATCAGCGGCTTGCGCGCCTTGCTGGACCATTTGCAGGGCGAGGAGGGTGTGGTGCCGCTGCCGTCGCATGGCACAGGGCGCCAGCTTCCGAATTCCCTCACCGCCACGCCCAGCGGCAAGCCACCCTTGCCGCCGGACGGGCAGCTTCGCCGTAGCCCGTCGCTAGCGGACGCGCCCGGCGTCGCGTCAAACCTGGGCCAGTACCGCAAGGGCGACAGTCTGGCCACAGCCAGTGCACCGTCGCCAGAGTCACCAGCGCCAGCGTCCAGCGCCGCCGCCACCCCGGTCGCCTTCCAGGTGCTCCAACTCAAAGACGACAGCATGCTGGAAAACGCCGACCTCGACCTCGTCAGCCAGAATCCCAAGAAGGCGCTGGGCAGCACCTTCATTGCCGCGGACGACTACACCCTCGCGCCAGGCCAGTTCAAGTTCATCGAATTCAGTCCCATCGAAGACAAGGCCCGCTACGTGGCCGTCGTAGCTGCCTTCCACGATGTCAATGCGACCCGCCGATACGACGTTTTCCGGCTCGAACCGCGCGGGCGCAAATACGCCTTGCTGGTCACCCTGCAAGGCACCCGCGTCACCATTACCAACGAGGCCTATCGCGCGCCGGATCCGTTGCGCGAACCCGCCCGCGGCGCGCGGGATCCGCAACGCAAACCCGTTCGCGGCGCGCTGGGCCTGTTGCGCGAGCCGACCGATAGCGCGCTGGACGTGTTGCGCAAACCAGCCTCTCGTCCGCAGCAGCTGTTCCGCGGATTTTCCCGCGAGGCAGCCATCCAAACGAGCAAGCAACCATGACCACCCGCAATCCCGTTGCATGGAACGAAGGGCTCTTCGTCAAGCCCCAGCATTTCCAACAAACCAGTCGCTACCTCGAGCACTACGTCAACGTCCGTTTGGGGCGTAAATACGGCTACGGTTTCGCCGAGCTGGTGTTGAACCAGGACTTCCTCGCCATCGGCAAGATCGCGATCGTGCGTGCGCGCGGCATCCTGCCCGACGGCACCGCCTTCGACATCCCGCACGACCAGCCGCCGCCGGAGCCGCTAGACATCAGCGATGCCACGGCCGCCAACCAGACCGTCTATCTCACGCTGCCGCTGCGTTCCGACGGCATGGCCGAAATCCGCTGGCCGGACACCTACGCCAATGCGCGCTACGTAGCGCGTAGCGAAGACGTGCGCGATACCCACAGCCACCAGGGCAACCATGTCGCCGTGACCATGGCTGTAGCCAACCTGCAACTGGCGCTGGAACGGGACGACCGTAGTGCCTTCACCGGGCTGGCCATCGGCCGCATTCTCGACCGGCGTCCCGATGGCAGCTTGCTGATGGATAGCGGCTTCCACATCACCGGCTTGCACCTGCGAGCCATCAGCCAGCTCGCGCATTTCATGGAAGAAATCGCCGCGCTGGCGCACGAGCGCGCCAAGAGCATCGCCGAGCGCATCGGCTCGCCTGGCCAGGCCGGCGTCGCCGACGTCACCGACTTCAACCTGCTGCAAGCGCTCAATCGTTGGCAGCACCTGTTCCGGCATTTGGCACGCGACAGCGACGTGCATCCGCTCGACGCCTACCTCGCGTGCGGCCAGGCCTGCGGCGAACTCGTCACCTTTACCGACGAGGCGCGCGTACCGCCGGAGTTTCCGGCCTACCAGCACGACAACCCGCAGGCCACCTTCCACTTGCTGCAGGAAACCCTGCGCCGCGTGCTCAGCACCGTGCTGCAACCGCGCGCCGTGTCCCTGCCGCTGGTCAAGGAGCGCCATGGCGTGCTTACCGCCCAGGTCAACGACTCCAGCCTCATGCAAAGCGCGGAATTCATTCTCGCCGTGCGCGCGCGCATGCCGCTGGACCAGCTGCGCCAGCTCTTCCTGCAACAGGCCAAGGTCGCCTCCCAGCAGACGCTGCTCGACCTCATCCGTCTGCAACTGCCCGGCATTCCACTCAGCCCGCTGCCAGTGGCGCCGCGCCACCTGCCGTTCCATGCCGGCTTCACCTACTTCCAGCTCGATCGCACGCACCCGAATTGGCAGAAGTTGATGCAGAAGGGCGCCAACGGTTTCGGCTTCCACATCACCGGCGACTTCCCGGAACTGGAACTCCAGTTCTGGGCCATTCGGAGTCAATGACATGAACACCACCGTCGACATCGGCAACGACAGGATCGATCGCGAGCCGCGACTGCGGGCACAGCAAACGGCGCCCTATCCACCGGGAGCCACGTCGGGCGACTTCCTGCGCACACCGCCTGTCACCCCGATGGGCGACAAGGACCGCATGCTGTTCGACTCGGTGCACCACATCGACTACGACGACGACCTGCAATTTCAGCTACGCGGCCACAGCCTCAACCCTCTAGTGGATGCCGCGCAGCCGCTGCTGGGGCTGGTCATTCGCCTGCGCCGCCTTGACCGCTGCGACGACATCCCGAGGCTCTACGCCAACGTGCGCGACCAGATCACCGCGCTGTCCGAGGAGGTGCGCCAGCTCGGCTACGACGGCGCTACCCAGTTGGCCTACCGCTACGCGCTGTGCGCGTTCATCGACGAAGCTGTCATGGCCACTCCTTGGGGCCACAGCTCGCTCTGGCGCGAACGCTCGCTGCTCAGCTACCACCACAACGAAACCTGGGGCGGCGAAAAATTCTTCACCGTGCTCGCGCGCATGCAGATGGAGCCGGAGAAGTACCATCACGTCCTGGAATTCAAATACCTCTGCCTTTGCCTGGGTTTCCAGGGCAAATACGGTCAGCAGCACAACCAGCAGGACACGCTCAACGCCATCATCGTCAAGCTCCATCGCATCCTGCGGCCGCTGCGTGGCGATGCTCCCGAGCGCCTCACCGACGCGCCGACCGTCGCTACGCATCGCTACCGGCTCAAGCGCCAGATGCCCCTCTGGACACCCTGGGCCATCGCATTGGTCGTACTGGTTGGCGCCTACCTGTTCTTCTCGATCAGGCTAGGTGCCACCACCGACCAGGTCCTGCAATCGCTGGATCACATCCTCAAACCGTAACCCAGGCCACGGGAGCGACCATGCCCACGCAATCCGTCCTGCGCTTTACCTTCACCGCTGGTGACGAGTCGTTCGAAGTGGTGGAGTGCACCCTGCACGAAGGCTTGTCCGAGACCTTCCTGTTGCAGGTGGAGCTCGCCAGCGCTAATCCCGCCATCGACTTTGGCGAGGTGCGCAAAGCGCCTGAGCGGAGGCCCATCGGTTTCGAAGCGGCCGATCAACTATTTTCTGGAGTGCGCTCGCATGACCAACTCCAGCCTCGAAATGGCGATCAACGGAGTCAATGACCTACCTAACGTGGTTATCTACACCCGGTGGCATCAGCCCGCTCCGTTGACGGCGCTATTTTCTCCACTGCTAGTCGTGTCGATGTTCGTGCTCTTCCCATTGCCCACCGCCGGACCTCTTCTTGCCATCGCGGCGCTGACAGTCGTCTGCATCGTCACCCCGTTGATCTTGGCCCACGTGGTGTACCCGCCTGCCAAAGACGTGGTGCACATCACACCCGATGCCTTGGTCTTCAAGCGCTATGGAACCGTTACCTTTGACAGTATCACCGCAGATACCTTGGATGGACTGATCCGACTCACGCGTCGGAAGCAGCCAACGCTCGTGTTGCTCAGTAACCGCAAGACACCCGGCTACAAGGCATTCCAGGCGGCGCTTGAACCCGCCATGGCGACGTGGCGGTCGCACCACCCAACGGTACCGATCAAGCAGAGCCATTTCCACGGCACGAGGCTGGCCAAGGTGCTCGGCGCACTGACCGTGATCAGTTGCGTGGGCCTCGCCATCACCGTTGTGACTATGAAGCTCGCCCTGGCCTTGTTACCTGCCTTGGCGATCGACATCTTCGGTGGTCTTCGCTTGCTCGCTAGTAAGCGCCAGGATATTCAAAAGTAGTACAAACCATAAGGAGCTTGATATGCGACCTATCGTACTCGTCGGTCACCGACACAGCTGTCCCATCCACGGCGACGGAACCGTTGTCAGCGGCGCCGAGTCCGCTGCCATTAACGGCCGAGCAATCGCGCGCGTCGGCGATCGCATCAGTTGCGGTGCGGAGATTCAAACCGGCTCGCCCGGCACGGAGATCGAAGGCCGGCCGGCGGCGCGTCAGGGCGACACCACCAGCCATGGTGGCACCTTGGTCGAGGGCGAGACTGGGTGGCTAGTGGAGTGAAAGCAAGCGGTCGCGACGTGGGGGTGCCGTCTGTGATTTCTGTCGGAGATGGATTACCGCTGCGATAGCGTAGGCAACGAGTATGGATGAACGACGACAATCAGTGATCGACAGGTAAGGGGGCATCTCGAACCTCAGGTCCGCAGGACGCCAGCGGCTTATCGATCGAGGGTCGAAACCCGGGATCTCGCATCTGTAAGGACGGCGTCATTCTCGTGTTCGGCTCGGCAACGAACAGCAAAGCGTCCAACCGGTCCCCTCCGAGCTCCTCGTCTGCACGCTGATGCCTGATGTACGGAGCGCACACCGGCAGAACGGTGTTGCGTTCTTTCGCCGCGAGGCTGTCGCCGGCCGCGTTGAGCGTTATCCCGGTATTCGCGATCGACGTGGGTTGCTGCGCCAGCGACGAAACAAGTGTCGGCTCGACTCTGGCGGCTCAGGCCCCCCGACAATCAGCGCAGGCCGTCCTGCACCTGACCATTCCCGATCCGCCTGCACGAACACGTCGAGTGCCCCTTCCAGACATCGCCGATGGTAAGCGGAAGACCCTTTGTCACGTAGTGAAAGGGTCGCATCAAGCTCGATCTTGCGCACGGCCGGCCGCCGCATGGCGTATCCGAGTTGAAAGCCTGCGCCGTCTCCAGCCGCTCCTTTTAGGCTGCTGACCCATAAATCGCTGTAAACTCACGCTTTTGCTGCCACGCCCCCACATTCCAGATGTCCCAATCCCCCAAAGTAGGGTTCGTTTCGCTTGGTTGCCCGAAAGCCCTCGTCGATTCCGAACAGATCATCACGCAACTGCGTGCCGAAGGTTATGAAATCTCCGGCACCTACGACGGCGCCGACCTCGTCGTCGTGAACACCTGCGGCTTCATCGACGAAGCCGTGCAGGAAAGCCTCGACGCGATCGGCGAAGCGCTGACCGAGAACGGCAAGGTGATCGTCACCGGCTGTCTCGGCGCGAAGTCGAGCGCCAGCGGCTCGAACCTGATCGAGGAAGTCCATCCGAAGGTGCTCGCCGTCACCGGCCCGCACGCGGTGGGCGAAGTGATGCAGGCCGTGCATTCGCACCTGCCGAAGCCGCACGACCCGTTCACCGACCTCGTGCCGGCGGCCGGCATCAAGCTCACGCCGCGCCACTACGCGTACCTGAAGATCTCCGAAGGCTGCAACCACCGCTGCACGTTCTGCATCATCCCGTCGATGCGCGGCGACCTCGTGTCGCGCCCGGTCGCCGAAGTGATGCTGGAAGCCGAGAACCTCTTCAAGTCGGGCGTGAAGGAGCTGCTCGTGATCTCGCAGGACACGAGCGCGTACGGCGTCGACGTGAAATACCGCACGGGCTTCTGGAACGGCAAGCCGATCAAGACGCGCATGACCGACCTGGTCGCCGCGCTCGGCGAACTCGCGGCACAGTACGGCGCATGGGTGCGCCTGCACTACGTGTACCCGTACCCGAGCGTCGACGAAGTGATTCCGCTGATGGCCGAAGGTCCGTTCAAGGGCCACGTGCTGCCGTATCTCGACGTGCCGTTCCAGCACGCGCATCCGGAAGTGCTGAAGCGCATGAAGCGTCCGGCGAACGCCGAGAAGGTGCTCGAGCGCGTGCAGAAGTGGCGCGAGATCTGCCCGGATCTGACGATCCGCAGCACGTTCATCGCGGGCTTCCCCGGCGAGACGGAAGAGCAGTTCGAAACGCTGCTCGACTTCATCCGCAAGGCGGAACTCGATCGCGTCGGCTGCTTCGCGTATTCGCCGGTCGAAGGCGCGACGGCAAACGAACTCGACGGTGCGCTGCCGGATGAGGTTCGCGAGGAGCGTCGCGCACGCTTCATGGAAGTCGCCGAGGAAGTGTCGGCGAACCGCATTCAGCGCAAGGTCGGCAAGACCCTCAAGGTGCTGATCGACGAAGTCAGCGAGGAAGGCGGGATCGGCCGCACGGCGGCCGATGCGCCGGAGATCGACGGCGTCGTCTATGTCGAGCCGGCGGCGAAGGCCTCGAAGCGCTACAAGGTCGGCGATTTCGTGTCCGTGAAGATCACGGGCGCCGACGGCCACGATCTGTGGGGCGAGGTGTAAGCGGTGGCCGCCGTATTCCCGGAGATCCTCGCGCTCGGCGAAGCGATGATCGAATTCAACCAGTCGCAGCCGGGCCGGCCTGAATTCCTGCAGGGCTTCGGCGGCGACACGTCGAACTTCTGCATCGCGGCGGCGCGCCAGGGCGCGTCGACGGGCTTCGTGTCGGCGATCGGCGACGATCCGTTCGGCCGGCTGCTGGCCGACATGTGGCGCGCGGAATGCGTCGACACGACGTACGTGCGGATCGATCGCACGGCGCCGACCGGCGTGTATTTCGTCACGCACGGCGCCGACGGCCACCAGTTCGACTATCTGCGCGCGGGCTCGGCGGCGAGCCGCTATGCGGCGGGCGACCTGCCGCTCGACGCACTGGCCGCCGCGAAGGCCGTGCACCTGTCTGGCATCAGCCTCGCGATCAGCACAGCCGCGTGCGACGCCGCGTTCGCGGCGATCGACCACGCGCGCCGCAACGGTGCGAAGGTCAGCTTCGACACGAACCTGCGCCTGAAGCTGTGGCCGCTGCCGCGCGCCCGCGCGGTGATGCGCGAGGCGCTGCGCCAGACGGATATCTGCCTGCCCAGCTGGGACGACGTGACGGCAATCACGGGCGCGAACGATCGCGACGCGATCGTCGACGCGATGCTCGAACACGGGCCGCAGGTCGTTGCGCTGAAGCTCGGCAAGGAAGGTGCCTACGTGGCGACGCCGAACGAGCGGCGCGTCGTGCCGGGCTTCGCGGTCGAAGCCGTCGACGCGACGGGCGCGGGCGACTGCTTCGGCGGTGCCTTCGTCGCACGGATCGTCGCGGGCGACGATCCGTTCGCGGCGGCGCGTTATGCGAACGCCGCGGCGGCATTGTCGACGACGGGCTACGGCGCGGTCGCGCCGATTCCGCAGCGCGAGGCGGTGGAGCGCCTGATGCAAGGCTGATGCGCAATACGCGCGCCGGCCGCGGCTTCGTATGACGGCCAGCGCATCGCCGCAATTTACGAGCGAATCTGAAGCAAGGAGCAACACAAGGTGGGTCGATATTCGCAATGGCAACGGGCGCTCGTCGTCGCGGGCGCGCTGGCGGCGGGCATGGCGATGCCGGGCGTGGTCGCGGCGCAGGCTGTCGCGCCGGGCGTGCAGCAGGACGAACCGGCACCGGCGCGGCCGCTGAAGCCGAATCCGGAGTTTGCCCGCCTGCCGCGCTACGAAGGCACGCTCGGCGACCGCCCGATCGTCGTGCATCTCGGCCCGAAGACGGACGAGGAAGGCGTGCACGGCGAATACCAGTTCGCCGATACGGGTGAGGTCGTACTGCTCGCGGGCGATCGCGACGGCGACACGCTTGAAATCGAGGAATCGAACGACGGCACGAACATCACGGGCGTGTGGATCGGCCGCTTCGACGCGACGGGCACCCTGAAGGCCGACCGGATGAACTCGGACGAGTCGGATCCGCAACCCGTCGTGCTGCGTCTCGCGCCGGGCAAGCGCGCGGCGCTGCAGGTGCGCGACGGCCGCGTGCAGGAAATCGAGACGGTGGGCGGCGTCGTCAACCTGCGCACCGACAACTGAACCCGCGCTGGCTCGGCGCGCGCGGCGCGCATTGTACCGGGCCAATCGTGCCGATTTTGGCTAATCTGGCGACTTATTCCGCAACCGAACGGCCTCGTGCCCGGCTTCCTGTCATGACTGCATCCACTCCCAAGCGCGCGCTGCAAACCCGCATCGTTCAACCCGACGACGTGATCCCGGAAGGCTTCCGTTCGTTCGTGCCGCCGGTCGCGCGCGCGTCGACGGTCGTGTTCCCCGATCTCGCGACGATGCGTGCGCTCGTCTGGCACAACGACAACCAGTGGCGCTACGGGCTGCATTCGACGCCGACGTCGCTCGCGCTCGCGCAGCGGCTTGCCGAGATCGAGGGCGGCACGCATGCGCTGCTGCAGCCGTCGGGCCTCGCGGCGATCATGAACGTCTATTTCGGGATCGTGAAAGCCGGCGACGACGTGCTGATTCCGCACAACGTGTACGGGCCGAACGCCGATTTCGGCAACTGGCTCGCGAAGGATTTCGGCATCACCGCGCGCTACTACGATCCGCTCGTCGGTGCCGGCATCGCCGACCTGATCCAGCCGAACACGCGGCTGATCTGGATCGAGGCGCCCGGCTCGGTGACGATGGAAGTGCCCGACGTGCAGGCGATCACGGCGGCCGCGAAGGCGCGCGGCATCGTCACCGCGATCGACAATACCTTTTCGGCCGGGCTCGCGTTCAAGCCGTTCGAGCACGGCGTCGACATCTCGGTGCAGGCGCTGACCAAGTACCAGTCGGGCGGCAGCGACGTGCTGATGGGCGCGACGATCACCGCGAGCGCCGACCTGCAGGCGAAGCTGAAGCTCGCGCGGATGCGCTGCGGGATCGGCGTGTCGGTCGACGATTGCTCGCTCGTGCTGCGCAGCCTGCCGAGCATGCAGGTGCGCTTCGACGCGCACGGCAAGAGCGCGCTCGCGCTGGCGCAATGGCTGAAGGCGCGGCCGGAGATTGCGTCGGTATTGCATCCGCAGATGGCCGATTGCCCGGGGTATGCGTCGTTCATGCGCGATTTCACCGGCGCGGGCGGGCTGTTCTCGGTGGTGTTCGACGAACGCTACAGCGCGGAGCAGGTCGACCGCTTCGTCGAGTCCCTCGAACTGTTCGCGATCGGCTGGAGCTGGGGCGGTGCATGCAGCCTTGCGATGCCTTACGACGTCGCGTCGATGCGGCCGGACTGGCCGCATCGCGGCACGCTGGTGCGTTTCTATGTCGGCCTGGAAGACGAAGCCGACCTGCGCGCGGACATCGAACGCGCGATGCAGGCCGCACTCGGCTGATCGCCGGCCGGTCAGGTTCCCCGGCACGACAAAACGCCGGCGCGATGCAACATCGCGCCGGCGTTTTTCATTTGACGTGCGGCAGGATCAGAACAGCCGCAGCAGCCCGTCGAGGCCGACGTGATCGAACGCGACCGTCGCCGCGTCGCGCACGACGGGTTTCGCGTGGTACGCGACCGACAGCCCGGCTTCGGCCATCATCTTCAGGTCGTTCGACCCGTCGCCCATCGCGATCGCGCGGCTCGGCTCGAGGCCGAGCGACGCGCACGTCTCGCGCAGCAGGCGCGCCTTCACGTCGGCGTTGACGATCTCGCCGAGCACCTTGCCGGTCAGCTTGCCGTCGACGATCTCGAGCGTGTTCGCATGCGCGTAGTCGAGGCCGAGGCGCGCCTTCAGCCGCTCGGTGAAGAACGTGAAGCCGCCCGATACGAGCAGCGTCTTCATGCCGGCGGCCTTCACGCCGGCGAGCATCGTCTCGGCGCCCGGCGTCAATTGCAGCCGTTCCTCGTACACGCGTTCGAGCGCGTGCGCGTCGAGCCCGGCCAGCAGCGCGACGCGGCGCGTGAGGCTTTCGTTGAAGTCGCGGATCTCGCCGCGCATCGACGCTTCGGTGATCTCGGCGACCTGCGTTTTCAACCCGCAGAAATCGGCGATCTCGTCGATGCATTCGATCGTGATCAGCGTCGAATCCATGTCCATCACGGCGAGCCCGAAATCGGCGAGCGTGCGGCCGGCCTCGACGAACGCGAAGTCGAGCGCGTGCGTGCCGCAGTACGCGTCGATGTCGATGCGCTGTGCCGGGCTCGCGTCTTCGATGCGCAGCGCATGATCGTCGGTCTGCACGATGCGGGTGCCGCGCGACAGCGCGAGCAGCGGTTTGTGATGGGCGTCCGACAGCGGCGCAAGGCTCTGGATGACGAGGTTGTGGGTCATGACGGGATGGTTGGGAGACGGATGAAAAGCGTGCGCGGCCAATGGGCGGCCGTCTGCGTGCGCGGCCCCGTTCGACTGCGGGCCATTGCGTCGCGAACGCGCCATTGTAGCCGGTTGGCCGGGCCGGGCGGTCGCGGCAGGGACGAATCCCGAATCCCGAGGCCCGACTCGAACCGGTACGCCCGCGGCGCGAGCCGAATGAAGGCGCCTATCGCCCGTCCGCGCGATCCCAGTAGGGTGGATCGCCGAAATGCTCGGCCAGGAACGCGATGAACGCGAGCGTCTTCAGCGGCACGTGTGTGCGGCTCGGGTAGACGGCCCAGATCGCGACGTCGTCGGCGAACGGATAGTCGTCGAGTATCGTGACGAGCGTGCCGCTCGCGAGCAGCGGGCCGACGTCCCAGGTCGACTTGATCGCGATCCCGAAGCCGTCGACGAGCGCTTCGCGGATGGCTTCGCCATTGCTCGCGACGAGCCGGCCGCCGACCCGCACGGTCAGCGGGCCTTGCGGCGTGGCGAACGACCAGTCGCGCTGGTCGCCGAGGATCACGCATTCGTGCTGCGTCAGGTCGGCCGGATGGCGCGGCGTGCCGTGCCCGGCGAGATACGCGGGCGAGCAGCACAGCACGCGGCGGTTGGCGGCAAGCTTGCGCGCGACGAGCGTCGAATCCTTCAGCGCGCCGAGGCGGATCGCGACGTCGTAGCCGTCGTCGACCAGATCGACGATCTCGTCCGACAGCCGCAGGTCGAGCGACACGGACGGATAGCGGCGCAGGAATGCGGGAATCACCGGCGCGACATGCTGCCGGCCGAACGACGACGACATCGACACCTTCAGCCGCCCGTACGGCTCGGTGCGGCCGTGGCCGACCGACGCGCGCGCGGCGTCGGCCGCCGACAGCAGCGTGTCGGCGTGCGCCATGAATACCTCGCCGTCCTGCGTGAGGCTGATGCGGCGCGTGGTGCGGTGCAGCAACCGTGCGCCGAGCTGACGCTCGAGTTGCGCGATGCGCGCGCTCGCGACCGCGGCCGACACGCCGAATTCGCGCCCGGCCGCGGTGACGTTCGCGAGCAGGGCCGCGCGAACGAACAGCGCGACGTCGAGCAGGTCGAGCGGCTTGTCGGGGGCCGGAATCGGATCGGAGGCCATTATTCTGAATTTCCTGAAAATGTTTCAGGAAATATAGCGGTTTTCTCGAATGATCGGGTTGCCTACGATGACGTCCATGGGGCTGCGCCGCGGCCCCCAGGTTTCCAGAAGGAGTTTCGTGATGAAGGCCGTTGGACTGACCCGTTATCTGCCGATCGACGATCCGCAAGCCTTGCTCGACGTGGAGCTGCCGCAGCCCGTGCCGGGCCCGCGCGACCTGCTCGTGAAGGTCGGGGCGATTTCCGTGAACCCGGTGGACACCAAGGTGCGGGCGCCGAAGCCGCAGGTCGAGGACACGCCGCGCGTGCTCGGCTGGGATGCGGCCGGCACGGTGGTCGCGGTCGGTGCCGACGTCACGTTGTTCCGGCCCGGCGACGAAGTGTTCTATGCGGGCAGCATCACGCGGCCCGGCGCGAACAGCGAATTCCATACGGTCGACGAGCGGATCGCCGCGCTGAAGCCGCGTACGCTCGATTTCGCCGCGGCGGCCGCGCTGCCGCTCACCGCACTGACCGCGTGGGAGGCGCTGTTCGACCGGCTGCGCGTGTCGCCGCAGGGGGCGGACGCCGGCAAATCGGTGCTGATCATCGGCGGCGCGGGTGGCGTGGGCTCGATCGCGATCCAGCTCGCGAAGGCGCTCGGCAAGCTGCACGTGATCGCGACCGCGTCGCGGCCGGCGTCGGCCGAATGGGTGCGTGCGCTGGGTGCCGATGCGGTGGTCGACCATTTCGGCGACTTGCCTGCGCAGTTGCGCGAGGCCGGGCATCCGAGCGTCGACTACGTGCTGATTTTCAACGATACGGATCGTCATTTCCCCGCCGCTGCGGAGGTAATCCGGCCGCAGGGCGGCATTTGCACGATCGTCGAGAACGACAAGCCGGTGCCGGTCGAACTGCTGAAGGCGAAAAGTGCGGCGTTTCACTGGGAGTTCATGTTCACGCGTGCGATGTTCGAGACGCCGGACATGATCGAGCAGCACCGGATCCTCGGCGAAGTCGCGCGGCTCGTCGACGGCGGCACGCTGCGCACCACGCTCGGCGAACAGCTCGGCACGATCAATGCCGCGAACGTGCGGCGTGCGCACCAGCTGCTCGAGGCCGGGCGCGCGATCGGCAAGCTCGTGCTGAGCGGCTTCTGAGCCGGCATCGCGCGTAAGGTTGCGGCGCCGCGAACGCAAGCGGGGTAACACCCGATGCGTTTGCGGCGCACGGCATGCCGCTTGGCGGTAGACTGGCAGCGCATCATGCATCGAAAACCGCGCGGCACGCGCGTGCCGCCGCATACCAAGGAGGTCAGCATGAGCCAACGCAGCTTGTCAGTCGCCGCATCGTGGTCGGTCGTGTTCGCGGCGGCGTGCGTCAGCGCGAGCGTATTCGCGGCGCCGCCGGTCAAGGGCAGCCTGAAGGGCGGCGGCACCGGACGGCTCGAATACACCGTCAAGGTCGACTCGAAGACCTTCGGCAACACGCAGGAGACCCGCAAGATCCGCTCGGGCGAGACGGACGACTTCAACTGGAAGTCGGTGCCGCCGAGCGGTGCGGTCGCGATGCCGGACGGTTGCCCGAACGCCGACAGCCTGCCGCGCGACGCGAACGGCGCGATGGTCCGCCAGACCCAGGTGCGGCTCGCGCCGTCGATCGACGCGAAGGGCGTCGCCAACGTGCAGATGAGCTTCCAGGCGGCCGCGCCGAAGGGCACGCGCAACGTGACGGTCGGCGGCAAGTCGCTGCAATGCCCGGACGTCGCGTCGGTGAGCCAGGTGAAGTGGGTGTCGATCCCGACCAACGGCGGTTCGAAGTCCGTCACGATGAGCGACGGCACGAAGGTGACGGTGTCGATCAAGCGCTGAACGGCGCGCGCGGGCCGCTTCCGGAACCGGTGCGCGCGCAACGGATTCGGCGCGCGGGCCGGCCCGGCGGCGTGTGAGCGTTTCGTGTCGCCGTCACGGTGCTTTCCCGCGACCTGCTCGCGGTACCGTGCTGCTGCAACGGTATGGCAGCAGCACGGCGTGCGGCGGCGTCGCGTGTCGACCAGCGTGACGTCATGCGAATGTCACGCTATGCTCGCCCGCATCATCCACTTCCCGTAACGACATCCCGATGAAATGCCGAATCCGCGCATTGCTGTGCGCCATTGCGTTCGCCGCCATGCACGCGCACGCGGCCGACGATTGCGGCTTCGTGAAAAAGGTCGGGCTGCCGTCCCGGCAGCAGGTGGCCGTCGTGTCGAGCGGCGCGCTCGAACCGTGCTCGACCGGCAGCTACGCGGTGCGGGTGTATTCGACCGCGCATGCCGCCGCCGGCTTCGATACCGACGACTACGTGACGGGCGCGCTGCATGCGCGTGACGGTACGGTCACCGATGCGTTCACGGCCGACCTCGGCGCGCGGGCGCCGCAGGCGCTCGTCGTGACGACACGCTCGGCCGGCAGCGGCGGCTATGTCGGCGCGCAAGCCTATGTGACGGCGCCGCGCGCGGTGCGGCTCGTTGCGTCGGTCGACGGGCTCGCAGCGGACGCGGACATCGTGGCCGCATTGCGGCAGGCGATCGGCAAGCGTCGCGGCGCGCGCTGACCGGCGAACCGCGCGAACGCATCGCGCGGCGACTTCCGCGTGTCAGTGCGTGCGTTCCTCGAGCCGCGATGCGAGAAAGCGGTGATCGGCCGAGAACAGCCGGCGATAGGTCATCAGCACCGCGCCGACGGTGCCGAGCGCGGAAGCCGCGGCGATCAGGAACATGATCACGATCTGGTAGCGCACGGCCTGCAGCGGCGACTGGCCGGCCAGCACCTGGCCCGTCATCATTCCCGGCAGGCTCACGACGCCGACGACGGCCATCTGGTTCAGCGTCGGCAGCATGCCTGCGCGCACGGCCTGGCGCGCGGCGTCCTGCGCGGCTTCCCAGCGCGTCGCGCCGAGCGCGAGTGCGGTTTCGACGCGGTCGCGGCGCGCCGTGAGCTCCTCCATCATCCGCTCGACGCCGAGCGACACGCCCGTGAGCGTATTGCCGAGAATCATCCCGAGGATCGGAATCGCGTATTGCGGTGCGTACCACGGATGGATGCGGATCACGACGAACAGGCCGACCGCCGCGACGAACCAGCTGCTGAACCAGATCGACGCGATGCTGTCGATGCGCTGGCCGCGGTAGGTGCGCTTGCCGCGCCCCGCGCCGGCGAACCCTGCGATCAAGGTCATCAGCGCGGTGAGCGGCAGCACGATGTACCAGTGAGGATGACCGAATACCCAGCCGAGCACATAGCCGATCGCGAGCAATTGCACGACGGTGCGCACGGCCGCGAGCGCGAGCTTGCGGCCGAGGCCGAGCGACAGTGCCATCGAGATCGCGCCGTTGACCGCGACGAGCGCGGCGGCGATGCCGACGTCGACGAGGCTCAGGTCCTGCAGTGCGGGGCTCATTGGGTTGCCTCCGTCGGGTTGGCAACGTGTATCACGCCGGCCTGCATCACGAGCCGCATCGTGCCGATCCGTGCGGCCTGGGCCGGATCGTGAGAAATCCACATGTACGCGCGGGCGTCGGGCGCCGCGTCGAACCATGCGCCGACGAGCGACTCGATCGCGCGCGCCGATTCGGGGTCGAGCGCGGAGGTCGGCTCGTCGAGCAGCAGCACGTCGGGATCGAGCTGCAGCACGCGCAGCAGCGCGGCGATCTGGGCTTCGCCGCCCGACAGGTCGCTCGCGCGCTTGTCGAGAAAGTCGGGGCCGCGGCCGGCCTGCGCGGCGAGCGCTTCGGCGCGCGCGCGATCGAACGCGACGTCGCGATAGATCGCGAGCGAATACGGATAGCGCAACTGCGATTCGACGGTGCCGTCCATTTGCGCGGGGCGCTGGCGTACATAGGCGACGCTGCGTCGGTAACGCGGGATCGCGCTGCGCCGGATCCGTTTGCCGCGCCACAGGATGTGGCCGCCGTCGAGCGGATCGAGTAGCGCGAGCGCGCGCAGCAGCACGCTCTTGCCCGACCCGGACGGTCCCGTGACAGCAATTCGCGATCCCGCTGCGAGGCTTAAATCGGTCGGGGCGAGCAGGGTCTTGCCGCTGCTGGCGTCGCGCCGCGTGATGTGCTGCGCATCGATGAGGCCGGTGGGGGCTGTCATGTCACAAATGAAAAAAAGCGTTAATGGCGCCGAAACGTCACCATGGCGTGCGTCATAATACCGACTGAAAAGCCGCGGGTGTCGCGCGCCGTTCGTCCACGCAAGCGGCCCGGCATGGTGCGGCGACATTTCAGAACAACAACGGAACCGCCATGACGCTTACCCGAGCCATCGGCAAATCGGCTGCATGGATCGTCGGTATCGTCGCGGTGCTCATCGCGGCGGCCGGCGTCTTTCTCTTTACATTCGACTGGAACCGCGCGAAGCCGTGGGTCAATGAACAGGTGAGTGCCGCACTCGGCCGCCCGTTCGCGATCAACGGCGATCTCAAGGTCGGCTGGCGCCGCCCAGACGGCGAAACCGGCTGGCGTGCCTGGGTGCCCTGGCCGAGCTTTTCGGCCACGCAACTCGAGATCGGCAACCCCGACTGGGCGAAGACGCCCAAGTTCGTCACGCTCGACGCCGCGCACTTCGACCTCGCGATCCTGCCGCTGCTCGCGCATGAAATCGTCATTCCGTCGATCGACGTGGTGAATCCGGCCGTCGACCTCGAGCGCCTCGCCGACGGCCGCAACACGTGGACCTTCCAGTTCAAGCAATCGTCGCAGCCGTCGCCGTGGAAAGTGCGGCTCGACAGCTTCGGCTTCGCGAAGGGCACCGTCACGTATCGCGACGCGATCACGAAGGCCGACCTGACCGTCGCGATCGATACGCTCGGGCAGCCGATTCCCCTCGGCGATGTGCTGAAGGAGCAGGAGCAGACGTCGCGCGCGGCATCCGCGCAGCGTGTCGGCAAGCGCGGCGCCGCGCAACTGAGCGCGAAGGCCAACGCGGAAGCCGCATCGGGCGCGTCCGCCGCGCAGGCCGCGAGTGCGGTGTCGGGGGTGGGGGCTTCGGCTGCATCTGCGGCGGTATCGGCTTCGTCGTCGTCCGCTTCATCGGCGTCGGTCGCCGCTTCCGCTTCTCCTGCAAGCGGCGCCGCGGCGCCCGCGAAGCCGTCCGGCCCGACCTATGCGTTCGGGCTGAAGGTCGACGGCCGCTACAAGAACGTGCCGATCAGCGGTACCGGCAAGCTCGGCGGCGTGCTGGCGATCCAGGATGCGTCGCGGCCGTTCCCGCTGCAGGCCGACGTGAAGGCCGGCGACACGCGGCTCGCGATCGTCGGCACGCTGACCGATCCGATGCATCTCGCGGCGATCGACCTGCGGCTGTGGCTGCAGGGCACGTCGATGTCGCACCTTTACCAGCTCACCGGCATCACGCTGCCCGACACGCCGCCTTACGCGACGGAAGGGCGGCTGATCGGCAACTTCAAGCGGCGCGCGAGCACGTTCCGCTACGAGAACTTCAACGGCCGCGTCGGCGGCAGCGATCTCGGCGGCACGCTGGTGTATGAGCAGCGCGAGCCGCGGCCGAAGCTGTCGGGCGAGCTCGTGTCGAACCTGCTGCAGTTCTCGGACCTCGCGCCGGTGATCGGCGCGGATACGGCCGCAAGCAAGGCCAGGCGCGGCGACACGACACGCCAGCCGCCGGGCCGCGTGCTGCCGGTCGAGACGTTCCGTACCGATCGTTGGCGCGAGATCGACGCGGACGTCAAGTTCACAGGCCGCAAGCTGATCAAGAGTTCGAACCTGCCGATCACGAACCTGTACACGCACATCGTGATGCAGGACGGCGTGCTGTCGCTCGAACCGCTGCAGTTCGGCGTCGCGGGCGGCACGCTCGCGACGACCGCGCACCTCGACGGCAGCGGCGCGCCGCTGAAGGGCCGCTTCACGGTGGCCGCGCGGCACCTGAAGCTCAAGCAGCTGTTCCCCACGCAGAAGGTGATGCAGTCGGCGCTCGGCGAGATCAACGGCGACGCGTCGCTGTCGGCGACCGGCAACTCGCCGGCCGCGCTCGCGGCGACGTCGACCGGCGAAGTGAAGGCGCTCGTCACGGACGGCCGCATCAGCCGCCTGCTGATGGAGGCGGCAGGGCTGAACGTCGCGAACGTCGTGTACGAGAAGCTGTTCGGCAACAATGACGTGAAGATCAACTGCGCGGCAGTCGACTTCGTCGCGACCAACGGGATGCTCGACCCGAAGGTATTCGCGCTCGATACCGACGACGCGCTGATCAACGTCGACGGCCCGATCAGCCTGCGCGACGAAACGCTCGACCTGAAGATCCATCCGCATACGAAGGGTTTCCGGATCTTCTCGCTGCGCTCGCCGCTGTATGCGAAGGGCACGTTCAAGGATCCGAAGGTCGGCGTCGACGCGGGCGCGCTCGCGCTGCGCGCCGGCGCGATGGTCGGCCTCGGCCTGATCAACCCGTTCGCGGCCTTGATCCCGCTGATCGCGCCGAGCAACAACAAGGACGTGCCGTGCTCGGAGCTGTTCGGGCAGGTGAAGGCGACGGCGGCCCAGAAGGCCGCCGCGAAAGCCGGCAAGTGACGGACGTGCGTCGCGCGGTGAGCGCGACGCGCGTGCGGCCGATGCAACCGTTCCGTGCGCGGCGCAGGCTTGCAACGACCTGCCGCCTGGCCGTATCGATGTATCGCCCCGGCGAACCGTGTCGACCGTTCGTGGCGTGTCAGCTACCCGCGCGCGCCCACAGCAGCACGGCGTCGACTTCCCGGCCGTCGATTCGCACGGGGCCGACGGTGCCGAGCTGCAGGCGATCGCCGTCGAGCCTGAAGACCCGCTGCTGCACGTTGCCGATCCAGTTGGGGAACAGGCTGACGTCCATTTCGTGGGTCAGCGTGCCGTCGTCGTCGAGATGAAAGGGGCCTGAATAGGCAATGTAGCCGCGTGCGGCGGCCGTGCACTCGCTCTCGGTGCCGCGGTGCAGATCGCCGCTCGCGTACGGCGGGCGGCCGGCAGCCATCAGCTGGGCCGACATGTAACCGTCCCGCGTATAGAGAATCCAGCCGCGCGCGTCGCGGCCGAGCGGATAGGTGACGGCGCTGCCGTCGCGCGGGCGGATTTCGTAGGACACGAGGCGCCACGCGCCGACGAGTTGTTCGCGAAGCTGGCTGGCAAGCATGCGGGATTCCTGTCAGGCGGCGGCGGGGCGCGGGCCGTCGCGTTGGCGGGCCGCCGGGCGGCGGTCCAGGGGGCTGGAATGCGCTGCCGGAACGGCGTGGTCGGCAGTTTCTCCGACACCTGCTAAAATACACGGTTTTCCGTCGATTTATCCTTTAACGGGACCTGCCGTGCTTTCTACTGCCAACATCACGATGCAATTCGGGCCAAAGCCCCTGTTCGAGAACATCTCGGTCAAATTCGGCGAGGGCAACCGCTATGGTCTGATCGGCGCGAACGGCTGCGGCAAGTCGACGTTCATGAAGATCCTGGGCGGCGACCTCGAGCCGAGCGCCGGCAACGTCGCGCTGGAGCCGAACGTGCGCCTGGGCAAGTTGCGCCAGGACCAGTTCGCGTATGAGGACGTGCGCGTGCTCGATGTCGTGATGATGGGCCACACCGAGATGTGGGCCGCGATGACCGAGCGCGACGCGATCTACGCGAACCCGGAAGCCACCGACGACGACTACATGCACGCCGCCGAGCTCGAAGGCAAGTTCGCCGAATACGGCGGCTACGACGCCGAGGCGCGCGCGGGCGCGCTGCTGCTCGGCATCGGCATCGAGGAGAAGTTCCACAACGGCACGATGAGCGACGTCGCACCGGGCTGGAAGCTGCGCGTGCTGCTCGCGCAGGCGCTGTTCTCGAAGCCGGACGTGCTGCTGCTCGACGAACCGACCAACAACCTCGACATCAACTCGATCCGTTGGCTCGAGCACACGCTCAACGAGTACAACTCGACGATGATCATCATCTCGCACGATCGTCACTTCCTGAACTCGGTGTGCACGCACATGGCCGACATGGACTACGGCACGCTGAAAGTCTGGCCGGGCAACTACGACGACTACATGCTCGCATCGGCACAGGCGCGCGAGCGCCAGGCCGCGGCGAACGCGCGCGCGAAGGAGCGCGTGGCCGAGCTGCAGGACTTCGTGCGCCGCTTCTCGGCGAACAAGTCGAAGGCCCGTCAGGCAACAAGCCGCGCGAAGCAGATCGACAAGATCAAGATCGAGGAATTCAAGCCGTCGTCGCGTCAGAACCCGTTCATCCGCTTCGAGTTCGAGAAGAAGCTGCACAACGTCGCGGTGGTCGCGGAAGACATCACGAAGAAGTACGAGCGCACGATCTTCCAGAACTTCAACCTGTCGGTGCAGCCGGGCGAGCGGATCGCGATCATCGGCGAGAACGGCGCGGGCAAGACGACACTGCTGCGTTCGCTGCTCGGCGCGCTCCCGCTCGAGCACGGCACGGTGAAGTGGTCCGAGAACGCGAATGTCGGCTACATGCCGCAGGACACGTACGAGGAGTTCCCGAACGACATCACGCTGATGGACTGGATCGACCAGTACCGCAAGGACGGCGACGACGAAACGATGGTGCGCGGCACGCTGGGCCGCCTGCTGTTCTCGTCGGACGACATCAAGAAGTCGGTGAAGGTGCTGTCGGGCGGCGAGAAGGGCCGCATGATCTGGGGCAAGCTGATGCTCGGCCGCCACAACGTGCTGCTGATGGACGAGCCGACCAACCACATGGACATGGAATCGATCGAGTCGCTGCAGATCGCGCTCGAGCAGTTCGAAGGCACGCTGATCTTCGTGTCGCACGACCGCGAATTCGTGAGCGGGCTGGCGAACCGGATCATCGAAGTGCGCACGGACGGCACGCTGTTCGACTTCGGCGGGAATTACGAGGAGTTCCTGACGAGCCAGGGGCAGGAATAAGTGTCCTGAGGCTTCCTCCGGCCAAGTGCCGCGGCTGGACAGGCAAGCAGTACCTCCAGCCGTCCCCGCGGAGCGAACCGCCGGAAGTAAATCGGGCCCGCATCGACAGCGTTGTCGATGCGGGCTTTTTCATTTCCGCTTGCCGCGCGGCCCGGCAGCGTTTCTCATTCCGGTTTCCTCCCGCGAATCGACTTCGGGTAAATTACCCACCGAACGCCAATCATCATTCCCCATTTCGACCCGGAGCCGCTCCCGATGCCGGACCATCCTCTCCCGCTCGACCTGTCCGGCCTTGCGCAAAGCCTGTACGCGCAGGGCACCGAGGAAGGCATCCTGTCGCGCCTGATGGAGCGGATCGCGCCGGTCAACCGGTTCTGTGTCGATATCGGCGCCAGCGACGGCCTGCGCAACAGCAACACCGCCCGGTTGCTGCGCGAACAGGACTGGGCCGGTGTGCTGGTGGAAGGCAGCGCGTACCGGTTCGGCAAGCTGGCCGCGCACTACGCGGGTGCAGAGCGCATCCGCCTGCATCACGACCGCGTCCAGCCCGACACGGTCGATCATCTGCTCGCCGACGCGAACACGCCGACCGACTTCGACCTGCTGTCGATCGATATCGACGGCAACGACTACTGGGTCTGGCGCGGCCTGCGGGCGTTCAAGCCGCGCATCGTCGTGATCGAATACAACCCGTACTACACGCCGCCCGAGCGTTGGGTCATGTGCTTCAACCCGGATCACGAATGGGACGGCTCGACCTATTACGGCGCGAGCCTCGAATCGCTCGTGCACCTCGGCAGGCAGAAGGGTTATGAACTCGTCTGCTGCGACGACATGGGCAACAACGCATTCTTCGTGCGGCAGGACCTGTATCCGCTGCTCGGCATCGCGAACAACGATCCTTCGGTGCTGTTCCGGCCCGCGATGTACAAGCTGCGCTATGTCGGACACAACACGTTCCTGACCGGTCATCCGTATCGGCACGGGCCGGCCGAGCACATCTGAATGGGCCCGCTCGCCGCGACCTTCGACGAGATCCTGAAAGCCTGCGCGCTCGGCCGTAGCGGGCCGCCGCGCCAGGTCAGCGAACGCGTGTGGCACCTGCCGACGGATGACGGCGGCGTAGCGGTCAAGCTCTACGCGGCCGGGCATCAGGCGCGTGCGGCCAGGGAAGCCGCGGTGCTCGCGCACTTCGAGACGCACGGCGATTCACGTTTCCATGTGCAGGCGCTGAAACGCACGGCAGCCGGCGCACCGCTGTGGACGGGGGCGAACGCCCACGCGATGCTCACGCGCTGGGAAACCGGGCAGTTCAGAACCTACGACACGTTTTCGCCGGCCGAATGGGAGGCGCTGGGCGCGAGCCTGGCCGCGTTGCATCTGAGTCTCGAACGGCTTCAGCTGCCATCGCTCGACACGATCCGTGCGCGGTTGATCGCGATCGACGCGGATGCGGTGCGCCGCAGTTTGCTCGATGCGCTGAATCACGCACGCTCGAACGAGAACGCCGCGAACTTGCGCCGCTACGTCGATCTCGCGCTGCGCATGCTCGACCGCTACTATCCGGGCAGCATCGACGCGTTTCCCGCCGACGATCCGCAGCACCCGATCCACAACGACTACAACCAGTTCAACTATCTGTTCACGGGCACGCTGCCGCCGCTGATCCTCGACTGGGAAGCGACGATCGGCGCGCCGCGCGAATACGAACTGGTGCGTTGCCTGAATCATTTGCCGCTGGAAGCGCCGCAACTGGCGGAAGCGTTCGTGCGCGCATACCTGCGGGTGCGGCCGGTGGATCCTGCACGCATTGCCTGGGCGGTCGATGCCGCATGCCTGCAGCACGCGCTGAAGCTCTGGATTGTTCAAGGCTGGCTCGACGAGCCGTCGCGTTTCGCGTCGCATCTGAGCGGCGCGGTGACGATGGCATCCGCGATGGTGGATGCCCGCGACCGCCTGGTCGATTTCTTTTCCCGTTGCATCGAAGCAGGACGCTGAAGTGAATTCGAACCTGAACCGGATGCCGCATCCGACGTCGCCGCCGGGCGAGCGGCAGCACGTATTTCCGCCGCCGCTGGATCGAGACTACCGTGTCGAGGACGGGCGCGTCCTGACGCGCTCGCTGGAAGCGCATGTCGTCGACCACTGCAACCTGACGTGCGCGGAATGCTGCTCGCTGTCGCCGCTTCTGCCCGAGTGGTACGCGAGCCCGGCATCGCTCGAGGCCGATCTGCGCCGTGCGGCGAAGGTGCTGCGCCCGCGCGTGTTCAAGCTGGTCGGCGGCGAACCGCTGCTGCATCCGGCGCTCGTCGAGCTCGTCGGGCGCGTGCGCGCCACGGGTATCGCGCCCGTGATCTCCGTCACGACGAATGGCCTGAAGCTCGGCGAGATGACGGACGCGTTCTGGCTGGCGGTGGACGCGCTGACGATCTCGCGCTATCCGAAGCCGTCGCTTTCGGCCGACCTGGTCGCGCACATCGAGCACCAGGCCGCGCGCTTCGACGTGCGCCTGAACTGGAAGGTGCAGGACGTGTTTACGACGATGAACCGTGTACAGCCCGGCACCGACCGGGACGCCGCGCAGCGCCTCTATCACGATTGCTGGATTCGCGAGCGCTGCCATATGATTCGCGACGGCATGTTCTACACGTGCACGCGCCCGGCGCATTTCCACACGCTCTACAAGGGCGAGAAGGATTTTCGATCCGACGGCCTGCCGCTGCGCGAAGACGCGGGCATGCTCGACGCGATGCTCGCCTATCTGCAACGCGAGGCGCCGCTCGAAGCGTGCCTGCATTGCCAGGGCGGCAGCGCGCCGGTGGCGCCGCACCGCATCCTCAAACGCATTGAAGTGGACTCCTTGAAGGCTCGTTATCCATGATCGTCGGCACGCGCGACCTGTTCGGCTTCGACCGGCTTCACTACCATCCGCGCAGCGGCACGGCGGCGTCCGGCATCCGGGCCGTCCTGCGCGCGTCGGCGCAACCGGCCGGCGAGCCGGACGCGGCGGCCATCGCGGGCTATCTGAGCGGCGAGCGCCTGGTCGGCCGCACCGTGCTGCGCGACGTGCGCGCGGTGCCGCCCGGCCATGCGCTGATCCGTTCGCCGCAAGGGCTGGCCGTTCAGCCGGCACCCGGGCGGTCGCAGCACGCGGATCTGGAAACCGTGCTGCGCGCGTCGCTGCAACGTGCGCTCGACAGCGGCAAGCGCGTTGCGCTGGCGTTGAGCGGCGGGCTCGATTCGGCGTTGCTGCTCGCGCTGCTGCGCGAACTCGGCGCGCAGCGGCACGTGACGTCCTACATCCTCGTGACCGACATGCCGGACTATTGCGAACGCGATGCGGCACTCGAACTGGCCGGGCAGATGCAGGCGAACGTGAAGCTCGTGCGCGTGAACGAGGCGGATTTCGTCGCGGCGCTGCCGAGAACGACCCATGCGGTCGAGGAGCCGATGTTCAACCTGCATCCGGTCGCGAAGCTGTTGCTGGCCGAGGCGATGGCCGCGGACGGCGTCGAGGTGGCCATCACCGGCGACGGCGCGGACCAGGTGTTGCGCCGCGACCAGTCGGCCAACTATCTGCCGCTGTGCCACGCGTTGTTCGACGCGGCGTCGGTCGACCTGCATCCGCCGTTCGTCGACGATGCCGTCGTCGCGCATCTGACCAGCATCGCTCCCGATCCGGACAAGCAATGCCTGCGCGATCTCGGTGCGCGCCTGAACCTGCCGGACCGACTCGTGCATGGCCCCAAGCGCGGGCGGCTCGCCCCGGCGATGGATCTCGCGACGCTGCTCGATCGCGACCGCACGCGCGCGCTGGCCGACACGCTCGGTCTGGACGCGCCCACGCTGCAAACGGACAACGAACGCGTGCTGTGGACGACGCTGTCGCTGATCCTCGATCATTTCAACCGCCTCGACACCCCTCTCGATGCCGCGCATCGCCCAACCTGAGCCGCTCATGAAACGCATCCTGTTCTGCGTGGTGCCCGAGAAAGGGCACGTCAATCCCTGCATCGGCCCGGCCCAGCATCTGCGCGCCGCCGGTTGCGACGTCGCGTTCTATGCGCCGGCCGACATCAGCGCCCAGCTCGACGGCGCCGGCGGCTTCGCGTTCGTCGGGCCGCGCGAGACACCCGAGCGTCACGACCTGTCGCGCGGTGCGAGCTTCGCCGCGAACATCCGCGACGCGGACTGGCTGCGGCACTGGATCCGCACGCTGCTGATCGACCTGGCGCCCGCACAGGTGGACGGCATCCGCGCGGTGCTGCGCGACTGGCGGCCCGACGTGGTCGTGATCGATCCGCTGCTCTATGCGGCGGCGATCGCCGCCGAGCTGGAGGGGCTGCCGTGGGTGGCGATGTCGAATTCGCTGAATCCGGTGCTGCCGGACGATCTCGACTCCGAATTGCTGCGCACGGTGCGATGGCTGGCGCCGGAACGCACCCGGCTGTTCGCGCGCTACGGGCTCGATGCGCGCTTTCGCGGTTGCGACATCCTGTCGCCGCACCTGACGCTCGCGTTCACGACCGACGCGCTGGTCGGCGCGCCGCCGCCCGGTGTCGAACTGGTCGGCCCCGCGCTGCCGTCCGGCCCGCGTGGCGACGAGACGCCGTTCCCGTGGGAGCGCCTCGATGCCGATCGTCCGCTCGTCTACATGTCGCTCGGCAGCCAGCTTTATTACCATCCCGATGTGTTCGCGAAAGTCATCGAGGCGGCGCGCGCGACGCCGGCGCAACTGGTGTTGTCGGTGGGCGAGCTGGTCGATGCGGATCTGCTGCCGGCCGACGACGCGCGTGTCATCGCGGTGCGTTACGTGCCGCAACTGGCGCTGCTGCGACGCACGCACGCGTTCGTCAGCCATGGTGGCGCGAATTCGGTGATGGAGTCGCTCGCATGCGGCGTGCCGATGTTGCTGTCGCCGTTCTGCAACGACCAGTTTCATTCGGCGCACTTCGTCGAGCGGGCCGGCGCGGGGCGCGTGCTGGATCTGCAGCACGCCGGCGTGGCCGAGATCGCCGATGCGCTCGCGTGCCTGTTGCGCCCCGGTTCGTTGCGCGAGCAGGCGGCGCGGATTCGTGCGAGCTACGCGCGTGACGGCTCGGCGGAGGCCGCGCGCCTGATCAGCGAACTCGCTTCAGGAAACCGCCTGGCGACAGCGTCATGAGTACGCGGTCTTCGATGTCGTAGTCGACCTCGAACCGGTCGTCGCGGTCGAGATAGTCGCGCACGGCGGTGGCCGGGTTGTTGCCTTTGCCGTACGGCTTGCCGTCGAACATCGACGCGGGCAGGTATTCCATGACGGTATCCATCACGATCGCGTAGCTGCCCGGCGTCACGAGCGGCGCATAGCATTCGAGTTCGCGCAGCACGTGTGCGTGGGTATGCGTGAGGTCGAGGATCGCCATCACGCGCGCATCGTGCGGGATCTGCGCGCGTACCGATGCGAGCGTGTCGGCCGCGCACGATTCGCCTTCGATCAGCACCATGCGATCGGCGAGCCGATGCGACTGCAGGCGCTGCCTGACGTCGTCGCGCAGGCGCGGCTCGATCGCGACGACACGGCCGCGATCGCCGTTCAGCGCCAGCATCGACGCGGAGAACACGACGCCGCCGCCTGCCGCGATGCCGGTCTGCACGATGCAGTCGGGACGCTCGCGCCAGATCAGTTCCTGGAGCGCGAGCATGTCGCCGGGCAAGTGGAAGAAGCGCTCGCCGAGCCAGCGCGTCTGGAACAGGTGGTCGAATTCGGCGGCGCGCGTCAGCCATTCGATGTTGATGTCCCGCATGCGGGCCGAAGGACGCTCTGACATGGTCAATGCAACGAGTAGGAGTGACGTGAAAACGCTGGAACCGTGGCTTCACCGGTATTGGAACATCGGGCCTGCACGCATGCAGGCGCTGGCGTCGGGCCATACTAACAAAACGTATCTCGTCGAGTGCGATGCGGGACGCGCGGTGCTGCGCGTGTCGTGGTCCGGCAAGCCGGTCGGGCAGGTGGATCGCGAGGCGGCGATACTCGGTCATCTCGGTGATACGCGGACGGCGCCGATGCTGCCGGCGCTGCCGCGCCTGCGGCCGACCGTCGACGCGCAATCCGGCGTGCGACTGCCTGACGGAAGCTGGCTGCATCTGTTCGAGCATATCGACGGCAGCCCCGGCCTGCCGGACGAAGCGGAGGCGGGCGCGATCGATGCGATGCGTGCGCTCGCGCATCTGCATGCGGCGCTGGCGGCGATACCCGTGACCGAATCGGCGCCGCTGGCCTGGCTGTCGGCGCGGCACGCACGCGTTGCCGCGCGTGCCGCGCCGCCGTTGCCGGGGGACCTGAGCGACCGCTACGGGACGATGATCCGTCGGATCGGCGCGCATCTCGACGCTGCCGCACGCTGGCTGACGGGCACGGTGCACTGGCTGCACGGCGACTATCACGCGGGCAATCTGCTGTACCTAGGGGGCGCCGTGAACGGCGTGCTCGATTTCGACGACGTCGGGCAGGGCGCGCAGTGGCTCGAAGCGGCGTTTGCGCTGTTTGCGCTGTCGCGCGATGCGGGCCGGGACGATCGCTTCGTATTCGACGCGCGCCGCTGGGACGCCGGCCTGCGGGCCTATGCGGCGACGCGGCCCGATGCCGTGCCTGACTGGATGCACGACCGCCGCGCCGCGCTGATGGCCCTGTTCTGCGCGGACCAGACGCTGATTCACCTGGAAGCCGCGCAGCGCGGCCTGTGGGTGCCGGGGCCCGGCATCGGTTTTCTCGGCGGCTGGCGGCAGTTGCTGGATGGCGCTGCGCCCTGACGCCGGCCGGATGCCACGTCAGCGCGGCCGATTCAGGAACAGGCGCACGGCTTCGACCGTGTTGGGCCGCGCCTCGCCGTGCCGCGATCCGTCGTGCATGCAGAACAGCACGTCGCGCTGCCGTGCCGTGCTGGCGTCGACATGGGCGCACATCGCGTCGAACAGCGCCTGCGGCGACGGCGCCGGCCGCTGCCAGTCGTCGAGGATCGCGGTCCAGCCGGTATGTTCGCGTTGCAGCCGTGCGAGCACGCGGGCGCGACTGTCATGCGGCATCAGTCCATAAGGCAGGCGCAGCGGGATCGCATCCGGCGCGGGCACACGGGCCTCGCGATAGGCATCGCGGATCAGCGCGTCGGTCGTCTCGATCTCGTCGATCAACGCGTCGTCCGACAGCGTGCCCGGTTTTGCGTGCGAACGGGTGTGATTGCCGAGCCGGTGGCCTTCGCGCGCCATGCGAGCGGCCACATCGAGTGCGCCTGCCAGATTCCGGCCGAGCAGGAAGAAGGTCGCGCGGCACGACGCGGCATGCAGGACGTCGAGCAGGAGGGGCGTCGACGGGCCGGGGCCGTCATCGAAACTGAGGCAAATGGGCATCGCAGGTGGGTGCGCCGTTCAAGGTGTACTGGGGGAACGATAGCGCAAGTCGCGGCGAGCGGCAGCCGTCGGCCGGCTACTCGCGCGGCTCGATGGCCAATGGACAGGTGCCGACCCGACGCAAGCGCGTACCGGTCCACTCGTAGAAGAACCGGGCCGCCTTCGCGTCGTTGTAGTCGCAATCGTCGTTGAAGCAGCCCGCGACGATCAGCAGCGTACTGCCGGGCCGGAAATCGACGCGTTCCTCGTCGTTGCCCATCACGCCTGCGATGGCTTGTACGCCGGGCATCGTGTACGTCGCGCCCGTGTACTTGTCGACGATCGCGAAATTCCGGCAATCCGTTCCGCAACCCCAGGTCGCGACGCGGTAGTGGCCGGCAAAGTTGGCCGGTTGCGTGAATTCGTCGCGAATGACGGTGCGGTAGAGGCGGGCTTCCCGGGTGGTCAGGCGTGGTGCCGCGGCGGGCTTGCGCGGTGCGCTTGCGGCGGGTGCCGGATAGCGCTCGAACGACGGCGAAGGGCATGCGGCAGCGGCCGTGGCCGCGCCGGCGGTGCCGGCGCCGCAACCCAGCGCGGCCGCTGCGCCGGCGAACAGCAGATATCGATGGGCAAGCGTCACGCGAGCGTCCTTCATGTTCGGGATCGAGATCGGGCCGGACGGTCCGGGCGGCCGGCGACGACGATTCTATGACGCTTCGCGCGCGCAGGCGACCCGGACGGGCGATCGCGCGCGGATGCAAAACCGGCATGTCCGCACGCGGCTCGCCGTCAAGCTTTGTCAAATCGTGGCGATATCACGATGCCTGACGTTTCAGGCCGCCTCCGAAGGCTGTCATGCACGGGTTGATTGAGTATCCTTGGATTCGATTCGCGGTACTCACGCAGTCACAACCGGGAGGCTTCACATGAATGCACGTCTATACCGCGCGACCATTGCCGGTGCGCTGATCGGATTGCTCGCGCCGTTTTCGGTGGCGCATGCGCAGCTGGGCGATGTCCTGAAGCAGGTCGGCGGCGGGGGCGATTCGGGCGGCAGCGCGGGCGGTGCGCTCGGCAACCTCGGCGGCATCGGCGGCGCGTTGACGGGCGGTGGCGGTTCGTCGCTGATGCCGGGCAGCACCGGCAACGTCGCGGGCCTGCTGCAGTTCTGCATCCAGAACAACTATCTCGGCGGGGCATCCGGCGGTGCGTCGTCGGTGAAGGACGCGCTGATGGGCAAGCTTGGCGGCAACGCGTCGTCAGACAGCGGCTATACCAGCGGCGCGAGCGGTGTGCTCGACGCCGGCAATGGCAGCAAGCTCGACCTGAGCGGCGGCGGACTGAAGCAGCAGGTAACCAGACAGGTCTGCGACAAGGTGCTGACGCAGGCGAAATCGCTGCTGTAAGCGCGCCTCGCGGTTCGGGGTGCGGTGCGCGACGTACCGCCCCTGTCCGTCTTTCAGGCTGACATTCCCGTCAACGACAGGAGCGCGGCGCCGCGCGTGCCGTCCCGATCGTCAATCGGCCAGCCGCTTGTCGGCGAGCGCCTTGCAGCAGTCTTCGTAGACCCATTGCACGAGTTTCGCCCGATAGTCGAGATCGTCGGTATCGACGATTTCCTCGACCGCGTCGCGCGCCCACGACGCATCGACGAACCCGGCGTGCCGCTTGGCGATGTCCTGCGCGAGCGCCGCGAGCTTGGCGATCGCGAGCCAGTCGGCCTGACGGTGATGGCGGTCGAGCCAGCGGTGCGCGGCCTGGACCTGGAACGTGGCGTCCGGCCACGATTCGTTGAGGTAAAACGCGCCGAGGTTGCCGCAGGTGAGCCAGCAAAGCAGCTCGAGGCGGTCTTGCGAGCCGAGGGTATGGGGTGCGTCGGACATGGCAGCGCTCACGAAATACATGGATTCCGGGCGGCGCCGGTTGCAACGGGCCGGTGCCGATAGTAAAAACATAGCACGATGCGGGCCCGGCCGCGCACCCGGGCGGATGCTGACATGGCGGTGGCGAAACGGACGCCGCGCCGACGCGGATGGCCGACGGCGGAATGAGGGAGCGGCGGGAACGAAAAGTGCGCGAGCGCGTGAGGAACGACGCGGGAAGATGCGGCCGGGGAGTGACCGGGAAGCGACCAGGAAGCGGTCGCTTGCGCCGCGAAGCGGGCCCGTCGCCGGGCCCCCGCAGCCCGGCGCGCGGGCTGGCGGATGAGCGGGATCAGGTCGCCGTGTGCGTGGCGCGCGCGATCGAGCGGATGCTGCGCTCGACGCGGATCAGGATGATCAGCACGGCGAGCGACACGAACGAATACAGCGCGACGAGCGCGGCGACGCCGGCGAAGCGCGCGGTCTGGCCGTTCTCGGCAGCCGTTTCTTCGGCGGCCTTCTTCTCGTTGTCGATCGCCGTCCGGCGTGCGTCGTAGCGCTCGGAGAAGTCGCGCATGACCGCCGACACGACGTCGGTGTACGCCTGCTCACGCGCATATTCGTCGCCGTGCCCGGTGACTTTCTTCTTGACGCTGGCCGCGACGTCCGCGCGTGACAGCACCTTGTCGAGATACGCGATCTGCTGCTCGTAGTACGCGACTTCCGGATGGTCGTCGTCGCCGAGCACGCGCTGGAACGACGGCTCGTACGCGTCGCGATCGACCGCGTAGTCCGGCGACAGGGCCGCCCGGCCGTGCTTCTGCACGATGCCCGACAGTTGCGTCGACAGGCGCAGCGCGGGCGACGCGTTGTCGTCCTTCGCTGCCGCGCCGCCGGCGGCCGGCGTGGCCTTGGCGGTTGCATCGTTTTCCCACGCGAACGATGCAGGATCGACCTGGATGGCCGAATCGACTTTCGGCGGTTTCGACAGGCGCGCATCGAGTGCGATCGCGCCGAATATGACCCCGCCGATCAGGACCGCGGTCGCGAACAACAGCACGATCACGCGCAATACCTGAAGATAGCCGCCCTCGATTTTGGTCAGGATGCTCAAGGCATTCTCCTTTCTTATGATGAATGAGGCGCCGAGGCTAAAGACCTTTCCAATAGCTGTCAATCGTCGCACCGGCCGGCCGAAACGCTCGCTAGAATGTCGGCTTTCCTGGAGGCGGAAAACGATGAAAATCTACGACCAGTTCTATATCGACGGCGCGTGGCGCAAGCCGGCCGGCACCGGTACGATCGACGTGATCGACTCGGGCACCGAAGCCGTGATCGGCCGGATTCCGGAAGGCGTCGCGTCCGACGCGCAGGACGCGATCCGCGCGGCGCGCGCGGCCTTCGACGCGTGGGCGGCCACGCCGGCCTCGACGCGCGCGGGCTACCTGCGCAAGATCGTCGAGCATCTGCAGGCGCGCAGCGAGGAGCTCGCGCAGTCGATCACCGGCGAAGTCGGGATGCCGATCAAGCTGTCGCGCGCGATCCAGGTCGGCGGCCCGATCTACAACTGGAAGGCGTACGCGAAGCTTGCCGAGTCGTTCGAGTTCGAGGCACAGGTCGGCAACTCGCTCGTCGTGCGCGAGCCGGTGGGGGTCGTCGCGGCGATCACGCCATGGAACTACCCGCTCAACCAGGTGACGCTGAAGGTCGCACCGGCGCTCGCGGCCGGCTGCACGGTCGTCCTGAAGCCGTCCGAAGTCGCACCGCTCAACGCGTTCATGCTTGCCGAAGCGATTCACGAAGCGGGGCTGCCGGCCGGCGTGTTCAACCTCGTGTGCGGCTACGGCCCGGTGGTCGGCGAGGTGCTGGCCACCGATCCGGACGTCGACATGGTGTCGTTTACGGGCTCGACGCGCGCCGGCAAGCGCGTGGCCGAGCTGGCGGCCGCGGGCGTCAAGCGCGTTGCGCTCGAGCTCGGCGGCAAGTCGGCGTCGGTGATCCTCGACGATGCCGATTTCGCGGCGGCGGTGAAGGGCACGGTCAACGCGTGCTACCTGAACGCGGGGCAGACCTGCTCGGCGCATACACGGATGCTGGTGCCGGAAGCCCGCTACGACGAAGCGCGCGAGATCGCGAAGGCCGCGGCCGAATCGTACGTCGCCGGCGACCCGCGGCAGGATGCGACGCGTCTCGGCGCGCTTGCGTCGGCCGTGCAGCAGCAGCGCGTGCAGGACTACATCCAGCGCGGGATCGACGAAGGCGCGGAGCTCGTGACGGGCGGCACGGGCCTGCCGGAAGGGCTCACGAAGGGCTTCTTCGTGAAGCCGACCGTGTTCGGCCGCGTCGATCCGAAATCGACGATCGCGCAGGAAGAAATTTTCGGGCCGGTGCTGTCGATCATCACGTATCGCGATGAGGACGAGGCCGTGCGGATCGCGAACGATTCACCGTACGGGCTCGGCGGCGCGGTGTGGGCCGGCAGCGACGAGCGCGCGATGGGCATCGCGCGCCGTATCCGCACCGGGCAGGTGGACATCAACGGCGGCACGTGGAACGGCGCCGCGCCGTTCGGCGGCTACAAGCAGTCGGGGCATGGCCGCGAGAACGGCGTGTACGGGCTCGAGGAATATCTCGAGTACAAGTCGATGCAGCTCAAGCCCGCGAAGCCTGCCTGAGCGCTTCGCGCCGCACGAACCGAAAACGGCACGCTGGTGCCGTTTTTTTATTGACGGTCGTCAAGGTGCGCGGCGGTGGATCGTCGATCATCGCGGTTCCGATGTTCCGACGAGGTTTCAGATGACCGTACGCACTTCCTTTCCGCCGCTGACGATCCGCGGCCGCACCTTGCTGCCTGTCGTGCAGGGCGGCATGGGCGTCGGCATTTCCGCGCACCGGCTGGCGGGCAGCGTCGCGCGCGAAGGCGCGGTCGGCACGATCGCGAGCATCGACCTGCGTCACCATCATGCGGACCTGCTCGCGCGTTGCCGCGCGCAACCCGATCGCGCGACGCTCGAGGCCGCGAACCTCGAGGCGCTCGCCCGCGAGATCCGTCTCGCGAAGACCTATAGCGAAGGACGCGGGATGATCGCGGTCAACGTGATGAAGGCCGTGAGCGCGCATGCGGACTACGTGCGGGTCGCATGCGACGAGGGCGCGGATGCGATCGTGATGGGCGCGGGCCTGCCGCTCGACCTGCCCGATCTCACGCAAGGACACGACATCGCGCTGATCCCGATCCTGTCGGACAGCCGCGGGATCGCGCTCGTGCTGAAGAAGTGGATGAAGAAGGGGCGCCTGCCCGACGCGATCGTGATCGAGCATCCGGCGCATGCGGGCGGCCATCTCGGCGTCACGCAGATCGACGACATGCACGACCGCCGTTTCGATTTCGCACGCGTGCTCGACGAGACCGCGCAGGTGATGGCATCGCTCGGCATCGCGCGCGAAACGATCCCGCTGATCGTTGCGGGCGGGATCAACAGTCACGACACGGTGCGCGCGGCGCTCGAGGCCGGCGCGAACGGCGTGCAGGTCGGCACGCCGTTCGCGGTGACGGAAGAGGGCGATGCGCATCCGCACTTCAAGCGCGTGCTGGCCGACGCGACGCCCGACGACATCGTCGAATTCGTCAGCGTGACGGGGCTGCCCGCACGCGCGGTGAAAACGCCGTGGCTCGATCGTTACCTGCGCAACGAGACGCGCATCCGCAACAAGCTCGGCGCGCTGAAGCAGCGTTGCCCGACCGCGCTCGAATGCCTGAGCGTATGCGGCTTGCGCGACGGCATCGAGAAGTTCGGCCATTTCTGCATCGACACACGGCTGGCGGCGGCGCTGCGCGGCGACGTCGCGAACGGGCTGTTCTTCCGCGGCCGCGAGGCGTTGCCGTTCGGCCGTGCAATTCGCAGCGTGCGCGACCTGCTCGACCTGCTGCTGACGGGCTGTGCGACCGAGCCTGCGGCAAACCGTCCCACGTTTACGCTGGCTTGACGGATATCAAGACGATGAAAAGACCCTACGAGGAAAATGGGAACCATTCTTTGGGGGTCCGTACCATGCATAAAACGATTCGAACTTGTGTCACCGCTGCCGCCGTTGCGGCCAGTTTCGCCGCGATGCCTTCGCTGTCGCACGCGGCCTCGCCGGGCGACGGCATCAACCAGGGCGACGTCCTGGTCCGGCTGCGTGCGATCAGCATCCAGCCGAACGAACGCGCGAGCGACACGCTGGGCGCGCTCAACGTCGGCGTGAACAACGCGATCGTGCCCGAGCTCGACTTCACGTACATGATCCGCGACTACCTCGGCGTCGAACTGATTCTCGGCACGTCGCGGCACCAGCTGACGTCGAGCCTCGGCAATCTCGGCGGCGTGGGCGTGCTGCCGCCGACGCTGCTGCTGCAGTATCACTTCAACCATGCCGGCAAGGTGCGTCCGTATTTCGGCGCGGGCGTGAACTACACGTACTTCTACAACAACGGGCTCAACGTCGGCGGGCAGGGCGTGTCGATCAACAAGAGCAGCTTCGGCCCGGCATTGCAGTTCGGCGTGGACGTGCAGTTGACGAAGAAGGTCTTCATGAACGTCGACGTGAAGAAGATCTGGATGAGCACCGATGCGACGCTCGGCGACAAGGGCATCGGCACGCTGCACATCGATCCGCTGATCGTCGGCGTGGGCGTCGGGATGAAGTTCTAGACGCGGCGGGAAAGGAACAGAAACAGGAACGGAAACAGAACAGAGTTGGGGTTGGCGGCATGGCGGTCTGCATGCCGCTTTTTTTTGCGCGGCGGATTTACAGCTTGTCGTACTGGAAGCGCATCGCGGTGCCTTCGCGCTGGATGCGCTCCCATACCGCGCGCTTTTCGTCGTCGCTCAGGAACACCCAGTTCGACACTTCGGCCGCCGTGCGGCCGCAGCCCTTGCAGACTTCGTCGAAGAGGGTCGAGCACACGCCGATGCAGGGGCTGTCGGGCAGGTCGTGGAGATTGGAGGCCATCGGAGGGGTTCACGCAGTTGAATCGTCAGCCGCCATTTTAATGCATCGCGGCCGGTCGGTCGGACGGGCGCGGCCGGCATGCCGTACCGGTGCGGCGGCGTGACAGTACGGCCGGGTTCGGGCGCGGCCGCCGCACGGCTCGCGTCCGGCCGGCGAACGCGGTTTCGTCGCCGCCCGTCTTTCCCGGTGGACAGCCGCCGATTACCCGATAGAATTCCCCGGGAACGTCCCGCCGCACGGGCCGCCTGACCGGCCGGCAGCGGGATATCTGTTCCGTTTGCGCGACACCGGCATGATTTTTTTGTGACGGGGCGCGAATGATGGTAGTTTTCGGGGTTTTCGAGGGGCGGCGCGCCAGAATGCGCCGCCATGACGAGGCAGACGGCAGTCGGGCAACGTGTCCGGCCGGAGGGAGAACGGGATGAAAGCAAAGGTAGTGGGCCGGTTCGCAGCGCTCGCGCTGTGCGTGGGTGCATCGGCGGCAGCGGCGAAGGATACGCAGCTCAATGTCTATAACTGGTCGGACTACATTGCGAAGGACACGATCCCGAACTTCGAGAAGCAGACGGGCGTCAAGGTCCGCTACGACAACTACGACAGCGACGATACGCTGCAGGCGAAGCTGCTGACGGGCAGCTCGGGCTACGACATCGTCGTGCCGACCAGCAACTACGCGGGCAAGCAGATCGCCGCCGGCATCTTCGCGCCGCTCGACAAGTCGAAGCTGCCGAACCTCAAGTACCTCGATCCGCAGCTGATGGCGCTCGTCGCCGGCGCGGACCCGGGCAACAAGTTCTCGGTGCCCTGGGCGTACGGCACGACCGGTCTCGCGTACAACCTGACGAAGGCGCAGCAGGCGCTCGGCAAGGTGCCGCTCGACAATTGGGACATCCTGTTCAAGCCGGAAAACATCTCGAAGCTGAAGACCTGCGGCGTGTCGGTGCTCGACGCGCCCGACCAGATGTTCGCGGCGACGCTGCACTACATCGGCAAGGATCCGATGAGCACGAACCCGGCCGACTACAAGGCCGCGATGGAAGTGCTGAAGAAGATCCGCCCGTACATCACGCAATTCAACTCGTCGGGCTACATCAACGACCTGGTCGGCGGCGACATCTGCTTCGCGTTCGGCTGGTCGGGCGACGTCGTGATCGCGAAGCATCGCGCGATCGAGGCGAAGAAGTCGTACAAGGTCGAGTACTACATTCCGAAGGGCGGCGCGCCGGTGTGGTTCGACGTGATGGCGATCCCGAAGGACGCGAAGAACAAGGAAGCCGCGCTGGAGTGGATCAACTACATCGAGGATCCGAAGGTGCACGCGGCGATCACGAACGCGGTGTACTACCCGAGCGCCAACGCCGAGGCCCGCAAGTACGTGCGGCCCGACGTCGCGAACGACCCGGCCGTCTATCCGCCGGCCGACGTCGTGAAGACGCTGTTCCTGCTCAAGCCGCTGCCGCCTGAAATCCAGCGTCTGCAGACGCGTCTGTGGACCGAGCTGAAGTCGGGCCGCTGACGCGAGCCGGCGTTCCCAGCAGTCATGAAGCCCCTGGTGCCCCCGGGGGCTTTGTTCGTTCAACGCAGGAGAGATGCAGCACATCATGAATAGCCAGTCGGGTGCGCCGGTCGCGGGCGCACCGTCCTCCGTTTCCTCCTCCGGCGCCGATGCGCGCGCCGAGAACTTTGTCCAGATCGTCGACGTCGTGAAGAAATTCGGCGACACCGAAGCCGTGCGCAGCGTCAACCTGACCGTGCGCCAGGGCGAGCTGTTCGCGCTGCTCGGCAGCTCGGGCTGCGGCAAGTCGACGTTGCTGCGGATGCTCGCGGGCCTCGAGACGGTCACGTCGGGCAAGATCCTGATCGACGGCGAGGACCTCGCGCAGATGCCGCCGTACAAGCGGCCCGTGAACATGATGTTCCAGTCGTATGCGCTGTTCCCGCACATGTCGGTCGAGTCGAACGTCGCGTTCGGCCTCAAGCAGGAAGGCACGCCGAAGGCCGAGCTGAAGGAGCGCGTGGCCGCGGCGCTCGAACTCGTGCAGATGAGCAAGTACGCGAAGCGCAAGCCGCACCAGCTGTCGGGCGGCCAGCAGCAGCGCGTCGCGCTCGCGCGCTCGCTGGTCAAGCGCCCGAAGCTGCTGCTGCTCGACGAGCCGATGTCCGCGCTCGACAAGCAGATCCGCCAGCGCACGCAGATCGAGCTCGTCAACATCCTGAACAAGGTCGGCGTCACCTGCATCATGGTCACGCACGACCAGGAAGAAGCGATGACGATGGCCAATCGCCTCGCGGTGATGAGCGAAGGCCAGATCGTGCAGATCGGCTCGCCGAACGAAGTGTACGAATACCCGAACAGCCGCTTCTCGGCCGAGTTCATCGGCTCGACGAACCTGTTCGAAGGCGTGACCGTCGAGGACGAACCCGACCACGTGTACATCGAATCGCCGGAGCTGCCGAGCCGGTTGTACGTGAGCCACGGGATTTCGGGCCCGCTCGGGATGCCGGTCACGGTGTCGGTGCGCCCCGAGCGGATCGCGCTCACGCGCAAGCCGCCCGAAGGCGCGTTCAACTGGGCACGCGGCCGGATCGGCAACGTCGCGTACATGGGCGGCTATTCGCTGTATCACGTGAAGCTCGACGGCGGCAAGACGGTGATCGCGAACGTGTCGAGCCTCGCGATTTCGGAGCTCGACACGCCGTCGCTCGGCGACGAGATCTACGTGCGCTGGAGCGCGACTGCCGGCGTGGTGCTGACGTCATGACCTCGTTCAAGTCCATGCTCTCGTGGCCGGTGCGGCGCTTCAACCTGACGGGCGCCACGGCGGTCGTGGCCGGCCCGTTCACGTGGCTCGTGCTGTTCTTCCTCGTGCCGTTCGTGCTGGTCGTCAAGATCAGTTTCGCGGAGCTGCAGCTCGGCATCCCGCCGTACACGGAGCTTGCGTCGTACGCCGACGGCGTCGTGCACGTCGCGCTGAACCTGTCGCACTACGCGTTCCTGTTCACGGACAGCCTGTATTTCGCGACCTACGTGAACTCGGTGTGGGTGGCCGCGATCACGACGCTGCTGTGCCTGCTGATCGGCTATCCGATGGCGTACTACATCGCGCGCTCGAACCCGGCGACCCGCAACCTGCTGATGATGGGCGTGATGCTGCCGTTCTGGACGTCGTTCCTGATCCGCGTGTACGCGTGGATCGGCATCCTGAAGAACAACGGGCTGCTGAACAACTTCCTGATGTGGATCGGCCTCACGCATACGCCGATAGAGCTGTATCGCACCAACTACGCGGTGTACATCGGGATGGTGTATTCGTACCTGCCGTTCCTCGTGATGCCGCTTTACGCGCACCTGGTGAAGATGGACCTGCGCCTGCTCGAGGCCGCGTACGACCTCGGCGCGAAGCCGTGGAAGGCGTTCGTGCAGATCACGCTGCCGCTGTCGAAGAACGGGATCATCGCGGGCTGCCTGCTCGTGTTCATCCCGGCGGTGGGCGAGTACGTGATTCCCGAGCTGCTTGGCGGCGCGAACACGCTGATGATCGGCCGCGTGATGTGGAACGAGTTCTTCAACAACGCAGACTGGCCGATGGCGTCGGCCGTGACCTGCGCGATGGTGCTGCTGCTGCTCGTGCCGATGGCGATGTTCCAGCACTTCCAGGCGAAGGAGCAGGGAGGCCGTCGATGAAGCCGAATCGTTACCTGCAGTTCGCGGCGCTGTTTGCCGGCTTCGCGTTCCTGTACATCCCGATCATCAGCCTGATCGTCTATTCGTTCAACGAGTCGAAGCTCGTCACCGTGTGGTCGGGGTTCTCGTTCCGCTGGTACTCGGCGCTCGTCGAGGACGACGAGCTGCTGACGGCCGCGTGGCTGTCGCTGAAGATCGGCGTGCTGACCGCGTTCGCGTCGGTGATCATCGGCACCTGGGCCGGTTTCGTGCTCGCGCGGATGGGGCGTTTTCGCGGTTTCGCGCTGTTCAGCGGGATGATCAACGCGCCGCTCGTGATTCCCGAGGTGATCCAGGGGATCTCGCTGCTGCTGCTGTTCATCGAACTGGCGAAGTGGATCGGCTGGCCGGCCGAGCGCGGCATCTTCACGATCTGGCTCGGCCACGTGATGCTGTGCATCTCGTACGTCGCGATCATCGTGCAGTCGCGCGTGCGCGAGCTGAACCCGTCGCTGGAAGAGGCCGCGCTCGATCTCGGCGCGACGCCGCTGAAGGTGTTCTTCACGATCACGCTGCCGCTGATTTCGCAGGCGCTGATCGCGGGCTGGCTGCTGTCGTTCACGCTGTCGATCGACGACCTCGTGCTGTCGGCGTTCCTGTCGGGCCCCGGTTCGACGACGCTGCCGCTCGTGGTGTTCTCGCGTGTGCGCCTCGGGCTGAACCCGGAGATGAACGCGCTCGCGACGCTGTTCATCGTCGCGGTGACGGCCGGCGTCGTGATCGCGAACTTCGTGATGCTGCGCCAGGAGCGCAAGCGGATGGCGGGATTCGCGACCTGACGCCTGAATGGCGTCTGCCATGAACAACGCCCGGTGCCGACGACGAGTCGGGCCGGGCGTTTTGTCTGGCGCGACGGGAGAAAGGAATTGAAGATTTCAGAATTGCTTGGTGCAAGCCTGACTGCCGCGATCGTGGCAGGCTTGTTGATCGGCATTGTGTCCGTCAAGGATTTCGGCGAAGTTTCGATCTTTTTTTCCGCTGTGGCTTTCACGGTTGCATTTCCCGTGGCAATGCTGCTTTCGTATCCGGTCTATCGGGCCAGCACGCTGCTTCCTCGGAGGGCGGTATTGCCGATGCTGGTCATCGTGGGCGGTGCGGCTGGATTGACCGTTCTTGCGGTTCTGACACAGGCAGCCTGGCCGGACATCGCAAGGAACGGAGAAATGGCCTTGCTGTATGCGGCAATCGGAATGATGTGTGCGGTTTCGGCGCTGGGGTATGTCGAGCGATCCGGGATTGCCGGCAGGCTGCGCAAATGGCTCAAAAGGCCGAATTGACGGCCATCCAGCATCTGTCTTGACGACGGGGCGTCGCGCCGTTGGCCGGTGGCGCCCGCGATAAAAAACGCCCGGTATCGACGTCGAGTCGGCCGGGCGTTTTGTCTGGCGGCGTTGCGCGTCGACCGGCGCCGGTCGGTACGCGATTACGCGCCGAACGCCGCCTTCGCCAGCAGCCCGAGCGCGACGCACACGAGCACGGCCGCGAACCCGGCCTGTACGTGCCGCGCGGCGAGGTGTCTCGATGCGCCGCGACCGGCGGCCATGCCGAGCGCGGTCGCGACGGTGAACCACAGCGTCACGTCGAGCGGTGCACGCGTACCCGACACGAGCGTCGCGAACACGCCGCCGGTGCCGACCAGCGCGATCACCATCAGCGACGTCGCGACCACCCCATGCATCGACACGTTCGTGAACTTGCGCAGCATCGGCACGATCACGAAGCCGCCGCCGACGCCGAGCAGCCCCGTCATCAGGCCCGTCATCGCGCCGGTCGACGCCAGCGCCACACCGACCGGCCAGGACCACACCAGCCGGCCCGTATCGGGATTCACGCGGCCGACGCACAGCGGCGACGCGTCGGCGTCGACCGCTGCATGCCGCAGCGCCTGCCGCAACAGGCGGCCGGCGACGACCAGCATCGTCAGTGCGAACAGCGCGAGCAGCAGGCGCTGCGGCAACACGTGCGCGAGCCGTACGCCGAGCGTGGTCAGCGGCACGCCGGCCACCGCCATCAGCAATGCCGCGCGATAGCGCACGAGCCCGCGGCGGAAGCCTTCGAGCGCGCCGAGCGCCGCGCTGCCGGCCACCGCGACGAGCGCGACGGGCGTGGCCTGCTGCATCGGCCAGCTCATGCCGACGACGAGCGCGGGCACCGCGAGGATGCCGCCGCCGGCGCCGGTCAGGCCGAGCACGGCGCCGACGAAACCGCCCAGTACGAGGGAAATCAGCATGACGTCATCGGGCTCCGGTCAACGCGCGATCGCGGGTTTCGCGAGCCATTCGCGGCCCTTGAGCATCGCCTTCCAGTAGAGCGGCGGCAGCACGCGTTCCTTGAGTAGCCACGCGAGCCGCGACGGGCGCTTGCCGTCGATCAGCCACGCGGGGAAGGTCGGCGCGACCTTGCCGCCGTACAGGAATTCGGCGAGCACGATCTTGCCGCGCTCGACGGTGAGCGGGCACGAGCCGTAGCCGTCGTACGCGGCGTCGCCGTGCGCGCGGCCGAGCGACACGAGCAGGTTGTGCGCGACGACGGGCGCCTGCTTGCGGGCGGCCGCGGCCGTTTTCGCATTGGTCGTGTTGGTGGCGTCGCCGAGCGCGTAGATGTCCGGATACTGCCGGTGGCGCAGTGTCGCCGGATCGACGTCGATCCAGCCGGCCGCATCGGCGAGCGGGCTCGACCGCACGAAATCGGGCGCTTTCTGCGGCGGCACGACGTGGATCATGTCGAACGAGCGCACCACGGTTTCCTTGCCGCCGTCGGGCAGCGCGCGCGCGAACGTCGCCCGGCGTGCCGGGCCGTCGATCGAGACGAGGTTGTGGCCGAACGACAACGCGATGTCGTAGCTTTTCACGTACTCCATCAGCGCGGGTACGTAGTCGGCGACGCCGAACAGCGCGCCGCCCGCATTCAGGAACTCGACGTTCGCGGCCTCGAGGCGGCCCGCGCGCCGCCAGTGGTCGCACGACAGGTACATCGCTTTCTGCGGTGCGCCTGCGCACTTGATCGGCATCGGCGGCTGCGTGAAGAGTGCGTTGCCGCCGCGGAACGCGCGCACGAGTTCCCACGTGTACGGCGCCAGGTCGTAACGGTAGTTGGACGTGACGCCGTTGCGGCCGAGCGTGTCGGCGAGGCCTTCGATCGCGTGCCAGTCGAGCTTGAGCCCCGGGCACACGATGAGCTTGCGATAGCCGATGCGGCGGCAGCCGTCGAGCACGACCGCGTGCGCGTCGGGCTCGAAGCCCGCGACGGCGGCCTGGATCCGGTGCACGCCGCGCGGCAGCACGTCGGTGATCCGGCGTGCGGTGGTCTCGGGGCGGAACACGCCCGCGCCGACCATCGTCCAGCCCGGCTGGTAGTAGTGGACGTCGGCCGGATCGATCACCGCGATGTCGAGCGACGCGTCGCGTGCGAGCAGGCTCGACGCGACCGCGATGCCGGCCGCGCCCGCGCCGACGATCACGATGTCGTGCCGCGCGTCGACGGCCGGTGCCGCCTGCTTGCCGCCTGGCACGACACGCGACGCGAGCGCGTGCAGGTCGTAGCCGGCCGCGGCGGCCGTCGCGACGATGTCGTTCAGCGGGCGCAGGCCGGCTTGCGACAACGCCCACAGCGTGGCCGAACGCATGCCGCTGCGGCAGTACGCGAGCACCGGGCCGTCGATCGACGCGACGAGTGCGCCGAATTGCGCGGCCTGGTCGTCGGTCACCTTGCCCGTATCGACCGGCAGGTAAAGCACGTCGATGCCGAGCGGCGCGGCGGCCGCGCGGATTTCGGCGACGGTCGGCTGGTCGGGGCCTTCGCCGTCGGGGCGGTTGCAGATGATCGCGCGGATGCCGGCCGCTTGAAGCGCGGGCAGGTCGGCCGCCGCGATCTGCGGCGAGACCGACAGCGCGTCGGTCAGCTTGCGGATGGAGGTCATGTCGGGGTCTCGGTTGGGGCGCCGGCGCTCAGATCGCGTCGAGCGGGATCTTCAGGTAGCGCACGCCGTTGTCTTCGGGCTCGGGCAGGTGGCCGGCGCGCATGTTGACCTGCACGGACGGCAGCATCAGCACGGGCATGGCGAGCGTGGCGTCGCGCGTGGTACGCATCGCGACGAAATCGTCCTCGGTCACGCCGTCCTTCACGTGCACGTTCGCGCGGCGCTGCTCGGCCACGGTCGTCACGAACTGCACGTCGCGGCCGCCCGGCTGGTAGTCGTGGCACAGGTACAGGCGCGTGTCGGGCGGCAGGCCGAGCACGCGCGCGATCGAGCGGTACAGCGTGCGCGCATCGCCGCCCGGGAAGTCGCAGCGGGCCGTGCCGTAGTCGGGCATGAACAGCGTGTCGCCGACGAATGCCGCGCGCTGCGTCGCGTCGTCGACGCAGTAGGTCATGCAGGCGGGCGTGTGGCCCGGCGTATGCAGCGCGCTGATCGTCAGCGTGCCGAGCGCGAGCGTGTCGCCGTCGTCGAGCAGCCGGTCGAACTGGCGGCCGTCCTGCGCGAAGCCGGGGCCCGCGTTGAACAGCGTGCCGAACACGTGCTGCACGCGGCGCACGTGCGAACCGATCGCGATCCGGCCGCCGACGTGTTCCTTCAGGTACGGCGCGGCCGACAGGTGGTCGGCGTGCACGTGGGTTTCCAGCAGCCAGTGCACGTCCGCGCCGAGTTCGGCGACGCGGGCGATCAGCCGGTCGGCGCTGGCGGTGCGCGTGCGCCCGGATGTCGGGTCGTAGTCGAGCACGCTGTCGATCAGCGCGCATGCGCGGCTCGCGGTATCGAGCACGAGATAGCTGACGGTGTGGGTCGCCGGGTCGAAAAAGCCTTCGACAGACAGCGTGGTGGCATCGCTCACGGGGTGTCCTTGATCGGGTTCTGCATCTGCAATCGCGATCTGTAACTCAAGAAGCGTGCCAGCCTGCATCGCGGCACTGGCCGATCTGCCAGGGATTTGATTCGACTCGGGTTTTCGGCGCAGGCGCGGCGAAGCACGGGCGTCGCCGGCGTTCGGTTGCCGCTGCCGACTGCCACTTCTGGCAGTGTCGTGGCAGAATTGGCAGTCGGCCTGGCAGTGCGCCCGCCAGTCCGTCAGGCATCTCCTTCACCGAGCGTCCGCATGAATCCGCACGACACCATCCCGATCGTCCCCGCGCCGCGCCCCGACGTCATGCCCGACGTGCGCGCGCTCGTCGCGTATCTCGAGCAGGATCCGCAGCCGATGATCGTCGTCGATCCCGATTACCGCATCCTCGCGGCGAACGATGCGTACCGGCGCCAGTTCGGCGTCGCGGGCGTCGAGCACGTGGGCCGGCACTGCTTCCAGGTGTCGCATCACTACGACGTGCCGTGCGACCAGGCCGGCGAGCATTGCCCGATGAAGCAGGCGCTCGAGTCGCGCGGGCTGAACCGCGTGCTGCACATCCATCACACGCCGCGCGGCCCCGAACACGTCGACGTCGAATTGCGGCCGATCTTCGATGCGCACGGCAACGTGATCGCGTACGTCGAGCGGCTGACCACGGTGCGCAGCGCATCCGCGCAGCCGAGTGCGGAAGGGCTCGTCGGCGGCGCCGACGCGTTCAATGCGGCGCTCGGCGCACTGCAGCGCGTCGCGCCGTCGATGCTGCCGGTGCTGCTGCTCGGCGAATCGGGCACCGGCAAGGAGCTGTTCGCCCGCGCGTTGCACGAGGCGAGCGATCGCGCGATGGGGCCGTTCGTCGTCGTCGATTGCTCGGGGATCGCCGAGACGCTGTTCGAGAGCGAACTGTTCGGTTACGAGAAGGGCGCGTTCACGGGCGCGAACCAGCGCAAGCCGGGCCTCGTCGAGACCGCGCAGGGCGGCACGCTGTTTCTCGACGAGATCGGCGACGTCCCGCTGCCGATGCAGGTGAAGCTGCTGCGCCTGATCGAGTCGGGCACGTTCCGCCGCGTCGGCGGCGTCGAGGCGCTGCGCGCGGACTTCCGGCTGGTCGCGGCGACGCACAAGCCGCTGCGCGAGATGATCGACGACGGCCGGTTCCGGCAGGATCTCTACTACCGGATCAACGCGTTTCCGATTCCGCTGCCGGCGTTGCGCGAGCGGCGCGGGGACGTCGCGCTGCTGGCCGAATCGATCCTGCGGCGAATCGCGAACGCGCGCGCCGGCGCGGGCGAGACGGGCGCACGGCCGTTTGTCCTCACCGAACGCGCGCGCGCGTGTCTCGATGCCTATGCGTGGCCGGGCAATATCCGCGAGTTGCGCAACGTGCTCGAACGCGCGTGCCTGTTCGCGGACGACGGGACGATCCGGGTCGAACACCTGCCGGCCGAGCTGGTCGCCGCATCGGCGGCGCCGCAGGATCGCGCGGCCGATGCGCGCGGCGTGTCGGACGCGGAGCTCGTGCGCATCGCGCGCACGTTCGACGGCACACGCAAGGCGCTCGCCGAGCAGGTCGGGATGAGCGAGCGGACGTTGTACCGGCGGATGAAGGCGCTCGGGCTCGGGGCGCGCGAGCGCTGAACGGGCAGGCGGCGGGCGGCTGGCAGAGGCACGCGGCTGTGTCGATAATGGCGCGTTCGATCCTGCTTCCACCTCGCCGATGAAGAGACGCTTCCTTTCGCCTTGCCTGTTTCTTGCCGCCACTGCGCTGTGCAACCTGGCGCAGGCCGCCACCGAATACACGTGGACCGATGCGGCCGGCGCACATGCGGTGACGCTCGCACGCACCGCGTCCGGCGACGACCTCGAGCTCAAGGTCGCCGCGACGCTCGACGGCCGGCCCGACTGGACCGTGCGCGACTACGTGAAGGCATGTCCGGTCGACGTGATTCTCGACGTCGTGCCCGCGTCGATCGAGATGCGCGACCTGCTCGGCAACGGCCGCAAGCAGTTTCTGTTCGCGTACAGGATCGGCTGCCGCGGTGACGTCAGCGCCGACCAGGTCAAGTACTTCCTGATCGACCAGGGCACGAAGTACGTGCTGCGCGGCGAGGAAACCGTCACGGTCAACGGCAAGTTCATGGACGGCGGCGCGGCGCCCGTGCCGAATGCGGACCTGAAAGCCCGACCCGCGTTTCTGCGCTACATGACGAAGCACTGGCACGCGATCAGCGCGCGCGACTACCGATAGGCGCGCGCCCGGCGATCGTGACGGCGCGTGCGACACGCGCCTGCTGGGGGTGAGTCGAACCTGTCGAACAATAAGGAATCATAGTACAACGGCAATAAATTATCGTTTTACGATAATTTTAGACGTACAATCGACGCTCGTTCATTCGTCGTCGAGGACACGTCATGCATTCCGATCGCATCGCCCGCATCAGCCAGCAGATGGCCACCGTCACGCTGTGGTTCATCGTCGGCATGCTGGTGCTCAACGCCGCGTGCTGGGCGTTCCCGTCGCTGAACGCGGCGTCGGGGCCCGGCCTCGTATTCGGCCTCACCGATTCGGTGATCTCGAACCTGCACGTGGATGTCGCCGCGTTCCCGTGGTGGCAGAAGGCGGTCGGCATCCTGCTGTCGAGCGTGCCGCTGATCGCGCTCGCGAACGGCCTGCGTCATCTGCGTGCGCTGTTCCGCACCTACGCGCGCCGCGACTATTTCTCCGCGCAAGCGGCCGGCCATCTCGGCAAGACGGGCCGTGCGATCGGGATGTGGGTGCTGCTGAGCCTGCTTTGCGAACCGCTCCTGAGCGTGTGGGCGACGCTGCGCGAACCGGTCGGCCATCGCGTGGTCAGCATCGGGTTCAGCTTGCCGTACGTGGTCGCGCTGTTCACCGCGGCCTGCATCGCGGTCATCGCGCACATCCTCCGGCAGGCGAGCGAACTCGATGCCGAACATCGGCAGTTCGTCTGAGGCGCGCCATGTCGATCGTGGTCAAGCTCGATGTGATGCTCGCGACGCGCAAGGTCCGCTCGAAGGATCTCGCGGCGGCGGTCGGCATCACCGAACAGAATCTGTCGCTGCTCAAGCAAGGGAAGGTCAAGGGCATCCGTTTCGCGACGCTCGAGGCGATCTGCCGTTATCTCGACTGCCAGCCCGGCGACCTGCTCGCGTTCAGCGATGACGGTGTCGGCGAGCCGGATTGACACATCGCCATCGCGGCTGGCCGGCGTGGCGGGGCGGCGCCGGCCGCGCATCGTCGCGCTGGCTGTCGTCGCGTCCGTATCGATTCACCTGCTCGGATGGTTCGTGCTGCAGCGGGCGTCGACGGTGGCCGGCCCGAACGCCGGGGCGCGGCCCCGGCTCGCGCTGCGCGTCGAACTGATTCCCGCGCGGCCGGTGCCCGCGGCGGGCGCGCACGACGCCGGGCGAACCGGGCCCGCCGCGAGTGAGCGCGGTGCGGAGGGCGCCGTGTCATCGACGAAACGATCCGTCGCGGTTGCGGTGTCGCGCATGACGACGCGGCCGTCTTTGGATCCGGAGGGTGTTTCGCATCGGCAAGGTGAAACGCCTGCCGGCGCAATCGCGACCCGACGTGAACCCCGTTCCGAGAACGCACCAGGCCCCGATCTCGACTGGCGCCGCGATCTGGACGCGATCGGCTCGCGGCATGCGGCGGCGCACAGTCCGGCGCAGGCGGCGGTCGGGGCGTTGGGCGCGTCGTCCGGCGGCGTGGCCGCGCGCCGTGACACCGTCGATGCGAGGCTGGCCGACGGCATGTCGAATGCCCGTCGCACCGACTGCCGGCACGCGTATTCACGCGCGGGCCTGCTGGCGTTGCCGATGCTCGCGCTGGATGCGGTGCGCGACACAGGCTGCAAATGGTGAAGCGGGCGGCACGCGGGAAACCCGCCTGCCGCCCGCACGTTCATGCGCTCAACGCGTTCAGCGCGCGGGCGCAAGCTGCGCCATCGCCTCCCGCACGAAACCGATCAGCGTGTCGTCGACCCACGTATCCTGCGTCAGTGCAGGCTCGTTCATCATCGCCGCGCGGAATTTCGCATGCGTGGCCGGATCGTGGCCGGCATAGCTGCAGAACAGCTCGAGCCAGCGCTGCGCGAGCGCGCGGCCTTCCGGCGAAGCAGGTCGGGCGCCCGCATCGATCGCGTCGCGCACGTCGCCCATCAGTTGCGGCCATTCCATCGCGCGTTCGCCGTAGTGCGCGCGCATGAAGCGGATCTCGTCCGGCGCGAGGTACTTCTCGAAGATCCGCATCTTGTTTTCGGACGACGCACGCAGCACATAGTCGCGCAGCGCGGTCGAAATGCCGATCTTCGACTGCATCGCCGGTTCTTGCTCGTGCATCAGGTTCAGCTTTGCCAGCAGCCGCGGGTCGTTGTTCGTGTCGCGCACGAGCAGCTTCATCCAGCGACTGGCGAGCGCACGGGGGCGTTCGTCCTCGGCGGGTACGCCCGCGTCGTGCAGCGCGCGCACTTCGTCGACGAGTGCGATCCATTCGGCGTCGCCCGCCTGGCTTTTCTGGTACATCGGCAGGCGCGCGAGTTCTTCCTCGGAAAAATATTTGTCGTACACGGTCATCAACTCCAGTGTGGTGAGCCAATCGGCCAGCTCCGGCTCCGTGCCTGCGGCGAGCTGCGCATGCAGGCTCACGAGGCGCTCGCGCAGCTGCGCGGTCTGCGCGAGCTGACGGTCGAGCAGCGCGATCTGCTTCGCGACGAGATCGACGAGCGGAGTGCCGGGCCGGTTCAGGTGATCGCCGATTTCGGTGAGCGACAGGCCGAAGCGACGCAGCGCCTGGATTTGGTGGAGCCGGGCGATGTCGTGGCGGTCGTACAGCCGGTAGCCGTTGTCGGCGCGCGCCGAAGGCGTCAGCAGACCGATCGCGTGATAGTGATGAAGCGTGCGGACGGTCAGCCCGCTGCGTTTCGCCAGTTCTCCCACTTTCAGTCGCATTCGTTCCTCCGTTCGGTACGCACACTGGAGTCTCGAACGTTACGCTACGTGAGGGTCAAGCGGAAGATGGGGAAGCGTGCGCGCGGGGATTCCGCGCGCACGCGATGGCGGGGCCGGCTTATTGCGGAGGCGGCGTGTCGGTGGCGGCGGTATCGGCGGTGGCGGCGCGCGCTTGCTGGCCGGTTGCGCCGTCGGCGGCTGTGTTGCCGGCCTTGCCGGACGGCCCGCCCTTGTCGACCGGCGGCGTGCCCATCGCCTGGTAGAGCCGCGCGGTATCCGCGAACCGCGCGCCGGTCGCGCGGATCTCGTCGAGCCGTGCATTGCGATACTGCAGCTCGCTGGCGCGCGCGGCCGACGGCGGCAGCGCGCCGAGCCGCACGCGGGCCGCCGCGTCGTCGTACGCGCCGCGCGCGGACAGCGCGGCGCGCGACGACGCGTCGAGCGCTTCCGCATCGTGCTCGAGCGCCGCGAGCGAATCGGCGACGTTCTGGAACGCGCCGAGCACGGCCTGCTTGTACTGGTCGACGGCGGCCTCGTAAGTCGCCTTCGCCGCGCGGCGCTGGGCGAGCAGCGCGCCGCCGTGGAAGATCGGCTGGCTCAGCGACGCGCCGACGTTCCAGATCGCGCCGGCGCCCGACAGCATCGCCGGCCAGCTGAAGCCGCCTTTGCCCATCGCGGCCGACAGCGACAGCTGCGGGAACATCTGCGCGGTCGCGAGGCCGACTTCGGCCGCGGCCGCCTTCAGCCCCGCGTCGGCGGCCTGGATGTCCGGGCGGCTTTGCAGCAGGTCCGACGGCACGACGACGGGCACCTGTTCGGGCAGGTGCAGATCGGCGAGCGTGAGATCGGCCGGCGGCCGGTCGGGCGTGCGGCCGACCAGCACCGCGAGCGCATGGCGGGCCGAGTCGCGTTGCTGGCGCAGCGCGGGCAGGCTCGCCGCGAACGTGTCGGCGCTTTGCCGGGCGTTCAGCGCGTCGCTGCGCGAGGCGGAACCGAGTGCGTAGCGGCGTTCGGCATCGTGCGCCTGGTCGTTGGCGAGGGCGACGAGCCGCTCGGTCGTGTCGATCTGCGCATTCAGCACCGACACCGTGATCGACGCGGTGACGATGTTCGCGGCCAGCGCGCGCCGCGCGGATTCGAGCTGGAACGCGCTGACGTCGACGCGTCGCGCCAGCGCGCGGTTCGCGAAACGCGACGCGCCGAACAGGTCGATCGTGTAGCTCGCCTGCAACTGGCCGACGAACGTGTCGTACAGCAGCGTCGGCGCGCCGAGCGCGGGAATCGGCACGCCGAGCGCGCGCTGGCGCGCGGCCTGGCCGCTCGCGTCGATCGACGGCAGCATCGAGCTGCCGATCTGCCCGCGCAGCTGTTCGCGTGCGGCATCCAGCGAGTGCGATGCCGCACTGAGCGTCGGGCTGTTGCGCAGCCCTTCGTCGACGAGCGCGTTCAGCGCATCGGAGCGGTACTGCTTCCACCAGTCGGGCACCGGCTGCGCGCCGACCTCGAACTGCTGCGCGACGCCTTGCGCGGACACGGTCTGCTGCACTTGCGGCGTGGTGCCGTAGTACGCGGGCGACGGCATCGCGGGCGGCTCGCCGCTCGGCGCGAACCAGGCGCAGCCCGCGAGCGGGCCGGCGAGGCTCGCGACGGCGAGGGCCCGCACGGCTTTCGTTTTCAGGTTCATCGATCGATCCATGGTCAGGCTCCCGACGGCGCGGCCGGTGCGGTGCCGCCGGACGGCGGGCCGTTCTGCGGGTCGCGTTCGTCGCGCTTCACGCGGAACCACGTCGCATACAGCGCGGGCAGGTAGAACAGCGTCAGCACGGTCGCGCTCGTGATGCCGCCCATCAGCGCGGTCGCCATCGGCCCGAAGAAGTTCGAGCGCAACAGCGGGATTAGCGCGAGCACGGCGGCCGCGGCCGTCAGCGTGATCGGGCGGAACCGCCGCACGGTCGCGCCGATGATCGCGTCGACGCGGCCGTGGCCGGCGGCGATGTCCTGCTCGATCTGGTCGACGAGGATCACCGAGTTGCGCATGATGATCCCGAACATCGCGATCACGCCGAGCATCGCGACGAAGCCGAACGGCTGGCCGAACATCAGCAGCGTGGCGACCACGCCGATCAGCCCGAGCGGTGCGGTCAGCACGACCATCAGCACGCGCGAGAAGCTCTGCAGCTGGATCATCAGCAGCGTGAACACTGCGATCGCCATCAGCGGCATCTGCGCATTGATCGATTTCTGCGCCTTCGCGCTTTCCTCGACCGAGCCGCCGATGTTGATCTGGTAGCCGACCGGCAATTGCGCGCGCAATGCGTTCAGCTTCGCGTCGACCGCATGCGTGACGTCGATGCCCTGCGCGCCGGCGCGTACGTCCGACTGCACGGTGATGGTCGGCTGGCGGTCGCGCTCCCACACGACGCCGTATTCGAGCGTCGGCTTGAAGCGGCCGAGCGAGCCGAGCGGCACCGGGCCGTTCGGGGTCGGCAGCGCGAGGCCGGCGAGCTTCGCGGGGTCGACGCGATCGGCCTTCGGCGCGCGCAGGTCGACCGCGATCAGCTTGTCGCGTTCGCGGTACTGGGTGACGGTCGTGCCGGACAGCGTCATCGCGAGGAAGCTCGAGACGTCCTGCGACGTGACGTTCAGTTCGCGCGCCTTCTTCTGGTCGATCTCGAAGCGCACCGAGCGCTCGGCCGGCTCGTCCCAGTCGAACTGCACGTTGACCGTGCGCGCGTCGCCGCGCATCGTCGCCGCGACCTTCTCGGCGATCGAGCGGACCGTCGCGATGCTGTCGCCGCTCACGCGGAACTGCACCGGGTAGCCGACCGGCGGGCCGTTCTCGAGCCGTGACAGCCGCCAGCGCACGGCCGGGAACTGCTCGCGCAGCGTGGTTTCGAGCCAGGTCGCGAGCTTCTCGCGATCCTTCACCGATTTCGCGGTGATCACGAACTGCGCGAAGTTCGGCAACTGAAGCTGCTGGTCGAGCGGCAGGTAGAAGCGCGGTGCGCCGCTGCCGACGAAGCTCACCGAATGATCGATCTCGGGGCGCTTGTCGATCACTTTCTCGAGGCGCTCGGTCTCGCGCAGCGTCGCCGCGAACGACGCACCTTCGGGCAGCCGCAGGTCGACGAGCAGCTCGGGGCGATCGGAACTCGGGAAGAACTGCTGCGGCACGAGCGAAAAGCCCATCATTGCCACGACGAACAGGGCGCCCGTGATCAGCAGCACGACGAAGCGCCGCTCGATGCACCAGTCGATCCAGCCGCGCAGGCGGCGGTAGAAGCGCGTGTCGTAGATGTCGTGCTCGTGATCGTCGGGCAGGTGCGCCTCGTGCGCGTGCCGCTTGCGCTCGGGCAGCATGTGGTAGCCGAGCAGCGGAATCAGCACGACGGCCGCGAACCACGACGCGATCAGCGCGATGGCCGACACCTCGAAGATCGAGCGCGTGTATTCGCCGGTGCTCGATTTCGCGAGCGCGATCGGCAGGAAGCCCGACACGGTGACGAGCGTGCCGGTCAGCATCGGGAACGCGGTGCTCGTATAGGCGAACGCGGCGGCGCGTGCGCGGGTGTAGCCCTGTTCGAGCTTCACGGCCATCATCTCGACCGCGATGATCGCGTCGTCGACGAGCAGCCCGAGCGCGAGCACGAGCGTGCCGAGCGACACCTTGTGCAGCCCGATGTCGAACAGGTACATGAAGAGGGCGGTGACCGCGAGCACGACCGGAATCGAGATCACGACCACCATCCCGGTGCGCAGGCCGAGCGACACGAGGCTCACGACCAGCACGATCGCGACGGCTTCGGCGACGGCTTCGAGGAAATCGTCGACCGAATGCGCGACCGCGTGCGGCATGCTCGACACCTCGACCAGCTTGAGGCCGGCCGGCAGTTGCGCCTGCAGGTCCTTCGATTCGGCGTCGAGCGCCTTGCCGAGCCGGATCACGTCGCCGCCCGGCTGCATCGTCACGCCGATGCCGAGCACGGCCTTGCCGGCCGCGCCTGAGCCGGCCGCACCTGAGCCGCCCACTCGCATCTGCGTGACGACCGGGTCGTCGTAGCCGCGCTTCACGGTCGCGAGATCGCCGAGCCGGAACGTGCGGCCGTTGATGCGGATCAGCGTATCGGCGATCGCATCGACGTTGTTGAACTGGCCGCTCGGGCGCACGAACACGCGATCGTCGGCGGTCGTCAGCACGCCGGCCGACGAGATGTCGTTCTGCGCGTTGATGGCCTGGCCGAGCTGCTGCGGCGAGATGCCGAGGCGCGTGAGCTGCGCGTTGTTCACCTCGATGAAGATCCGCTGGTCGGGGTCGCCGAAATAGTCGACCTTGCCGACGCCCGGCACGCGCAGCAGCACGGTGCGCAACTGATCGGCGTAGTCGTGCAGTTGCGCGGGCGTGAAGCCGTCGCCCTCGAGCGTCCAGATGTTGGTGTAGACGTCGCCGAATTCGTCGTTGAAGAACGGGCCCTGCACGCCGGGCGGCAGCGTATAGCCGATGTCGCCGACCTTCTTGCGGATCTGGTACCAGGTCTCGGGCACGTCCTTCACGGGCGCCGAATCCTTCATCGTGAAGAAGATCAGCGATTCGCCGGGGCGCGAATAGCTGCGCAGGAAGTCGATGGCCGGCGTTTCCTGCAGCTTGCGGCCGATCCGGTCGGTCACCTGTTCCTGCACCTGCCGCGCGGTCGCGCCGGGCCAGAACGTGCGGATCACCATCACGCGGAACGTGAACGGCGGGTCTTCGGACTGCGCGAGCCGCGTGTACGCGAGGATGCCCGCGAGCGTCGCGAGCGCGATCAGGTAGACGACCAGCGCCTGGTGGCGCAGCGCCCACGCGGAGAGATTGAAGCGGCCTTCTTCGTACGAAACGCTCACGATGCGAAGTCCTCCGGATGCAGCGGCGCGATCGCGCGTACCTTCTCGCCCGCGCTGACCGTGTGCACGCCCTGCAACACGACGCGCTCGCCGGGCTGCAGCCCGTGCGACACCGTCACCGTGCGCTCGTTGAAGCGCGCGACGTCGACGCGGCGCAGTTCGAGCGTGTCGTCCTTCGTGCGCACGACCCACACGGCCGGCTGTGCGCCGTCGTGGAACAACGCGGTCGCGGGCAGCGTGATCGACGGCGCGTCGCCGGCGGCCGGTGCGCCGTCGAACGCGACGCTGGCCGTCATCCCGAGCCGGATCGCCGGATCGGGCGCGGCGAGCGTGAGCTTCACGCGATACGTGCGGCTTTGCGGATCGGCGGCCGGCGCGATTTCGCGCACCTTCGCCGCGAACTGGCGACCGGGCAGCGACGGCAGCGTGACGCTGGCCGCGTGGCCGGGCGTGAGCGATGCAAGCGCGGCTTCGGGCACGTCGCTGACGACGTCGACGTCGCCGGACCACGCGAGCTGGTAGACGGGCTGGCCGGCCGACACGTTCTGGCCGGTGTCGGCCTGTTCGGCGGTGATGTAGCCCGCGTGATCGGCGACGAGCGTCGCGTAGCGAAGCTGGTTCCGGGCGAGCGCGAGCTGCTGCTGCGCCTGGTCGCGCTGCGCGAGCGCCGACGTGTAGCTGTTCTCGGTCTGTTCGAGCTGGGCGGTCGCGATCAGGTTTTCGCGCGCCTGTGCGCGGTCGCGGTCGAGCTGCTGCTTCGCGAACGCGAGGCTGTGCGTCGCGGCGTCGAGTTGCGCCTGTGCGCTCGCGGCGTTCTTCTCGACGTCGGACGGATCGAGCAGCGCGACGACCTGGCCGACCTTGACCGTATCGCCGAGGCGCACCTTGCGCTCGATGATCTTGCCGGCGATGCGGAACGACAGAGGGGTGGCATAACGCGGCTGGATCTCGCCGGGGAGCGTGCGGGCGACCGCGGCGTCGTCGGCATGGGCGGGCAGTGCGACGACGGGGCGCGGGGCGGGCGGCGCGGATTCTTTTGGATGACAGGCGGCGAGGACGAGCGCGGTGCCGATCAGCAGCACGGCGCGGGAACCGGAGCGATTCACGAAACCCCCAAGTGAGGTGAGAGCGAGAGCGGAACGAAGCCGGCAAGCGCGGCGCGCGCTTGCCCCGAGCGGCGCCGACAGAGGCGCGCGGACAGCATTTTCAGAAACTGTGGCGAATTCTAATACACACCTGTATCTGAGTGCAAAGATGAATTTGAAAGGGAATCGATGCTAGACTGCGCGCCATGAAACCACAGCGCTTAACCCGCGAGCAGAGCAGGGATCAGACGCGCGAACGTCTGCTGAATGCCGCGCATCGCATTTTTCTGAAGAAAGGTTTTGTGGCCGCGAGCGTCGAGGACATCGCGGCCGCGGCCGGCTATACGCGCGGCGCGTTCTACTCGAATTTCCGCAGCAAGTCGGAACTCCTGCTGGAGTTGCTGGAGCGCAACCATGCGCAGGTGCAGGCCGATTTCCAGGCGATCTTCGACGAGGGCGGGTCGCGCGAACAGATGGAATCGATGACGCTCGCGCATTACCGCACGCTGTTCGCCGACGACGAATTCTCGTTGCTGTGGGGCGAGGCGAAGCTGCAGGCCGCGCGCGACGCGAAGTTCCGCGTGCGCTTCAACCAGTTCCTGCACGCCAAGCGCGTGCAGATGGCCGAATTCATCCGGCGCTTCTCCGAGCGCTCCGGCACGCCGCTGCTGTTGCCGGCGGAGACGCTCGCGTTCGGGCTGATGTGCCTGTGCGACGGCGTGCAGTCGTATTACGCGGCCGATCCGCAGCACGTGCCGGCCGAGGTGGCCGAGTCGGTGCTCGCGGGATTCTTCGCGCGTGTCGTGCTCGGGCGTGCGCCGGACTGACGCGGCAGCGGATTCGTCGTGCCGCGTGCGATGCGCGGCAAAGGCGGGGTGCGATGAAGCATGCGGCATGCGCCGCGCCTCATCGCGTCGTGCGAATCAGCGCTCGCCGGTCATCCGCCGGTACGCATCGAGCAGCGACGTCTTGTAGACGACGCCCGCGAGCGTCGGCTCGGCTTCGCTTTCGATCACCGGCAGGCGTTCGCCCTGGAACGCCATGAAGCGTTCGAGCGCGGTGGCGAGCGGCATGTCGGGCGTCAGGAGCGGAAACGGCGTGTGCGCGTAATGCGCGGCCGTCTTGTCGGTCGTGTCGCGCTTGTCGAGCAGGTCCGACGTGATGTCCTTCAGCGCGACCGCGCCGCGAAAGCGCCCGGCATCATCGGTGACGTACAGGTACTTCACCGGATATTCGAGAAACACGCGCGTCATGTCGGCGACGCTCGCCGTGAGCGGCACGACCGTCTGCGCGGGCTGGATCAGCTCGCGCATCTGCGTGGTGCGCAGGCGCAGCTTCTCCTGCGCGTCCTGGTAATGGTGCTGCGTGATTTCGTACATCGACGTCGTGCCGGTCGCGCGCGCGACGAAATACGCGAATACGCACGACACCAGCAGCGGCAACACGACCTGATAGCTCAGCGTCATCTCGAAGATCATCAGGATCGCCATCAGCGGCGCCTGCGTGGCGCCCGCCATGAACGCGCCCATCCCGACGATCGCGTACGCGAAGTACGCCGACGTATGGCCGGGCCACAGCGCTTCCATCGCGAGCCCGAACAGCGAACCGAACACCGCGCCGACGAACAGCGTCGGCGTGAACACGCCGCCGATCGCACCCGAGCCGACCGTGGCGGAGGTTGCGATGACCTTGAACACGAGCACCGCGACCAGCGCCTGCCAGGTCCACGGCGAATGCAGGATCTGGTTGACGACGCTATAGCCGTTGCCCCATACGTCCGGCGTCCAAACCGAGATCACGCCGACGACGAGGCCGCCGAGCGCGAGCCGCACCGGCAGCGGCACCGGCAGCCGTTTGAAATGGTGCTTCGACGCGTCGAGCAGGTGCAGGAACTGCGGCGCGAGCACGCCGCACAGCGCGCCGAGCACGACGAACAGCAGCACCTCGGGGCCGGTGACGGCCGGAAACACCGGCATCTCGTACGGCGGCCGGTAGCCGGCGAATTCGCGCATCACGATGTTCGCGACGACCGACGCGACGACCATCGGGCCGAAGCTCTCCATCGCGATCGTGCCGAGCACGATTTCCGACACGAAGAATGCGCCGGCGATCGGCGCGTTGTAGGCGGACGTGATGCCGGCGGCCGCCCCGCAGGCGACCAGCAGGCGCAGGCGCGGCGGGTCGAAGTGCACGAAGCGGCCGACGAGCGACGCGGCGAGCGCCGCGAGCTGCACCATCGGGCCTTCGCGGCCGATCGAGCCGCCGCTGCCGATCGTCAGCAGCGACGACACGCTGCGCCACAGGCTCTGGCGTACCGGCACGACCCCGTTGCCGAGCGCGACCGATTCCATGTAGTCGGTATTGCCCGCCTTCTTGTCGCCGCGCGTCGCGAGCAGCAGCACGCAGCCGGCGAGGAAGCCGCCAGCGGCCGGCATCCAGAATCGCACGTACCACGGCAGGCGCTTCGCCATCTGCACGAAGCTGCCGCTTTGTCCGGAGATCAGGTGCTGCATCAGGTCGATGCCTTCGCGGAACGCCATCGTCGCAAAGGCGCCGCCGACGCCGACGATGGCCGACCAGATCAGCATCGTATGGGCGTCCGACAGGCGGAACAGCGTTTGGGCGCGAGTGCGCAGCTTCAGCAGGAACGAGAGCACGGCTGAAAGAGGGCGATGGAAAACGACGCGAAGCATAGCACTGCGCCGCGCCCGCGGGACCTTCCCGGCGGGCGCGGCGCGCGACGTGTCACGGGCGGGCAACTCAGCCAAGCCAGTGCTGCACGGCCCAGGTGATCCCGTAGCCGCCGGCGATCAGCCACACGTACAGGATCAGGCCGGTCATCAGCGCGCGCGGGCCGGCCGCGCGGATCTGCGCCACGCGGGTTTCGATGCCGAGCGCGGTCATGGCCATCGTCAGCGCGAAGGTGTCGAGCACGTTCAGCGTGTGCGTGACGTCCGTCGGCAGCACGTTCAGCGAGTTGACGATCACGAAGCCGAGGAACCCGAGCGCGAACCAGGGCACGGCCACCTTGCGCTTGCCTTGCGCGCCGCCGGCGGTGGCGCGGGCCGAGCGGGCGAGCCACCAGCCGAGCACCAGCAGCACCGGCACCAGCAGCATCACGCGCGTCATCTTGACGATCGTCGCGATGTGCGCGACCTGCGGGCTGATGTCGCTCGCCGCGCCGACCACCTGCGCGACCTCGTGGATCGTGCCGCCGAAGAACAGGCCCAGGCCGGCCGGGTCGAGGTTCAGCAGACCGGCGTGATAGGCGATCGGGTACAGGAACATCGACAGCGTGCCGAACAGCACGACGCTGCCCACGGCCATCGCGCTCTGGTGCGGCTTCGACTGCAGCGTCGACTCGAACGCGAGCACGGCGGCCGCGCCGCAGATCGCGCTGCCGGCGGCGGTCAGCAGCGCGGAATCACGGTCGAGCTTCATCAGCTTCATGCCGGCCCAGGTGCCGATCGCGAGCGTGCTGACGACGACGAGGACCGACACCGTGAGGCCCGGCAGCCCGACCTGCGCGATTTCCTGGAGGCTCACGCGCAACCCGAAGAACGCGACCGCGATGCGCAGCAGCTTGCGCGCGGAGAAATTGACGCCGGCCGCCCAGCTCGCCGGCATGCCGTCGCGCAGCGCGTTGCCGTACAGCGCACCGGCGACGATGCCGACGATCAGCGGCGACAGGCCGAGCCCCGCGATCGCGGGAAGCTGGGACAGGCTCGTGACGGCGGCGGCGAACAGCGCGACGAACAGCACGCCGTTCAACTGGCCGCGCATCGACGGCGCGGCGGGGCTGAGATGGGGAGTCGGGGCAGTGGACATGGAAGCACCGTGATGGAGCGTGTTGCGATGCTGTAATCCTAATTTCGTTATATCGATATGAAAAATTGTGATTTGTGACGTAAACTATCCGGAAAGCCGATAATTTATCCCCATGACCCCGGATCAACTGATAACGTTCGCCGCCGTCGCCGAACACCTGAACATCAGCCACGCCGCCGTGGCGCTGCATCTGTCGCAGCCGGCCGTGTCGGGCCAGTTGCGGCTGCTGCAGGACGAATTCGGCGAGCCGCTGTACCAGCGCGAAGGCCGCGGCATCCGCCTGACCCCGATCGGCGAACAGCTCGCGCAGTACGCGAAAGCGCAGCGCGACACGTTCGCGCAGGCGCGCGCGTTTCGCGACGCGGTACGCGGCCTGGAAGCCGGCACGCTGCGCATCGGCGCGAGCACGACACCCGCGAGCTACCTGTTGCCTTACCTGATCGCGGCGTTCCAGCCGCGCGCCCCGCGCGTGGCGATCCACACGATGAGCGGCAACACGGCCGACGTGGTCGCGGCGCTGCCGTCGCTCGACATCGCGATGATCGAAGGGCCGCCCGGCGAGGCGCTGCCGCCGGGCACTGCGGTGCACGCGTGGCGCGAGGACGAGATCGTGGCGATCGTGCCGACCGGGCATCCGCTGGCCGCGCCCGAATACGCGCCGGGCGTCACGCTCGACGCGCTGGCGGCCCATCCGCTCGTCCTGCGGGAGGCGGGCTCCGCCGTGCGGCAACTCGTCGAGCGCGCGTTTGCGCAAGGCGCGGCGCCGATGCGGGTCGCATTCGAGATCGCGGGTGTCGAGGCCGTGAAGGAAGCCGTGCGTGCCGGGATGGGCGTCGGGTTCGTGTCCGCGATGTCGCTGCGTCACGACGATGCCGCGCTCGTCCTGCGCTCGCTCGCGCCCGCGCCGCTCACGCGTCATTTCTCCATCCTCGTGCCGCACGGCGGCGCGCCGTCGCGGGTCGCCGCACAATTCCTCGAAATGAGCCTCGCGCACGATATCGCCTGAACCTCGCCGGAACGGCCGAAGCCGGCCCGGGCATGCGTGATGCGTGCCGTCGGGCGCGCGTTCGCGCCATGCCCCAACTTAGGGATTTCCTCTATGGCGTGGGTTCGAGGCGAAGCGCACCATCCGTCTCAAGCAAATGGAACCGGTTCCATTCCGGAGAAAAGAGGGCAGAATGACAGACATCGTGATCGTGGCGAGCGCATTCGGGATGGACCGCGTGCGTCAGGAGGGCCACAGCGCATTCGTCGCGACCGCGGCGGCATCGGGTGCGACGGGTTTCGAGGTGCGGCGCGAACTGTTCGCCTCGGAAGCGGACGCCGCGCCCGGCGCGCTCGCCGCGCTGGGTGCGCTACTGGCCGGCCACGGGCTGTGGTCGGTCTATTCGACGCCGGCCAACCTGTACACGGAAACGGGCGCGCTCGATGCGGACGCATTGCGCGGCGCGCTTGCGGAAGCCGACGCGCTCGGCGCGCGCTTCGTGAAATTCCAGCTCGGCGGCTTCGCCGGCGACGCGCACGCGGCCGACATCGTCGCGCTGTCGCGCGGCGCGAAGGCCCGCGTGGTGGTCGAGAACGGCCAGCTTCCGGTCGGCGGCGCGCTCGCGCAGTTCCGCGGGCTGTTCGATGCGCTGGCCGCCGCGGGCATGCCCGATGCGCTCGGGATGACGTTCGACATCGGCAACTGGCAGTGGCCGGGCGAAGCGCCGCTTGATTGCGCACAAGTGCTCGCGTCCCATGTGGAATACATTCACTGCAAGGCCGTCGAGGGCGAGGGCGCGCGCCGTTTCGCCGCCGCGCCGGCGCCGAACGACCCGCTCGTGACCGGCGTGCTCGCGGCGCTGCCGCAGCAGGCGCCGCGCGGCATCGAGTTTCCGTTCGACGCGGCCGACCTGGCGGGCGATGCATGCCGGCGAGTCGCGTGGCTCGCAACCGCGTGACGGCGGAAGGATCCTGGAGAGTTCATTCATGAAAGCAGCACTCGATGTCGTGACCTACGGCGAAGCGATGGCGATGTTCGTCGCGACCGAGCCCGGTCATCTCGCGCATGCGACGCAATTCGCGAAGCGGATCGCGGGCGCCGACCTGAACGTCGCGATCGGCCTGTCGCGGCTCGGCTTCCGGGTCGGCTGGATGAGCCGCGTCGGCCGCGATTCGTTCGGCGGCTACGTGCTCGACACGCTGGCGCGCGAGGGCATCGACGCATCGTGCGTGACCGTCGATCCGCGCTACCCGACCGGCTTTCAGCTCAAGTCGCGCAACGACGACGGCAGCGACCCGACCGTCGAGTATTTCCGCAAGGGTTCGGCCGCGAGCCACCTGTCGTGTGACGACTACGTGGCCGACTACGTGCTCGGCGCGCGCCACCTGCACCTGACGGGCGTCGCGCCGGCGATCTCCGCGACGTCGTGCGAGCTCGCGTTCAAGCTGGCGCGCGAAATGCGCGCGGCCGGCAAGACGATCTCGTTCGACCCGAACCTGCGCCCGACGCTGTGGCCGTCCGCCGACGTGATGGCGAAGACGCTGAACGCGCTCGCGTCGCTCGCCGACTGGGTGCTGCCGGGCATCGCCGAAGGGCGGCAACTGACCGGGCACGACACGCCGGCCGATATCGCGGGCTTCTATCTCGCGCAAGGTGCGCGCGGGGTGGTGATCAAGCTCGGTGCCGAAGGGGCGTATTACCGGACGGCTGACGGCCGTGACGGAACGGTGGCGGGCGAGCGTGTGCGGAACGTCGTCGACACGGTCGGCGCCGGTGACGGCTTCGCGGTCGGCGTGGTCAGCGCGCTGCTGGAAGGGAAGACGATCGAGCAGGCCGTGGCGCGCGGCAACCGCATCGGCGCGCTCGCGATCCAGGTGATCGGCGACTCGGAAGGGCTGCCGACCCGTGCCGCGCTCGATCGATTCGAAAACGTCACCAATCACGCCGATCGCTTAGAGGAAACCTTCACCGCGCAATGAGAGGCCGGACACGGCACAATCCGCGGACTCATTTAGTCGTGCATGTATGGGATCGGAGTAGGTGCTGATGCGCGAACTCTGGTCGACCGCGAAGCATGGGATCGGAGTAAGCGCTGAAGCGCGAACTCCGGTCGACCGCGAAGCATGGGATCGGAGTAAGCGCTGAAGCACTAACTCTGATCGACCGCGAAGCATGGGATCAGAGTAAGTGCTAAAGCACTAACTCTGGTCGACCGCGAAGCATGGGATCGGAGTAAGCGCTAAAGCGCTAACTCCGATCGACACAGGAGACATTCTGATGGCCAATACACTCGCTGCCCGCCGCTGGTGGACGATCATGCCGATCGTCTTCATCACCTACAGCCTCGCCTACCTCGACCGCGCGAACTACGGGTTCGCCGCCGCAGCCGGCATCAACCAGGACCTCGGGATCAGCAAGGGCCTGTCGTCGCTGATCGGCGCGCTGTTCTTCCTCGGCTACTTCTTCTTCCAGATCCCCGGCGCAATCTATGCGGAACGCCGCAGCGTGAAGAAGCTCGTGTTCGTCAGCCTCATCCTGTGGGGCGCCTGCGCGGCACTCACGGGCGTGGTCAGCAACATCCCGTCGCTGATGGCGATCCGCTTCGTACTCGGCGTCGTCGAGGCGGCCGTGATGCCCGCGATGCTGATCTACATCAGCAACTGGTTCACGAAAAACGAACGCTCGCGCGCGAACACGTTCCTGATCCTCGGCAACCCGGTCACCGTGCTGTGGATGTCGATCGTCTCGGGCTATCTCGTGCACGAATTCGGCTGGCGCCACATGTTCATCGCCGAAGGCGTGCCGGCCGTCCTCTGGGCCGTGTGCTGGTGGTTCCTCGTGCAGGACAAGCCGGCCGATTCGCCGTGGCTCAACGCACAGGAAAAACGCGACCTCGACGCCGCGCTCGCGGCCGAGCAGGCGGCGATCAAGCCCGTGCGCAACTATGGCGAGGCATTCCGCTCGCCGGCCGTGATCAAGCTGTGCGCACAGTATTTCTGCTGGAGCATCGGCGTGTACGGCTTCGTGCTGTGGCTGCCGTCGATCGTCAAGAACGGCTCCGACCTCGGGATGGTCGCGACCGGCTGGCTGTCCGCGCTGCCGTATCTCGCCGCGACGATCGCGATGCTCGCCGCGTCGTGGGCGTCCGACAAGGTCGGTTCGCGCCGTGGCTTCGTGTGGCCGTTCCTGCTGATCGGCGCGGCCGCGTTCGCCGCATCGTACGCACTCGGCTCGTCGCATTTCTGGATCTCGTATGCGCTGCTGGTCGTGGCCGGTGCCGCCATGTACGCGCCGTACGGCCCGTTCTTCGCGATCGTCCCGGAACTGCTGCCGAAGAACGTCGCCGGCGGCGCGATGGCGCTGATCAACAGCATGGGCGCGCTCGGCTCGTTCGTCGGCTCGTACTTCGTCGGCTACCTGAACGGTGCGACCGGCTCGCCCGTCGCGTCGTACGCGTTCATGAGCGCCGCGCTCGTCGCCGCGGTGATCCTCACGCTGTCCGTCAAACCCCAGGCGCCCGATACGCATCCGCTCGCGGCGCCGCTGCAAGGAAAATGAATCAGATGAAGCCCCGTATCGTCGCGTACAAGCCGCTGCCCGATGACGTCCTCGCATACCTGCGCGAGCATGCGGACGTCGTGCAGGCCGACGGCGCCGCAGCCCTCGCCGATGCGCTCGGCGACGCGGACGGCGCGATCGGCGCGAGCCTGAAGGTCACGCCGGACATGCTCGACCGCGCACCGCGGCTGAAGGCGTGGTCGACGATTTCGGTCGGCTACGACAACTTCGACGTCGCGGATCTCACGCGGCGCGGGATCGTGCTCGCGCATACGCCGGACGTGCTGACCGAATCGACCGCCGATACGGTGTTCTCGCTGATCCTCGCGTCCGCGCGACGCGTGGTCGAGCTGGCCGAGTGGGTGAAGGCAGGCCACTGGCATCGCAGCATCGGCCCCGACCTGTACGGCACCGACGTGCAGGGCAAGACGCTCGGCATCGTCGGGCTCGGGCGGATCGGCGGCGCGGTCGCGCGCCGCGCGGCGCTCGGCTTCCGGATGCAGGTGCTGTACGCGAACCGGTCCGCGCATGCGGAAGCCGAAACGCAGTACGGCGCACGGCGCGTGACGCTCAACGAACTGCTCGCGCAAGCGGATTTCGTGTGCCTGCAAGTGCCGCTGTCGCCCGAAACGCACCACCTGATCGGCGCGGCCGAATTCGCGAAGATGAAACGCGGCGCGATCCTGATCAATGCATCGCGCGGGCCGGTGGTCGACGAAGCCGCGCTGATCGATGCGCTGCGCGCGGGTACGATCCGCGGCGCGGGGCTCGACGTGTTCGAGAAGGAACCGCTGGCCGCGGATTCGCCGCTGCTGCAGATGAAGAATGTCGTCGCGCTGCCGCATATCGGCTCGGCGACGCACGAGACGCGCCACGCGATGGCGCGCTGCGCCGCGGAAAACCTGGTCGGCGCGCTGGCCGGCACGCTGCGCACGAATCTCGTCAATCCGGATGCGCTCGCACGCGCCTGAGCCGCGGCGGGTAACGGGCCGACCGCGAGCAGGTGCCCGCCCGGCGGCCGGGCGGCTTCGTTAGAGTCGATGGTCTTGGTGCCGGAGGGCTGGCTGCGTTATGATCCCCGCGCGTCGTATCGACGGCACGGCAGCGCTGCCGGCGGCGTCTCGCGACGGGTATCCGCGCCAGGTCCGGTGCGGCCGACTGCTTGTGCACGTGACCGGGGCGGGTGCCGACGCGCCGGCGCCGATCGACTGCGAAGCATGGGATCCGCGCAAGCGGTGAAGGGCGGACGCTGATCGACCGCGAAGCATGGGATCCGCGTAAGCGCTGAAGCGCTAACGCGGATCGACAGGAGATTCCACCGGGTGGCTTACGTTTCCAACAACAAAGATCCGTCTGCTCACGACGCGGCGCGGATCGAACGTCGCGAGGCACGACAGTGACCGATTCGCAACCAACCACAACGCGTCCGGCGACGATCAGCGATGTCGCGCGCGAAGCCGGCACCGGCAAAACCAGCGTGTCGCGCTACCTGAACGGCGAGACGCACGTGCTGTCCACCGATCTGCGCCAGCGGATCGAAGCGGCAATCGCGCGGCTCAACTACCGGCCGAACCAGATGGCGCGCGGGCTCAAGCGCGGCCGCAACCGGCTGCTCGGCATGCTCGCTGCCGACCTGACCAATCCCTATACCGTCGAAGTGCTGCAGGGCGTCGAGGCTGCCTGCCAGGCGCTCGGCTACATGCCGCTGATCTGTCACGCGGCGAACGAAGTCGAGATGGAGCGCCGCTTCCTGCAGCTGCTCACGACCTACCGCGTCGAAGGGCTGATCGTCAACGCGCTCGGCGCCGATGAGGACGTGCTGCGCCCGCTGCGCGGGGCCGGCATCCCGGCCGTGCTCGTCGACCGGACCGTCGAGGGCTTCGAGGCCGACCTGATCGGCCTCGACAACGCCGACGCGATCGAGACGGCACTCGCGCACCTGATCGAACACGGTTTCGACGCAATCCATTTCGTCGTGCAGCCGTTCGAGCGCGTCAGCTCGCGGCGCCTGCGCGAGGCCGCATTCCGCGCGGCACTCGGCGCGCGCGGGCTGACGGTGCCGTCGACGGTCGTGCTCGACCTGAACGAGCCCGATGCGACCGCGGCGGCGTTCGCCGACATCGATGCCCGCATCGACGACGCGGCACGGCGCGGCGTGCGCGCGGCGCTGTTCGCCGCGAACGCGCCGGTCGCGCTCGCGATCGCGCGCCACCTGCGCGCGCGTTTCGGCGCCGCATGGCAGCAGAAGGCGGCGCTGCTGTCGATCGACGATCCGGAATGGGCCGAGCTGATCGGTATCACGACGATCCGGCAGCCGACCTACGAAATCGGCTACAAGGCCGTCGAATTCGTGCACGAGCGGATCGACGGCGCAGCGGGCGACGTACGCGTCTCGCTGTTGCCCGGCGAGCTGGTTGTGCGCGCGTCGACCGCAAGCTGAGTATCATTCGGGGCACGCAGCGCGTCAGGTGCGCTGCCCCGAACAAGGAAATACATGACTGTCGCCCCCGTCACGCTGGCGGTGCTGATCGCCGCCACGCTGATCATCGCGCTCCTGCCGCTCGTCCTCTTCCGTATCCTGCGCAAGCCGCTTGCGCTGAACCGCCGCGACACGATCGTCGGCGTGGCCGTCTTCACGCTGTTCGCGATGATCCTCGAACGCGCATTCCACGGGCTCGTGCTGAGCCAGACGCCGCCCGACGGCTGGCTCACGCAGCCGCTCGCGTTCGTCGCGTACAGCGCGCTTGCGACCGCCGTGTTCGAGGAAGTCGGTCGTTATCTCGGGATGCGTTTCCTGAACCGCCGCTACGGCGCGTCGGCCGGCGACAGCCGTGGAATCGGCTACGGGATCGGCCACGGCGGCGCCGAAGCGTGGTTCGTCGGCGTACTCGTGTGGGGCCAGTGGTCGTATCTCGCGTGGCTCGCGAGCCGCGGCCAGCTCGAGACCCAGCTCGCCGACCTGCCGGGCGATACCGTCGTGCGGCTGCACGTGATGCTCGCGACGCTGTCGGCACAGTCGATCCTGCTGTTGCTGCTCGAGCGCTGCGCGGCGTTCGTGCTGCAGCTTGCGCTGTCGGTGCTGGTCTGGCGCGGCGTGCGCGCCGGCCGCGCGGGCGTGTTGCCGCTCGCGATCGTGCTGCATGCGCTGGCAGCCGCGCCGGCGCTGCTGTACCAGGTGCGTGTGCTGCCGGCCGGCTGGGTCGAGGCCGCGTATTTCGTGCTGGCCGCGCTTCTGGTCGTCGTGCTGGTGAAGGCGTGCCGGCCGCCGCAATCGGCAGCCTGACGGGAGAGACGGGATGGACGACTATCTGATCGAATGCCAGAGCGCGGAATTCGACGCGCTCGCACGCGTGATCTGCGATCTCTTTCCGGAGCAGACGCGGTTCGCCGAAAGCAGCGACGCGCGCGGGCGGTTCCTGTCCGTGCACTGGCTCGCGATGCGTTTCGGCGCGACGCCGAAGCGGATGACGCTCGATATCCGCATCGTGCCGGCGGCACTCGCGCGCTATCTGGCGCTCAAGCCGATGCAGCGCGCGCGCAGCCATGCGGTGCTGCATGCGTATACGGAAGCGATGCTCGGGTCGCTCGAGGAGCGCCACGCGGCCGGCGAGGCCGTCGAGCGCGACGCCGAACTCGAACTCGACGAAGACTTTGCGTGATCGTTCGCGCCGGCGCGATGCCGGCACGCCGCGTCACGCGTCGCGGTAGACCTGCGCGAAGCGCTGCGCCTGCACGACACCGTAGTCGCCGGGCGCGTATTGCATCACCCAGTCGCCGGCGACGCCGCGCAGCGTGTCGCCGTTTTCCGAGCGGGCGATCGTGAACGGCTCGTCCATCCGGCGGGCGAGCAGGACGGCCGGCCGGTTCCGGTAGGCGCCCGGTGCGCCGTGTGCGAGTGCCGGATCGGCGGGCAGGTATTTGGCGTCGAAGCGCGCGCGCGACACGACCCAGCGGTCGCCGGTCGAGCCCGTGATCAGCGCGTCGCCCGCCACATAGCGGTTCGGGCCTTCGAGGCTCATCAGTTCGCCGTCGGCGTCCGCGAAGGAAACGGCGACGGTTTCGTCCTTGACGACGCGACGGGCCTGCGGATCGGTACGCAGGTCGATGTGCTTGAGTTCGAGCATGGCGGGGAAGTGCGGGAAAAGCCGGGAGCTTATCCCGAATCCGGCGCGCCGTGTGACGCGCCGGTCGCCTGTAGCGGTGCCGTTCGGCCCGGACGGGCCGTGTGCGGTGCCGGCGGAGCCGGCAGGGCGGGCGTCAGGGCTGCGCGGGTGCGCTGGCAGCCGGCGCGGCTGCCGCCTTGCCTTCCTTGCCCTTTGTCTTGCCCTTGCCACGATGCTCGCCGCCGTGGTGCAGCCAGCTGCGGAACGTCGTGTCGGCCAGTGCCTTCTGGTCGGCCGGGAAACTCTCGTAGAGCGGTGCGAAGGCGTCGGCGAGCTTCTTCGCGCCGTCCGCGTTCGCCTGCGACAGTTCCGCATACTGCTTCATGTCGTCGAGTGCGGAGACGTCGTGCCTGGCCATCCGTTCACGATAGAGGCGGCCCATCGTGTCGCCGTTGCCGCGCATCGTGTCGGCGAACGTCTTCCACTGCGGCTCCTGCGCCGACGTGATCTTCAGCTGGTCGTGCAGGTACTTGATGCGCTGCTCGACGCGGGCTTCATGGCGCGCCTCGCGCTGCTCGGCGGTCGGGGCCGAAGCCGCGGCTGCAGTTGTCGTGGCCTGAGCGGGCGCTTGCGGCTGCGCCGGGGTTTGCGCGAACGCGCTGGCTGCAACGGCGAGCGTAGCGAGGGTGAGCGAGATTTTCTTCATGGTTGGCTCTCCGGGGTGGTGTCTGGCGAGCGGGCGCGGCGGCAATTGCCGCAAGCGCGCATCTCGCATCGCCAGCTATTAGTAGCACGTTGAGTGCGGCGCAGCAGTGAATGCGACACTTGCTTACATCCGATACGAATCGAAATTGAAAGGTTCGAATCGGTTCCGGGCGATGCGGTTTGGGCAGGCCGGCGTTCGGCGCTATCATCGCGTCACCTTCCACTTTGCCGGCACGTCGTGCCCCGGCCCAGCCTCATGCGTCCACCCCGCCTCGACCAACTCGACGATCTCGACCGGCAACTCGTCGCGCTGCTGCAGGCCGATGCGCGGGCCAGCGTCGCGGATCTCGCGCGCCAGCTCGACGTCGCGCGCACGACGGTCGTCGCACGCATCGCGCGGCTCGAACGTACCAACGTGATCGCCGGCTACAGCGTCCGGCTCGGGCAGGACGTGCTCGACGCGAGCATTTACGCGTATGTCGGCATCATCCTCACGCCGAAGTTCGGCAAGGACGTGTTGCGCAAACTCGACCGGATGCCCGAAGTGCAGCTGCTGTGCGCGGTGAGCGGCGAGTACGACTACGTCGCATGGCTGCGCGCCGATTCGCCCGAACGGCTCAACGACCTGCTCGACCAGATCGGCACGCTCGAAGGCGTCGAGCGCACGACGACGTCGATCATCCTGTCGCGCAAGATCGATCGCGGGACGATCGGCGGCTGACGTTCAGGCGCGGTGTTCGTTGCACCGCGCTTGTTGCGCTGCCGTATCGGCCCGACATAGAGCCGCTCGCATCGCGGCGTGACGATTGTGTCGATCGACAGCGTGGGTTCAATGCGATGTCGCACGATGAAGATCGCCGCGAGCGCGCCGCGTTGATCGTCGCGCTCGCGTGGAGGCTGACGTTCACTTCGACGATGAGCAGGTCGGCGATCCGCGTACCGACGACGTTGACCAGCACCACCGTTGGCTGGCAGATCCGCGGCACCTCGCAGTGCGTACGCAACTGCATCCACAACGCCATCGCGAGCCGCGACGCCATCGCGATGCGCGTGACGATCCGGCCGGGCCCCACGTTGACCGCGAGATAGTCCGCGCCGGTTTCGCCGACCGTGGTCGACATGATCTTGACGATCCGGAGCGACAGCGCGACGTCGGGCACCTTGGTCAGCCAGTGCGGCGTGCGTTCGGCGGGCAGGGATTGCATGCGATGCCACCTCGGCAATCGTGTAGTCGGCATGCAGTCCGGCTCGCGAGACTTTGGCCAGTCACGGCAGGCCAGTAACGGGTGAAAAAACCTCGTTTCGACGTTTCGACGAAATGTGTCGTCGTAACGTCGAAATTATCGGTCGTTTCGCATCATTCTTCGTCTTGGAACTGATTTTGCGCGTCCCTAAACTGTGTTCATGGCTCGACGCCGTCCACTACATCACACCCATCATCAGGAGATAAGCGCATGAAAATCGCCATCGTCGGCGCAGGTCTGATCGGCCACACCATTGCTCACATGCTGCGTGAAACGGGCGACTACGAAGTCGTCGCGTTCGACCGCGATGCGGATGCGCTCGCGAAGCTGTCGCGCGAAGGCATCGCGACGCAACGGGTCGATTCGGCCGACGCAAACGCGATTCGCGAAGCAGTGAAGGGTTTCGATGCGCTCGTCAATGCGCTGCCTTATTACCTCGCGGTCAACGTTGCCGCCGCCGCGAAGGCAGCCGGCGTCCACTACTTCGACCTGACCGAAGACGTGCGCGCGACCCACGCGATCCGCGAGCTGGCCGAAGGCTCCGACCGTGCGTTCATGCCGCAGTGCGGCCTCGCCCCGGGCTTCATCGGTCTCGCCGCGCATGAACTGGTGAACGGCTTCAGCGAAGTGCGCGACGTGAAGATGCGCGTCGGCGCGTTGCCCGAGTATCCGACCAACGCGCTGAAGTACAACCTGACGTGGAGCGTCGACGGCCTGATCAACGAATACTGCCAGCCGTGCGAAGCGATCCGCGACGGCCGCAAGCAGTGGGTGCAGCCGCTCGAAGGCCTCGAGCACTTCTCGCTCGACGGTACCGAATACGAAGCGTTCAACACGTCGGGCGGCCTCGGCACGCTGTGCGAGACGCTGTCGGGCAAGGTCGAGACGCTCGACTACAAGTCGGTGCGCTACCCGGGCCACCGCGATCTCGTGCAGTTCCTGCTCGAGGACCTGCGCCTGTCGACCGATCGCGACACGCTGAAGTCGATCATGCGCCGCGCGGTGCCGTCGACGAAGCAGGACGTCGTGCTCGTGTTCATCACCGTGACGGGCGTGAAGGACGGCCAGCTGGTGCAGGACGTGTTCACGCGCAAGATCTTCGCGAAGGACGTGTGCGGGATGCACATGAGCGCGATCCAGATCACGACGGCCGGCGCGATGTGCGCGGTGCTGGATCTGTTCCGCGAGAAGAAGCTGCCGCAAAGCGGTTTCATCCCGCAGGAAAAGGTGTCGCTGAAGGCGTTCCTGTCGAACCGCTTCGGCAAGCTGTACGAAGGCGGCACGATGGAGCGCGTGCACGCGGTGGCCTGACCGTCCGCCAGCCTCCGGCACGAGGGCCGTACGACGCCGGGAGCGCAGCAGCGCTTCCGGCGTTGTTTTTTGCGGGAACGAACAGGAGGGGCGATCAGGCCGGCAGCGGCGGGACGATCGTCGCCGCAGGTGGAGGCGGCGCGATGCGGTACAGCAGCGTATCGATGTCGGCGTCGGATGGCGCGGTGTTGTCGAACATCACGATGCCGTCGCATTCGTGGCCGGTCGGCACGAAGCGGCGCTGCCGGTATTCGTCCCAGTGCGCGAGCTTGTAGGCATCGTTCGGGTTGCCGCGTGCGACGATCCGCTGGTGCGCGACGTCTTCCGACGTGTAGACCCAGACGACCGTCAGCGTGACGTCGGGGGAGATGCCGAGCCATGCGCGGTCGAGAATGCGGCGATCGCGCACTTCGCGCGACAGCGGGCCGACGACGAGCGCGCCGATGCCCAGCGCGAGGTTTTCACGGGCCGTGTCGAGCAGGCCCTGGTATTCGGGATCGCGCAGGTGCTTCAGGTAGAGCGGGCTGTCGCGGTCGTTCGGATCCTCGGTGAGCGCACCCATTGCGGCCGAGCTGTAACGGCCGTACAGCGTGTCCTTGTCGAGCAGGCAGAAGGCCTCGCCGGTCGCGCGCATCAGCGGCCCGATGAGCCGCTTCGCGAGCGTGGTCTTGCCGGTGCCGGCGTGACCGCAGAAGAACACCAGGTGCGTCACGAAGCCTTGCCTCCCGGCTGCGGGCTCGGTGCACCGTTGCGCTTGTCGCCGCGCGAGAACACTTCCGCTTCCAGCCACATCGCGTTGATGATGCCGAAGCCGAGCGCCACGCCGATGCCGAGAATCCACGAGAAATACCACATGGGTCTGTCTCCTTGACGGTTGGGCCGCAGTGTCCTGGTGCGCGTGCTGCGGCGCACGCAGCCCGATCATGACCAATATCGTCGTGCCGCGCAAGCCGGGCCGCCCGCGCAGCAAACCGGTAAACTGATGCGCAAACCGCAACATCAGAGACACCATGCTGATCAACTGTGCTGCATACCAGGACGGCCGCAAGCTGGCCGACATCGATATCGACGCCATCAGCGACTACGTGTCGAAGCCCGAATGCTTCGTGTGGGTCGCGCTGAAGGATCCGACACCCGAGGAAATCGACCTGATGGGCGAGGAGTTCGGGCTGCACGAGCTCGCACTCGAGGATGCCCGCAAGGGGCACCAGCGGCCGAAGATCGAGGAGTACGGCGATTCGCTGTTCGCGGTGCTGCATACGGTCGAGCTCGATGACGACGGCGAATTCAAGGTGGGCGAGCTGAACGTGTTCGTCGGCCCGAACTACGTGCTGTCGATCCGCAATCACACCGAGCAGGATTTCCGCGACGTGCGCAAGCGCTGCGAGCACGAGCCGCATCTGCTGCGGGAAGGCTCGGCGTTCGTGTTCTACGCGCTGATGGACCAGGTCGTCGACCGCTATTTCCCGATCCTCGAAACGCTCGGCACCGAACTCGAGGAACTCGAGGATCGGATCTTCGCGAAGGCCACGCCCGCGTCGTCGCGCGCGATCATCGAGGATCTCTATTCGCTGAAGCGCCGGCTCGTGACGCTGTACCAGCACACGGCGCCGCTGATCGAACCGCTCGCGAAACTCACCGGCGGACGCGTGCCGCAGGTCTGCAGCGGGATGGCGGCTTATTTCCGCGACGTGTACGACCATTTGCAGAGGATCGTGAAGACGATCGAAGGGCGCCGCGAGATGGTCGTCACGGCGATCCAGGTCAACCTCGGGATGATTTCGCTGGCCGAGAACGAAGTGACGAAGCGGCTCGGTTCGTTCGCCGCGCTGTTCGCGATACCGACGATGATCGCCGGCATCTACGGGATGAACTTCGCGAACATGCCCGAGTTGCACCTGAAATACGGTTTCTACGGCTGTATCGCGGTGATGGTCGTCGCCGACTTCGCGCTGTGGTGGCGCTTCAAGCGGGCAGGGTGGCTGTAGTCCTGCGTCGCGGCTAGCGCGGCGCGTGCTTGCCGATCACGACGCGCCACGGACGCACACGCCACGATTTCACGAGGCCGTTCTGCACATACGGATCGGCGCGCGCGAACGACTCGGCCGCCTCCGGCGAATCGCCTTCGAACACGAGCACGGCCTGGTCGGCCGGGTCCGACAGCGCGCCGGCGAGCACGAGTTCGCCGCGCTCGGTCGCGGCCTGTGCCAGCGCGAGATGTTCGGCGCGGAACGGTTCGCGCCGCGACAGGTAATCGTCGACGAGTTCGTAGATCAGCTGGTAATGCATGCGTGGCTCCGGGAAGGGGGCGGCGGCGCGGTCGTCGTGTCGGCTCGGCTGCCGGTCGGTCTGTTGCGGCCAGTATAGGACAGCCGGGTGGCCGGCGCGTCGCCACCGGGAGCGTAATCCTGTTCTCGAGATTGCAACTAACGGTCAGCCAACTCAGCGACCTGAAATCCTGACCGCGGTCGCGCCTTTGATCCCACCGCTTTTTCTTCTTGTTTCGCAGGGCCGGGAGACGCGGTTCGCATCGACGATGCGGTCACGTCTGCAGGGCAGGCCCTGGCGGAAGCTCGATGTATGCGCCGCGGCCGCACCGGCGGCCCGCGCCTACGCCTTGTATCCGATCGTGCGCAGCAGATCCTTGCGCCAGCGCACGTCGTCGTCGTTTTCGACGCCGAGCGGCGGAAAGCCGTCGACGACACCTGCGATCCCGCGCCCCTGCGCGCTTTCCGCGACGATCACGTCGGTCGGGTTCGCGGTCGCGCAGTAGATCCGGCAGACCTCCGGCACCGCCTTGATCGCATTGAGCACGTTGACCGGATAGAAACCGTCGCCGAGGAACACGATGAACGCGTGACCGGCGCCGATCGCAAGGGCGTTGCGGCACGCGAGCTCGACGAGTTCCGCATCGGTGCCGGAGCGGCGCACGAGACGCTTGCCCGATGCCTCGCAGAACGCGAGCCCGAAACGGATGCCCGGCACGGTGCCGACCAGCGTCTCGTGGATGTCCTCGACGGACTTGATGAAATGCGACTGGCCGAGGATGAAGTTCACGGCCTCGGGTTTGTCGATGGTGACGGTTTCGAATTGCAGCATGGCGGACCTCGTCTGGCGATGCGGCGCGCGCGCCGCAATGGGCTCTCCAAGCTTAGTACGCGGCGGCTGGCGTTGAAAGCGACGCGTCCTATCCTTGGTTGTGTAGGACGCGCGAGCGCGAATGCAACGGAGGGCAACATGGACGTGCGACACGGCTTCGTCGACTGCGTGGGACGCACGCCGTTGATCCGGCTGGCGAAGCTCAGCGCGGAAACGGGCTGCGAAATCCTGGGCAAGGCGGAATTCATGAATCCGGGCGGTTCGGTGAAGGATCGCGCGGCGCTCTACATCATCCGCGACGCCGAGCAGCGCGGCGCGCTGAAGCCGGGCGGCACCGTCGTCGAGGGCACGGCGGGCAACACGGGCATCGGTCTTGCGCATATCTGCGCGGCGCGCGGTTATCGCTGCGTGATCGTGATTCCCGACACGCAATCGCCGGACAAGATGGCGATCCTGCGCACGCTCGGCGCCGACGTGCGCCCGGTGCCGGCGGCGCCGTATCGCGACCCGAACAACTATCAGAAGATTGCCGGGCGGCTCGCGGACGAACTCGACAACGCGGTATGGGCCAACCAGTTCGACAACGTCGTCAACCTGCAGGCGCACTACGAGACGACCGGACCGGAAATCTGGCGCGATACGGCGGGCACGGTCGATGCGTTCGTCTGCGCAACCGGCACGGGCGGCACGCTGGCGGGCGTGAGCCGCTACCTGAAGGAGCAGAATCCTGAGGTCCGGATCGTGCTGGCCGATCCGCACGGAAGCGGGCTCTACGGTTACGTGAAAACGGGCGACCTCGGTGCCGAAGGCAGCTCGATCACCGAAGGCATCGGCTCGACGCGCGTCACCGCGAATCTGGCCGGCGCACCGATCGACGACGCCGTGAGGATCGACGATTCGCAGTGCGTGACGATGGTCTACCGGCTGCTGCGCGAAGAAGGGCTGTACGTCGGCGGATCGAGCGGAATCAACGTCGCGGCGGCGGTCTGGCTGGCCCGCAGGATGGGCCCGGGGCATACGATCGTGACTTTGCTGTGCGATCGCGGCGACATCTATCGTGCGCGGCTCTTCAACCGCGAATGGCTGCGCGAAAAGGGGCTGGAATCGGGGTTGGAACCAGAACGGGCACCCGAATGAGGAAGGGGTGAGGCGGCGTTTCCATTGGCTCGAATGCGACCTATGCTGAACAAATCCGGAGCGAACGCCGTTCGCCCGATTCGCCCAGACGAGGTGTGCCATGCCAGTATCAGCCACCCTGCAGGATTGCCTGCGCCAGAAGTCATCGCGGTACGAAGTGGTGTACCACCCCTATAGCCATACGAGCATGGAGACGGCCGCCGCCGCGCATATCCCCGGCGATCGCCTCGCGAAAACCGTGCTCCTCGAAGACGACGAAGGCTACGTCGCAGCCGTATTGCCGACCACGCACGCCGTGCGCCTGTCGGATCTCTGGGTGAAGACGGGACGCCATCTCGTGCTCGCCCGGGAGGTCGAACTGCGCGAGCTGTTCAAGGATTGCGACATGGGTGCACTGCCGCCGGTCTGCATGGCGTACGGCATGAAGACGTTTCTCGAGGAACGTCTCGCACAGCAGCCGGAAGTCTATTTCGAGGCCGGCGACCACGAAGCGCTGATCCACATGATGCAGGATGAATTCCTGACGCTGATGGAGGCGGCCGAGCGTGCGCATTTCTCGCACAAGATGCAGGGCATGCAGTCCTGACGCTTGCGGTGCACGGGCATTTGTCGGTGCGAGTGTGACAGGGTTGCAGGTCTTGTCAGCGGGATGGCCGTCGGATAGTTAATTCGCCATCCGAATTTTTTGGCGGCGTATTTACGGCGGCCGACCAATCATGAATTTAAGTCGCATTCCAGATTAACTGTTCTGATACCTCTGGTTCGGCATCTCCGGTGCGCCATCCTTGAGGAAACGATCCCGGCCAGTTCGAGGCGGTCGGCCGGCATGTCCGTCGACATGCGGGCGATGACGAGGCGGGGGATGCATCCTCGAGGTTACTTTCCGAACGCCCTTTTTTGGTGCGGTGCAGGAGATATGCCGATATTTATGTTGAAGCGGATCAATATCCGTTTTCGCATATACCCATACAATTAAATTACCAAATTAATAATAAAAGTTGTATTTGTGCTTACCGGAATATTATTTGAATACCCCCTCCAAACTTTGTATTCGGGTATCAAATAAAGTTTGACGGCAAAATTTTTTCCTTGCTATCTTCTGCACCCAAGTGAACGGCGCCAATGACATCACCGCGTAACGAACGGTGAATCGTCATACGAAACGCGCGGCGCCGCCCGCTCAGCTGACAATTGCCTGAACGTGCAGGCGCGTGGTTTTCCGGTGCAACACCGGGCCGCGCCGGCCGGAACGATTCCTTGAAAAAGAGTGTATTGGAATTCGAATGCAATTCTTTCAATTCGGATTGCAAATTGAATTTGAAATGAAATGTTCGGGTAGATGCGATGGCGATGCCGACCTGGCTTCGCCGCCGGCAGCAATCCGAAACTGGGCGAATCGCTTGGGGGATGGATGGTGGGCATGAAAGTCGAAGAAAGTCTGGTTACGTCGAACAGCGGACTGGCTACGCTGGGCCGTCCGCGAGAGTTCGGCAAGAAGCAACAGAATCCGGTACGCCGGTTCGGCGGCGTCGGAATCGTCCTGGTGCTGCATGCAGTGCTGATCTACGCGTTGCTCAACGGCCTGGCGACGAAAGTCGTGCAGGTGATCCAGCACCCGATCGAAACCCGCATCATCGAGCCGGTCAAGCCGCCGCCGCCACCGCCGATGCCCGTGGTCAAACTCCCGCCGCCGAAGTTCGCGCCGCCGCCGCCCCCGTTCGTCCCGCCGCCGGAAGTGCCGGTGCAGTCGCCGCCGCAGGCGACGATCACGCACCAGTCGGCCCCGGTACCCTCCGCGCCGGCCGTGCAGGCACCGGTCGTGGCGCCCCCGGCGCCGGCCAAGCCCGTCAGCCATGACGTGGGTGTCGTCTGCCCGAATTCGGACGCGCTTCGCGCGTCGATCCAGTATCCGAAGGAAGCGCAGGAAAACAACATCACGGGTGACGTAACGATCGAATTCGTCGTGGATGCGGAAGGGAACATCACGAACGAGCGCGTGGCGCAGTCGGCAGATCCGGTCCTCGATCGCGCTGCCTACAACACCGTAAAACGATTCAAGTGCGTCGCGCAGGGCCAGTCGGTGCGGGTCCAGGTACCGTTCTCGTTCAATCTGAATTGATGCAGTGGGCGGCCCGGCGCGAACCGGGTCGGGAAAAACCATCACGAACTGCCGTATTAAGTTCACCGAAATAACTGGAGTGGGGTATGACGAAGCGTTCACTGGCCGCGTTGGCGGCAAGCATCCTGATGTCCGTCGTCGCAGTCGACGGGTTCGTTGCGCCGCAGCTCGCCCATGCGCAGGCAAGCGGCGCGGCCGGCACGGCGGCACAGGCCGCGGCGCCGTCTGCCGTACCGGCCACGGCTCCGGCCGCCGCCGAACCGGCTCCGCCGCCCGCGCCGGCCACGACGGAAGCGGTCGAGAACCCGTACGGGCTCGGCGCGCTATGGAAGAACGGCGACTTCGTCGCCCGTTTCGTGCTGATCCTGCTGGTGATCATGTCGATGGGGAGCTGGTACATCATGATCACGAAGTTCCTGGAACAGTTGCGCGCCAACCGCCGCGCGAAACTGGCAGATGCGCAGCTCTGGTCCGCACCGTCGCTAGCCGAGGGCGCCAGGCTCCTCGACGAGGCGTCACCGTTCCGGTTCATCGCCGAAACGGCGATCGAGGCCGGCGAGCATCATGAAGATGCGCTGCTTGAAGCCGTGGACCGCAACACGTGGATCGACGTATCGGTCGAGCGCTCGATCACGAACGTGTCGAACCGGATGCAGGACGGGCTCGCATTCCTGGCCACGGTGGGCTCCACGGCGCCGTTCGTCGGGCTGTTCGGCACGGTCTGGGGGATTTATCACGCGCTGACCGCCATCGGCATCGCCGGCCAGGCGTCGATCGACAAGGTCGCGGGCCCGGTGGGCGAGGCGCTCATCATGACCGCGATCGGCCTCGCCGTCGCGGTGCCCGCGGTGCTCGGCTACAACTTCCTGGTCCGGCGCAACAAGTCGGTGATGGAGCGGGTTCGCAACTTCGGCGCGCAACTGCACACGGTGCTGCTGGCCGGCAATCGGCGCCCGGTACGCGCGGCGTCCTCGTCGCCGGCCGCGGCGTCGCTCGCGAACTGACCGGCCGACGGAGACGCGCGATGGCCATGAACGTCGGGCAGGACGATAGCGACGAGGTGATCGCCAACATCAACACGACGCCGCTCGTCGACGTGATGCTGGTGTTGCTGATCATCTTCCTGATCACGATCCCGGTCGTGACGCACACGATCCAGCTTCAGTTGCCGAAGGAGACGGTGCAACCGCTGCAGACGACGCCGAAGAGCATCGAGATCGCGGTGAACCGCGATGGCGACTTCTTCTGGGGCGAACAGCTGGTGGATGCGCAGACACTGCTCGCGAAGCTGAAGGACGTGTCGCAGCAACGGCCGCAGCCGAGCGTCCACGTGCGCGGCGACCAGAACACGCGTTACGAGTTCATCGGCCGGGTGGTCACGATGTGCGAGCGCGCGGGGATTGCGAAACTGTCGTTCATTACGGAGCCGCCCGCGCGCGGCGGCTAGTCGTGGACGGGAATCTTGGTGAGAGGGCGGGCTGGCGGCTGGGGTTGATGCACTGACGCTGGTCGGCCTTGGGGCATGGGGTCGGCGTAGGTGCTGAAGCATTAATGCTGATCGACTGCAAAGCATGGGACCAGCGTAAGTGCTAAAGCACCAACGCTGATCGACCGCGAAGCATGGGATCAGCGTAAGCGCTGAAGCACCAACGCTGATCGACTGCGAAGCATGGGACCAGCGTAAGTGCTAAAGCACGAACGCTGATCGACCGCGAAGCATGGGATCAGCGTAAGTGCTAAAGCACTAACGCTGATCGACAGGAGTCGACGATGGGAATGAATGTGCCTTCGGGCGGAAGCAATGCCGAACCGGAAGTGATGGTCGATATCAACACCACGCCGCTGATCGATGTGATGCTGGTGTTGCTGATCATGCTGATCATCACGATCCCGATTCAGATGCATTCGGTGAAGATGGACCTGCCGGTGGGTAACCCGCCGCCGCCGGCCACGCCGCCGGAAATCGTGCAGATCGACATCGACTTCGACGGCACGACGACGTGGAACGGCGCACCGGTGCCGGACCGCACGGCGCTCGAGGCGAAACTGACCCAGGTGGCGGCGGAACCCGTGCAGGCGGAAATCCACCTGCGCCCCAACAAGCTGGTGCCGTACAAGGACGTGGCCGCCGTGCTCGCGTCCGCGCAACGCGTGGGCGCGACCAAGATCGGCCTGATCGGTAACGAACAGTTCATGCAATGACGACACGGACGAGCCGATGAACCAGCGACGATGGAAACGGATGATGGCGGTGGCGGCGCTCGGCGCGGCAGGCTTGCTCGGACGCCCGGCATTACCGGCGGACGCGCTGCGGCCGGACGTGGCAAAGCCATTGGCGGCCGCACAGGACCTGTACCGGGCGCACAAGTATCGCGATGCACTGGGCAAGATCGCCCAGGCGGCGGCCGTGCCGAACCGGACGCCGTACGAAACCTACATGGTGGAGGAGATGCGCGGCGCGGCCGCGATGGCGGCAGGCGATTCCGGCACGGCCGCGCAGGCCTACGAGGCCGTGCTGAACTCGGGGCGGCTGTCGGGCGAGGACGAGCAGCGGACCACGGCGGCACTGGCCGGCATCTACTTCCAGCAGAAGAACTACCCGCTGGCGATCCGGATTGCACAGCGTTACCTGAAGGCAGGCGGATCCGATCCGGAAATGCGCACGCTGCTCACGCAGTCGTACTACCTGTCGAACGATTGCACACCGCTCGTGAGCCAGTTGAAAGCGAGCACCGACGCGCAGGCGAACGGCGGACACGCGCCGGATGAAGGGCAGTTGCAGATGCTTGCGACCTGCGCGCAGAAAGTGAAGGACGGCAACGCGTATCGCGGTGCGCTCGGGCTGCTGGTGGCTTACCACCCGAGCCCCGCGTACTGGGACGAAATGGTCACGGCGATTCGCGGCAACCCGGGGTATCTGCCGTCACTCGATCTCGACATCTACCGGTTGCGCCGGGCGACGGGCTCGCTCGCGACAGCCGACGCGTACATGGAAATGACGCAACTCGCGCTGGTGGCAGGGTCGCCCGCTGAAGGCAAGCAGGTGATCGACCAGGGGTTCGCGTCCGGCGTACTCGGCAAGGACGCACAGGCGGATCGCGAGAAGCGGCTGCAGGCGCTCGCGGCTAAGCGCGCGCAGTCGGGCGGGGAAGCCGCGACGCCGGCTTCGCCGATCGACGCGGGTATGAACCTCGTCTTCGCAGGCAAGGCGCAGCAGGGCCTGCCGATGATGGAGCAGGCGATCGCGAAGGGCGGACTCGAGCATCCGGACGCGGCGCGACTGCGGCTCGGCGAGGCGTATTACGTGGCCGGTCAGAAGGCGCGGGCGGTCCAGGTGCTGCGCACGGTCAAGGGCACCGACGGTTCCGCCGACCTCGCACGGCTCTGGACAGTGGTGGCATCCCGCTAACGCAACGCACGGGCACGACGGCTCGCGGCGCGGGAGCGGGCGTGGTCGGTGAGCGGAAATCGATGCTCCGATCAGACGGCACCGATGCATGAAGGGCAGGTCAGCCGAGGGAAAAGGGGCAGCCTTGTTGATTAGTAAACCGAATGAAATGTGCGGGATCGGCGAGGCCGCTCGATGCGGGTGCCGCGCCGCACCACGCGTGGCGTGCACGCCGCGACAGCGTGCAGCCGGGTATCGCGCCGGGCCGGTCGCGTCATGGCATCGGTCGAGGCTTGACGACATCAAACCGATTTCGACTGCGAGGGTCCGTCTTTCCATGGTTTTGCCCCCTGATGAGTCGGTGCTCGTCGCCGTGTCGCTAGGCAACAAGATCCGGGCGCTGCGCCAGCGCCTGAAACTTACGCTCGACGAAACGTCGACGATCGCCGGCATTTCGAAGCCGTTCCTGTCGCAGGTCGAGCGTGGGCGGGCGACGCCGTCGATCACGTCGCTGGTCCGGATCGCAAAGGCGTTGGGCGTGACGATGCAGTACTTCATCGACACGCCGACGGAGGCGCGCTCGGTATGCCGCGGCAATGCGCTGCAGTATTTCCAGTTCACCAACTCGGCCAGCCGGTTCGCCCGGCTGACGAATCTGGTGGACGGCCGCAAGCTCGACGCGATCCTCGTCAGGATGCCGGCGGGGCAGTTGTCGTCCGAGATGACGACGCACGCGGGCGAGGAGTTCGTCTATGTGTTGCGCGGGCAAGTGGCGCTGACGCTCGAGGATTGCACGTTCACGCTGAACGAGGGCGATACCGCGCATTACGAGTCGACGATGCCGCATGCATGGCGCAACACGGCCGACGAAGAGGCGGTGATCGTCTGGGTCGGCACGCCCAGGCTGTTCTAGCAAGGGCGGCCGGCGCGGCGGGCCGTCAGGAAGGAGAGGTACCCGATCGGTAGCGGATGCCGGTCGAATCGGCAGGAAGCAGGTAATGCGCTCAATGTAGGTGTTTAGTATGGCGAATCAAAATAGAAAATGACGGTGATGCTGAATGGTGCTGGTGCCCCGAAGCCGAGCCGTTCGAGTCGTGGCGGTAGAAGACGTGGCAATCGAAGGCGTGGCAATCGCGGGTTCCGTTACACGGTCACCCAGGACGCGCAAGGAATTCACAAGGTTCCGGCGCGCAGCAGGTGGGGTCTTACTACGAGCGAGAGGGAACAAGATGAAGCAGAGAGTTTTGGCGTTGGCCATCAAGAGGATAGTCTGGGCGGAGCTGGCGCTGACGGCGGCATTGGTGCCGCCGGCGTTTGCCCAGAGCCAGCCGGCGCCGGGCGCCGTCGCGATCGCGGATGCGGTCGCGAACGGCGCGCCCGTGACCGTTGCACAGGCGGGCGGCACGCCGGATGCCGCCGCTGCCACGGGCGCCGCGGCGCCCGACGCGGCAGCGGGCGCCGCAACAGAGGCCACGCCCGCCGCACCCGGCGCGAACGGGCAGGGCAAGGTCGCGCAGATCAAGCGCTTCGAAGTGACGGGTTCGCTGATCCGGCAGGCCGACAAGACCGGTTTCCAGCAGGTGCAGACGATCACGCCCAAGGAAATCCAGGCCAGCGGCGCGGTGACCGTCACCGACTTCCTGCGCGATGCGGCGGCCAACTCGGCGAACAGCTGGGGTGAAGGGCAATCGGGCAACTTCGCGGCCGGCGCGGCCGGTATCGCGCTGCGCGGCCTGTCCGAGAAGTACACGCTCGTGATGGTCGACGGCCAGCGCGTCGCACCTTACGCATTCTTCTCGAACAGCGTCGACTCGTTCTTCGACCTCAACACGATCCCGCTCAACGATATCGAGCGGATCGAAATCGTGAAGACGGGCGCCGTGTCGCAGTATGGTTCGGACGCGATCGGCGGGGTCGTCAACATCATCACGAAACACAATTTCCGCGGCCTGCAGCTCGACGGCAGCCTCGGCAGCGCGATCAATGCCGGCAACGGCGACGGCACGACGAAGTTCGGCGTGCTCGGCGGCTTCGGCGACCTGAACGCCGACCGCTTCAACGTGACGGCCGCGCTCAGCTACTACAAGTCGAACGGCTTCACGCTGGCCGATCGCGATTCGACGCGCAACCAGGACTTCACGGGCAAGCCGGGCGGCTTCTCGCTGCTCGCGCCGTCGTACTGGAACATGCCCGGTGGTGTCGCGCAGGCGCTGAGCGGGGGCTGTCCGTTCGGCGGCTCGGTCCATCAGGCCGCGTCGAATTCGCTGTCGTCCGGATCGCCGGGCACGATCTGCGCGTACAACACGGCTGAAAGCACGTCGATCCTGCCGATGACCGAGCGCCTGAACGCAAAGCTCCACGGGGACTTCAAGATCGACGACAAGACGACCGCGTTCGCGGATTTCCTCGAGAGCTACAACACGACCACGACCAACGACGGCCTGTGGAACAACGTGATCGGCAACCCGCAGAACCCGGCGCTCGTCTGGAATCCGCAGACGAAGCTGCTGTCGCCGTTCAACTACACGGTACCGGTCAGCAACCCGTACAACACGACGGGCGCGGCCACGCCGCTCACCTACGCGTTTCCGAACACGGTCGCGCAGAAGACCTGGGCGAACTACTGGCGTGCGGCCGCCGGCATCAAGGGGTCGTTCACGCTGCCGTACGGCGACTGGGACTGGGCGACGTCGGTCAGCCACTCGCAGAGCACGGTGTCGAACGTGTTCACGAACCAGCTGAACGTCAACGCGCTGAACAACATCTACCAGAACGGCACGCTGAACTTCGCGAACCCGGCGGCGACGCCGAACGCGTTCAACGGGCTGTTCCAGGAAGCGAACAACCTCGGCATCTCGAAGCTCGACACGATCGATGCGACGCTGTCGACGCCGAACCTGTTCCATCTGCCGGCCGGCGACGTCGGGATCGGTTTCGGCGCGCAGTTCACGCACCAGAGCGAAGTGCTGACGCCGGGCTCCGAATACCTGAGCGGGGCGGTCGTTACCCCGGACCTCGAGACGGTGAACGGCCAGCGCAACGTCGCGGCCGTCTATTACCAGATCAACGTGCCGATCCTCGAGAACCTGACGTTCAGCCAGGCCGGCCGCTATGACCACTACACGGACGTGGGTGGTGCCTTCTCGCCGCGCTTCGCGTTGCGCTACCAGCCGATCAAGGCCCTCACGCTGTATACGTCGTACAACCGCGGCTTCCGCGCGCCGACCTTCGTCGAGGACAGCAAGTCGCAGACGCTCGGCATCCAGGTCGATCCGGCCACCGGCCAGAACTACACGTCGATCACCGTCGGCAACCCGAACCTCGCGCCGGAACGCACGCGCAACTTCAACATCGGCTTCCAGGTATCGCCGAGCCGCTACACGGATCTCGGCTTCGACTGGTACAAGATCCGCATCGACAACGTGATCGGCCAGGGCGCGCCGTCGCAGGTCGTGACCGATCCGACGACGGGCCAGCTGCTGTACAAGATGATTCCGTACCAGAACCTCGGTTACCTCGACACGAACGGCTTCGAAGGCACGTTCCGCCAGGGCTTGCCGCTCAAGGGCTGGGGCACGGTCACGCTGTCGGGCGACTGGGCGTACATCAACAGCTACAAGATCGGCTTCCCGGGCGGCACGCCGGTCAACGGCGCGGGCAACAACTTCACGATCACGCAGCCGTTCGGCGGCAGCTTCCCGCGCTGGCGCGGCAACACGACGCTGGACTGGAACTACCGGAAGTTCGATGCGGCGCTGACGTGGCAGTTCACGGGCCCGTACGCGCAGAACCTGCTGCCGGCGCCCGCGCCGTCGAAGGTCGGCTCGTACAGCCAGTTCAACCTGATGATGACGTACACGGGCTTCAAGAACTGGACGATCTACGGCGGCATCAACAACCTCTTCAACCGCACGCCGCCGTACGACCCGATCTTCGCGAACGGCACGCTGGACCAGAGCGGGTACGACACGTCGGTGTATTCATACATCGGCCGGTTCGCGCAGGTCGGCGCGACGTACAAGTTCTGACGGCGATCGTTATGCGCTGACAGGCTTTGGACAGGCCGCTCCACGTCCACTACCCCCTTTTCGGGGCGGCCTTTTTTCGCCTGGCGCCACGACGTCCCGCAACCGGGCCGCGCGGCGGCGCAGTTGATCCGATCGTGTACAGCACGAACCCCACGCGGGACGCGGCCGGCATGCGGCGTCCGGCACAGGCATCGACCGTGCGCAGGCAGCGCGCCCGCACGCTTCCGGACAGACTGACCATGAGACTGTTGAATGGGCGACGGGCACGCGTGCCGCGCCACTCGCACCTGAAGCGCCTGAAGCGCACGCATGCGCGGATGCGTGCCGCCACGCGCGCCGCGCTGCTTGCGTGCGCCGCGTGGCTCGTGTCGGGCGGCGTCATGCCGCAGGCCGCGCTCGCCGTGCCGGCGATCTCGCAATACGACCACCCGAAGTATCCGCCGGGCTTCACGCATTTCGACTACGCGAATCCGGATGCGCCGGACAGCGGCACGCTCGATTTCGAAAACTACGACGAAGCGCAAAGCTACGACTCGCTGAACCCGTTTCTCGTGCGCGGCTCGCCTGCGCCGGACATCAAGAACCTGATGTTCGACACGCTGATGCAGCGCAGCTGGGACGAGCTCGCATCCGAATACGCGCTGATCGCCGACGACGTCGAGGTCGCGCCCGACGGGCTGTCGGCGACGTTCCACCTCGATCCGGCGGCACGCTTCTCGAACGGCGACCCGGTCACCGCGGCCGACGTCAGGTATTCGTTCGATACGCTGACGAGCCCGCAGGCCTCGCCGCTGTACAACGCGCAGTTCTCGATCATCAGGCGTGCGGTGGTCGTCGACGGCCACACGGTGCGCTTCGAGTTCAAGCATGCGGAGCGCGACGCCGCGCTGATCGCGGGCGACCTGCCGGTGTTCTCGCCGAAGTGGGGGCAGCGTGCGGACGGCACGCGGCCGCCGTTCGACCAGATCGCAACGGTGCCGCCGATCGCGAGCGGCCCGTACCTGATCGAGCAGCGCAAGAACGACAAGCAGATCGTCTATGTGCGCAACCCGCACTACTGGGCGGCGAACCTGCCGTCGCGACGCGGCATGTTCCGCTTCGCGCGCGTGTCGTTCAAGCTGTACCTGGATCAGTACACGGCGCTCGAGGCGTTCAAGGCCGGCGACATCGACGCGCGCATGGAATACAGCGCGACGCAGTGGGCGCGCAAGTACGTCGGCAAGAACTTCCGCAACGGCATGCTCGAGCGCGGCGAGTTTCCTGACGGCCCCGCGCAGATGCAGGGCTTCCTGATCAACATGCGCAAGCCGATGTTCCGGGACGTGCGGGTGCGGCACGCGCTCGCGCTGGCGTTCGACTTCGACTGGATGAGCCGGATGATGTTCTACGGGCAGTATCGCCGTACCAACAGCTTCTGGGAGGCGAGCCCGTTCGCGGCAACCGGCATGCCGAGCGAGAAGGAGCGCGCGTTGCTCGAACCGTTCCGCTCGACGCTGCCCGCGGAGGTGTTCGGCCCGATGGTCCGGCAGCCGTCGACGCTGCCGCCCGACTCGTTGCGTGCGAACCTGAAGCAGGCGCGCGACCTGCTCGCGCAGGCCGGCTGGCGTTACCGCGACGGCGCGCTGCGCGACGCGAACGGCACGCCGATGACGATCGAGATCATCGACGACCAGCCCGGCATGGACCGCCTGATCCTGCCGTACACGCAGGCGCTCGCGATGCTCGGCATCCACGCGTACCTGCGCGAGATCGACAGCGCGGTCTACCTGAAGCGGCTCGACAACTTCGAGTACGACATGACGACGTACATCTACCTGCCCGTGACGATCCCGGGTGCGGAGCTGACGCGCCGCTTCGGCAGCGCGGCCGCGTCGGAGCCGGGATCCGAGAACTATCCGGGCGTGAAGTCGAAGGCGGTCGACGCGCTGATCCGCGCGGCGCTCGCCGCCGACACGCTCGACGATCTCGAGACGGCCACGCACGCGCTCGATCGCGTGCTGATTAACCTGTACGCGCTGATCCCGCAGTATTACCTGCCGAATGCGCGGATCGCGTACAAGGCGACGCTCGGCCACCCGGCGATCGTGCCGAATTCCTACCAGTACGAAGACTGGATCATCGACTACTGGTACGTGAAGCATCCGGCGGCGAAACCCATGCCGGCGGCCTGACGGGGGAACGACGATGCTCGCATACATACTCAGGCGGTTGCTGCTGATGGTCCCGACGCTGATCGGGGTGGTGACGATCACGTTCGCGGTCACGCAGTTCGTGCCGGGCGGCCCGGTCGAACAGGTGCTTGCGCAGTTGCGCCACGGCAGCGCGCGCGGCGGGGAGGCGGGCGGCGGAGGCGGCGGCTACCACGGCAGCCAGGGCGTCGACCCGCAGCAGATCGAACAGATCCGCAAGCAGTTCGGCTTCGACAGGCCGCCGCTCGAACGCTACGTGCTGATGCTGAAGAGTTATGCGACGCTCGACCTCGGCCAGTCCTATTTCGCGCATCGCAGCGTGTGGGCGGTCATTCGCTCGAAGCTGCCGGTGTCGATCACGCTCGGGATGTGGACGGTGATCCTCACGTACCTGGTGTCGGTTCCGCTCGGCATTGCGAAGGCGGTGCGCAACGGGTCGCGGTTCGACACCGTGACGAGCGTGCTGGTGCTGGCCGGCTACGCGGTGCCGGGCTTCGTGCTCGGCGTGCTGCTGCTGATGCTGTTCGGCGGCGGCACGTTCTGGCAGGTGTTCCCGATGCGCGGGCTCACGTCCGACAACTTCGACGACCTGACGCTGATCGGAAAGGCGCTCGACTATCTGTGGCACATCGTGATGCCGGTGACGGCGTCGGTCGTCGGCAACTTCGCGATCGTCACGATCCTGACCAAGAACACGTTCCTCGAGGAGATCGGCCGGCAATACGTGCTGACCGCCCGCGCGAAGGGCGCGCCCGAGCGCGACGTGCTGTGGAAGCACGTGCTGCGCAACGCGGCGATCCCGCTGCTCACCGGGCTGCCGGCCGCGTTCGTCGGCGCATTCCTGAACGGCAACCTGCTGATCGAGACGCTGTTCTCGCTCGACGGCATGGGGCAACTGTCGTACGACTCGGTGATCCGCCGCGACTATCCGGTCGTGCTCGGTTCGCTGTTCCTGTTCACGCTGATCGGCCTGCTGACCAAACTCATCGCGGATATCTGCTATGTCCTCGTCGACCCCCGTATCCAGTTCAACCGCCTGGACCACTGACCAGGCATGCGCGGCGTGCGCGGCCTCGCCGTCGCCGTGGCGGCGCACGTGGTTGCGCTTTCGCGCGCAGCCGCTCGGCTACTGGAGCCTCGTGATCTTCACGGTGCTGTTCGTGCTCAGCCTGGGCGCGAACCTGCTGTCGAACGACCGGCCGCTGATCGTGCGCTACGACGGGCACTATTACTTCCCGATCGTGAAGGACTATCCGGAGACCGCGTTCGGCGGCGATTTTCCCGCGATGACGAACTATCTCGACCCGTACATCCGCACGAAACTCGAGTCGCACGGCAATTTCGCGCTTTATCCGCCGAACCGCTATCGCTACGACACGATCGACTATTTCGCGTCGCGGCCGTATCCGGCGCCGCCGTCGGCCAGCAACTGGCTCGGCACCGACCAGTTCGGGCGCGACGTGCTCGCGCGGCTGCTGTACGGGTTCCGGCTGTCGGTGCTGATGGCGTTCGCGCTGACGGTATCGGGCGTGCTGGTCGGCGTGCTGACCGGCGCGCTGCAAGGTTTCTACGGCGGCCGTACCGACCTGGTCGGCCAGCGCCTGATCGAGATCTGGAGCGCGCTGCCCGACCTGTACCTGCTGATCATCTTCGCGTCGATCTTCACGCCGTCGCTGTGGCTGCTGTTCGTGCTGCTGTCGATGTTCGGCTGGCTCGTGCTGTCCGACTACGTCCGCGCCGAATTCCTGCGCAACCGCGCGCTCGACTACGTGAAAGCGGCGCGCACGATGGGGCTGACGAACGCACAGATCATCTGGCGCCACGTGCTGCCGAACAGCCTCACGCCGGTGATCACGTTCCTGCCGTTCCGGATGAGCGCGGCGATCCTGTCGCTGACGAGCCTCGACTTCCTCGGGCTCGGCGTGCCGCCGCCGACGCCGAGCCTCGGCGAGCTGCTGCAGGAGGGGAAGAACAACCTGGATGCGTGGTGGATCTCGATCGCGGCGTTCGCGGCGCTGGTGGTGACGCTGCTGCTGCTCACCTTCATGGGCGATGCGCTGCGCAACGCGCTCGACACGCGCACGCGCGGCTCGGCATTCGGCGGAGGGCGATGATGACGAGACCGTTGCTGCAGATCGACGGGTTTTCCGCGCATTTCGGCGCGAACGCGGCCGTCCAGGACCTGAGCCTGTCGATCGGCCGCGGCGAGCGCGTGGCGCTCGTCGGCGAGTCGGGGTCGGGCAAGAGCGTGACCGCGCTGTCGATCCTGCGGCTCGCGCAGCAGGCGACGCTGTCGGGACGGATGCTGTTCGACGGCGAGGACCTGCTCGCGAAGACCGAGCAGCAGATGCGTGGGATCCGCGGCGCCGATATCGCGATGGTGTTCCAGGAGCCGATGACGGCGCTCAATCCGCTGTATACGATCGGCAAGCAGATCGCCGAGAGCCTGCGGCTGCACGAGGGGCTGCGCCCGGGTGAGGCGCGCGAGCGCGGGATTGCGTTGCTTCGGCGCACCGGGATTCCCGAGCCGGAGCGGCGTATCGACAGCTTTCCGCACCAGCTGTCGGGCGGGCAGCGGCAACGCGCGATGATCGCGATGGCGCTGGCGTGCCGGCCGCGGCTGCTGCTCGCGGACGAGCCGACCACCGCGCTCGACGTGACGGTGCGCCAGCAGATCGTCGACCTGCTGATCGAGTTGCAGGAGCGGGAGGCCGCCGAGCGCGGGATGGCCGTGCTGCTGATCACGCACGACCTGAACCTCGTGCGGCGCTTCGCGCAGCGTGTGGCCGTGATGGAGAAGGGCGTGCTGGTGGAGACCGGCACGACCGCCGGGCTGTTCGCGGCGCCGCAGCATCCGTACACGCGCCGGCTGCTCGACAGCGCGCCGCAACGGGCGGTCGAACCGGTCGCCGCCGGCGCGCAGACGATCCTCGACGTGCGGCAACTCGCCGTCGACTACCGCATCGCGGCAAAGGGCTGGCGCTCGGTGCTCGGCAAGACGACGTTCCGCGCCGTGCACGACGTGCAGTTGAGCCTGAAGCGCGGCGAAACGCTCGGGATCGTCGGCGAATCGGGTTCGGGGAAATCGACGCTCGCGTCGGCGGTGCTCGGCTTGCAGCGGCCGGCATCGGGCGGGATCGAGATCGACGGCATGCCGCTCGCGTCGCTGCGCACGACGCAGGGCCGGCGCACGCTGTACGGGCGCATGCAGGTGGTGTTCCAGGATCCGTTCGGCTCGCTGTCGCCGCGCATGACGGTCGAGCAGATCGTCGGCGAAGGGCTGGGCGTGCACCGGCCGCAGGTGACCGGCGACGCGCGGCGGGCGCGGATCGCCGCGCTGCTGCAGGAGGTCGGGCTGCCTGCCGAGGCGATGCTGCGCTATCCGCACGAGTTTTCCGGCGGGCAACGGCAGCGGATCGCGATCGCGCGGGCGCTGGCGGTGGAGCCGGAACTGCTGGTGCTCGACGAGCCGACGAGCGCGCTCGACGTGTCGATCCAGAAGCAGGTGCTGAATCTGCTGACGAATCTGCAAAAGAAGTACAAACTCAGCTACCTGTTCATCACGCACGATCTGGCGGTGATGCGCGCGATGGCCCACCGGGTCATCGTGATGAAGGCGGGGCGCGTGGTCGAGGAGGGCGAGACGCTCGACGTGCTGCACGCGCCATCCCATCCGTATACGCGGGCGCTGCTCGCGTCGTCCATGCCGGCGCCGGCGCACGGCCCGCAGCAGAGGCAAGAGAGAACCGATGATTGACGAGAACCGGGCGCCGGGCGCCCGAGCCGTACAGGCAGCGCAGGCGTTGCGCAGCGACGCCGATTTCTGGTCGCTGCGCATCGTCGACGAGACGATCGACGAACATGCGGTGCGCAACGACGTCGCGCAGCCGTTCTCGCGCACGCGCGAGCGCGGCGCGATGCTGATGGCCCGGGCCGGCACGGGCGCGGGTTATGCGGCGACGCCCGACCTATCCCCGGCCGGGCTGCAGGCGGCGCTCGACATCGCGACCGCGCGGGCACGGGCAAGCGCGCCGTGGGCGCTGGTCGATCATCGCCAGGCTGCGCGCCCGCAGACGAGCGGCACGTATGCGTCGCCCGATGTCGACGCGGCACTGCCGTCGCGCGCGGAATGGATCGAGCGTCTCGCGCACGAATGCGCGGCGGCGAACCTCGGCGCGCGCATCGTCGAGCGCGCGGCGAGCGTGATGATCGTCGACACCGAACAGTGTTACCTGACGAGCGACGGCGTCCGGATCGACCAGCGGTTCCGGTTCCTGATGCCCGAACTGCACGCCGTCGCCCACGGCGACGGCGACACGCAGACGCGCTCGCTCGGTCAATCGGGCACGCTGGCGCAGGGCGGCCTCGACGTGCTGGCGCGCTACGGCTTCGACGGCGCCGGCGCGCGCGTCGCCGACGAGGCGCTGCAGTTGCTGGCCGCACCGAACTGCCCGACCGGCCGGCGCGACCTGTTGCTGATGCCCGACCAGATGATGCTGCAGATCCACGAGTCGATCGGCCATCCGCTCGAACTCGACCGGATCCTCGGCGACGAGCGCAACTTCGCCGGATCGAGCTTCGTCAGGCCGGAGATGGTCGGCCACTATCAGTACGGCTCGCCGCTGCTGAACGTCACGTTCGATCCCGAGCCGGCCGCCGAAGCCGCGTCCTACGCGTTCGACGACGACGGCACGCCGGCGCGCAAGCAATACCTGATCCGCAACGGCGTGCTCGAACGGCTGCTCGGCGGGGCGCTGTCGCAGCAGCGTGCGGGCCTGCCGGGTGTGGCCAATTCGCGCGCGTCGAGCTGGAACCGCGCGCCGATCGACCGGATGGCGAACCTGAACGTCGAACCCGGCGACCAGTCGCTCGATGCGCTGGTCGCGGGCACCGAGCACGGGATCCTGATGCGCACCAACACGTCCTGGTCGATCGACGACCACCGCAACAAATTCCAGTTCGGTTGCGAATTCGGGCAACTGATCGAGAACGGCCGGCTCACGCAGGTCGTCAAGCGCCCGAACTACCGCGGCATCTCCGCACAGTTCTGGCGCAGCCTGCGCGCGGTAGGCGACGCGGGCACGTTCGGCATCTACGGCACGCCTTATTGCGGGAAGGGCGAGCCCGCGCAGATCATCCGGGTCGGCCACGCCGCGCCGGCCTGCGTGTTCGCCGATGTCGACGTATTCGGAGGCGCGTGATGACGGGATTCGAACCGATGGCACGCCGCGCCGGAATCGACTGGCACGCGCATTTCACCCGGCTCGCCGACGAGGCGCAACGGCTGAAGGCGCCGGCCGAAACCGTCCTGCTCGGTTTCTCGAGCGAAACGTCCGACTTCGTCCGCTTCAACGGCGGCAGGATTCGCCAGACCGGGCGCGTCACGCAGGGGCGATTGTCCGTGCGGCTCGTCGACGGGGCGCGGCAGGCGCACTCGGCGCTGACCGTCTGCGGCGATCCGGCGGCCGACCTGCCCGAACTGGCCGCGGCGCTGGCCGTGCTGCGCGACGGCCTGCGCGATGCGCCGGACGATCCGCACCTGCTGTTCGATACCTCGTCGTGGCTGCAGGAAACGCACCGCACCGGGCGCCTGCCTGATGCGGACGGGCTCGCGCGCGTCGTGGCCGAATGCGCGCGCGGTCTCGATTTCGTCGGCTTCTACGCGGGCGGTACGCTGGCGCGCGGCTTCGCGTCGTCGACCGGCAGCCGCGGCTGGTACGAGGTCGAGAACTTCAACTTCAGCTGGTCGCTGTACGACCCGAGCGGACGGGCGATCAAGACCGCCTATGCGGGCGACGACTGGAGCGATGCGGCGTTCGCCGCCCGCGTCGAGGCGGCCGCCGCGCGGCTGCCCGTGCTCGGCCGCACGCCGAAGGCGCTTGCGCCCGGACGCTACCGCGCGTATTTCGCGCCGGACGCCGTTCACGAGATGACGAGCCTGCTCGGCTGGAGCGGCTTTTCGGCGCGTGCGCTGGCGAGCGCCCGCAGCCCGCTGCATCGCCTGTACGCCGGCGAGGTCGCGCTCGATCCGCGCGTGTCGATCACCGAGGATTTCTCGCTGGGCATCGCGCCGGCGTTCAACGCGGACGGCTACCGGCGCGACAGCGTGCCGCTCGTCGTCGGCGGTCGGGGGGAAGGGCAGCTCGTGAGCGCACGCACCGCGCGCGAGCACGGGCGTGTGCCCAACGGGGCGGACAACGGCGAATCGCCGCAGTCGCTGACGATCGCGGGCGGCACGCTCGCGGATGCCGACGTGCTGGCCGCGCTCGACACGGGGCTCTACGTCGGCAACCTCTGGTACCTGAACTTCTCGGACCCGATCGCCTGCCGGATGACGGGGATGACGCGCTTCGCGACGTTCTGGGTCGAAGGCGGGCGCATCGTCGCGCCGGTCGACGCGATGCGGTTCGACGACAGTTTCTACCGGCTGTTCGGATCGGAGCTCGAGCAGCTCGGCGCGGCGCCCGCGCTGCTCGCGAACGACGACACGTACGGCGAGCGCGCCACCGGAGGCGCGCAGCTGCCGGGGCTGCTCGCGCGCGCGTTCGAACTCACGCTGTAGCGCGGCTGCCGATACTCGCCGATGCCGTCATTCTTCATCGACCGTCCCGTCTTTGCGTGGATCGTCGCGCTCGCGATCGTCGTCGCGGGCGTGCTGGCCATTCCGCAGTTGCCGATCGCGCAGTATCCGCGCCTGGCGCCGCCGCGGGTCGTGGTCACCGCGTCTTATCCGGGCGCGTCGACCGAGACGGTCGATGCCGACGTCGGCAGCGTCATCGAGGAAAGCCTCGACGGCGCCGACGGGCTGCTGTACTACGAGACGAGCAGCGACGGTCACGGCAACCTCGAGATCGACGTGACGTTCTCGCCCGGCACCGATCCGGACATCGCGCTCGTCGACGTCAACAACCGGTTGAAACAGGTCGAGCCGCGGCTGCCGCAGCAGGTCGTCCAGCAGGGGATCGGCGTGTTCAAGGCGGCGAACACGTTCCTGATGCTCGTCACGCTGACGTCGACCGACGGCACGCGCGATTCCGCGCAGCTCGGCGATTACCTGAACCGCTACGTGCTGCGCGAGCTGAAGCGTGCGCCGGGTGTCGGCGCGGCCGAGCTGTGGGATGCCGACGAGGCGCTGCGGGTCTGGCTCGATCCCGTGAAGTTGCGCGAATACGATCTCGGCGCCGACGACGTGATCGCGGCGATCGGCGACGCGCCGTTCGTGCATGGCCAGCAGCTGACCGCGACGGTCGTGGTCAAGGGGCAGCTTGCGTCGCCCGAGGAGTTCGGCCGGATCGTGCTGAAGTCGAAGCAGGACGGTTCGGCCGTGCGCGTCGCCGACGTCGCGCGCGTCGAGATCGGCCGCGACGACTATTCGTTTTATTCGCGGCTGAATGGCCGGCCGGCCGCGACGGTCGGCATCCAGCTCGGCCCGCGCGGCAACGCGCTCGAAACGTCGAATGCGATCCGCGCACGGCTCGCCGAGCTGTCGCGGACGCTGCCGCCGGGCGTCGCGGTCGAGATTCCCTTCGACGGCGCGCATTTCGTCAAGATCGCGATCCACGAAGTCGTGCTGACGCTCGTCGAGGCCGTCGTGCTGGTGTTCTGCGTGATGTGGCTGTTCCTGCGCGACCTGCGCTACACGCTGGTGCCGACCGTCGTGATTCCGGTCACGCTGATGGGCGCGTTCGTCGCGATGTGGGCGTTCGGTCTGTCGATCAACGTGTTCACGATGTTCGGCCTCGTGCTGGCGATCGGCATCCTGGTCGACGATGCGATCGTCGTCGTCGAGAGCGTGCATCGCGTGATGGAGGAGGGCGTGTCGCCGCGCGACGCCACACGCCGGGCCATGAAGCGGATCGGCGGGGCGATCGTCGGCGTGACCGCGGTGCTGACCGCCGTATTCGTGCCGATGGCGTTTTTCCCGGGCAGTGTCGGCGGCATCTACCGGCAGTTCGCGGTGGCGATGATCGCGTCGATGCTGGTGTCGTCGTTCATGGCGCTGTCGCTCACGCCCGCGCTGTGCGCGAACCTGCTGAAGCCGGTCGCGCGACACGGCGGCGGAACCGGCCGGGCGAGGCGACGCGGCATCGGCGCGCGTCTGGCCGACCGGTTCGGCGTGGCCTTCGCGCGCGCCGAATCCGGCTATCGCCGCGTCGCGGTGTTCGCCGTGCGCCGCACCGGGATGGTCGTGGCCGTCTATGCAGCACTCGTGATCGCGTGCGGGCTGCTGTACTGGATGATGCCGGGCGGCTTCCTGCCCACCGAGGATCAGGGGCAACTGCAGGTGATGATCCAGTTGCCGGCGGGCGCCACGCAGGCGCGTACGCTCGCGGTCGTCGAGCGTGTCGAGGCGATCCTGCGCGGGGAGCCGGCGATAGCGAACGTGACGAGCGTGATCGGCTGGAGTTTCGCGGGCAGCGGGCAGAACGTCGGGATGGCGTTCGTGGAACTGAAGGACTGGGCGCAGCGCGACGTCGGCGCGATGGCGTTGCGCGACCGGCTCAACGCGCGTTTCGGCGCGATCCTCGACGGCGACGTCGAGGCGGCGCTGCCGCCTTCGGTGCGCGGCATCGGGCATTCCGACGGATTCACGTTCCGGCTCGAGGATCGCGGCGGGGGCGGGCTCGACGCGCTGAAGGCGGCCCGCGCGCAGCTTGCCGAGCGTGCGAAGGCGGATCCGCTGCTCTCGGCCGTGCATTTCGAAGACCTGCCGGACGCGCCGCGTATCGAGCTCGATGTCGATCGCGCGAAGGCGTATGCGCTCGGCGTGCCGTTCGAGCGGATCGCCGGGCTCCTGGGCGGCACGTTCGGCTCGAACTACATCAACGACTTTCCGGCGTCGGGCCGGATGCGGCGGGTGATCATCGAGGCCGACCCGGTCGCGCGCGCGACCGACGCGCAACTGATGGCGCTGACCGTCCCGAACCGCACCGGCGACATGGTGCCGCTTTCGGCGATTGCCGCGCCGCACTGGACGATCGGCCCGGTGATGCTGAACCGGTACAACGGCTATCCATCGCTCGACATCAGCGGCCGGGCGGCGACCGGCACGAGTTCGGGCGCGGCGATGGCGGAGATGGAGCGGCTGGCCGGTGCGCTGCCGGCCGGGATCGGCTTCGACTGGGTCGATGCGGCGCGCGAGGAGCAGGTTGCCGCGCGGCAGACGCCGCTGCTCGTCGGGTTGTCGGTGCTCGCGGTCTTCATGGCGCTGGCCGCGCTGTACGAAAGCTGGACGATTCCGCTGTCCGTGCTGACGATCGTGCCGCTCGGCATGATCGGCGCGATCGCGGCGGCACTCGCGCGCGGCATGCCGAACGACGTGTACTTCAAGGTCGGGATGATTACCGTGGTCGGGCTGGCGGCGAAGAACGCGATCCTGATCGTGCAGTACGCGCGCGACCTGGTCGTTCATGGCGTGCCGCTGCGGCAGGCGGTGGTCGATGCGGCCGCTGCGCGATTCCGGCCGATCGTGATGACGTCGATGGCGTTCCTGCTCGGTGTCGTGCCGCTCGTGCTGGCGACGGGCGCCGGAGCGGAAAGCCGGCGATCGATCGGCACGGGCGCGTTCGGGGGTGTGCTGGCGGCGACGGTGTTCGGGCTCGTGTTCGCGCCGGTGGCGTTTCGTGTCGTGGCGTCGGCCGGGCGACGCGGCCGGCGTGCGGCGGTGGCGACGCGCGACGATCGTCAGGCTGAGGTGGTGGGGGAGTGACGCAGTCACGCAGTGCCGGCAGGTGGTTTTCGTGCGTTGCGTTGATTGAATGCGATCGTCGTGCGGACGTCTCGCAGACGGCGCGATGCTCAATTCGAATTCAAGGAGACGGATTCAAACCATGTCCTACGTTCTGTATTACTCGCCCGGTGCGGCAATTCGGTTGAGGAATGGATGAAACGATTGATTGTGTTGCCGCTCCTGGTTGTGGTTGCCGTGCTGGCGCTCTGGGCGGGAATTCGGAAATCCGGCGGTGAAAAGGTCGCTTTGGCCACGACTGGGGCAGCTGCCAGCGTCGCGATGGCAGCACCTGCACCCAATCAGCCGTTCCGCGCTCAAGTCGTCGGCCTGGCGTGGCTCAATCCGTTAGAACGACGTGACTATCCGACCGAATGGCAATTGCTTTGGACGATGGGCCTCGTCGGGCCCAATGAGCACGACGACATGGTGAAGGAGGATCCGAAGAGTTTCACGACTGTTCAACCGGTCGCGGGTGTTGCGTATGGAAACGATGGGCGCGAGACGTTTGACGGATTCTACGAAAAATATGTCGACAAACTTCTCAGCTTGTTTGCTGAGATTTATGTGATGAGCCCGGCGTACTTTTACAACGTGCATTCGAAGGACCGAAAAGGCTGGCGAGAACTCGCAGGTACGCATATCGAGTTTGCAATCCCCGAGAAGCGACTCGATCCGGAAGAGTCACGTAAATATCTCGTCGACCAGTTTGTCGACTATTACGAGATTGGGAATAAGTCCGCACCGAGTCTGTGGAACAGTGACACTCCGCCAGATGTCCACATCACGCCAGGTGGTCCAAATGCAGGCTTCACGTCGCTGAATCGTGCGCTTGAGTACCTGCAAGCGCACCCCGATAAAAGCGTATGGGTGATGAACTGGGACGCGCCGAGCTTCCCACCGAAGGACAACCAGATGGACGAGAACATGGTGCTGCTCGTTCTGACCGGGCCGGACTTTGCGACGGGGCGAGAGCCGCTCGCCTGGATCGGGCGAGCCGCAGTCGGCAACGTGAATGACTTCGAAAAGAAGTCCGGGACGACCCGTGCAGTCCAAGCTTGGAAATCGACCATTGAACAAGCTGCCCACAATGCTGGGGTGGCGACGGCTGATCTTCATTACGTGGTCCACGACGCGGGCAAGGGCAGCGACGCCGCATCCGCTCGCCTGGGTACGTTGTCCCAGACGTTGACCGAAGTGCTGCCGGAATATGACTACAAGAAACAGACGTTCAACACGCCGGCGCTCCTCGGTGAGATGGGCGCAGGTACCGCGTTGACGGACGTAGCACTGGCGATCGGTCGCGCAAACCATATCGGCGGCAATACGCTCGTGGCAGGCACGACAGACCTCGAACACCCGACGGCGGTCGTCGTGGTGCCGCCGGCGAAGCTGAATCCCGTCGATCCAAAGAAACCGTGGTTCCGCGCGGCCGGAGAGGGTAGTGCCTATCTGCCTTGGTGGGGGAAGCGCCACGATGTCGATTACAGTCGATCCGGGCAAGGCTACAGCTTCTGAGCACGCGAATGATGCGATAGATCGGGTGCGGCGTGCGGTCCACTGATTCGCGCGTCGTTTGCTTTCGTTGTGGGGAATTTTTATGGAATCGGGAGCGTATAGACCCTCTCGCCATCAGCAGCTCATGGGGTGGGGCGTTGGGCTGGTTGCCGCTGGGATTTGCCTTTCCGCTGCCTTATTTGTTCTTCTGATCATTGGCGCGTTCGACCAGTGGCATATTCAAAGCGATGCACAGTTGGCGTTTGTCTTCTCGGTGCCCGTTTTAATGGTGTTCGTCGGACTCGTCCTGTTCGTCGTGGGCGTGGTCAACGCATTCAGAGCGCGCAAATGAACCGATATGGCCACCGCGCGTGGATTGTCATAACGATGGAAGTGCGATGTGATTGTGCGGCGGGATCTATGACGAACGCGAACCTGGATCAGAGGCTTTCATGCGCGGTGTAATTCGGGTTGGAGACGTACACAGTCTGTGTCCGGGCGATCCTCCGTACTCCGACCTTGGACTATCGCGCCGCGCTGTAGCGTACCATCACGGTGCCGAGGCTCATCACGGCGAGGCACGTGACATAAACGTCCATAGGATTAGTCATAATTTGATTTTACATAATCATAGTTATCGGTAGTTTGTGTTGTAGTAGCTAGATGGAAATGTCCGCTTTTGGCTACATGGAAATGTCCGCTTTCGTGCCGCGTAAGCTGTCCGGCCGCCGGGTGTCCGGCGCCGGAGGCTGCGATGGCTG